>CAYJDR010000006.1:36033-52854 GCA_964368965.1 uncultured Deferribacteraceae bacterium
TTCGGGTTAGGAACATCGGCAGCTATGATGACTATGGCTCTATTTAGCTCTGTAGCTATAAAATATGTATCGATCTTAAACAAATTTGCAATGATTTTTCTTATAATTATGGGCGTATACTTCCTGACAATCTACTATAGATATTAGCTACATACGTTTAATTCGCAGCGAATTTCCAACAACTAGCAATGAACTTACTGCCATAAACCCAGCTGACATAACAGGATGGATATGCCCAGTAACGGCAAGTGGTATCGCCACAATATTATATCCGAATGCCCAAAATAAATTTTCTTTCACTATATTAATAGTTTTCATGCAAATATTTTTAGCTTTTACAATCAATGTTAAATCATTCCTGAGCAATATTACTGAAGCACTTTCAAGCGATATATCTGTGCCAGTTCGCATCGATATGCCGACACTCGCAGATGTTAGTGCAATAGCATCGTTTATACCATCACCAACCATGGCAGTTGCCTTATTATTTTTCGCGCCTTTGATTATCTCAGCTTTTTCAAATGGTGATATTTCGCTATGTAGTTCTGCATTTATCCCTGCATTTTTGAGCATTATTTCAGCTGCTTTGCTATTATCTCCAGTCAATATCGTTACACTTGAACCTGTTTTCTGTAACGCGGTTATCACATGAGATGCTTCTGAGCGTATACTATCGTATATGCCAAATGATGCCACGTATCTATTATTTACACTTGCATAAACAACAGTATATCCTTTTTTGTACCAATCGTTTATATCAAATTCTAACCCTGTAACGCCCTCTTCTTCAAGGTATTTTTTTGACCCTATCAACACTTTATCCACACCTAGAGTTGCGACTATTCCTTTGCCAGCAATATCTTCATAATTGTCTACTTTGATGAAATTTTCGCATAATGATGCTATCGCTTTCGATGCTGGATGTCTAGAGTTTATTGCAGTTGAAGCCACTAATTGTAACATGGTATCATCTAGTGCAGTATAGTCGACTACCGACATTTTACCTTCAGATATTGTACCTGTTTTGTCAAAATAAAAGTCGTTAACTTTTGCAAGCCTTTCAATAGCTTCACCGTTTTTAAATAGTAGGCCTATTTCTGAAAGCTTCTTAGCTGACATGATAATAGCAAGCGGAGTCGCCAGCCCCATCGCACACGGACAAGCTATCACTAATACAGAAATTGCACGCATTAATGATGTTGAAAGCTCTGAGTTTTCGACGCCATACCAATAAATAAATGTACCTATTGATACAAATATTACAAACGGAACAAAATATGCAATGAACTGATCTGCAATATCTTGTATCTTAGCACGGCTACTTTGGGCATCACTTACAGTTGTTGCGATTTTAGACAAAAATGTATTATTACCAACATTTTTAACCTTTATAATTAAAGTACCTCTTGAAAGTTTTGTACCTGTAAAAACATCCATACCAGTTGACTTTAAAACGGGTACAGATTCACCTGTCAGCATTGATTCATCAATCTCTGCCTCTCCATAATGTATAGTTCCATCTGCCGCAATATTTGAGCCTTCGCTTGTTTCAAAATAATCATCTATTGTTAAATCTGATATTGGAATTGTTGCAAAGTTTGCGATATTACCGGCACTATCTAGTTCAATTTTTTTAACCTTTGTCGGTTTTAACGATAATAACTTAGATACAATATCGCCACTTTTTTCCTTAACGCCAGCTTCGATAAATTTGCCAAGCAATATCAATGTGATAATCATACAAGCTGTATCAAAGTATGTTTCGTTGCCAACAACGATCGCAACTATGCTGTAAAAATATGCACTGCCAGCACCTAACGTTGCAAGAGTATCCATGGTGAAATGTTTATGCTTTATAGCATTGTATGCACGAGAGTAAAACGGATATCCTGCATAAAATACAACTGGCGTTGCTAGCGCTAACCCTATGAACTGGAAGAGATTTTTCAGCCCGTCATCAATACCTTGAAAATATCCAGCGTAAAGCGCAATCGAATACACCATAAGTTGCATTGTAAAAAATGCACCAACGATAAACCTATAGAAATAATCTCTACGCTCTTTATATAGTTCTGAATTTAAGTTTGTGATTGGTAATGGGCAATAACCTAATGATGTAATACTATCTAGCACTTCTTGTAGCGATATATCATTATCATTAAAAGTTATTTTTGCTTTATGATTTGCATAATTCACCCTGATTGACTTAACATTTTTTTGCTTAACAAGGTAATTTTCAATCAAGTATACACACGCAGCGCAGCGTATGCCTGAGATTGCTACAGTGAGCACCAAGTCCCCTTCTTTTGTAGCTTCTAGATGTTCAATAAAGTTATCTGATGATACTTGAATGTTTTCAACTGGGTCATAATCGATAACGGTACGTTTCGTATAAAACGACCCCAGACCACCATCATTTATAATATGGTAAACGCTTTTGCAACCATCACAGCAAAAGAATTTGCCTGTTTCAGCATCTGGAGTTGCTGAGTTACTTAGCTTTTGGTTGCAGTGGGCGCAACGTTTTTCTATGTTAGTCATCATCGTCTAACATGCGGTATTTTGGTGCTTCGATATCTTCAAATTGTTCATTTTTGCTAGAAAATATGAACCACATAAAAGCACCAATCCCCACCACTAAGCTAATACATATCAAAACAAATAATGATTTCATATTACATCTCTATGTAAAGTGATTTTGATGTAACCATACGTAAATCGTTAGCTTTAACAGTTACATTCAGCTTATACCAACCATTCTCTAACTTTTCAGATGTTTCATAACCTTTGTCAGATTTTTCTAGCATAATATCACTACCAATCGGCTTTGATAAAACAACATACTCTACATCAATATTATCATAATCACTTTTTGTATTATCAATTTTGAAGTCAATACTCGTTATACCATTGTTAGAATTAGTTTTTACATCTGCAATAATGTCTTTAACGGTATCATTCTGCTTTTTTTCAACGTCATATTTTAACGATGATTCATAAGCTTTATCAACCACAACGCCTTCGAAGTTATCAGCAGCTATCACGTACATAAGTACATTAAACCCTATCCCAATTATTAACAACACTATCATTGATTTCATAAGTTATTCCTATTATTTATTTTTTAATTCGATTTTACTTCTATATGTTTCATCACCAACGAACTCAATAACGACATTATCGCTTGTAGTTCCGATGACTTTTATATCCAATTCAATTTTCTCTAACCTGTTAATAAATACATAGTCAGGCTCAAGTGTAACATTACTATCAACAGCATTTATCTTGACACCCATTGATAAGGCTGATTTATTTTCTAGTTCGACCGTATAAGTACTGTTTGCACCGTTATAGTTTAGCTGCTCTACTGATATTACATCGTTTTTCACAACATTGTATAGTAAAAATAATATTAGCATGCAAGTTATAGCTATAGTTATAAGTAAATTAACTCGTTTTAGTGTAAATGTGTCGTTCACGCCCCATACATAGCCAAGGATTGATTTACCACCTTTGCGTTTTAGCACCTTATCGCATGCTTTTATACATTCTTCGCAATAGATACAGTCGTTATCAGGTGTTTTACGTGGATCAATTTTCATTGGGCACGTTTTAACACAAGCAAGACATTTGATGCAGTTATCATCTTCGCCTTTTAACATGCCTACATATAATGTATCGTTATCCGTCATTACACCTAACATTTTTGAGTATGGGCAAAGATATTTGCACCATTTGTGGCCAACAAATGCATAATCTAAAAATAAAAACAAGAAGAAAAAGAACCATATCAAGCCACCAATAACCACACCTGATGATTGCAAAAACTGAGATAAGTCATATGGTGATACAAAGTAGAAAAATGTGCTAGTAGCAAACATAAAAGAGATGAAAAAACTCACCAATATTTTCGCTATAAAACGAGAAGATTTGCTACGTAATTTTGATGCTATCACATCTATAAAGTCGTTACCAATCTCTTGAGGACATAGCCAACCGCACCATATTCTGCCGAATATTTGTGTCGCTATTATGAATAAAAAGACGCTTATAATTAATAAAAGTGATGCATTAAAAAAATTATTGAAAGTAATGATAGTGTTAAAGAAATACAGCTCAAGCTTTGGTATATCAAAGCGTATTAAATTGTTGCCATTTTGGGTGATTATAAAAGGAATCAGTATGTATGATGCTACTGCGAACGTTCTAAAAAATTTTATAACAGATTGCCTATTTACCATAACTCTCCCCAAGTTAAAAGTATGTGGCTATACTTTTACATATAGCCACAATATTATGATTATTTCACTTCGTCATCGTCTTCAAGCATTGTGTATTTTGCTTCCTCTACTTCGTTTTTCCTTGATGGAGAGTAGTAGAAAAAGATTGCATACGCAAGCGTTCCAACGAGCAAAAAGCCTAGTACTACTAAAAGAGTGCCGCTAAACATTATTCACCCTTTATTGATTCAACCAAGCCGCTATCTTGTGTCCAGCCTGATATTGAAGGAGTATATGCTACAAAGTAGTAAACTCCCCATAATATTAATCCAACAAAAAGGATAACCCACCCTAATGGAAGCTTGTGAGCTGTGTCTTCCCTTGTCATAGCATCAATGTCATCTTGTTCTTCAAATTGTGGCATAACTCTCCTCCTTATTGGTTTGCTTTGTCAGATAAATCTCTAGAGTATAGCATTAAACTCCAAATGTCATTTTTAGTCATGAAGTTGATATGCGATGGCATTGCGCCTTCGATACCGTTTGCAATAGAGATAAATAATTGACCATCTGTTGAATCAGGTGTTGCTAACGCGTCCATGCCAGATGCGATGTTCGTGCCTTCACCATTTACACCGTGGCAGTTTGCACAATCTCTATTGTATAATACTTGCCCTCTTCTTAACGCATCAATATTGCCAGCTAGTGGGTTTGTTGCTTCTTCAAAATCTGCTTCATCAACTGCTACGTAAGAATTAACAGGAACTGATGTACCAATCACTTGCATATAAGCAACTATTGCATCTAGCTTAGATGTTGTTTCTAGTGCTGTAATATCTTCTGCAGTGTATGGCAGTTTCAACATTTTCATAGCACTTTCTGTTCTTTTAGCATCAACCATTTGCGACTCTAACCATGTATATTTAGGCATGTTAGAAAGCGGATAAAATGCTTGTGGATTTTTAAAATGTTCGATATGCCAATCATCAGAATATTTCTGACCGATACGTGCTAAATCTGGGCCAGTACGTTTAGAGCCCCATAAGAATGGACGCTCGTAATAGTTTTCGCCAGCTTTAGAATATTCGCCGTATGCTAACACATCAGCTTTTAACGGGCGAACTGTTTGAGTATGGCAGTTGAAGCACCCTTCTGCTTGGTATACATCACGCCCTGCTAGTTCAATCGCTGTGTATGGTTGCAGATTGTCTAACTTTGGGTGCATGTCTTTCATCATCATCGGTACGAATACTGTTATGATTGTACCAATCAAGATTACTACTGCTGCTAATGCCATAAAAGGAATGGCTTTTGAATATATATTATTTTCACTCATTGTAGCCCCCTATTTGCCTGCTGCCATTTCGCGCTTGCCTTTAACAACAGTCATATACATGTTGAATAAGAACACAAGCATACCAACTACAAACACAACACCAGATATTGTCCTTAGTTGCCAGTATGGATAGTTGCCCACTAGCGACTCGACAAATGTATATAGCAATGTACCATCAGAGTTTGTAGCTTTCCACATGATACCTTGGCGGATGCCTGTAATCCACATAGTGATTGAGAACATGATTTGACCAACTAATACTAACCAAAAGTGAACATTAGCAAGCTTTTCGCTATAAATATCAGTATTATACATCTTAGAAACAGCAAAATAGAATGAAGCTGTAACAACCATAACAACCCAACCCATTGTGCCCATATGCACGTGGCCTGGAACCCAATCTGTATAGTGGATTAATGAGCTAATCGCACGGATACCTTGTGATGGGCCTTGTAAAGTTTGTAGCGCATAGAATGTGATACCAGCGATAAAGAACTTAGTTAAGTATTGTGTGCGCAGTTTGTTCCAATCCTCACCAACAGTGAAGTAACCATTCACGACAGAACCCCAAGATGGCGCAATTAAAATAATTGTAAACACGATACCTAATGTTTGCAACCAGTCTGGTAACGGTGTGTAAACAAGGTGATGTGCACCTGTCCATAAGTATACGAAAATTAATGACCAAAAAGATATAATGGATAACCTGTGGCTATAGATTGGCATGCCTGTAGATTTTGGAAGGAAGTAGTAGAACATTGCAAGTATAGGCGTTGTAAACAAGAACCCTACTGCATTGTGGCCATACCACCACTGAACATTTGCACTATTTAAACCAGCAAATAGATGATAAGACTTCATCCAACTAACAGGAATAGCCAAGTTGTTTACAATGTATAAAATCGCAACAGCAATGATTGTAGCAATAATATACCAAAGTGAAACATACATGTGCTTTTCTTTACGTAGTAAAATTGTGCCGATAATATTAATAGCAAAAATAACCCAAACAACAACGACACCTATATCAATCGGCCACTCAAACTCAGCGTACTCCAACGACTGAGTATACCCCATTGATAAAGTGATAGCACCTGCTAAAACAACAAGGTTTAATAAGATTAAATTAAACCAAGCAAGCTTTGCAGATAATAACGGACGCTTAGTTAACCTAATAACCATGTAGTAAAATAACGCCATTTCAGCAGTGATGCCAAGCCCGTAAGCAAGCACATTAACGTGCACAGTCCTTAGGCGGCCATAGTTAAGCACTTCTGTAAAGTTAGCCGCTGCTTCCCACATCTGTACTGATATAAGTAAGCCAGCTAGCAGACCAATCACTCCCCAAAATAATGAAGAATAAATATAGGCCATAATAACTTTAGAATCACACGAAATTTCTTTCATATCTTCCCCCTTCTATATTTGATTATTCATTTTATTCCTAAAATAATAATAAATCAAGACATTTTTTGTCTTAATTTAGATAGACAAACATATATCTTTGTAGAATAAGGGATTATTTATAAAATAATATTTAGATTATTTTTCTTGATTTGTATAATAACTGAAGATTTGTTTAACTCAACAAATTCTCCATCTATTTGGCATTTATCAACATTTTTTACTTTGATATAATCTGTAGATGTTCTATAGCAAGGTAGCCCTAGTGATACCGCCATATAGATTGCAGATTTCAGTAATGTGAACACGTTACTTTTCTCGATCATAAATACGTTTAGTGAGTCATTTTTAACTTGCCTGCTAAGCAAGTATTTACCTGCATAATATTTGTTTAGTGAAACTATTATATGGTATGCAGGAATTTCCCTACCTTGTGCATATACTGATATCTTTTTGAAGTTGTTTGCAACTGCTACTTTTGTACCACTTATGATGTGTGCTAATGTTTTATTTTTATAGGTAGTTCTATTGCGTTTTTCAACACCCTCAACCGTGGCTGCATCAAAGCCGAAACCAAGCATTGATATAAAATGGTGTTCATCGATTTTACCAACAGGTATAGTTTTTTTATTATCTAGTGATAATTGGCTTGCAGCCTTGATTGGATTTAGTGATATGCCATGGTTAATGCAAAAAACATTTGAATTACCAAAAGGTAATGCTGAAAAGCACTTCTCTGTACCTAGTAGGCAACCCGCAACTTCGTTTATTAGCCCATCACCACCAGCAGCAATAACAATATCTTCCGTAGCGTTTGCAGCAATCTCCTTGCCGTGCCCCTTATACTCAGTTAAAACTAAGCGCACATTTTCAAACTTATCAGATAAAATCTCGACCACTTTAGATAGTTTCTCAGGGTTATATTTTGAACTGTTTGGATTTGCTACTACTAATACAGACATTGTTACTCCTAAATGTTACACAAATACTGAATCATCAGTATTTAAGAGTTGCTTGATAGCATGTTTTGCTTTTGTTAAATCATACGAATAATCGTTAACGTATAAATCGACATGAGATTTCAATACTTGATCATCCATATCTATAGCATATTGTTTTGCGAACTCGTATGTAGCCAATGTGTTTACATAGGCATAATCAAGTGAGTTGCTTATCATTTTATTTACTTCATCAGCTAAATGAAGTTTACGTTTATGTATCGCAATAAAGCCTAATGGTATTGGTAATTGGTATGTTTGCTCCCACACATCGCCTAAGTCTGCAAGTTTATTTAAGCCAAAATCACCGTAAGTGAAGCGCCCTTCGTGTATAACTAAGCCAGCATCGTATTCGCCTGATTGAACTGCAGGCATGATTTCATCAAACCTAAGTTCAGTTATATTCTCAGCACATTCTGGGTAGAACTTTTTGAACACCATAAACGCTGTCGTATTCATGCCAGGTATCGCAATCTTTTTTCCTTTTAACTCAGCTATATCTGTATAATCTTTAGATAAAACTAACGGACCACACCCAAAACCAAGCGCACCACCACATTTTAAAATACGGTAATTATCTGATATTTCATTAAATACGCCAAATGATACCTTTACTACATCGAAAGTTCCAAGCATAGCTTGTTCATTAAGGTATTGAACATCGTCAAGTACTGTATCTAACTTAAACGAGTGCTTAATATCTCCACGTAATGCAGCTCCAAAGATAAACGTATCATTTGGGCAAGTTGATATTCCAAGTGATAGCTTATTCATTATTGTATCGCAGATGCCGCTGGGCCAACAAAATATTTCAAATCATCATCAGCAAACCTAACACCACCACCGATAGTAAATAATGTTTCATCATTACCAAGCAGGTCTTCTACACCAGCTTGTAGGAAGAAGTTTGACCAAAAATTCCAGCGAGCAAATAACCTAGTGTAAAACTCGACACCACCATTTGTTGGCGCATCAAAATTATATGCTTCAGCTGAGATAACTAAATTATCATTTTTCAACGGATAGAAGTCACCACCAATACCGATTGTATTATCAAATATACCAATCCTTAAACCGTACATTTGTTGAAAAATATGGCCATACTGTAACGATAATGCTAGTGATGAATCATCTGACGAAACTTCAACAGTGTTAGCAACTTGTGTTGTGCCACCAGTAGTCGTTGTAGTTTGAGTCGTTTTAGTTGTTGATGTCGGACGAGATGTATTGCTTACGCCAACCATATAATATTTATAAGGATGAGTGTAGAGCCTAATTTGCCCATAACCGCGGCCATCATACTTGCCAGCAGACATGTATTCTGCACCAAATGTTACATATAATTTCCATTCGTTTAGTTTGTCAGTCATCGCGCTTAACGACTGTACAACTTCTTGAATATTTTCTTTTGTAGTATTATCATTAACTAACATTCCTAGTGTGCCTTTGCCCTCGTTAATGTCTTTAGTGATATTGTTTATATCTGCAAGTGATGTATCAACTTTTTCGGATATACTATTGATATTTTTGATAGTTTCATCAATATCACCTTGATTGTTAGCCATTAAATACTCTAAGCTTTCAGTAATCACCTTCATATCTTCAGATATCGCTGCGATGTTTTCTAGCGACTGATCGATATTGTCGCTATTGTTTGCAACTAAATGATTAACTGCTGTCGTTAGCTGTTCAATGTTCTTAACCATTATGCCAATGCTTTCTTCATTATATTCTAATATATCATCGAGATTTTTTGTAATCATTTCAACATTTTTAAGTGAGTTAGTTAATGATGCCTTACCATCTTCACTTGAGAACACTTCATTTAGTGAAGAAACAAGCTTTGTAACCTCGCTTGACAACACCCCAACCTCAGCCATAACAGCATCAAGGCTTACGATTGCTTGCTTACCATCGTAAGTTTGGTTTGCTTCAATAAAATCGTATGGGTTTGAATTTGGGTCAGGAACAAGCTCAACAAATTTGCTGCCTACTAAGCCAGATTGTCTAGTCGCAATTGAAATACCTTTAGGTATTTGATAATTTTCGTATACACTAAGCTTAATAACTATGTCGTCAGCTTCGAGCGTAACAGAATCAACCTTACCAACTTTAATACCTTTATACAGTACGTTAGTATCAACAGCAATACCTTCAGCATTTATAATCCTAAAGCCAACATGATAAATATCTGCTTCGCCGAACTTAACTTTACCAAAAGCAATACTCATGATTGCTATAATGAGAGTTGCAATTATAACAAACGCACCAACTTTAATTTCTGATCCATTATTCATAGTTTTATCCTAAATCTATTTTAATATACTTTCAATGGCCCATCTTTTGAACCGTTAAAAAACTGTACAACATATGGGTTATCACTGTGCTTTATTTCTTCTTTAGTGCCATAGAAAACAACGTTTCCTTGATATACCATGCCGACATAATCAGCAATTTTTAATACACTTGAAATATCATGCGATATCACTACTGATGTGATGTTTAGATGCTTCTGAGTGTCATATATTAAATTATCAACAACATCTGTCATGATTGGGTCAAGCCCTGTTGTAGGCTCGTCATAAAGCATGATGTCAGGCTCTAAAGCAAGTGCTCTCGCAAGCCCTACACGTTTTTTCATACCGCCAGATAGTTCTGATGGATATTTATGGTTGTGCCCATGTAAACCAACAAGGCACAGTTTTTCATCAACAATTTCTGCGATTTTTTCTTCTTTAAAATCTGTATGTTCTCTTAATGGGAACGCTACATTATCATAAACTGTCATAGAGTCAAACAAGGCCGCATTTTGAAATAACATACCGAATTTACGCCTTAGTTTAGTTAGTTCAGCTTTATCAAGTGTTGTGATGTCAACACCATCAACATAAATATGGCCTTTATCAGGCTTGAGAAGCCCCATAACTTCCTTAAGAAGTACGCTCTTGCCTGTACCAGATGGGCCAATCATAACAGTGATAGCGCCCTTTTTTATCTCAAGGTTGATACCTCTATGAACATGTTGTTCCCCAAATGATTTATGTACATCGACTAATTTTATCATTATGACACCAAAATTGTAGTAATAATATAGTCAAAAACCAACACAAGTACACATGACTCAACAACAGCCTTAGTTGTAGCTTTTGAAACACCTGTAGCACCATGCCTAGTAATCATGCCATAGTAACAACAAGTAATCATAACTGTCATACCGAAAATAAAAGCTTTTATCATGCTGTGGATAATATCTGTAAAAGTAGAATATTGCATTGAACTATCTATGTATAATGTAGGGTTTACTTCTAAAACGAATACGTTGACAATGTAGCCACCTAAAAGGCCAAATAAAATACAAATACCGTTAAGCAAAGGCACAACTATTGCGCCTGCAACAAGGCGAGGTTTAACAAGATATTCTGTAGGGTCTATCGCCATCGACTCAAGCGCGTCAATCTGCTCTGTAACTCGCATCATGCCAAGCTCAGCAGTAATTGCAGAACCAGCCCTCGCAGCAACCATAATAGCAGTAAGTATTGGGCCAAGCTCTCTAATCATCGCCATAGCAACAACAGACCCAGCCATATAATCTGCCCCTAAGTTTGTGAAACCAATGTTTGTTTGTAGGCCAAAAACCATACCTGTAAAGAAGCCAATCAATACAATAATCATAACTGATTTGTTACCAACAAACTCCATCTGCTTAACGATGAGGTTGAAGCGATACGGCCGCCTAAATATAGCTTTTGAAGCTTCTGTGAACATCAAAAATGAGCCACCTGCATTTTGAACGATACCTAACGTAAAGGTTCCTAATGCGCTCAATAATCTTAAAATCGGGTTCAAATACATCACCTTTTATATATACGTGGTACTCTTTTTGATAGACCACATAAAATCTCATATGGGATTGTGTCACACCATGAAGCAATAGTATCAGCTGTAATTTCTTCGCCCAATACTTCCACTTGCTCGCCTAACACTGCTTCACCTAGTGCTGATATATCAATCATTGTCATATCCATGCAAACAGTGCCAAGCACTTTACACTTAACACCTTTAACAATCATATATCCATCAGTAGTAATCGCACGGCGATATCCATCAGCATAGCCTATTGCTACAACACCAACAAGCATGTTTTTATCAGCAATAAAACTTCTAGAATAGCCTACACTTTCACCCTTAAGCACTTCTAAAACATGAACTATTTTACTGTAAACTTTTAAAATAGGTTTTATAAATTCTTTATTTTCTTCAAGCACACCATAACCATATAGCGATATGCCAACACGAGTAAAATCATATTTATTGTTTTCTGATTGTGTACCTAAAGAAGCAAATAAAGAAGTTGTAATACCCCTATCTTCAAGCGCCAGTAAAACGTTTTCAAAACGCTCAATCTGAGCTTTAGAAAAATCTTTATTAAAATATGGTGCAGATAGATGGCTATATACATGCACCACTGTCAGTTTGTCATATTTAGATAAAATGTCAACAACATTTTCATCATATTTTATACCGATACGTGACATGCCAGTATCAATTTTTAAAGCGCATTTTACTTCTTTGCTACTAGTTTTTGCGACATCGTTTAATATAGCCATGTATGGCACATCGACTATCGTTAGGATAAAGCCTTTATCAACAGCATGTTGTATGAAATTAGGTTCAACCTCGCCGTATATTAAAATGCTTGCATCATGACCTGTCGCTTCAAAAACTTCAACTGCTTCTGAGTATGTTGCAACTGCAAAATCTCTTGCACCTGAATTTTCATATAAATGTTTAGCTACAGTATATGCCCCGTGCCCGTAAGCGTCAGCTTTTACAACTGCCATAACCTTTGAGTTAGATATATCTTGCGCCCTTTTATAGTTAGTGCTTAGTTGCGTCAAATCTATTTCAGCATAAGTTGAGCGGCATAAATCGCTAGCTGTTTGCATATTTATATTATTCATCGATGCCTGCCATGCTTATTAGATAACTACGGATAAATGGTTCGAGGTCGCCATCCATGACGCCATCGACATTACCTGTTTCATGCCTTGTGCGTAAGTCTTTAACCATTTTATATGGGTGCATTACATACGAGCGTATTTGGTTGCCCCACCCGATATCTGTTTTACTGTTTTCTAGTTTTTCTTTTTCGGCATTGCGTTTGCTCATCTCTAGTTCGAACAGCCTAGATTTTAAGATTTTCATTGCAGATGCTTTATTCTTATGTTGTGAGCGTTCGTTTTGGCATGCAACAACTGTATTTGTAGGCATGTGAGTTATACGTACAGCTGAATCTGTTGTGTTGATATGTTGCCCGCCAGCACCACCAGCACGGTATGTATCTATGCGCAAATCAGCTTCGTTTATTTCAATTTCAAAATCGTCATCAATTTCAGGCAATACAAATACAGATGCAAATGATGTATGCCTCCTGTTTTGTGAGTCGAATGGAGATATCCTAACAAGCCTATGAACGCCTGATTCACCCTTTAGATATCCGTATGCATATTCACCAATAATATTTAACGTGATAGACTTAACGCCAGCTTCATCACCTGATAGTTCGTCGAGTATCTCTACTTTAAAACCTGCTTTTTCAGCATATCTATTATACATACGGTAAAGCATGCCTGCCCAATCGTCAGCCTCTGTGCCACCAGCACCAGAGTGTATAGTAACGATAGCGCCGTTTCCGTCGTGGTCGTCACTTAGGATAAGTTTCAACTCAAAAGCGGCTGTTTTTTCGCTAAGTGTATCATACGCAGATTTCAAGTCATCTTCGAGCCCTTCCTCGCCTTCTTTGATGAGCTCTATCAGCACATCAGCATCAGACAAGCTATCTTGTAGCTCTTGCCAACTTTCAATAAAGCGCTTATGCCCTGCTTGCTCTTTCAACAGAACTTTCGACTCTTTTTTTGACCAAAAGTTAGGATCTTCTAGTGATAGTTTTTCAACTTGTTCGATTTTAGCTTTAAGTTCATCTTCTTTTACGGCTGATTGGAAACTTTGTATTTTTGTACTTAACTTCTCTATCTCAATTATAATTTCTTCAAACACTTAAATAATTCCTCTATTGTCGCTTAAACATTAATAATGACGGCTGTTTCATCGCAGTTTGGATATTTTACACACTTTAGACAATCAGTCCATATCTTTTTCGGAAGCGTTTCAACACTAGTGACTTCAAACCCACATTTACGGAAGAATTCTTCCTTATATGTAAGTGCAAAAACTTTATTGAAGCCCATCTCACGTGCCCTATCAAGCAGGAACAACACTAACGCCTTGCCAACGCCTTTGCCACGTGCTTTATCGTCTATGGCTAGTGAACGCACTTCTGCAACATCTTCCCACATTGGGTGGAGTGCTGCAACGCCAATAACTTCGCCATTTTCTTCCCATAGCACAAACTCATATAACCTTTCGAAGATTTCGTTTAAACTAAGGTTGAGCATTTCGCCTTGCTTTGCATATTTATTAACTAGTTGTTGTATTATCTTACTATCTGATACTTTTGCGGTGCGGATCATCAATCTTCCATCAATTTTATTTTTTAACCCTAATAATATAGAAAATTATCACTATTTTTTCAACTGTTTTATTTTGATAATATATTTTTTATCAATCTCAGCTATATTTTATTGACTTTATTGGCACTAAAATTTAATATCAAAGTATATGTAGTGATTTATAAAATCCACACCTAAGGAGACTAACATGAGCAACGAAAAAGTGCTTGTTAAGGCTGAAGAAGTAGAGAAGATTTTTGAAAGACTAGCTTTCCAAATCATTGAAAACTATAATGATTTAAAAGATACATACGTTGTAGGTATCAGGAGACGCGGCGTTTCAATCGCAAAAAAAGTTACTGATGCACTAGATAAACATGGTAAAAGTTACGGCGGTACTGGCATACTTGATATCACACTATATCGTGATGATTTATCGTTAGTTGCTGAAATGCCTGTTATCAAAGGCACAGAGCTAAACTTCGACATTAACAACAAACATATAATACTTGTTGATGATGTGCTCTTCACTGGCAGAACTATCAAGGCAGCACTAGAAGCGATATACGACTATGGCAGGCCAGCATCAGTTCAGTTGCTTGTATTAGTTGATAGAGGCCACAGAGAGCTTCCTATTCAAGCAGACTACATCGGCAAGGTTATCCCAACGGCAAAAGATGAAATCATACATGTAAAAGTTAAAGAGTATGACAATGTAGATGACTGCATTGCTATCTCTAGGCATGAGGTAAAATAATGCGCTACGCACACAAAGACTTTATATCTACTAAAGAGCTTACTAGGGAAGAAATTGACTACATCTTAACCCAAGCTAATGCTTGTAGAGAAATAAACGAAAGAGAAATCAAAAAGACACCTACACTTAAAGGACAAACAGTTATCAACTTATTTTATGAAGCGTCTACACGTACACGCTCATCGTTTGAGATTGCTGGCAAGCGCCTAGGTGCAGACGTTATCAACATGACAGCATCAAGCTCTAGCACAACTAAAGGCGAAACACTGATGGACACTGTCAGAAATATTGAAGCCATGGCATCTGATATTGTTGTATTAAGGCATTCATATTCTGGCTCTGTTAAATTTGTTGCTGACAATGTTAAAGCGGCTGTAGTAAATGCTGGTGATGGTTTGAACGAACACCCTACGCAATCAATGCTTGACTTATTAACTATCCAACGTGCAAAAGGTAGGTTGGAAGGTTTAACTGTTACAATCATAGGCGATATTGCTCACTCACGCGTTGCGAGAAGTAACATATGGGCGATGAAAACTTGCGGTATTCGTGTAAAAGTTTTCGGACCACCAACAATGATTCCATTAGCTGTTGATGCATTCGGTGTCGAAGTTTGCAACAACATTGAAGAAGCTGTTGCAGATGCTGATGTTATCATGATGTTGCGCATTCAAAGAGAGCGCATGTCTAAACTATTGATACCTTCTGAGCGTGAGTACTCTAAGATATTCGCTCTTACGCCATCAGTTATGGAAAAGACAAAAAACAACCCTATCGTAATGCACCCTGGCCCTATCAATCGTGGAGTCGAGCTTTCATCAGTTGTTGCTGATAGCGATAGCTCTGTGATATTAGATCAGGTTGAAAACGGTGTTGCTGTTCGCATGGCTGTTTTATCATTTTTATCTGTTATAAACTCGAAGTAAGAAGGAATATAGAATGAAAACATTAATCAAAAACGTAAACATAGTGAACGCTGACAACGTCACTAATGGCAATATATTGATAGAAAACGACACTATAGTTGATATCATTCAAGATAACGTCGAAGCTGATAACATCATTGACGGCAATGGTAACTATGCATTCCCTGGCTTTATCGACATGCACGTACACATGCGTGAGCCTGGCCTTGAATATAAGGAAGACTTAACATCAGCTGCAAAAGTCGCAGTTGCTGGTGGCGTTACTACTGCTTGTTGCATGGCAAACACAAAACCATGCATAGATAATTCTGCTGTTGCTAGCTACATCGTTAATAGAGCAAAAATTGACGGCCTTATTGACGTATTACCTTATGGAAGCGTTACAAAAGGCATGAAAGGTGAAGAACTTACAGAAATGGGTGACCTACTTGATGCTGGCGTTGGTGGCTTTTCTGACGATGGCTACACTATCATGAATGCTGAAGTTATGCGCCGTGGGTTAGAATATTGCAGACATTTCGACTCGTTCATAGCAAGCCACGCTATTGATGTACATTTGCAAGCTGATGGTGTAATACACGAAGGTGTTACATCTGCATTATGTGGCTTAAAGGGTATCCCTTCTTCTGCTGAATCTACAATAGTTGCAAGAGATATCCTACTTGCAAAGCT
>CAYJDR010000006.1:52954-65480 GCA_964368965.1 uncultured Deferribacteraceae bacterium
TCCCTTCTTCTGCTGAATCTACAATAGTTGCAAGAGATATCCTACTTGCAAAGCTCACAAAATCACGTGTGCATATCTGCCATATCTCATCAAAGGAAGCTGTGGATCTAGTTCGTTGGGGTAAATCTGAAGGTGTAAATGTTACGGCAGAAGTTACACCACACCACTTCACATTGACTGACGCTAGCTGTGCAACTTATGACACTAACTTTAAAATGAGCCCACCTCTTCGCTCTGATGAAGATGTTGAAGCAATCAGACAAGCATTAAAAGATGGCACTATTGACTGCATAGCAACCGACCACGCACCACACCAAGCAGATGAAAAATTTGTTGAGTTTGGGCTTGCACCAGTTGGTATAATCGGCATGCAAACAGCTATTTCTTTCGCACTAGATTTAGTTGAAAAAGGCGCTTTAACAATGCAAGATATTGCGAGAACATTCTCATACAACCCTGCTAAAATATTGAAACGCAACACTATTGGAAGTATCGCAAAAAATATGAAAGCAGATATCACGATAATAGACACTAATAGAAAGTATGTATTTGATGCGAGCGTGAACAAGTCAAAATCAATGAACACACCGTATTATAACAAAGAGCTTAAAGGTCAAGCGATTTACACACTTAAGAATGGTAAGCTAGTTTATAGCCTATAATAAGAAAGCCACAGAGTAAAATCTGTGGCTTTTATTTTTTGTAGTAAATTACTTTTGAGTTGCGTTATCAGCTGCTGCACTGTTTGCAAGTTCTTGTTCCATTTTAACTAATGGGTCAACATAGCCAGCTGGTGGAGTAGCTCCGCAGAACATAACATCTATATAAGTGTTCACACCTGCTTCGTCGATCATGCCAACACTTTGCATGATTGAAACTTGGAACACTTTAGATAAATCAGCACCTAACTTATCCAGTACTTCGCCAAGCTTTGCTTCGTCTTCAAAACGTGTTTCAAGAGCATCACCAAAAGAATCCATCTCTAGTTCAAACTCTTTCATTGCTGGTGTCATGTTGTCAGTTGTGTTTGCCTCTGGATTAGTTGCAAAATCAGAACCAACAGCATTAATCATGCTTAATAATTTTTTAGAATCGTCACAAGATATAACGTACTCACCCTTATCAACTAAAGCTAAAGTTGTAGCACCAAAGTCGATATCTGCAACTTGTACAGAAGCAACAGGGACAACTGGCACACCTGCTTTTTCTTCTTTCTTACAGCCTACAATAGCGAATGTAAGAACCAATACTAAAACGACTAACTTTTTCATAAAAACCCCATCCTTTTTTAATTCAACAAATGTATTATTATACGAGTATCAATTTTTCTGCAAGAGTTATTTTATCTATATCGATTTAAAACATAAGTTAATCGCTCTATTTCCTCTGTTCTATCTATTGATTTATAAATCACATTAACAGAATATGTAGCACCAATTGCCGCAATATATGGCAAAACCAACGTACCTAATGATGAACTACTAACAGCAAACCCTGTGCCTAAAAGCAAATTTACACCACTTGCCACACTTGAGCCTACAACACTTTTAGTAATCATGCGCCTTGCTTCGACATTACTCACACTACCTACCGAATATGAAGCCACAGCAAATAACGACCCAGCAGCAATGCCACCCAATGCTTCACCCAACACACCAGATACAATAGAGCCTGTGCCAACCAACACATTTGCAGCCCCAATACCTGCATTCATGCCAATATATGATGAGCCTGTCATTAACGCTGCTGCCCTTATTGGTGATGCTATATCAACAAACCCTGTATCTGTAAAGTATTCATAACCACTAGATACACCAAAAGCTAACCCACTCAAAACAGAGCCAGAAAATGCAGTACTGCCTGATATTGTATAATAGTTTGAAATTGCCTCACGATATATGTTGATGTTATTATAATCGCTTCTTATAGTAGCGTCGTTGAAGTCCCTAAACGAATACGCACGTGATTGAGCATTCACAAAGTATTGGCTAGTGTAGCTTAATATTGATGTGCTCCCTGTAGATGCTTTTATCTGATAGTTATTTACAACAATTGGAGCTGGTGTAAATGTTTCGCTACTTTTAACATCTTCTGCAATAACCACATAACTAGGGCTAACACCAGGTATAAAAAAACTATCAGATGCTAAACTATATGTATTCAGTAAAAGTATTGACAATACAAATAATATTCTCATTAGAATTCGTCGATATCCCTCTTTTTACACTCTGTAAATTGTGCCGATATTTCAAACTTCATATCCCTATCAAGTTCATTATAATAAAGGTCAAAAACATCGCTATATAGCCTAGATGCGTCTATCCCTAGGTATGTTAGGTCTATCGGGCATAGGTAGTCGACTAACCCGTCATATATTTTACCTTTCACATCTTCCCCACTACCTAGCAAGCCTGGTTCGCCCTGGTATATTTCATGGAAACGCTTTACAGATTTGATTGCCCAATCTTCATAATATTTTTGCCTAACGGTTTGCCAGTATTCGATATCTGCGACTATTATTTTCAAAAGTTTCCTAATCTCTTTCACATACTCTGTATCAGTCACTTTCGCTGAGTCAACTATAATATCTTCATGCATATCAGATAATTGTGAAATTGCTTGAGTTGCCTTGATGTTTGGCGTGGTTATTCTAGTTTTCAAGCTTGCATATTTAGTTTGCATTTTATTAAACTCTTTTGCCGACACAGACTTTGCAACTTGGCTAAATACTTCTGAAAACTTTTCAGTATAATGCTTAATTTCAACCTTTTGGATATCTGTTGCTTGCTCAGATAACTGTAGTAGGCGTTGCCCTATTATCGATGCTTCAGTCATTGTTTGTGAGGCAAATGGTGCTTCTGGTATGGTTATAACTAAATCAATAAGTTCGTTACCTTTTGTTAGGTATTGTTCAACCTCGATAGCAACTAACACCGCATTTAAGCGGTCATAAGTTGCAGATATGAGTTGCTCTTTGTTTTCAACATTTAAGTTGATTACATTGGCTAAATATGTCTCTAGTGATTGGCGATAGCTGTTTAACTCGATAATATCTTCTGGTATTTGTTGGCTTAATAAACCTGAGATTGTGTGCACAGTATCATTTTCATTAGCTTTGATTGAGTTATAAGATTGAGTTGTTATGATATTTTGGGCGGATGTCAACTTGCTATCAACGTCATTAATGAGCTTAGCGACAACGTTTGGGTGATATATTGCAACAGATATACCTTGCATGTTTAAGTACGCAAGCATATTTTGTAATGCCGATATCGCAGCTGTATGCTTGCCTGATGACATCATTGTATCTGCCCATGCCATAAGTGCGTTTGTATAACTCTCAATATACTGAGCATTTGTATAATCTGAACTAACAGCAATAGCATAATAGAAACTTGCAGATTTGATATCGCCTTGGCTAACGAGCTTTTCTGCTGTAACGAATGCTTTATGCCCATTCACACGCTTTTCCTCTGCAGCCGCTCTCTCGCTCTCTATATATTTTGTGATAATTTCTAAGCTTGGATTTATGTCCGAATTAGTTGTTAAGTTATCGTTTGCATAGCTAAGTGTGCTTATGGATATAATTAGCAACGTTTTTATTAATTTCATCTTTCACCAATGTGTAGTTTATAATTGACACTATCAGTTTACAGCACTTGCAAATATAATTCAACGATTTTAGGCACAAAAAAACCTGCTAACGCTTTTGACATTAGCAGGCTATATAACTCACAACAATAGTCGTGTATTATTTTTGTTCTTTTTCAATGTCTTCAACAGGCATCTCAATTAAACGCTCGATTTGGAATACCGATGCGATAACACTATATTTTGCATTAGACTCAGCAATCTTTGCTTGGTTCAATAAAATTGTAGCATCAAGCAGGTCTGTCATTGTAGCCATTGATTGTTGATACATGCTGTTAGTAACGCGGTAGTTTTCCTCAGCAGAGCGGATAGCGATCTCACTTTGAGCAAGCTGTGCTTGAGAAGTTGTGTAAGACTGCAATGCTGTTCTTAAACCAAGCTCTAACGATTGTTTCGCACCAGCTATAGTGTATGCAAGTGCTTGAGTTGTGTGTGATTTGCTCATTTCATTATAAATAGATGCAGCAGCAGATACAATTTCCCACGAAGCGGTGATACCATATGTCATACCAGTTTCATAACCTTGCGAATTGCCACCAGTAAATGGAGAAAATGAGTCACCATACATGTTATAGCCCGCAACTACGTTAATTCTTGGATAAACTGGGCTTAATGCAAGTGTTTCATTAGCTTCAGACATCTCATAGTTTTTATCTAATGTTTTTAAATCACTTCTGTTTGCAAGCATAAGTTCTTCGAGTGTTTCATATTTAACATCATTTAGCAAAATGAGCTCTGGCTCAATAAAAGTTGTATCATCAGTTAATTGCGTATTCATTACATTTTCTAACTGCCTTAATGCTATCTTAACGCCACTTTCAGTTGCGATGCGTTGCAGTTCAGCAGAAGCAACGTAAGTTTCAACTTCTAGTAAATCATTTTTGGCGATCAAGCCATTATCTGCAGATAGTTTTGCATCACGCAATTGCAAGTTTAGCAACTCTAAGTTCTGCATAGCTAAGTCATACTCTTGCTTTGCTTTCAACACATTGATAAAAGCATTTTGTGTGTTAAGCATAGTGTCATAACCTTTAGTATCAAGTGTTAAGTTTGCTACGTCAGTATTTAAGTAAGCAATATCCATATTTGCCACATCTTGAAAACCTTTGAAAATGTTAAGGCTAGCACTAGCGCCTAGTGTACCAGATTCGCTTTCAACACTGCCACCTGAATTCAACCTTTCATTTGTTGAGTGTGTATAGTTATATGATGCTTGGATAGTCGGAAAGAAAATCAAATATGCAGAACGGCTAACTAAATTAGCAGCCTTGACGTTTTCTTGTTGAGATTTAATACTATAGTCTTTTTCTAATGCAGACATAACTGCTTCATCAATCGTTAAAGCATATGCGTTCATAGCTAACAATGATGAAATAACACCTAAAAGTAATCGTTTCATTAATTTCTCCGTCATGATTTATACAAGTCTTTATACCATAGTAATATTGTGTGCACTTGTCAATGACTTAGTATGCTCAATAAATAAAATAGTTACAAGTTTTTTATTTTTTTCTTATCTTACTGTAAAAAATATGATATATAATAATAAACGGAGGAAAGACTATGAAAACATTTGATATTGATATGGCATCATCAGTTGCACTAGATAAATTTTTAAACGAAGGCTGGAACTGTGCTGAATCTACACTATACAGCATTTTAGCACAAACTGAGCTTTCTAGTGAAGAAATTGAACGCTACATTTCTACAGTTTCAGGCTTCAATGGTGGTATCGGTGGCAGCAAAGATTTATGTGGCGCTATATCTGGAGCTGTTGCTGCTGTTGGCGCAACTGTTGGTAGGTTTGGCGTATACAAACATAACAATAACCCAGAATGTAGCGCTATAGCTAAAAGAATATTTACAGAGTTTGTTGAGAATTATGAAACAGCTGACTGTGGCGCTCTCACGTGTGAGTTTGACACAACGCAAGCAAAAGAGCGTAGAATACATTGTAGCTCTATCGTACAGTTTGCATCGGAAACTGCTGTTAAGGCACTAAACGATATAAAATAATGCGCATCACAATACTATCATTACTATTACTTTTTGTTTCATCAATAGTTTATGCTGGTGGAGATATCGCAGTTAAACGTGTTAAAGAAGTATCTGATGGCGACTCCATAACGATACTCACAAACAATAATCGCACAAAAAAGTTGCGTTTATATGGCATTGACACGCCTGAGAAAGACCAACCATATGGTAACGCCTCTAAAAAACATTTAGAGAAGCTTTTATCTAGTGGAAAAGTTTCATACTCTGTTCATGAAGTTGATACATACGGCAGAACGGTTGCAGATGTTTATGTAAACGACGAGCATATAAACTTGAAGATGATAAAAGATGGCTATGCGTGGCATTATGAGTATTATAAACGCTCAAGTGAGTTTAAGAACGCTCAAAAGAATGCAAAAGCTAACAAACTAGGCTTATGGAAAGATAAAAACCCTACTCCGCCTTGGGAACACCGCAAGTCTGAACGAGCAATGCAAGGAAGAAATGACCCACTAATTGAAAGCCCCATTGACAACTTTTATATGTGTGTAAACCTAAGAACATGGAAGTTTATGACAACTGCAAAAGAATGTCCTAAAAGCTATATTGTTATTATCGGAAAATAATCAAAATAAAACCCCTGCTAATTTCTTAACAGGGGTTGTTCTTTATATTGTTGAATTAAAAGCTTTGATGTTCACATCAATAGTTTTTTGAGGAACGTTTTCTTTAATAACTTTTTCCCAAACTGACTTATCAATGTCAAGCAACTTTGCAAGCTCACCAAGTAGTGGCATACTTGCCGCTTTGATGTTACCTGCTTTTTCAGCCAACTCGTCTGAGTTTAGCTCGATTACCGTTTTAAATTCTTGCCTTTTAGCATCTACAACGCTTTGTGGGTACACATCTGCGCCGTTTGCAACTGACGGTGGCAATATTTTTCTTGTGTTTAATATCATTGTAGTGTCTTCGTGTTTAAACTCCATGTAGCGTAAAAACTCCATTTGTTCAAACGACATAATGATATCTGCTTCACCTTCAGAAATAACTGGTGATGCAACACTTTCGCCATAACGAATGTGAGAAACAACACTACCGCCACGTTGTGCCATGCCATGTATTTCACTCTTTTTAACGTCATAGCCAGCTTCCATAAGCACTTCACATGCGATGTTACTAGCAAGGATAATACCTTGACCACCGACACCAACCATTAGTATATTCTTAGCCATTGTTATCCCCCTTTAGTATCGCACCAAATCTACAAACGTTTATACATAAGTCACAACCAGTACACATAGACTTATCAACTGATGCTTTACGTTTTACAGGGTCCCAAAGGATTGCTGGACAGCCTATTTTTGTACAAATAGTACAACCTGAACAAGTATTTTCTTCAATAGTTACAGATGGTTTTATAACAGACCTATCTGCAAATATACATGGTTTATCAGTAATGATAACGCTCACTTCATCACGTTCTGTTTCTTCTTTTAGTACGTCCATACATTCTTTAACATTGAACGGATTAACAACCCTGACATGCTTAACACCAACAGCTTTACATAACTCAACAAAGTTGATTGAGTTTGCTGGTTCGCCTTTGATAGTAAACCCGCTTGCTGCGTTTGGTTGGTGGCCTGTCATGCCTGTAATTCTGTTATCTAATATAACTATTGTAGATGTACCTTTGTTATATACAGCGTTGATCAAGCCAGATAACCCTGTGTGTATAAATGTAGAGTCACCCAATACGGCGATAGACTTTTTCGACACACCCTCTTTTGCCCTATCTGCACCGTGTGCCATAGATACGCTTGCACCCATGCATACAGTTGTGTTGATAGCTGATAAAGGTGGTAACAAGCCAAGTGTATAGCACCCAATATCACCGAATGAGAACAACTTAAGCCTAGATATTGCATAAAATATCCCTCTATGAGAACAACCAGGGCATAAGTTAGGTGGCCTGAAAGGTAGCACTTCTTTTGTAGGCTCTGAGTGTTTTACAGGTTTGCCAAAAATCTCTCTAACAGCGTCTGATGATAGCTCTCCAATAACGCTTCTAGTTGATTTCTCAACAGCGATACCTGCTGCTAAGATTTCTGTTTCTAAAAATCTATCAAGTTCTTCGATTACATA
Organism: uncultured Deferribacteraceae bacterium; assembly: GCA_964368965.1. Taxonomy (GTDB): domain Bacteria; phylum Chrysiogenota; class Deferribacteres; order Deferribacterales; family Mucispirillaceae; genus CAYJDR01. Next base: position 60,746 of record CAYJDR010000006.1, read on the forward strand.
CATTTTCTTAACTGATTTACTAAACTCTTCGATTTTCTCAATCGGAAGTGGATAAACCATACCAAGTTTCAATATGTTAGCCTCAGGCATAACTTCTTTAACGTATTGATATGCGATACCTGAACAAACTATACCGATATCACTATCAGTAGAAAATAGTGTTGCACATTCGTTAGATAGTTTTTGAAGCTTTTGAAGCCTTTCTTCAACGATAACCCTACGTACTCTAGCGTTATTTGGCGTCATAACCCATTTAGGTATGCTCTTATCAAACTCCATATCTACGACATCAATAGGTTCACTAGTTTCAACGATAGACATGCTATGTGATACCCTTGTAACCGAACGCACTAACACGGGTGTGCAATATTCTTCTGATATTTCAAATGCTTTTTTAGTGTATATTAAAGCTTCGTTGCTATCTGCTGGTTCGATCATTGGCACTTTAGCAAAACGAGCATAGTTTCTGCTATCTTGTTCATTCTGAGATGAATACATATTTGGATCATCTGCAACAACAATAACAACACCTGCGTTTACGCCAGTATAGCTACCTGTCATCAGCGGCTCAGACGCAAGGTTTAACCCTACATGCTTCATGCATGTCATCGCCCTACGACCAGCGATAGACGCCCCAATTACAGCTTCTGTAGCTGTTTTCTCGTTCGTACTCCACTCTGAAACAATCCTGTCATACTGAACGATATGTTCTGTAATCTCTGTACTAGGTGTACCAGGATAAGAACTAACAAACCCAACACCTGCTTCAAAAGCTGCCCTAGCAAATGCCTCATTTCCACTCAAAATCTTTTTCATAACTCTAGTTTCCCCAATTTTCTACTAGTTTATATAGGTTGTTTTCTGGATAAGCTGCTCCAAACTCTGCAACTTTAGCTGCACGCTCACTCGGTGCAGATTCAACAACTGCTCTGTAGTACCATAACGGTTTTAGCTTACCATTAGTAATATATTGTTCAGCAGCAACATCGCCACCTAAATCAGCTGCTAGTCCTGCTGCTAATTCTTTAAATTCACCAGAAACAAGTGCCGCTTCGTTGATAGCAGTAGCGTTATCGCCGATTGCAACCCAAGCTTCAGATGCTCTTAATTGTGCATAATCTTTCATTGATGGAATAGCTGTAGCTATGCCCGTATAAGACTCAATACCCTCTTTTGTGCCAAGCATAAACTCAAGCTCTGTAGCATAGTTCACTTTATTATTTGTAGAGTTTTGCATGATTGTATAAACACTATAAGCAACTATAAAAGTAAGCACTACCGCACCTACAAACATAATGATTTGCTTGAAATTTGTTTGAACGAACTGCTCAACCTTATCAATACCTACTTCTTGAATTTGAGCGTTTTCAGCTTTACGACGTGACATTAACTTTTCCTCCTAATTTGTTTATAAATATATCTTTATTGTTATTAAAAACCTCATTTGCTTCATCAGGTGTTAAACCAGCGCCAAGTAATATCCACATAGCACGCTCTGCCCCGACATAGTCATCTGGTGAGTGTGCATCGTTATTCACAACTAGTTTCGCACCATGCTTTCTAGCAAGTTCTACAAGGTGGCCGTTTGAGTATGCATGCCCGCGCCTAGTTGTAACCTCAAGCGCCACGCCATTTGCAACAGCAAGTTTAACATCGTCTTCTATTATTAAACCAGGGTGCGCAAGTATGTCAACTTTTGCTTCTATAGCTGCCCTATTTGTACCCCTGATAACAGGCTCTACAATAGTTTCGCCGTGTACAACTACGATATCTGCACCATTGTTTCTAGCTTGTTCTGTAAGTTCTGCAATGTTATCTGGGTGGACGTGCGTGAGTTCTACCCCGACAATAACTTTGAAATCTCTAGCAGTAGCATTGAAACGTTCTTTGAACTGCAAGTTATATTCTAGCAACTGCAACATGTTAGACTCATCAGCATGGTCTGTGATAGCGATACCCGCATAACCAGCTACTTCTGCACGCCTAGCAGACTCCGACGGAATAAGCTGGCCATCAGAATGGGTTGTATGAGTGTGTAAGTCATATAGTTTCATTATCTTTTCCAATGTGTTTATAGTAAAATTTGTTTAGCTTTTGTATATCTGGTTCAAACTCACAACCAGTCCATATGTTAAACGATTGATACGCTTGGTAAACAAGCATTGCAAATCCGTTTATGAGTTTCACGCCACTATCTTTATATAGAGATAGGAACGGTGTTATATCAGATTGATACTGTAAATCAACGCAAGCTATTTTGCAACCAATTTCATAATTTGGGAATGGCTCACCATGTAACCCAAGTGATGTACAATTAATTACGATATCATACTCATTACCACTTACATCGTCAAGTGAACATACATCAACATCAATATTAAACTTGTTTGCTAGTTCTTTAGCGTTTGCAACAGTCCTGTTTGCCATGGTTAGTTTGCTTGGTTTATGCGATAACAAATGCGCAATAACAGCACCAGTAGCACCACCAGCACCTAGTATTAGAACATTTGCACCAGTTGTAGATATTCCATTTGTTTCAAATAGTTTTGTAACGCCGAAAGTATCTGTGTTGTAACCAATAATATCATCGTCTTTGAAGTGCAACGTATTAACTGCATTTGCAATCTTAGCTGTGTTGTCTAAACTTGTGCATACGCTCATTATATCAACTTTATATGGCACAGTAACGTTTACGCCTGTGAAGTTGTATTTATTAAGTATGTTAGTAAGTTGTGCTAAGTTTTCGACATTAGGTTCATCAAAGCATATGTACCCGCCATTCAGTTTGCACGCATCAAGATAATGTGTGTGAATAGTTGGCGAAAAAGTATGCGATAATGGGTTACCTATCAAACCAATATTAAGATACATTTTCTAGCGCCTTCTTTATAACTCTCTCTGCATTGCCTGGCTTAACAGCTACAAGCCCAACTGATAGAACAAACTTGATACCATCTTCAACAGATATATCAATCTCTTTAACATCGTCTTTTGCAACAATAGCAACATAGCCTGATGTAGGGTTTGGCGCAGTAGGTATAAATAGGTTGTAACAATCACACTCAGGGATTGAGCAATCTGTCATGTATTTATCAGTATCTTTAACTATGAATGCAAGCATCCACATATCTCGCCTTGGGTACTCCACCATTACAACTTTTGAAAATGTAGTGCTAGATGTCGCACTGAAAGAGTCAATCACTTGCTTTGTGCCGTTATAAATTGTTTTTGCAATAGGTATCTTTGACATGATATAATCAATAAATTTGATAAGCTTGTTACCTAAATAAACGCGTGTAATAAGCCCAACCGTAAACACCAACGCTATAACAATTATCAAGGCTATAAACTGCATTACATAAGGGCTCACAATCATTTCGTTCGTATCAGCTAGTTTCATCAACAGAGGAAGAATATCGGTAGTCAACAGCTCAAAAATGAACTGCAACATATAGAACGTAACAACTAGTGGCAACAATATTATCAAACCAGTAATAAAAACTTGCCTGATGTGTTGCGAGAATGGTTTTTTCTTTTTAGCTTCGCTCATGATTTATACACCCTTATTAATGTAATCTATTGAAAGTATCTATTTATCACGTTATTACAAATAAAACAACTAAATACTATAGTTATTCGCCAATTATTTTTATAAGTAAGCGTTTGTCACGCATGCCATCGTATTCACCGTAGAATATTTGCTCCCACGTGCCTAAATCTAGCCTGCCATTTGTGATAGCGACAACTACTTCACGCCCCATTATTTGGCGCTTCAAATGTGCATCAGCGTTATCTTCATAGCCATTGTGATTATATTGGCTGTGTGGCTTTTCAGGTGCTAATTTTTCTAACCATACTTCAAAATCTCGGTGCAATCCGCTTTCATCATCATTTATAAACACACTTGATGTAATGTGCATAGAGTTGCAAAGCACAAGTCCCTCTTTTACTCCGCTTTCGTTAATTGATTTTTGCACGTCGCTTGTGATGTTTATATAGCCCCTTCTTTCAGGATGTCTGATTGTTAATTCTTTTCTGTATGATTTCATGAACACACCTCAAATGTATAAGTAACAATATTATTAAACGGCTATATATCTAATGTCAACAGCTTAAATAAAATAATGTACACCGAACATATTTTTTCTTTATATATAATAATGATAGACGATAATATACACATTGTGATATGATTTTAGCAATTAAATAAATATTATGGAGTGATATATGAAGTTGAAAAATCTAGTTTTTATCATAGCGTTTTTAGCTGTTGGTTATAATACATACGCTAACGACCTATTAGGCATTGACAGCAACAACAATGGTGTGCGTGATGATGTTGAAGAGTATGTGAATGAAACTTTTAGAGAACCACAAGTACATGAAGCGGCGATGTCTTATGCAAGGATTGTTCAAACAGATCTAACACTAGATACATCTGATAGAGAAAATGTAAAACAAATGACTGATAAAAGATTTACCACTCACACTTGTTTAATGTACAGATTGGGCTATTATAATTCAGATTTATCAAACGCAGAAAGGTCAAAATTACAAAAGTCAGCTCGTGAAATTTTCAACAAAACAATGAATACAACTGAACGCAAAAAAGCATCAAGAAGAGTCGACTTGGCTGCAAGTGGTATGGCTTTTAAAGCGATACGTGATAAAAGGAGTGCGTGTGATGAACTATATAAATGAAGCTACTTGTGGCGTAGCGAGGAAATAACAAGCA
>CAYJDR010000006.1:65580-72829 GCA_964368965.1 uncultured Deferribacteraceae bacterium
TGTGATGAACTATATAAATGAAGCTACTTGTGGCGTAGCGAGGAAATAACAAGCAACAGACTTGCCAAAACTGATTTTTTACATTCCTTCTTTAATTAAACATAAATTTTAGCTAGTAATTATCATCATAATGTTATATGTATAATAACTTAACTAGGAGATTACGATGAAAGTAGAAAAAGCGTTTGAATTAATTAAAGATGATTTAAAAAATGTAGAAAAAGCACTCATAGACACAATCTCAACTGATGTAGAACTAATAAACAAAGTGCTAACATACCTACTTGCAAGCGGTGGCAAACGATTACGCCCTGCTTTCCTTACACTATCATCAAAACTTTGCGGATATGAAGGCGACAAACACATATTACTATCATGTATTATCGAGTATCTACACACTGCAACACTCCTACACGATGACATAATCGACGGTGCAAAATATCGCCGTAACCGCCCTAGTGCAAACCATGTATTTGGTAACGATGTTTCTATACTTTGTGGAGATTTTCTATACTCAAGAAGCTACATCCTGCTTGCAGAACACGCTGTTAAACGTGCACAAGTTGTGTTAGCTGGTGCTGCACTAACTATGAGCGAAGGCGAAGTTATACAACTGTTAAAAATCGGCAACACCGACATCACTTTTGAAGACTACATAAAAATCATAAAATGTAAAACTGCTGTACTTTTCTCAGCTGCTTGCGAAATGGGTGCAGTAACTGCTGGTGCAGAAGAGGCAAAATGTAAAGCGTTAGCAGACTTCGGCACATATCTAGGCATAGCGTTCCAAATGAGCGATGATATACTCGACTACATGGGCGACCCAGAAATCACTGGCAAAAAACTAGGAACAGACCTACACGAAAGCAAACTTACACTACCTATCATACTTTTATTACAACATTGCACTAGTGACGAAAAAACTCAAATAACAGAGATATTTGCGAAAAAAGACAAGTCTGATGAAGATCTAAACTATATAATAAAATTATTAAATGACAATAACATAAAAGATAAATGTGAAGAACTAGTTGATGAATATGTAACTAAATCTCTTTCACAATTAAATATTTTTGAGGACTGCGACTATAAAGATGCTATCATATCTATTGCTAATGCGCTGATGAAAAGAGAAAAGTAAACAATGCTGAAAGAAGCTCTATTTTATGAGAAGCTAGCTAACTCTGAGGTAAAGTGTAGACTTTGCCCACACAAATGCATTATCACTATTGATAATACGGGCAGATGTGGAGTTAGAAAGAATATTGATGGCAATTTGTATGCAACAAGCTATGCTAAGATTGTTTCTGCAAATGTTGACCCTATCGAAAAGAAACCGTTATACCATTTCATGCCAGCGACAGATATTTTATCGCTTGGCTCTTATGGTTGCAATATGACGTGCAACTTTTGCCAAAATCACGAAATAAGCCAAAATATACTAGATGTTAACACTTTCGACTACAATAAAGCTATCGAACACGCTATCTCTAACAATATACCATCTATCGCATACACATATAACGAGCCAACAGTATGGTTTGAGTATATGCTTGATTGCGCTAAGGCTGCGAAAGAGCACGGCTTAAAAAATATCATTGTTACAAACGGGCTTATTGAACAAGAGCCATTGAAAGAACTCCTAAAATATACTGACGCAGTAAACATTGACCTAAAAGCCTTTGATAGCGAACAATATAAAGCACTTTCAGGCAACCTTGACACAATAAAGAACAATATCGAACTATGTCATAAACATTGCCATGTGGAAGTTACAACCCTACTCGTTACAGATTTCAACTGTGATGAGGCGCTCTTCTTGCAACTTGTTGAGTTTATCGCAAACATCGACAAAAACATTCCGCTACATATATCAAGGTTTTTCCCTGCATATAAAAATGAAGCACTACCTACAGATGCAAGAACTCTTGAGCTGTTCTACAACATCGCAAAAAGCAAGCTAAACTATTGCTACATTGGCAACTACAACAGTACATACTCAAACACACATTGCCCTCATTGTGACAATATTTTAATCACAAGAGATGGATACAATATCAATATTACATCAGATTTAACGAGGTGTGACAAATGCTCACAAGATATATCAATTACGCACTAATATCATCACTAACACTTATGCTTTCAGGCTGTTTTGAGAGTAGCTATGACACTAGAACATTTTACGCTATGGATACTTTTTTATCTATCACGATGAAAAAGGACGACATGCCAAAACTTGACAATGCAATAGAATACATTAACACACTCGCAGACAACATCACCAGCGATGAAGAAAAAGTAGCAGCAGCACCAATCAACACAAATATTAGTGTTGGCGATGATTTCATGGCGCTATATAACGTATCTAAAGAGTTTGCAAGTGGTAACGATGGCGCATATGACCCTACAGCATCAACCATCACAAAACACTACGGCTTTGGCTCTGATGAATATCAAATCCCTGATGCTAGCACACTAAAACGAGCAATCAAAACTGCTGGGTTTGACAAGTTGATTATAATTGATAACAATACTGTCAAAAAATCGACCGATGTTGAGATACACTTTGGCGCTGCTGGCAAAGGCTATATAGCTGATAAAGCAGCACAATATTTAAACGAACAAGGCGTGAACGGTTTTGTCATAAATATAGGTGGTGATATGATTGTATCAGGCGATAAGGAAGGCAAGCCGTTCGTCATTGGCATCACAAACCCTATGCAGCCTAACACAGTGATAAATGTCGTAAAAATTATTGATAGAGGCGTTGCGACTAGTGGCAACTACGAACGCTCGTTTAAAGATGCAAAAGGTGAAACGATTAACCACATATTCGACGTGAAAACAGGCGAGAGCATTAACACTCATTCATCAGTATCCGTAATTACTGATAACGGAACAATGGCAGATATTTATGCGACATATTACTACACACTACCTATCGAAAAAATAGCTGATGAATGTATTGAGAACAATACACCCGTGCTAGTGATAGACAATGAAAACAACATGCACAAATTATGCGCATGGGAAGAGTACGAACAAAAATGATAAGAAATATTATACTAGCTAGCGCATCACCTAGAAGGCACGAGCTTTTATCTAGATTTATAAAGAATATCACTGTTGTTCCAGCTGATATAGATGAAGCTACTTATGAAAACGAACAACCAAAAGATTATGGGCTACGCTTAGCGCGTGAAAAATGTTTAAAAGTTGCTGAAACTTTCAATGCTGGTAACGACTTAATCATCGCAGCAGATACTATAGTTGTTAAAAATAATTCAATTTTCGATAAACCTTTTGATAAAAATGAAGCGTATAGCACATTAAAACAATTGCGAAATTCATCGCATAGTGTTATAACCTCAGTATGTATGCTTGATAGGCACACAAACACGTTAGAAAGTTTCAACAAAACAACAACAGTATATTTTGCAAATTTTTCTGACACATTACTTGATGCATATGTCAATACTGATGAGCCTTACGACAAAGCAGGCGCTTACGGTATTCAAGGCATGGGATGCATGCTGGTTGATCGCATCGAAGGCGATTATGACAATGTTGTAGGCTTGCCAGTTGGTGACATCATCAGGCGTTTATCTAACTTAGGTATTTATTTTTTATAATTATATTTTTTTAGGAGTTTTCTATCATGATTTATGATTCTATTCCACACATGTTTTTTTCTCAAGCAGACAAGTACCAAAAAAAGCAATTTATGTTCTTCGGAGATCGCTCTTACACGTATACGGAAACAGCGTCACTTGTATCAAAACTAACTAAAGTATTTAAAGAAAACGGCGTAAACCAAGGCTCAAGAGCTGTTATCTTACTTGGCAACTCACCTGAATTTGTATTAACTACACTTGCCCTGCTTTCATGCGGTGCTACAATCATTCCAATGAATACGTTTTTAAAGGAAGGCGAAGCATCGTACATCACTAAGGATAGCGAATCAGAATTTATCGTATCTGATGAATCATTCGCACACGTTGTAGTTGGCATGAAGCATAACTGCGTTAACGTTAAAAAAGTTTTCTCTTTTGACGATGGCATAAGCAACTCTGTAAACGTTTACAACGCTATTAAAGCACTAGGTGATGTTCCTCGCCCTGATCTATCTCAAGTTATCCAAGAAAACCATGCTGTATTCATTTACACATCAGGCACTACTGGGCACCCAAAAGGCGCTATATTAACGCATGGCAACTTATTACATAACTTAGATGGTTGCATGCATGCACTTGCTGCTACAGCTAAAGATAGATTTTTAGTTATGTTACCAATGTTCCACACATACACGTTTACTGCATGTGTGCTTTACCCAATGTATTTTGGTGGCTCGATGATTATTTTATCATCAGTTATGGAGATGAAAAAGAAATCGTTCAGAAACTTACTAATATTCAAACGTCCTACATATGTACTTGGCGTACCACAAATATACTCTGCGCTTGCTAAAACAGCTATGCCAAAATGGTTCATTAAGTTTCTATACCCTATCAAGAAGCACATCTCTGGTGGCGCTCCACTACCTATGGAAACATTTGAAGCATTTAAAGCAAAGTTTGGCGTACCTGTTATTGAGGGTTACGGTTTGTCAGAAGCTTCACCAGTTGTTGCATTCAACCCACTACATAAGCAAAAGCATGGTACAGTTGGTATCCCATTATATAATATTGAAGCAAAAATCATTGGCGATGATGAATTAGAAGTTCCTAGAAATACTGTTGGTGAGCTTATCGTAAAAGGGCCTAACGTTATGCAAGGCTACTGGCACATGCCGAAAGCCACTGATGATGCACTTAAAAACGGCTGGCTATTCACTGGCGACTACGCAACTATGGATGAAGAAAACTACATCACTATCGTTGATAGAAAGAAAGACTTAATCATCTCTAAAGGTATGAATATCTACCCTCGTGAGATTGAAGAAGTAATCTATAAATACTTAAACGTTGCTGCTTGTTCTGTTATTGGTATACCTAATGTTGACCAAGGCGAAGTTATATCTGCTTATGTTCAACCTGTTGAAGGTACAGAGATTAACGTGAACGACCTACGTAAATACTTAAAAACAGAACTTGCAAACTTTAAGCAACCTAAACACATCAATATCATTGAAAACATACCACTTACTGCAACTGGCAAAGTGTTAAAACGTAAACTAAAAGAAATGGTATTAAACAAAGAAATCTAGAATGCCTGAAACGCTTCATTATTACAATATTTTACTATGTGTCCCTACTGATGGCGTATATACATACGCCTCAGAGGGCCTTTTAACTTTGGGCGAACGTGTCGTTGTGCCGTTTGGCAAACGTGACGTTACAGGCATAGTTTATGCAGAAACGACAAAACCTGAATTTGACTGCAAACAAGTTTTAATGAAGTATGACGAAGAACCACTCTTTAACAACTCATGGCTACAGTTTATTACAGCGCTTTCAAACTACTATTGCACGCCACTTGGTGTCGCACTGCAAGGCGTTATATCTGATAAGCTCCTAAACACAGAAACAGCTGACGAACTCTCACTAAAAGAACACCCTATCAAGAACATCACCTTGACTGATACACAGCAAGATATCGTTGATACTATCGAATATAGCAAATTTTCACGCCACTTAATACATGGTATAACTGGTAGCGGTAAAACTGAAGTTTACCTTGAAGCTGCAAAAAAAGTTATAGAAAAAGGCAAACAAGTTTTATATATCGTACCTGAAATATCGCTTACACCACAACTTATCGAACGCATAAGCTCTAGGTTTGGGCATGAGCCACTAATATTTCACTCAAAGCTTACTGATAAAAAGCGACGCACTACATTTCTATCGTTTGCAAAAGGCGATGCGAAGTTTTTAATAGGCGCAAGAAGCGCGTTATTTATACCTGCAAAGGATATAGGTTTAATAATAGTTGATGAGGAACATGAGCAAAGCTATAAACAAGATGAAGCACCAGCTTACCACCTGCGTGATATGGCAATAATGTATGCACAAATACTTGATATACCTATCATAATGGGCAGCGCCACACCATCAGTAGAATCTATGCACAATGTCGAAACAGGAAAGTATATATTGCATAAAATGCTTGATAGACCTAACGATGCAAAACTCCCTGATATTGAAATTATCGACGTAAAAAAACACGATATCATAAACGGCATGATGGCAGAACCTATGTTTGATAAACTGTCTGAAACGGTTAAGCGTGGCGAACAAGCTATACTTTTCTTAAACCGTAAAGGTTATTCTACATCGCTCTATTGCAAAAGGTGCGGCGAACCTGCGACTTGCGCAAACTGCTCTATCGGCCTTGTATATTATAAATCAAAAAACACTTGCACTTGCAGATATTGCGATACTGATTATAGAAACATCACATGCAAAACATGTGGCTCTATCGAATATACCGAGTGGGGAGCAGGCACAGAAAAAGTCGCCGAGTTTATGGAAGAGATGTTCCCAAATAACGTAATCAGGCTTGATACAGATAATGTAACTAGCTTAAAAAGCCTTGCAAAATCTTTAAAGCAATTTGAGAATAAAGAAGCGCAAATACTTGTAGGAACACAACTTATAGCAAAGGGGTTGCACTTCCCTGATGTTACATTTGTAGGTGTGCTAGGTATAGATAATATTTTATCAATGAACGATTTTAGAGCAACTGAGCGAGCATATCAACTGCTTGTTCAAGTATCTGGCCGTGCTGGTCGCGAAGCTTTGAGTGGTAAGGTTTGCATACAAACTATGTCTGAAAACTCGCCGATATTCCACTACATTACTGAAAACACACCTGACGATTTTTACAAGTTTGAACTTGCTAGGCGTGAAATCACAATGTTCCCACCATATACTAGGCTTGCAAGGTTGTTATTTACACATACTGACTATAACAAGGTGCGTGATGCTGCAAAATTTGTCTGTAAAATGGTTCGAGATAACTGCCCTGAAGTTATTGTTTATGGGCCAGCTGAAGCCGATATCGTTAAGATTAAGAATAAACATAGATTTAGTGTATTGATTAAAGCGAAAACACATAACCACCTATCACATGCTATTAAACTCGCACAATATGAGTTTAACAATATCAAAAAAGGCGCGATGATGTTGAAAGTTGATAAAGATCCATATTTTTTATCTTAGGTTGTTTGTTTCCACAATTCTCACAAATCATTTAACCTACTATACGAACATTACTTAACTAAACCATAATTTATCAGCTTTCGTGC
>CAYJDR010000006.1:72929-75394 GCA_964368965.1 uncultured Deferribacteraceae bacterium
AGTTTCTTTCGTACCAGCGTATGACATGTCAAACAAAAACAATGCAACAATCGCTGAAATAATTAATAAGAATTTGACTTTTTTTGTATACATATCCATATCACTCCATAATTATACGCAACATGCATAATGTTAAAACACAAGTAATATCAATAAAAATTGCTATAATGCCCTAAAAAAACTCGTCATCATATCTGCAATTTCATCTTCTAATATGCCAGATAACCACTCTACACGGTGATTAAGTGTCCTGATATCCAAGATGTCTGCATGGCTGACTACACCACCAAATTTACGTTCTTTTACGCCAAATATCACACGGTCTATACGTGCATGCATGATAGCGCCTGAACACATAATACAAGGCTCTGCCGTTACATACAATGTGCTACCAACTAAGCGCCAATCTTTAATATTTTTGCTAGCGTCTTTGATAGCTTCAATCTCTGCATGGCTAGTTGGGTCAATTAGCTTTTCTTTTTGGTTGTATCCTCTGCCGATTATTGCACCATCTTTTACGATAACAGCACCGACAGGAATTTCACCAATTTCATATGCTTTTCTAGCTTCAATTATAGCCTCTTGCATATATTGCTCGTGTGTCATTTTATACCTAGCCTAACTAACCCAGCAAATAATACAGCAGCTGTTTCTGCTTTCAGTATGCTTTCTATCGGTGTGTATGCTTTAAAGCCTATAGATTGCAGATATTCTGTTTCGCCCTCAGTGAAGCCACCTTCTGGACCTATTATCATGGCTACATTGTTTGAGATATCTGTTGGCACCGTTTTTTCACCGATACGCTCATGGAATAATAATTTTGTATCGTGATTTGAATTGAGTTTCATCAAATTTATAGCTTTAGATACTACTGGTATAGTTTCTCTTTCACATTGGAGCGATGCATCAACTGCTATCGACTCATAACGGCTATATGTGTTCGGTTTCAAGTCTTTAATGCTTCTTGCAGACATCACAGGAACAATCTCAGTAACTCCAAGCTCTGTATATTTCTCAACCATCCAGTCCATATACTCACGCTTAGTTACACATTGGTATACAGTAAAGATATAGTCAGGCTTTACGATATCTTTAACGCTCTCTATCCTAACTTGTATGTCGCGTTTGCCAACTAAACATATCTCACCTACTGCAAGCGAGTTAGGCGAAAGTATTTCAACTTTATCGCCTGTTTCTGCCCTTAGCACAGTCTTTAATTTGCGTGATGTGTCGCTATCAAGTTCAATAACGCCACTTAATTCGCCATTATGATATATCCTTTTTACGCCATGCATTATATTAACCCTTCTTAAACCTTACGCCACACCATTCTGCTATTTCTAAATATTCATCAACGCTATAGCCTTCTTTTAACATTTTTGCAACGACTTCATCATACTCACTAATCAATATACCAGAATAGACAATATATTTTGCAGTATGCTTTACAACCTTATCGTTCAAACTTAGCAATACGCTTGATATGATATTTGCACATATGACATCATATTGCTTATCATCTGCTATGTCAGTAAGCTCACCAGCCCAAGCTTTTATATTTGTACAGCCGTTGTTTTCAATATTTTCTCGGCAGTTTGGCAGCGCTTGTTCGTCGATATCAAAAGCTTCAACTTCTGTTGCACCACTTTTTGACGCGAGTATAGCTAAAATACCACTACCTGAACCAATATCAAGCACAGTGTTCCCCTCTGATACTGTTTGCAACAACCTTGCAGCGACTTTAGTTGTAGGATGTGCGCCAGTACCAAACGCTAACGCTGGGTTAATGTAGATAGTTTTTCTACCATCATCAAATGTCTTAGGCTCGAATATAAAAAATACGTCGTCAGTCAACCAGTCTTCTTGGATATACTCCTTCCATTTATCCTCCCAGCCAGTTTCATCTGCGTGTGTTGATGTGTACTCGATGTTAAGTTCATTCAATATGTCAGAGATGTCATCATAAGAATATATAAGGTACGTAGTTTCGCCCTTAAACACTTCTTCACCAACAAACATTTCTGCTTCTTCCAAAATTTCTGCCAAACCTTGTGGCATTTGTTTTAATCTGTATTCAATCATAAAATATTTATTACACATTACAAAAAAATATGCTATAAAAAAAACATGAGATTATCATTAACGCTTGCAAAACAAGAAAATATATCACGAAGAGAAGCAAAAGAAGCTATTAAAAACGGTGCAGTGCTAGTGAACGGTAAAATAACTACAAAAGATGCTGACATCTTCGATAATGATGAAGTCACATTTCAGCAAGAACGTAACCCACTTTCATTTAACGCTGAAGACTATGTCATTTCACGCCATAATGATGTTATCTTTTTGTACAAGCCACCACATATGCACTATGAGCGCCTACGCCAATCAGATCCACTAACAATGAGTGACGTCGTTACAACATTTAAAAACTATGTTGGACTTTCAAGGTTAGACTATGAAGTTGA
>CAYJDR010000006.1:75494-82798 GCA_964368965.1 uncultured Deferribacteraceae bacterium
ATTTTAGGAGATAATTTATATAATGGTGAAAAATATGCACGGCTTTGCTTGCATTGTCATGAATACCATGTTAATAATTATATAGAAACAGCAAATGAACACACTGACAAGTTTATAAACTTGTTTAACTATGGGGAGTAATTATATGTTAAATAAAGAACTTTTAGATGCTTTAGCATGTCCAAAATGTAGAGGCGAAGTAAAACTTGCTGAAGATGAAACAGCAATCATTTGTGAAACTTGCAAACTAGCATACGAGATAGATGGCGATATCCCTGTTATGCTTATAGATAGTGCTAAAGAATTATGATTGTAGTTACTGTCGACGAAATATCAAATATTGAAAAAGCATTTTTAGATGCTGAAGGTATCACTGATATCGAGCTCATGGAACGAGCTAGTAACGCCGTTTCAAAGCACATTGGTCGTGCGTACAAGGACGTTGCTATCATTACTGGCTATGGCAACAATGCTGGTGATGGCTACGCTCTCGCAAGGCTTTTAAGCCGTGATAGGCGAGTCACAGTATACCACCCTACAAACTTCAGTAAATTTTCTTCCGGTGCTATCGAAAACTTTAACCGCCTACGAGTTACAAACGTAAAACTAGCCCCATATAACAATAATTACGACTTTGATAAATATGATTTGATTATTGATGCCCTTATCGGCGTTGGACTCAACAGAGAAATTACAGACTCATTTGCAGAAATTATTAATAGCGCAAATAAATCATCTGCTTATAAGCTTTCAATTGACGTACCATCAGGCATATTTGCTGATAGTGCACAACTACCTGAATGTGCCTTTAAAGCTGATAAAACCATAGCACTATCTTCATATAAAATTTGCCACACACTATACCCTGCTAAAGAGTATTCTGGCGAAGTTGCTTGCGAAGATATCAGCATACCTGAGGAATACTTCAAAGATATCAAGCTGTTTACATTAAATAAATCAGATATCCCTAAAATAAGCGCACGTTCAAAAAATTCTCACAAAGGTAGCTATGGCCACTCGTTTATTGTTGGCGGAAGCCCTGAAATGATTGGCGCTGCGGCTATCGCAAGTGTTGGTGCATTGCGTGTCGGCTCTGGGCGCACTACTTGTGTGTATCCTAAACATGCTGATAAAGGCTACCTATCTATTGTGCCTGAAATAATGACACAATCATTTGAATATGATAACCCTGACAGCGTTATCCAATCAATTGAAGAAAAAGCTAGCGTATTCCTAATCGGTAACGGAATGGGACTCACTAGCGAAGCGCATAATTTCATAAACAACGTTGTTGCAAACACAACAAAACAAGTTGTTATAGATGCAGATGCTTTCAGCGCACTATCACTTGACGCGATAGAAAATGTTAAACATCGCGCTGTCTTAACCCCTCACTTGAAAGAATTTGCAAACCTAATAAACGTAAGTGTTGATGAAGTTATCAACAACACTATTGAACTTGCAAAACAATTTGCTGAGCTATATAAAGTTGAACTTATGTTAAAATCAACTGATACGGTGCTTGCGTTTAGTGACGGCAATACATTTGTGTCGTCTTTTGGCACACCAGCACTAGCTAAAGGTGGAACTGGCGACTTATTAGCAGGCGTAGTTACAGGACTTTTAGCACAAGGATTTAACCAAATAGATGCTTGTAAAATTGCTTGCTATATCGTTGGTAGATCAGCAGAAGTATCGCAAGAACATGAGATGGTGCTCACTGCAACTGACCTAATTAAACACTTTGGATATGTAATAAATGAACTATAAAAAAGATAGCAAAAGTGAAAAAGATAGCGAACTAATCGCTAGTGAAATCGCTCCTATAATTGAAGGAAACATCGTATACTTACGTGGCGAATTAGGCGCAGGAAAAACTACACTAGTTAAATATATCGCAAAGCACTTAGGGTTCGACCCTGTTGTATATAGCCCTACTTTCTCAATCGCCAACAGATACGAAACAGAAGGTAAACAACTGCTACACTTTGACCTATATAGGATAGAGTCTGACGAGGAATTAGAAATGACAGGCTTTTATGAACTCATCGAAGAAGATGCCACTATATTCATCGAGTGGGCAGACAAGTTCAAAGAAATTAACTACGTTATCAAATCGCCTATTATCATTGATATTAAAAAGCTAGGCGAATTTGAAAGAGAGATTAGCGTTTCAAAACTATAGGAGGCACAATGGCTACTGTTAGAGAATTAAGACAAAGTGATCAAGAAACTGACATTATCAAAGATATGCTTGAGAATTTATGCTTATATCTAAACGAGTTAGACAAGCTTGCTGAAGGCGACATAAAAATCAATGACTACAAACTACTCATCCTAGAACATTACGTTTCACAAATGAACGATCTTTTCATGAAATTAGCCTCTGAGGGACGCAGCTCAGATATCGTTTTTTCTTAGCTAAAATGCTTAATTTTGTTGATAAGTTTTGAAAAAAAGTATATAGTTCTTGCTAAGTATTTTTATTATTAGGAGAGCTATTTAATGGCTAAAGAACTATCTTCAAGAATAAACCCGGCCGAGTACGAAAACAGTATTTATGACTTTTGGATGAAAAACAACCTATTCCATGCAGATGAACACTCAAAAAAACCTGCATATTCAATAGTTATTCCACCACCAAACGTTACTGGCTCACTCCACATGGGGCATGCACTTGATGAAACTATACAAGATATTTTATGCAGATATAAAAGACTAAAAGGCTTTGAAGTGTTATGGATGCCAGGAACAGACCACGCTGGTATCGCCACTCAAAACGTTGTAGAAAAACAACTCATGGCAGAAGGCAAATCTAGGCACGACTTAACTCGTGAAGAGTTTATCGAACGTGTTTGGAAATGGAAAGCCGAATCTGGCGGAACTATCCTAAACCAACTTAAAGCACTCGGCGCTAGCTGCGACTGGGAGCGTGAACGCTTCACAATGGACGAAGGCCTATCACACGCCGTTAAACACGTATTTAATGAACTATACAAAGAAGGTTTAATATACCGCTCTAACTACATGGTAAACTGGTGCCCAAGATGCCACACGGCACTTAGCGACCTTGAAGTTGAGTTTATCGAAAAAGATGATTTCATCTACCACATGCACTACCCTTTAGAAGACGGTAGCGGACACCTTGAAGTTGCAACAACTAGGCCAGAAACATACCTTGGCGATACTGCTGTTGCTGTACACCCAGAAGATGAAAGATATAAACACCTCGTTGGTAAAAACGTTGTATTACCAATCATTGGCAGAAAAATCCCTATTATAGCAGATGACTTTGTTGACATGGAGTTTGGCACAGGTTGCGTAAAAATCACACCTGCACACGACCCTAACGACTTTGCAGCTGGCAAAAGAAACAACCTTGAAGAAATCGTCTGTCTTGATGAAAATGCATGCGTCCTTCCTGGCTTTGTTCCTGAACTTGACGGGCTAGATAGATACGCTGCACGTAAAATAGTTGTTGAAAAGTTTAAAGAACTTGGTGTTATGGGCGAAGTTAAACCACACAAACATAACGTTGGTGGTTGTTATAGGTGTAACACAGTTATTGAACCACGCGTTTCTATGCAGTGGTTTGTAAAAGTTGAGCCACTTGCGAAAGAAGCTATCAACGCTGTTAAATCTGGCGAAACTAGGATTGTTCCAAAACAGTGGGAAAACACATACTTTGAATGGATGTATAACATCCGTGATTGGTGTATCTCTAGGCAAATTTGGTGGGGGCATCGTATCCCTGCTTGGTATTGTGAAGAGCATAACCACATCACAGTTGCAATGGATACTCCGTCAGAATGTGCAACTTGTGGCTCTAAAAACTTAACACAAGAAACAGATGTACTTGACACTTGGTTTTCATCAGGTTTATGGCCGTTTTCTACAATGGGCTTCCCTGAACAAACAGCTACATATGAAAAATTCTACCCAACTTCTACATTAGTTACTGGGTTTGATATCCTATTTTTCTGGGTAGTTCGCATGATGATGATGGGTATTAAGTTTACTGGCAAATCGCCGTTCTCTGATGTTTACTTACACGCACTTGTTCGTGATGAGAAAGGCCAAAAAATGAGCAAATCTAAAGGTAACGTTATTGACCCACTTGAACTCATCAACGAATACGGTGCTGACGCTCTACGTTTCACATTATCTGTCTTTGCTGCACAAGGTAGAGATATCAAGATGAACGTTGATAGAGTTGAAGGCTACAGAAACTTTGTAAACAAGATATGGAACGCTGCTCGTTTTATCCTCATGAACATGGGCGATAAAGCCCCTGCGATAGAGTTTGATAAACTAGCAAGTGAAGATAAATGGATACTCATGAAGCTACAAGAAACAGCAAAAAAAGCTTCAAAAGCTATCGACACATACAGTTTCAATGACGCTGCAAACGAGCTATACCAATTCTTCTGGATGACTTTCTGCGACTGGTATCTTGAAATAATCAAAGAGAGATTATTCAAAGGCGAAGGCGACAACAAAGCGCAAGCAATCGCTACTGCTGCATACGTTATCGAAAAGTCTATGATATTATTGCACCCTATCATACCGTTTGTTACAGAGCATATCTATCAAACAGTTACTGAAAACGATACTATCATGTATGAAACATACCCTGATAACTTAGACTTCGGCTACGATGCTGATGAAAAAGCTATTGATAATGTTATCGAACTTATCAGCTCTATCAGAAATATCCGTGGTGAATACAACATACCACCAGCATTAGAGCTAGAAGTATTTGTTAGCGCTGATAGTAACTTACAAGCGATGTATGAAACAAACATGGCACATATTAAAAAACTTGCAAAAATATCTTCTGTTGACTTCAACTTTGCAAACGCTCCTGAAGACTCAGCAAGTGGCGTTGGCAATGGTTTTGAAATCAAAATAAACCTTGAAGGCACTATTGATATTGAAAGCGAAATTGCAAGGCTTGAAAAAGAAAAGAAAGCTGCTGAAAAAGACTTCAACCTATACGGTGGAAAACTTAAGAATGAGAAATACTTAGCAAAAGCACCTGCTGATGTTATCGAAAAAGATAAGAAAACTTTTGCAGAAGCTGAGCAAAAACTAAACAAAATTAACGAAGCTTTAGCTAAGTTAAAAAAGTAGGTTATATATAAATGGCTTATGACAGAAGCAAACCTTGGATTAGGCGGGTTACAAGTGGCGTAAGTGGCATAATACTTGCCATTACAGCACTGATGTTCATTGCGTTAAACGTTTACCGCATGAATGATGCACTACCCGTCGGCTCTGAGGTAAATAACTTTGAAGTAGTCAATATTGACGGCACAGTTAAAAACATCAGAGATTTTGAACGCCCTGTTGTAATCTTGTTTTACCAACATGGCGCAATCTTCTCAAACATGATGTATAACGCTACATATAAGAAGTTTCTAGCGCAATATAAGTTTCTGCAAGATAAAGAGATTGTCGATGTTGTCATTTTAGTAAAAGGCTATAGCGACTATAAAGAACTTAATGAACTTTTAGACGATAAACGCATCATACCTGCTAAAAGCATGTTATATGCGAGCGATACAAAAGCTATCGCAAAACAATTTGGAGTGCGTAGCTGGCCTCACTTATTCGTTATTAACGAAAGTGGCATAGTTATCTATGAATCAAAACTCGCATCACCTGAATACATACAAGAAATGTTATGGAGAAATTAAATGGTAGACTTTTTTAACAAAGAAGATATACAAGACACATATGATGTCGTAATACTTGGTGCAGGCCCTGCTGGCTGCTCTGCTGGCCTTTACGCAGCAAGAAACGCACTATCAGTATTAATACTTGAAACAAAATTCCCTGGTGGCAACGTTGCTATCACGGAAAAAATTGAAAACTATCCAGGATTTGATGAAGAGATCACAGGCCCTGATTTAGCAGAAAAATTCTATAAGCACGCTACAAACTATGGCGTACAAGTTAGATACGGCGCATGTGAAAACATCGAACTAGACGGCGATATGAAAGTATTAACTATCGACGAAGGCAAACAAATTCGTGCAAAATCAGTTATACTTGCGACTGGCTCACGCCCAAAACACCTTGGTGCTGAAAATGAAAGTAAATTTATCGGCCGTGGTATCTCATTTTGCGCTACTTGCGATGCTAACTTCTATAAAGGTAAGGAAGTTGTTGTTGTTGGCGGCGGCGACTCAGCACTAGAGGAAGCACACTTCTTAACTAGGTTTGCATCTAAGGTTACAGTTGTTCATAGACGTAATGAATTTAGAGCAGCTAAAATTGTTCAAAAACGTGCGTTTGAGTGTGAAAATATTGCAATAGAAACACCATTCGTTGTTGAGGAATACTTAGGCGAAGAAAAACTAGCTGGCGTTAGAGTTAAAAACATGACAACAGGCGAAGAAAAAGTTATCAACTGTGATGGCGTATTCTTATTCGTTGGCTGGGACGCGAATACAGAGTTTCTAAACGGACTTGTTAAACTTAACGATAGCGGATTTATTGAAGCTGGCGAATCTACAGAAACAAGCGTTGCAGGCATTTTTGCTGCTGGTGACGTACGTGGAAAACAACTGTTGCAAGTTATCACTGCTGCATCTGATGGTGCTGTTTCTGCAGTGATGGCTGATAGATACATTGGTGAACACTTTAATGACTAAACTATATATCGTCGGGACTCCGATAGGCAATCTAGGCGATATATCTAAACGAGCAATAGAGTCGCTTGAAAAATCTGATGTAATATTTGCAGAAGATACTAGAACGGCTCTTGCTTTACTCAACCACCTTGAACTAAAGAAAAAAGTCCTTTCATACCATAAAGATAACGAACAAACGGCTAGCAATAAACTAATAGAATGCATAAAAGATGGCAACATCGTGGCACTCGTGAGCGAAGCTGGCATGCCTTGCATCTCTGATCCTGGCGCTGTTGTTATAAAAGCACTCATTGAACACGATATAAAGTTTGAGATTGTTCAAGGCCCAGTTGCCCTGCTACATGGTTTGATAGCGTCTGGCTTTGCTGGTGGTAGTTTTTATTTCCATGGCTTTCTGCCGCATAAAACAGGCGAAAAAGTTAAAGAGATTGCTAAAATCAAGCATATTGCCTGCCCTATTATCTTCTATGAATCACCTCACAGGATAAAGGATACCGTCACGACGCTACTGGAGCATTTTGACGCACCGATTGCAATTTGCCGTGAACTTACAAAGCGATTTGAAGAAACTGCGTTCATACATAGCATTGAAGATATTGATAAGATTACCGTCAAAGGCGAATTTGTTGTAGTGGTTGATAACTC
>CAYJDR010000007.1:0-22044 GCA_964368965.1 uncultured Deferribacteraceae bacterium
CCCCCACCCTATAACGTGAACGCATTCTCGATATGGCTTATCTCGCCATCATCAATAGAGATAACATCGAAGCGTGCTAGCTTATCTGTATGGTTTAGCATGTACTGCTCTGCTGTTCTGATTATTTTTTCACACTTATTTTTATTTACGGATTCATAGCCTTTGCCATAGTTTGCATTGCTACGTGTTTTGACTTCGATAAACACTATCAAGTTATCTTTTGATGCGATTATATCTATCTCGCCTTGTTTTGTGCGATAGTTGCGCTCCAATATTTTGTAACCCAACTTTTTGATATACTTTTCAGCTTTTGCTTCGCCAGATATGCCTAGTAGTTTTTTTATCATATATTTTTTAAGAATGTTTTTCGGTGCAGTGGCGTTATGCCATGCTCACGGATAGCGTCCATATGTGCTTTTGTGCCATAGCCTGAATTTTTCTCCCATAGGTAATGCGGGTAGAGTTCTGCTAGCTTTTCCATCATGTTGTCTCTATAGACTTTTGCAAGGATAGATGCAGCTGCGACTTGAACATAATCCCTATCTGCTTTTGTAGGATTGATGTAATCTGTTTTAATGTGGTTAAGCTTGACAGCATCACATATCAATAAATCATACTCACAGTCAATTTTTGAAATTGCAATGTGCATCGACTGCTTAACAGCGTTCAATATATTTATGCTATCAATAACTTGCGAGCACACCACACCAAATGAATATGCAACAGCTTGCTCCATAATGATAGGTGCAAGCATATCGCGTTTCTTTTTTGACAATAGTTTTGAGTCTTTTATGCGTTCATCTTTAAAATCTTTAGGAAGCACAACGCACGCCGACACAGTTGGCCCTGCTAGGCAGCCTCTGCCGACTTCGTCAATACCAGCAATTAGCATGACTTCTTTTTAGCAATATTTTGCTCAAACCATGCGATAACTTCTGCAACGCCCTCTTTAGATCTGCAAGACATCTTGAACACTTCTAAATTTGGGTTAATGCCCGTTGCATTAGCAATAGCTTTATTAATATCAAAGTCTACATATGGTGCAAGGTCAACCTTGTTTAATATAAAAACATGCCCGTTGTGGAACATTGTTGGGTATTTTAATGGCTTATCGTCGCCTTCTGTTACTGATAGAAGCACGATGTTGCTATCTTGCCCTAAGTCATACTCTGATGGGCAAACTAGGTTACCGATATTTTCAATGATTAATAAGTCTAGGTTGTCGCCATCAACTTCTGGTAGCAATCTATCAATCTCGATTGCTTCTAAGTGACATGCGCCACCTGTTTGGATTTGCACAGCTTTTACGCCTGTTTTTTCAACACGCTCTTTGTCGTTTTCTGTCTGTAGGTCACCTTCAATAACTGCTACATTATATTTTGAGCCTAACTCAACAAGTATGCTTTCTAGCAGAGATGTTTTACCACTACCAGGTGATGACATAATATTTACGCAAAATGTGCCGTTCTTTTTTAGTCGGTCACGCAATTTGCCAGCGTCAATATCGTTTTTTGATAAGATCTTTTGATTGATTTCAATGTTTTCCATGTCTTCTCCAATATGTGATATTTATTTATCTACATCTATGTGTGCTATTTCAAGTTCGTCGCCACTGATAATGGTTACGCCACCTTTGCAAAGTGGGCATGACACGAAATAGCCTTCGAGTTCAGACTCCACACCGCATTCGGCGCATTTGCCTACGAGTGCGACTTCTTGATAGATTAGTTCAGCGTTGTTAGCGATTGTATCTGCTTTGAGTGCGTCAAACGAGAAGCGGAGCGATTTCTCTTCCACTGCTGACATTTTACCAACTCTAACTGTGATTTGGTTGATTTTTGTAGCGTCGTTTTTTAACGCTGTATCAATAGATATGTTTAAGATGCTTTGCGCAATGCCTGCTTCGTGCATACTTTACCCCAACAAAACATTAGGCGGCCTTTTGAGCCGCCATAACGTTTAGTAATACTTGTACTTTTCTTGTAACTTGCGTTGCAACTTCTGTTGCTTACGGCGTGCTTTTAAAAGTTTTTTACGACGAACCTCAGTTGGTTTTTCGTAGTAAGCGTGTTTTTTAATCTCACGGATTAAGCCTTCGCGCTCAATTTTCTTTTTTAAAAGTTTCAATGCCTGATCGACATTATCGCCGTCCACTCTAACAATTGCGTTAACTGCCACAGCGGATCACCTACTTTCATGTTTTTTTATATTAAACCCGTAATAACGGAATTTAACCAATGTTATATGTTAGTTGCTTACGCCTCTAACAAAGCCTGCCTTCGTCGGCAACATGCTCATCTGCTCCGTTAACGAGTAGCGGCATCGCCTCAAGAACTATGTCCACAACTTCATCAAACGTGGATACTGGCTTGAATGTAAGTTCCTTTTTAACATCAGAAGGGATTTCAGTCAAGTCTTTTTCGTTCTCAAGTGGAATTATTACAGTGCGTACACCAGCTCTATGAGCCGCAAGCGCCTTTTCTTTCAAGCCGCCAATTTGTAACACTTTGCCACGTAACGTTATTTCGCCAGTCATAGCTATTTTGCAATTTGCCTTACGATCTGACAATGCAGATAAGATTGCCGTAGCCATAGTAATACCAGCAGATGGCCCATCTTTTGGAACAGCACCTTCTGGCACGTGCAAGTGGATGTCAAACTCTTTAAACTTATACGCTGGGATACCGTTTTTAGTAGCTACACTTTTAACGACTGATAAAGCAATCCTTGCAGACTCTTGCATCACATCGCCTAAGTGGCCTGTAACCATAAGCTTGCCTGTGCCTTCAAAAAGTGCAACTTCTATCTGTAGTAAGTCACCACCGTATTGAGTCCATGCTAAGCCAGTAGCAACGCCTATTTCTTCATCTTCATAGACGCTACTGATTTTAAACTTACGTGGCCCTAAGTATTCTCTCACGAGCTCATCATCAATATCAATATGCTTAATGCTATCATCTGACACGATACGCTTTACAGACTTACGCACAACGTTTGCAACTTCACGCTCGAGGTTACGCACACCTGCTTCTTTCGTATAAAACTCGATAAGTTCAAGCAATGCACGGTTATCAACATCAACCATGTTTTCTGGCACGTTATGTTCCTTCAGTTGCTTCGGCACTAAGAAATTTTCAGCAATAGAAAGCTTCTCTTGCGTAGTGTAGCCAGGGATACGTATAACTTCCATCCTATCTAGTAGCGGAGTAGGGATAGTTTCTGTAGTGTTTGCCGTTGTAATGAAAAACACTTGAGATAAATCGTACTCAACTTCAAGGTAGTGGTCCATGAAAGTTTTGTTTTGTTCTGGGTCAAGTGCTTCAAGCATAGCAGACGCTGGGTCGCCACGATAGTCAGAACTTAGTTTATCAATTTCATCTAATAAAAATACTGGGTTCATGCTTCCAGCTTTTTTCATAGATTGTATAATTTTACCAGGTAAAGCGCCGATGTATGTACGCCTATGCCCACGAATTTCCGCTTCATCACGCACACCACCCATGCTAACACGCACAAACTTACGCCCTAGCGCATCAGCTATCGAGCGAGCTAATGATGTCTTACCAACACCAGGAGGCCCTACAAAACATATAATAGGCCCTTTGATAGACTCAGTCAGCTTGCGCACAGCCAAGAACTCTAAGATACGTTCTTTATGCTTCTCTAGGCCGTAGTGGTCACGGTCTAGTATTTTTTCAGCGTGGTGCAAATCAAGGCAATCGTCTGTGCGCTCTGTCCAAGGTAGGCTTATTAGCCAGTCAAGGTAGTTACGCACGACAGTCGTTTCAGCGCTCATCGGTGGCATAAGTTTCATTTTCTTAAGCTCACGTTCAGCACGTTCTTTGACTGCTTCTGTCATTTCCATGTCTTTTATTTTTTGCTCTATCTCTTCGATGTCGGCTTTATATTCGTCGCCTTTGCCCATCTCTTTTTGGATAGCTTTCATTTGCTCATTGAGATAATATTCTCTTTGAGATTTAGACATTTGAGTTTTAACACGTTGCTTAATTTTGTCGCCAAGCTTTAGCACTTCCATCTCTGTTTGCATAAGCTCAACAACTTTTTCCATACGCTCTATGAAGTCATCAATATCAAGCACTGATTGCAACTCAGGCGCTTTTAGCGTTAAATTAGACGCTATTAAGTATGTTTGGCGAATAATGTTCTCTTCACCAGTTATGTTTTTAATAAGTTCTGGAGATATGCGCTTAGTCGTATTGCAATATAGTTCAAATGTTTTTAAAAGCATTTGGCGCAATACTGGCACTTCTTCTGCAATAGGTGTTTTTTCAGCACAAATTTCAACGTCTGCTATATAGCAATCGTCTTCTAATTTAAGTGCATCCATAACGGCTCTATCCCTACCTTCAACAAGCACTTTCACTGTGCCATCAGGTAGCTTTAACACTTGCAAAATATCTGCAGTGACGCCTATTGTGTGTAGGTCGTCTATTGTTGGGTCGTCTGTAGTGGCTTCCTTTTGTAGCGATAAGAATAATCGTTTATCCGTATCATCTGCAATTTGCAACGCTTTTACAGAACGAGCTCTACCGACAAATATCGGTATAATCATATGCGGGAAAACTACAACATCCCTAAGAGGTATAACTGTATATTGTTCTTTACGGTTCAAAATGAACTCCTAATTAATCTGGTCATTACCAAGGTTAATAACGAAACTAATATTTTGTTTAGTTGCTTGAGCCTTACGCTGTTTCTTGTTGTTCTTCCTTGATTAAAATAGGCTCAGCAGATTCTGTAATAACTTCTTCGTTAATGATGCACTCTTTAACATCGTCCATTGAAGGTATTTTATACATCACATCAAGCATTGCGCCTTCCAGTATAGAGCGCAAGCCCCTAGCACCAGCTTTACGCTTGATAGCTAATTTTGCAACTGCGAGTAACGCACCTTGTGTAAACGTAAGCTTAACATTATCAAAGCCTAGCATTGCTTCATATTGCTTAACTAGTGAGTTGTTTGGTTCAACTAAGATACGCACAAGTGCTTCTTCGTCTAGCTCATCTAGTGCTGCAAATATTGGTAGCCTACCCACGAACTCTGGGATCAAGCCGTATTTAACTAAATCGTCTGGCTCCATCTTTTCAAGCAATTCAACACGTTTTAAATCATTAGCAGAGCCTTTGCTCTCGCCTGTGTTGAAGCCTAAAGTTTTTCTGCCAACTCTGTGCTTAATAAGTGACTCTAAGCCATCAAATGCGCCGCCACAAATAAATAAGATATTTGTAGTGTCAACAGGGATATATTCTTGGTTAGGGTGCTTCCTTCCGCCTTGTGGTGGAACATTTGCAACTGTGCCTTCAACAATCTTCAATAATGCTTGCTGAACGCCTTCACCAGATACATCACGAGTGATTGACGGGCTATCACCTTTTTTAGAGATTTTATCAATCTCGTCTATGAATATAATGCCTTTTTCGGCTTTTTCTACATCGTAGTTAGCGTTTTGAACTAGCTTTAATACTACATTCTCAACATCTTCGCCCACGTAGCCAGCTTCTGTTAAAGTTGTCGCATCTGCTATAGCAAACGGCACGTTTAACAACTTAGCTAACGTTCTTGCAAGTAAAGTTTTACCAGTACCTGTAGGACCTAATAGTAGTATGTTACTTTTCTCGAGTTCTACTTCGCTTTTTTTACCATGCTTGATACGCTTGTAGTGGTTGTATACTGCAACGCTGAGTATGCGCTTTGCATAGTCTTGCCCAATGACGTATTCGTCAAGGTGTTTGTGCAACTCGCTTGGTGTTGGTAGTTCTTCTGCGCTATCAATAGCGAAGTCGTTAAGGATATCTTCATCAAACTGGTTAGTGTTTATAATGCCGTTGCAAACACCAACGCAAACATCACATATATATGTGCCATCCACCTTGCCTGAAAAAAGTTTAGTGACCTCTTCTGGCCCTTTTCCGCAAAACGAACAACGTATGTTATCTTTTGTAATAGACATTTATCATCACCTCTAATCATGTCTTCATTTATACTATTTCTAATATAAACCTAATTTTGTGAATAATCAAGTTTTATAAATTAAATAAAAAAAGGTCGCCTTTACAGACGACCGATAAATTATTTTTTTTCAATTACACTATCAATCAATCCGTACTCTTGTGCCTCCGGACTGCTCATGAAATAGTCACGCTCAGTATCTTGTGTAACCCTTTCAACTGTTTGGCCTGTTTTATCAGCCAAGATGTTGTTTAAGTTTTCTTTCAATCGTAAAATCTCTTGCGATTGGATTAAGATATCTGTAGCCTGCCCTCTGAAACCACCAGAAGGTTGGTGTATCATGATTCTAGCATTAGGTACTGCAAAGCGTTTACCCTTTGCACCTGCCGCAAGTAAAAATGCACCCATGCTTGCTGCTTGCCCTAGACATATAGTAGACACGTCGCACTTGATATAGTTCATTGTGTCAAATATAGCTAAGCCAGCAGTAACAACGCCACCTGGTGAGTTGATGTATAGCATGATGTCTTTCTCAGGGTCTTCCGCTTCTAAAAATAGAAGCTGAGCCGTGATAACGTTTGCTATATGGTCATCAATCTCGCTGCCTAAAAAGATAATCCTATCTTTAAGCAACCTAGAATAAATATCGTAAGAGCGCTCGCCTCTGGCAGTTTGCTCAATAACGTACGGTACATAGTAGCTCATATTAGCTCCGAATTACTCAGCAGAATCAGTTTTCTTCTTGCGAGTAGTTTTTGGTTTTTCTTCACCATCAGCTTTTTTTGCAGTAGCTTTTTTAGCTTTAGGAGCTTCTTCGCCCTCTTCAGCTTTTTCGGCTTTCTTTTTAGCTGGAGCTTTTTTAGCTGGCTTTTCTTCAGCTTCTTCGCTCACAGGTGGTTGTTGGCTTTTATCATACTCGTCTTTAGTCATTTTATTGATTTTAACAGTGTTCATGCTAACTAAGTAGTCACGAACTTTTTCGCTTAATATATCATTTTTTAATGACTCTAGCATGTTTTGAGCAGTAACCATCTCTTTCATTTCTTCAAGAGTTTTACCTTGTAGCTCAGCATGGCGAGTTAAGAAAGCGTCAACGTCTGCATCTTCAACAACGATGTTTTGTAGTTTAGCTAACTCGTTGATAACTAATGCTTGTTTAACTTGGTCTTTAGCTTGCTCAATGTGGCGTTCAACCATCATTTCAAAAGAGATACCAACTTGCTCAGGATCTAAGCCCATTTGGTAGAACTGAGTCATGCTTTGGTAAGCCATACGCTCAGCTTGCTCTTTAGCGAAAGAGTAAGGAACTTCAAAAGGGTTCTCTTCAACTACTTTAGAAAGCATAGCGCTTAACATCTCGTGTTTTGCACGGTTGTTATAGTCTTCAGTGAGGCCTTTTAGTAACATATCTTGTAAGTCTGCAACTGATTCAGCTGTAGGGACGATAGTTTTTGCGAACTCGTCTGTAAGCTCAGGCATAACTTTTTCTTTAATTTCGTTAACTTTAACTGTGAAAACAACGTCTTTACCAGCTAAGTTTTCTGCTTGGTATTCAGCAGGGAAAGTTAAAGGAATGTCTTTCTCTTTACCAACTGTCATGCCGATAACGCCATCTTCAAAACCAGGGATAAACTGGCCGCTACCAATGTTTAAAGAGAAATCTTTCGCTGTGCCGCCTTCAAAAGCAACGCCTTCTAGCTTGCCTTCAAAGTCGATAACTGCAACGTCACCATCTTTAACTGTTTTACGAGATTTAACTGGCTCATAAGTCATGTTGCGCTCACGTAAAGCGTCGATTGAGCTGTTTACGTCTTCGCTTGTAACAGAGATTTCTGCACATTCGAAATCGAAACCGCTATATTTTTCTAAAGCAACTGTTGGGAAAACATCTACTTTTGCTTTGAATTTGATTGGCTCGCCTTCTTTGAACTCAACATCATAAATGTTTGGTTGAGAAAGTGGCATAATGTTATTAGAAGTTAGTGCATCTCTAACTGCATCGTTGATAACTCTTTCGATTGCACTTGAGCGAATTTTATGCTCGTATTGTTTTTTTACAACATCTTTTGGTGCTTTGCCTGGCCTGAAACCTGGGATCTTAACTGTAGGCAATAGGCTAACAAGTTCTTTTTCTGAAGCTTCTTCTAAAGATGAATATGGCAGTTCGACCAATAGTTCCTTTTGAGAATTTTCAGCGTCGTTTACTTGGATTTTCATCACTGACTCCTTTGAAATGGGATATTTAATTTAAGACTAAAAAAAGAGCGGGTAACGGGGCTCGAACCCGTGACCTCAACCTTGGCAAGGTTGCGCTCTACCAGCTGAGCTACACCCGCATTAACGATATGATTGGAAAAGCATTGACTGTAAATTTAAAAATGTGAAGTGCGGGTGAAGGGACTCGAACCCCCACACCGAATGGCGCTAGATCCTAAGTCTAGTGCGTCTACCAATTCCGCCACACCCGCTCACATATTTTAAAACAATGCCATAATATAACTGAGGGTGAGTAACGGGGATTGAACCCGCGACACCCGGGACCACAACCCGGTGCTCTACCGACTGAGCTATACCCACCACATCGTAGCCTCAGCAATTATGCTTTGGACTTAAAGATATAGTGACTTTTTTGCCATTTGTCAACAAGAATTTTCAACTTTTTTAATTTTTTTTACATTTTATTGCAAAATCATTATAAATCTTTACATATTTCACTTGTCATTGTATTATCGCAACTGTATTTATCATTATATTTCAGGTGGTTTATGAAAAACGTAACTATAAATTTGGCTCTTACTGTTGCCAGTGCTGTACTCTTGCTCTTATCAACTGCAGGGTTCGGCATATCCTACTTAGTATTTGTCGCTTTTATCCCATTCCTATACTCTATTGATAGGGGTGGCGTTAACCCACTACTTTCTGGCTGGCTTTTTGGCTTCCTGTATTTCTTTGTTGGTTTATTTTGGATGATTACCACGTTCAATTTCTTCGGTGGTGCGCCGCTACCTGCTGCATATGGCATATTATTATTCATATCGCTTAGCGGTGGCTTTGTGTGCTTTGCGCCGTTTGCGTATGTTGCAAAAAAATATCACAGCCAACCTTTAATTATAGCAATGGTGTTTGTTGCACTTGAGATTATCAAGAGTAACTTATTTTTCACTGGCGTGCCGTGGCTAAACCTTGCGCAATCACAATACAAAAACATACTCATACTGCAATCGGTGAGTGTATTTGGTGAGTTTGGGCTATCGTTCCTTATTATCCTTATAAATCTATTGCTATACTATATCATAATAAAGCAAGACAAAAAGTTTTATGTTGCGATAACTGCGATTGTCGTCATTATCATGCTGACACCAGGCGTTATACGCACAGTTGCGCCAATAAAAATTGACGACCATAAAGAGGTTATCGTATACCAAACAGGCTACAAACAAGAAGATAAATGGAACAACACAAAACGCTATGACATTATTAATGACTTAAACATAAAACTTACCCAACTTGATAGAAAAGATAAAGCACTTCTACTGTTGCCTGAATCTACATACCCAGCACGCGCACTTGATACGCCCTTTATTATGGATGTTATAAACAATATCTCATTTGATGTACCTGTATTGCTTGGCTCTGACCGTACAGAAACTGTTGATAACAAAACATCACTATATAACAGCATGGCGCTTATTAATAATGGGCAAATAGTAGACACATACGAAAAAATGCACCTAACTCCGTTTGGAGAGTATTTTCCATTGCAAACCATACTTAACCCTGTAAAAGAATTTTTCTTTGGGCCTGGTGATATGTTTACGGCTGGAACGACACCAACAATGTTTGAAGCTGGCGATTTAAAAATTGCACCATTGATATGCTATGAAACTGGGTTTTCAAACTTATTAAACTACCCAATATCTCAAGGTGCAAACATTATCGCAATGATTTCAAACGATGCATGGTTCGGCAACTTAAGTGGTAAAACACAACATTTAGCAATAGATGTAATGAGGACGGCAGAGTTCGGCAAAACGGCGCTGCGCTCTACCCAAGATGGCATATCCGCAGTGATATTACCTAACGGTGTTATTGCTGAGAGTATCGCTGAACCTGTTGCACATGCCATAATATATGATGCGCCTATTGTGAATGGCAGAACGATTTATTCATACATAGGCAACCTGTGGATATTGTTTGTAATCATTGGTGCATATTATATTTTGAACAGAACAAGGCGCTTAGCTGAAAATAAAATTTAGATATTTAAAACTTTGTTATTGATTATATAGTCACAAGTATGTATAAGTAGTATAGAAGTTTTTATGTTTGGAGGATTAAATGTTTGGATTAGGTACTCAAGAGATTATGATTATCCTATTAGTTGTTCTAGTAGTATTCGGTGCTGGCAAGCTACCACAAATAGGTAAAGGTATGGGTGAAGCCATTAAAAACTTCAAGAAATCTGTTAAAGATGTTGAAGATGCAGTAGACATTACCCCTACAGCTAGACAAGATGAAGCTATCAAGCCTAACGCTAACACACAAGCTACATCTACAGAAACTGAAAAACAAAACACTAACGCATAATTGATAAGGCTTACATTTTATATGTAAGCCTTTTTTGTGCACAAAAAAATCCCCCACATCTGTTGATGGAGGGGATAAACTTTTTATTTGTAGTTTTCAAAGAAAGTGTACATTTTCTTAACATCGTCCATTGAAGCTCTCATGCCCCAGCTGTACTTAACTAAGAAAATTTGCGTGTATCTATCTTTTGCTAGACCTTTTCTCATTTCAATACGTTTGTTATCATGGCATTGGCCACAAACTCTTTTAGTTGTTTGCTCTGGTGTTTCAGCAGCAATTTCTTGTGCAACTGTTACCTTAGCTGGTGCTTTTGCAGTTTCAGCAGCAACAAGCATAGGTAATGCTAACATTATAGCGATTAGTAAGTAAGATACTTTTTTCATGTATCCCTCCTTCAAAATATTTTATTACATATTAATATTATGCAATTACAACTTATAGCATATAAAATAAATATATGCAATAAAGTATATTTTTATTAGTTACTACGCTTTATCTGAGTTAAAACACTCACAACCTGTTATGCCCGCTAGCCCAGCGATACCCTCTTTATAAAAAATTTCTTTTTGGTAAAGCCCATGTGCTGGCGCTGTTTTGCCTGCTACTCGCCTATCTTTTGCTAATAGCATTTTGTGCATGTCGTTATGAGGTCGCTCATTACGTATAATATCTAGTGCGCTACCAACGATAACACGCACCATATTATGCAAAAAGCCATTCGCGTTTATCAATATTGATATCCCACTTTCTGTTTTATATGCTTTAACATAGTTTACGCACCTTATGGTGTTATCCTTCTTAGTTTTTGTGACGCAAAATGACGTGAAATCATGTTCGCCAACCACATATTGCAACACTGTATTTAGCTCTTCAACATCTACTTTATTACGCACCCATAGCGCCCTATCTTCATATAAAGCTGGCGGGTATGGTTGGTTGATTATTTTATACTCATACGTTTTAGCAACTGGGTGCAACCATGCATGGAAATCTATATGAACTTGTTTCGCACCGTATACTGATATATCGTTCGGCAATTTGCTATTTAATGCGCGGATAACTGAGTCGTTACTTCTATACTTATCAGACTTGAAGTTGAACACTTGCGAATATGCATGAACACCTGCATCGGTGCGGCCACTACCTGTAATCTTGATATCTTCTGCGTATATGTCGCTGAGTACGCTCTCTATCAAACCTTGTATTGAACAGCCTTTCTTTTGGCGTTGCCAACCGACATAGTTTGTGCCTAGATATTCACATACGCATGCTACATTATATCGCATAGGCTATCACCGCTAAAACAATAACTACTACAAACATGACATAATCACGCGCTATAAAACTAGGCAACGCCATAATTTGCACTGGGTTTTGCCTGTAATGTAATGTTAATGATATTTGCTCTGCATACCTGATGACACGCACGAAGAGTGGTATAATAAACGACTCTGCTTTGACAAAAAACGAGAATTTTTCTCGCCATGTTGTTTCGCTATCCCAACCGTTGCGCAGCTTTTGTGCGACAACAATTTTTTCGGACTCTTCAAAGAGTAACGGTATAAACCTAACAGCAACAAGTAGCGATACTGCCACTTCTGCTAAATTGACTTTGAAAACTTTTAAAGGTTTTGCTACCACAAATAACGACCTAGCAATATCTGACGGGGTTGTAGTGATTGTAAACAATGCGGAATATGCAATAACAAGCACGAACTGCAACGTCATGATAGTTGCAACTGTCACTTGTGTAATATCTGGCACTAGCTTAAAACTACCGCCAGCCGTGAAAAACAGCTGCACAAGAAAAGTGAATATAAAGAAAAATCTAAATGATCTAACTGATGGGTAAAACTCTTTGAACGACACCTTAGAAAAGTGAAGAACAACTGCAAGCAATCCATAGCCATACACAAGCTTGACATAACTGCTACCAATTAGTAGCACGCCTGCAAGTATTGCAAATGCACACAGCTTCACAAATGGATTAAGCGCATGTATTAGCGATGGCTTGTGGATATATCTGCCAAACTTGAACCTGTTCAATGATGCTACTCGCTATTTATTTTCAGATGGTTTTAAAACGTATACAATTTTGTTGCCTTTAAACAACTCTGCCACGTTTACTAGTTTTTGTTTATCAATAGTTTTAAGCGTTTCAACGTACTGTTCATAGTAGTTTGCACCTAGCCCCATTGTTTCAAAGAATGCCATGTTCCACGCAACTGCTGAATTTGATTGCAAGTCTGTCAATGCAGAGCCTAATATTGCACGCTTTGCACGCTCTATTTCTTCACCTGTGATTGTGTCATTTAAGTTTAAGTTGATTTCATCAAACTTTTGTAAAGCACTTTCAACATTCGCATAGTCTAGCCCAGCAGATATAAAGAACCTTGCTGCGCCAATCCTTGATGGATAGCCTGCACCTACCGAATATGCATAGCCAGAGTTTTTGCGAATTTCTGTGAAATACCTAGACGACATACCGCCACCAAGTATCTCTGTCAATACTTTTAACGACGCATACTCCTCTGATGATACATCTGGAGCGGAATAGCCAATATATAATTTTGCTTGTTGGATTTTGCTATCAGTTTCTTCAACACGTTTAGCTTCTGCAATGTTTGCTTCGCACTCGATTGCAATAGCTTCGCCTTTATCTACTGCTGAAATAGTTTTTTCTAGCTTAGCAATAAGGTTTGCATCATAATTACCAGCTACAGACACAACCATATTTGCGCCTTTAAATGTGTTTTGGTAAAATGCTTTAACATCGTCAAGGGTAATGTTGCTCACTGTTTCTGTTGTGCCACTAGTAGGCATGGCATACGGTGTGCCTGCAAACACAGCAGACATAAAACCATCATATGCAACTGCATTAGGGCTATTATATTTTGCTGCAAGTTCTTCAAGCATTAATCTTTTTTCACGCTCAAATATCGCCTCATCAAAGTTTGGAGATAATAGGAATTGCTCGTAATCGCCATATATATTTTCAACAACTTCTGTAGGTGCTGAAAAGCTCACCTCTAGCGCATATGGTGCTAATTTTGCGCTTATGTAGCTGCCGTAATATTCTGATGACTCAAGGATATCATTGCTCATAACCCATACACGGCTCATTAAGTTGCCTATGCCGTTATTTTGTGGCGTTTCAGTAAACAAACCGCCCTTCACTAAGATTGAAACTGTCACAGTACCTGTGAAATCTCTTGCTTTTTGGACGATTTTTGCACCGTTATTTAACATGTATTATTACCTTGTGTTTGTTATTCAGCAGATATTTCCACACGTCTGCCGTGTATGCTTAAACGGCCGTCAATAAATAGTTTTATCGCTTCCGAATACGCACTGTGTTCTAGCTTCAATATTTTTGTAGAAACTTCATCGGCAGATTGACAACCAGATATATCAACAACTTTTTGAAGTATGATAGCGCCACTATCAAGCCCACCATCAACAAAGTGAACTGTGCAGCCACTCACCTTCACACCATAATCAAATGCTTGTGTTTGCGCATCTAAGCCGACAAATGCTGGCAAAAGTGACGGATGTATATTTATCATCCTATTTTCAAACTTCTCTACAAGCGCCATTGACACAATACGCATGTAGCCAGCTAAGCACACTAAATCAATGTTGTATGGCTCAAGTGCGCTTATAACTTCGTTATCATACGCTTCTCTATCTGCCCTGCCTTTTGATGGTATGCAAATAGTTGGTATGCCACAAGA
Source organism: uncultured Deferribacteraceae bacterium (assembly GCA_964368965.1). Classification (GTDB taxonomy): domain Bacteria; phylum Chrysiogenota; class Deferribacteres; order Deferribacterales; family Mucispirillaceae; genus CAYJDR01. The sequence continues at coordinate 14,293 of CAYJDR010000007.1, forward strand.
CTCAGCATACTCTAGTCCTTTAGCGTTCGGATTGTTGCTAAAAACGACAGCGATTTTTGCACCTGTAATATATCCACTATCAATTTTTTCTTTGATAGCTACAAAGTTGCTACCTCTGCCTGATAGGAAAATTGCTATATTTTTCAACTAATCAATACCTCTGATTGCCACTTCGCCTTCACCTTCAACAACAGTACCAATTTGCCATGCTTTTTCGCCCATTTTGTTAGCAACGTCGATAACAGCTTGTGCATCTTTTTCATCAACAACAAACACATAGCCAATACCCATGTTGAACACACGGTATAATTCATGTTGGTCAATATTTGGTGCAAGTTCCATAATGCGTGCGATAGGCTTTGGCAGTTCTACACCTGCAACATCAAGCATTGCATCAACATTTGCTGGCAACACACGTGGGATATTATCATAAAAACCACCACCAGTGATATGCACCATGCCTTTCACATTAACACCACTGTTTAAAACTGCTTGCACTACTTTAACATATAATTTTGTAGGCATTAACAATGCTTCTGCAACTGTAACTTCATCGTATAATATGTCTGATAGATTTAAGTTTAATGTATCAACAATCTTTCTAACTAACGAGTAGCCATTGCTATGAAATCCAGATGAATTTACACCAACAATAACATCGCCAGGCTTGATAGATGTGCCATCAATTATTTTAGCTTTATCAACTATGCCTACTGCAAAGCCTGCTAGGTCAAAATCGTCGCCTTCGTACATTCCTGGCATTTCAGCCGTTTCGCCGCCTAACAATGCGCACTCAGCTTCTCTACAGCCTGCTGAGATACCTGCAACAACGTCGCTCATGCGCTCTGGTAACAATTTACCAGTTGCAAGATAGTCTAGGAAAAATAATGGTTTTGCACCTGTAACGATTAAGTCATTAACACTCATTGCAACAAGGTCGATACCAACTGTATCATACTTAGCTGCATCAATAGCGATACGCAATTTTGTGCCAACGCCATCTGTGCCTGATACTAAAACTGGCTCTTCCATACCTTTAAAGTTAGACAAGTTGAATAAGCCAGCAAAGCCGCCTATTCCGCCCATTACGCCTGGGATTTTTGTAGATTCTACATTTTGCTTAATTAACGATACAAACCTGTTGCCTTCGTCAATATCTACTCCACTGTTTTTATAAGAGATTTCATTGTTACTCATCATTCATCAACCTTTCCAATTCTTCTTTAATATGTTTTTCAGCAAGCTGTGGAACAACTTCCGCAACTGCCTCTTTAATCACTTCTGATAATACATCCCTAACTACGTCTTTTAGCATGTCCGCATCAATCACTTGGCGAACTAAGCTTGTTAACTGTTCCTTAGTGACATCAGCCACGACGCTTTTGATTGCGTCTTCAACATCAGCTTGAGCTGGCTCTTCACTAAATATTTCATTCATAAAGTCACTATTTAATGGCGACTCTGCCTCAACTTCTGCGCTGTCATTTTCGATCGTTTCTGGCTCTTCAGCAAAGCTATCTAATAATGCGTGGTGCTCTTGGCTACGTTCATCAACTTCATCACTAGGCTCATCATCTTCTGTGATGATATTAAGCGCTTTTTCAAATGTTGATAAGTCAATAGCTGAATCTAACACACTTTGCGGTATCTCATCACCATCTGCAATGTTTAACTCGTCCATGTCAAAGTCGCCAACGTTTTCGATATCTGCGATAGGCTCAACATCCTCAATGTCTTCAAACATATTTGCAAAGTCATCATCAGCTGCGCCTTCATCTTGCTCTTCTTCATCTAAGCTTGATAGGTAGTTTTCTTTGTTCAACATGACATTGTCATAAGCTTCGCCTTGCACAACAAATTCATCGCCTACTGGCTCTACTTCAATATCATCATTTTCACGCATGCTATCTGACATCGGCAAGTTGTCTATAAAGTTTGTAAGCTGTTCCACATTGTCATCGTCTTGCTCGACTACATTTTCTAATTCGTTAATATTACCGAAAATATCATCATGTGAGCCTTCTGCCACAGGCATGTCAAAGTCCATGTCCTCAAGTGTTTCAACATTTAGCTGTTCCATAACAGGCTCTTCAATAGTTGGTTGCTCTGGCATTGGCTCTTCAGTTGTTGGCTCATCTACTAACGGTATACCAAAGTCAATACCTTCAATCGCTTGATCTTCAACAGGAAGCTCATTAGTGATTGGCTCTTGTACGACTGGTTGCGGTACTGGCGGTTGCTCTACAACAGGTTTTTCAATTACTGGTTGTGCAACTGGCTCTGGTGTATGCTCAGGAGCAGGCGCTTCAGCTACTTCCTCTACAACTGGTTTAGGTGCTTCAATTACCGGTGCTGGAGTAGGCTCTACTATTGGAGCTTCTTCAACTGGCGCTTCTGAAACTACCGACGTGGCAACAGGTGCTGGCACAACTGGAGGAACAACAGATTCAACAGCTGGTGCGCTAGGCTCTGCAACAGGTGGAGCAGGCGCAACTTGTGGCTCAGGTTCTGCAACAGGCGCTGGTTCTGGTTCTGGCTCTGGCATTGGCGCAGGCTCTGGCTCTTCAGGTGGCAATAATTCTTGTGCTGATTCCAACTTTTTATTGAGTGTTTGTGAGTCAAACGGCTTGATTAAAAAGTCATCTGCCTTCGAGTCTACTAAGTCGGCTTCATCAAACTTATCAAACGCACCAACAAGCAATATAATAGCTGCCCTAGGTTGGCTTTCTCTAAGACTTGCTACGTATTCGTTCACGTTTAAGCCGTCTAGTTTGTTATCAAGCAATATATAACTATACTGGCTATCAGTTAGCTTTGGCTTTGCGTCTTCGCAAGAAAAAACTTTTGTAATATCAAAACGATCTGCATCAATAGATAAATCAATCACCCTATGAATAGTAACACTATCATCAATCAACAAGACTTTGCTCATAATGCGCCCTCTTTGTGTATGTTGCCATTTTTTTACATATAATGATAACATAACACAAAACAACCTAAAACATCAACTACTTTAACAACAAACAAAACAAACCGCCTTTTTTACGAGGCGGTTATGATAGGTCTATTTACTTTTCGCTATTACTAATTGATACTTAAAGCGCCCTTTTAGCTGATTTTTTGCCTACAAAATAAAGGATTGCAAGCAACACGCAGCTTCCGCCAACACCTTCAAGCAGCATTACTGGCAGTGCAATCGCACCAACCACAGCAACAACTAACAAGCCCCACACGAAGCCTAATATGATGGAACTTTTAATCGCACCTGCCGTTATTAGAAACCTGACATATTGATTTATACTAGCGCTACTTTTTAAATATAGCCAAATCGACGCACCAACGCATGCAACATTTATGAGCCTGTATTGCCAAAGTATGCCTTTGCTACCTTTTACTCCATTGCTCCAATCAACCCAGAATGCTAACTCATTGTTAAAGCTAACAACCGTACTAACAACAGCTAATACTACCGCGACTATCAACAACTTCTTCATAAGATCCCCTATGCTGTAAAATTTCACCCAATATAATTAGATGTAACGCCCTTCACAGTTGACTTTCAAACGACTATTTACACTGTGTAAGATAATCTTAAAATCCTTAACAGCATTTGTCAATATTTATTTACATTGTGAAAATTATTTGCTATAATGCCTATCAGTAGGAGGATAGACAGATGAAATTTGAAAGGGCAAGAACTGATGAACAAATAGAGTTGCGAATTGAAGAGATCCTCTCGACAGCTGTCGAAATTTTTGAAAAAGATGGCATTGATAAAATAACATTTTTTGAGATATCTAAGAAAACGAAATTTACTCGCCCTACTATATACAAATACTTTAAAACGAAAGAAGAGATAATGCTTAGGCTTATCATTCGCTACATGGAAAATTATGTTGTGTTTTTCAAAAGTTTTTTTGAACATGACAGGCTATACTCTAAAGACGAAGTGGCAGAGGCATTGACGCAAGCATTTTTATATGCGCCAAAGTTTATGGAACTATACATCAACCTGTACACCTCTATTGAAAAAAATGTATCCGTTGACGCTTTCACTAAGTATAAAACCGACATACTTGAGCACTATACACCACTTGTTGAGATGCTAAAATCTGTGACGGATTGCCACTCTGATGAAAAAATCACAGGTTTTTTAAACATATGCCTTTCGCTAGCTGTTGGTTTCTACCCTATGTGTCATGTGAGCGAACTTAAAAGAGAAATAATAGCACAATCAGGCGCGAACTACACTGTGCCAACATTCTCAACTGAATTTAAAAACGCAATGGTGCTTCAGCTAGATGTGCTTTACGCATAATACGCTAGGGCACTTACCTTAATAGTAGCATTGCATCGCCGTAGCTGAAAAAGCGATATTCATTATCTACTGCATGTTTGTATGCGCCCATAACTAAATCATAACCGCCGAATGCTGTAACCATTGCAAGTAGCGTAGATTTAGGCAAGTGGAAATTTGTAACCATGCCGTCAACTGCTTTAAAATTATACCCTAACGATATCATTATATCAGTAGAAAATTCACCATTTCTTATACTGCCATCAGCATTTGCAGCGCTTTCCAATGCCCGCACACTTGTTGAGCCAACAGCGATCAACTTCTTGCCTTGTTTTTTATAATCGTTTATCAGCTTACTAGATTGCTCTGAAATATAGTAACGCTCACTATGCATGATATGCTCTTCTAGTGTCGCAGTTTTCACTGGCCTAAATGTACCTATGCCTACATCAAGCGTCAGCTCAACAATGTCAACACCCTTTGCCTTAAGTTTCGCAATGAGCTCATCGGTAAAGTGTAGCCCAGCCGTTGGTGCTGCAACAGAGCCTGCAACGGAGGAGTATACAGTTTGGTAGTCGCTTGTATCAAATTCATCTGCGCTTCTAGCAATATATGGTGGCAAAGGCACTGCACCATGCGACGCCATAACCTCATTTATATCGCCTGATACTCTGGCGTGCCATACGCCATCACTACCAACAGATATAAGCTCCGCCTCAACTCCACCAGGTAAATCTATAACCATGCCTTGGCGAACTTTGCCTTTTATCATCGCTTCGCACTCTGTGGCAGATATTACACGTGTTACGAAAAACTCTAACACGCCACCCGTTTTTTTATGCGCAACTAAACGTGCGTTGTAAACTTTTGTATTGTTTACCACAAGGAAGCAATCATCACCTAGCATATCTAAGATATCTTTAAATACTTTATCATGCATTGCATTATTGGCGATATCAACGTGCAAAAGCCTGCACTCATCACGTTTGAGCGCAGGCTTATATGCTATTAACCCATCGGGCAAATCATAATCAAATAATTCTATCGGTGTAGACATTAGCCATCTAACTTGCTTATGATATAACTTCTTACTTTGTCAACATCGTTCGGTAAGAACTCTGTACGACGTGGCAAGTCAATTAGCTTAGCTAACGCTTTTGGTGCTGGTGGTTCAAACCCTAGCGTGCGGTGTATAACCTCTTGGAACTTAGCTGGGTGTGCTGTCGATAAGCAAACAGTAACTTCATCATCAAAAGTAAACTGGCTTAGCGCATTATAGCCACAAGCCGTGTGCGGATCTAAGATATAGTCCGTTTCTCTATAAACATCTTGTATAACTTGCCTAATTTTGTCATCGTTAGTGTCTGCCGCAAGGAAGTCTCTTTGCAAGCGTGCTAACAGTGGGCCTCTGAAGTTTATCTCATGCTCAGCTGAAAGTGTTTTCATAGCATCAATAACTCTTGCAGAGTCTTTATCGTATAAGAAATACAAATACCTTTCAAAGTTGCTAGGCACTTGGATATCCATAGCTGGGCTTATAGACGGTTGAACACGTTCTGTGCTAAAGTCGCCTGTTTTGATAGAGCGTGCTAAAATGTTGTTTTTGTTAGTAGAAAGAACAAGTTTGCCTATTGGTAAACCGATCATTTTTGCAATGTAGCCCGCAAATATGTTGCCGAAGTTACCTGTTGGTACAGCGAAGTTTACTTTCTCGCCGACTACTCTTGTCGTTCTAAAGTATATGTAAAAATAGTATACGACTTGTGCTAGTATTCTCGCCCAGTTGATTGAGTTTACAGCGCCTAGTTTGTATTCTTTCTTGAATTCTAAATCAGAGAACAATGTTTTCACGATCTCTTGGCAGTTATCAAAGTTGCCACTCAACGAGATGCAGTGAATGTTTTCATCAGGTACGGTTGTCATCTGAAGTTCTTGAACGTTACTAACCCTTCCTTCTGGATATAGTATGAACACGTTCATATTTTTCTTGCCACGCATACCATATATTGCTGCGCTACCTGTGTCGCCGCTAGTTGCACCGACGATGTTCATCGTTTGGTTATTTTTAACTAGGTAGTATTCAAACAAGTTGCCTAGAAATTGAAGAGCAACATCTTTAAACGCATAAGTTGGGCCATGAAACAGTTCTGCAATTTTAACGCCTTTCACGTCAACGATAGGTATCTCTAGCTCTTCACCTTCCCTATCATAGCTCTTTGCGATGATTTGTTGCAGGTCAGCTTTTGGCATTTCATTGCCGATAAATTTAGACATTATCTCGAAAGCTAACTTTGAATAGCTAAGCGATGATAAACTTTTTAAATCACGCCCGTAAAGCTCTGGCATACGCTCAGGAATAAGCAAACCACCATCTTCAGCAAGTCCCATCATAATCGCTTCTTCAAAAGATAGCCCTTTAACGCCACCCCTTGTGCTCATGTATTTCATATCAAACCCTCTATATCGTTTTTAATAATACAAGTACAAAACCCGCCATTATAGCGGGTATTTAATTTTGTTAACTATATGCTAGTTATTATTTGCTGCCGCAACCACAACCGCAGTGCTGTTTAACAGTTTGAACATACTCAGAACCTGCGAAGAAGAAAGATAATTCTTCAGCAGCTGTTTCTGGAGCGTCAGAGCCGTGTGTAGCGTTGTTGTCGATGCTTTCGCCGTATAATTTACGTAAAGTGTTATCAGCAGCTTCAGCTGGGTTAGTCGCGCCCATAAGGTCACGCCAAGCTTTGATAGCGCCTTCTTTTTGTAAACACATAACGATACATGGGCCAGAGCTCATGAACTCAGTTAAGTCGCCGAAAAATGGGCGCTCGCTGTGAACAGCATAAAATGTTCTAGCCATTTTTTTAGTCATGTGGATTTTTTTCATACCAACAATTTCAAAACCTTCAGCTTCGATTCTGTCAATAATTTTACCTGCGTTTTTAGCCGCTACTGCGTCTGGTTTGATGATTGCAAAAGTTTTTTCCATCTTAAATTAATTCTCCTAATAAAATAGTTCAGTATAATAACACAAATCGTATAGATTATTCAACTACTTCTGCAATAAATGCTAAAATAGTTATAGGGTCTTCGCCAATCACTTCTATTGCGTGGCCTTCGCCTTTGTTACACACCATTAAATCACCTGTGTTTACAACAACTTGTGTGCCATTATCATTATAATTTGCACTGCCGTCTAGCAATAAGTATACTTCCATATCGTTTTCATGCACGTGATAGCCTGTTGCAGAGCCTGTGTCTAGCACCATCATGTTGAATGTTTTAAAACGAACGCCTAAGCCTTTCATAACTTCATAAGCGTAGTTGTCTGCTATGCCATGCCCGCCACGTGGCGTTGATTCTACTGGCATTATTTCTTCAAACTTAATTACCATTGTTCTTCTCCAAAAATTATCTAGCGATTACATAAGCGCCTGAATACTGGCTTGAAA
>CAYJDR010000007.1:22144-42861 GCA_964368965.1 uncultured Deferribacteraceae bacterium
CCTTTATCTATCATGTCTAGCTCTTGCGCTGCTTTTTCGCTTAAGTCAATTATTCTACCTTTTGAAAACGGGCCTCTGTCGTTCACCCTAACTACAACCGACTTACCGTTCTCTAAATTCTCTACAACAACATACGTTGGCATAGGTAGTGTTTTGTGCGCTGCTGTCATTGCTTGCTGGTTATAGATTTCGCCATTAGCTGTGAGCTTGCCATTGAACCCTGGCCCATACCATGATGCGACGCCCTCTTCCATATATCCATCTGCACTACTTACTGGGTAATATGTTTGCCCTGCTACAGTATATGGGTTGCCGACTTTTCTTGGGCCTGGCGCAACTACTGCTGCACAGATGTTGCTGTTGCCACTAGCTAGGTCGATTGTGTATTGATTATTTGCTTGGATGTTATCATCTGCGACAACCACCCCAGCTGTCGGAGTGCAGCCAAATAAAACGCCCACTAATGCGATACTTACTAAATGTTTCATGTTTATAACCTTTCTATATTTATGCTGTATTCTGTTTTCGATTGTACGTCCATTGTGCCGTAAGAATTATATGAAACACCACGGTTATGTGACGTACTACCTGGATTAAAAAAACGTATACCACCTATAATTTCATTAAACGGATTATGGGTATGACCAAAAATTATCATATCAACTTCATCGTCTGCAAATATGTAATTCAGCCTGTTTATCATAGTTTCATGCCTACCAGTGCCGTGTGTTATGCCTATGCGTAGACCACAGATATCCACTACCAATTTATCTTGCAAATTGCTATCATAATCGCAGTTACCTGCAACGGCATAAAACTGTTTTGGTGATATTGCTTGTAATTCTTCAATAAAACTAGTATTATCAGCATCGCCTGCGTGTATAACGGCATCGGCTTGCTTAATAGCGCTAACTAAAGCTTCGCTCAGGTTTTTTATTGAATTTGTATGCGTATCAGATATAATAATTATATGTGCCATACGCGTATATTATGAGGACTAAGACAATATGTCAACATTAACAACCACTCAATTACATTTTTTTGACAAAATTATTGATACTGCCAACCATCTTGGCGCAGAAGTGTTCGTCGTAGGTGGTTGCGTTAGAGATATTATCTTAGGTAAAAACACCGCAGATATTGACCTTATACCACTACATGTTGACTATGAAGTCTATGCAAGAGCGTTAGCAAAAAATATTAAGGCGTTCGCAATACCATTTAAAGATAACATAAGACTTGCAAAAAACGATATTATCATTGACGTATCAAAGCCACGTGGTGACACAATTTACGCTGACCTAATGTTGCGCGACTTCACTATAAACAACTTAGCACTAGATATGCAAGGTAACATAGTTGGCGACAAAGGCGACATTGATAGCGGTATAATCAAAGCAGTTTATGCAAACACTTTCGTTGATGATGCGCTACGCATACTCCGTGCGTTCCGTTTTGCATCGCAACTTGGGTTCACAATAACTGATGACACATTAACCCTAGCGCTAGCATCAGCACCACAACTAAGCAACATAGCAAGTGAACGCATACTTGAAGAGTTGAGAAAAACTATTGCTGGCAAACACTTTATCAACGTATTACAAAACTCAGCATGGCGTGAGCTACTCTTAAACAACTTAGAAATATCGCTCGATAAAGAAACGACAGCTAGATTAAAACAATATGAACATGTTTTAAGTGATGACTTATTTGCAGCTATTGTTGCATGCAGTAATAAGCCTGAAAAAATGCTAGATATACTTAAACCATCTAATAACGATATAAAACTTGTGCAACTCATACAAAAAGCTGAAAAAGATATGCTTAATAGCAACTTAAACAATGAACGAAATATGAAAGTATTTGCATGGAAGTATCATAACAAAATAGAAACAATAACTGCATGCTTTATGTCGAAATACGTAGAGAAAATGGCAACTTTTGAACAAGTATTAAATGCCTCAAAAACACTCGATATTGATAATGCAAAAAATATATCTGGCGAGCTGTTAATAAAGCAAGGCTTTAAGCCGTCGCCAATATTTAAAACTATCTTAGAAGACATAACACTTAAACTAGCACTTAATGAACTAACAAAAGATGATATCATAAACTATATTAACGATAATTATAAAGGAAACAACTAATGAAGCTAATCCGCTACACAGTAGGAAAAACGGAATACCGTGGTGTGACCGATGGCGAAAAAATCAAGCGCATAAACGGCACAATATTTCATGACTATTCAATATCAAACGATATCGCAATGATAGACGATGTTAAAATATTACCTCCTGTAATACCATCAAAAATCGTATGCATAAAACATAATGAAGGCAAAAAACCTAGCATATACTTTAAGCCACCATCGTCTATTGTGGCTACTAATGAAGATATCGTAAAGCCAACAGATGTCGAAAAACTATACGCAACGCTTGAACTTGCAATAGTTGTCGGCAAGAAATGTCGCAACGTATCTGAAAAAAGCGCCACAAACTTTGTGCTTGGCTACACATCTGCTATAAATGTAATGGGCGATATTAATGAAGATATGACTGCACTAGCGCATGACACTTTTACTCCACTTGGGCCAATAATCAACGAACGCCTTGAAAATACTGAAAAAAAACCTATATTAACAATAAATGGCAGCCCAGTTGATATCACTAATGAAAACTACGCACCAACTGTATCTTATATCGTGTCGTACGTTTCAAGCATTATGACTCTATTGCCAGGTGATGTGATATTAGCTGGGGCTCTCAACCAACCTGTCGAAATCCATGCGAACGACGTACTATGTAGCGAAATTGGTGGAATTGGCACACTTACAAACAAAGTCAGCGAGCAATCGAAATGAGCGTAAACAATACCTGCTTCATGTGTGGCGCATGCTGTATTGCCTATAGCATATCTACACTCAATAAAAAAGGTGGCGAGCCTTGCAAACACCTACAAGATAACGGTAAATGTGGTGACTATGAAAACCGCCCAGCCGTATGCAGAGAATACAAAGCCGATAACTTATGCGCATTAATATCAACCATACCACTTGAGCAAAAAGTTCGCGTACTATCGAAAGTGTACATGGACTAAATTATGAAGATAGCAATAACTGGTGGAATAGGCAGTGGAAAATCGCACGCTTGTGAACTGTTTGCAAAAAACGGCTTCCAAATCATCAGCATGGACGAAATATCTAAACATATATTAGACGTCGGCACAAATGCATACCATAAAACTATCGAACTCTTTAGCGAAAACATACTGCATGAAGATGGCACAATCAATCGTGCTATACTTAAAGACACTATATTTGCAGACAATGAGAAAAAACTTGCGCTTGAAAACATTGTCCACCCAGAAGTTAGGCTAGAAGAAGAAAAACTACGCAAAAAGCTTGCCAATAAACACCCGAAAAAACCTATCATTACTGAATCTGCACTGTTGATTGAAACAGGTTATTATAAATTGTATGATATATTGATAGCAGTTTATGCAAGCAGAGAAACTAGGCTTGAGAGAGTCCTCTCACGCGATAACATGAGCAAGGAACTAGCGTTACGCATAATGGACACCCAAGTGCATGAGGGTGAATATATCAACTATGCAGGCATAATCATCAATAACGATAGCGACCTTGCAAACTTGCAAGCAGAAGTAAACCGAGTAAGCGAAGTTATTAAACAGCTTATTTATACAAGCATACATGATTAGTTATGCTTGAATTTATGTGTAAAATAGGATATTAAAGAATATGAAAATAAAATGTGGAAATGGCTTTGATGCCCACCGCTTTGCAGAAGATCGCAAGCTGATCATCGGCGGTGTTGAACTTAAATATGAACTTGGACTCGCTGGCCATAGCGATGCCGACGTGCTTACACACGCTATCATTGATAGTTTTGTAGGTGTTGCGCTAGGCATGGATATAGGCAACTTGTTTCCAGATAATGACGAACAATATAAAGATGTCGACTCTATACTGCTATTAAAAAGAGCACTAGAGTTAGTAAAATTGCAAGGCTCTACGGTATCATGCGTTGATGCAACAATCATTGCAGAAAAGCCAAAGATGGCACCGTATATTATCGACATGCGCAAAACAATCTCTAGCGCTATGGGGCTAGCTTTCGAAGATGTCACTATAAAAGCGACCACTACTGAAAAGATGGGCTTCACTGGCAGAGGCGAAGGGATTGCTGCGATCGCAACAGCAACAGTTATCAAGGAATAGCTTATGAAATGTAGCATAACATCGCTAGGTGGTATCGGCGAAATAGGCATGAACCTATATATCTACGAAACGAACTCGTCTGCAATCATCGTTGATTGTGGCGTTAAATTCGCAGATGCAGATGACCCTGGTATCGACTTAATCATCCCTGACTTCAAATACCTTGAGCAAATCAAGCATAAACTTCAATGCGTGTTCATAACACATGCGCACGAAGACCATATCGGTGCGTTACCATTCTTGTTGCGCCGTTTTGAACTGCCAGTTATTGCAGCAAAATATACTGTGCCACTCATAAAACATAAACTGAAAGACCATAACCTATCTACAGATGTTGAAAGCTTTACGGATAACTTAGCCGTTGAAGCTGGTGATTTTTCGGTTACATTTATACCTGTAAGCCACTCAATACACGGCACAGGTGCACTACATATTGAACTGCCAAACACGTTCTCTTGCTTGCACATATCAGACTATAAAATGGACTTCGCACCACTAACATGCACTCCGTTTGACCATAAAGCATTCTTAGATATAGGCGATAGAGGGCTAAACTGCCTACTTGCCGACTCTACAAGTTGCTTAGACGGTGCATTCACTGGTGGTGAAACATCAGTTGTTAGCGGTTTAGGCAAAGTGTTTGATGATGCTAAAGGTAGGATATTTTTTACTACATTCGCCTCTAATACGGAGCGCTTGCAAACGGTTTTCGACCTTGCAGTAAAGCATAATAGAAAAGTTGCTATCGAAGGTTCATCTGTCGTGAGGCATATCAACCACGCTAGAGAAATGGGGCTACTACGTGTGCAAGAAGATACAATCGTTGCACGTAAAGGAATTGAACGCCTACCTGATAACGAAGTCTGCGTGATTGCAACAGGCTCACAAGGTGAGCGCAATAGCGTTATCTCAAAGATATCGAAAGACGACTACGCAAAAATATCTGTGCGCCCAACTGATACTTTTATCTTCTCATCACGTGTTATACCAGGTAACGAAAAGCTTGTTGTGCAAACCATGAATAATGTCGCATCTTACGGCGCTAAGTGTGTCACAGTTAGAGATGCTAAAATACATGTATCTGGCCACGCTGCAAAATATGATGCAGAACTACTGATGAAACTTACTCGCCCTGAGTATCTTATACCTATCCATGGTGAACGCATACACCTTGAAGGCCATAAGAAAATAGCAACAAATATCGGCATACCTGAGGAAAATATAATCATCACAACAAGCGGCAACTCAATCGTTTTTGATGATGGAACATTTACCCACACGGAAGAAATCGAAGCAGGAAAGCTGTTTGTTGATAACAAAAACGGCAAAGAACTCACATTAACAGAGCTAAAAAATCGCAAACGACTATCTACTGATGGTGTCGTGATGATGTTTGCAAATGTTGACTTCAAACGCGGGCGCATGCATGATGACGCTCAAATAGGCATCATAGGGCTGTATGTCGAAGATGGCTACGAGCAAAAACTTGCAACAGATATTATCGAAACTAGCGAAGTCGCAATATTTGAACGTTTTGAGCAATCAAAATGGGAAGATTGGATATGCGAATACATAACAAAACTTTTTAAACGTCACTTTCTACGTAAACCAGTTATTAAGCTTTATCTAAAAGATAAGCCCTTGATTGAAGTTGATATATAGTGTATAGTGTTCGTTTGGAGATAAATTTATACAATGGAAACAAAAGACACTATCATATTAGGACTCATACAAGGCTTAACCGAGTTTTTACCTGTCAGCAGCTCTGGTCATTTAGCGATTGCCCAGCACTTGATGGAGTTTACCCAACCAGGCCTACTTTTTGACACACTGCTACACTTTGCTACGCTACTTGCAGTAGTATTATTTTTTAGGAAGCGTGTCGGATATCTTATCCTATCATTCTTTGGGTTATTTCTTAGCAAATACCGAAAGTATTACATCGAAAACAAGCGCTTCTTTTGGGGTATCATCATAGCCACTATACCAACTGGCATAATTGGGCTTGCGCTCGAAAGCCATGTTACGAGCTATCTAAAATCTGTTACGCTTGTTGGGTATGCGCTCATCGCTACGTCGCTATTACTTGTAATATCCGACCAATTCAAACCAACTGGGCAACTTAGCAACAGAAAAAGTATCGTGCTAGGTATTGTGCAAGGGTTAGCTGTTATACCTGGCATTTCACGCTCTGGCTCTACAATATCGTTCGCGGTAATGCTTGGCGTATCTAGGAAAGAGGCTGCGGAGTTTTCGTTCCTCATGTCTATACCTGCAATAGTTGGCGCAACCATACTGCAAATTAGACATATAGAAAGTGTCGCAACAACCGATTTAGCACCATACGCTATCGGCATGCTTGCAGCTTTTTTCAGTGGCCTAGCCGCTATAAAATTTATGATAATAATTGTTGAAAAAGCAAAGCTTATGTTTTTTGCTTTTTACTGCCTAATATTAGGCATCTTCACGGTGATATATTTATGAAACGTAACGTAGCTAAAAAACAACACGAAGAAAAAGGGATCAGCATTGATATCTTATTGCTGATGTTCGCACTACTCGGGGTATTTTTCTTACTCTCGCTTGTGTCACACTCGCAAAATGATCCTTCATTTTCTAACATCGTGTTTACAAAATACAAAGATGTAACACAAAACTTGTTCGGTAAAGTGGGCGCATACACATCTGATGCGCTAGGCACAGCTGTAGGCACACCTGCACTACTCATGCCATTTTTACTGTTCTACATGACGCTATTATTACACCGCTATAAAAGCGACCGCGTTAAACCTGGCAGAATTTTATTTATACTCATCAACGGTATATTCATCATAATGACGCTTGCTATATTTTATGGCTTAATCGGTGGCGAAGATGTTTTCTTTGCAACAAAGCCAGCTGGTGGTGCTATCGGTGTGCTTGCCTCTGCGTTTATAGCTTCACTTGTTGGGCGTGTTGGCGGTATTATTTTATCACTTGGGTTACTGCTTGCACTTAGTATGCTATTTTTCAGCATGTCGCTATCAGAAGTTGGCAAAAGCACAAAAACAACAGCACAAACTATATTAGGCTCATTCATTGCCCTATTTGCTGTTATTAAAAATAAGTTCAAGAAAGGCGACAAAATTGAATCAGATGAAATAGACAACCAAGTTCAACAAGTTGAGCCAGAAGTAGTGCTTGACCAAGACGAACGCGATGCAATAAACAGCATCATGTTTACAAAAGAAACTGAAAAAGAACCAGAAATTGCAGACACGCTACTATCAGACTATAACGATGTGTTCGTGCCAGCTCAACAGCAACCATCAGTTGAAGAGTTTATAGAAAAAGCACCTGAACCTGTTGTTGAAGACGAGCCAATCATTGTGCGTGAACCTGTAAAGATTGAAGAAGAACATATTGCTGAAGAGCCGATCATATTACATAAGCAAGCGAAAGTTGAAAAGAAGCTGTTTGCGTCTTACTCGCTACCACTTAATATATTAACTGATCCAGACAGATCAATAAAGCAAGACTCCCCTGAAGAGCTACAGCGCCAAGCTGACTTGCTTATACAAAAACTGCAAGACTTTGACGTATCAGGCAAAGTGAAAGCGATACAACCAGGGCCCGTTGTTACAATGTTTGAAGTTGAGCCCGCTGCTGGTACACGCATTAGCAAAATAGCAGGGCTTGAAAAAGACCTAGCATTAAGCATGAGCGCACTCTCAATACGTATCATTGCGCCTATACCTGGCACAAACAGAATTGGTGTAGAAGTGCCTAACAGAAACCGTGCCGGCGTTGCAATTAAAGAGCTGTTACAAACTAAAGAGTTTGCTGCCAATACATCGCCGCTGACAGTAGCACTCGGCAAAGACGTTACTGGCAAGCCGTTCATGTCTGATGTGAAAAAGATGCCTCACTTGCTTGTTGCAGGTACTACTGGTAGTGGTAAATCTGTCGGTGTAAATACTATGATATGCTCCATGCTTTACAAGTCATCTCCTGAGCAAGTAAAATTCATAATGATTGACCCAAAGATGGTTGAGCTTAGCATATATCGTGACATACCGCACTTGTTAGCACCAGTTGTGACAGATACTAAACTTGCGCCTAGCGTTTTACGCAACGTAGTAGACGAAATGGAACGTCGCTATGAAAAACTTATGGAAAAGAAAGTGCGTAACATTGAAGGCTACAACGAAATGGTAGCGAAAGACGGTAGCGAGCCTGAAATGTTCTACCTTGTTGTAGTTGTTGACGAGTTTGCAGATTTAATGATGGTAGCTGGCAAAGATGTTGAAACATCTATCACAAGGATAGCCCAAAAAGCGCGTGCAGTAGGTATCCACTTGATCATCGCTACACAACGCCCTACTGCAAATGTTATCACAGGCTTAATCAAAGCAAATATGCCAGCAAGGCTTGCGTTTAAAGTTGCACAGTCAAACGATTCAAGAATTATCTTAGATCAAAAAGGCGCTGATATGTTGCTAGGCTACGGCGATAGCCTCTTTATCCCACCTGGAACAAGCGACGCATTACGCATACACGGCGCATTTGTAAGCGATGAAGAAGTTAGAAATATCGTAGAATGTGCAAAAGAATTTGGCGAGCCAGAATACAACATGGAAATATTGAAAGACCATTCAGAAGAGGAAGCTTCAAACTCCCCAGATGGCGAAAAAGAAGATAGCAAATATCAAGAAGCACTCGACTTAGTCTACAGAAAAGAGCAAGCATCAATCTCTATGATACAACGCGATTTAAGCATAGGCTATAACCGTGCCGCAAAAATATTCGAGATGATGGAACGCAGAGGAATTATTGAGCCTAGCACAGGTTCATCAAAGCCACGTAAAGTTATTCGCCCACGTGATGGCGACTATTAATAAACAGTAAGAGGTGTCCAAATGGATAGTAAAGCATTGAAATCCACAGTAGAAAGTCTTATTCCTAGCTACATTAAGAACTTAGAATTTGTTACAAATATCGACTCTGTTACAGGTAACATCGAAGGCAGCCGTAAAATTGCTGAATGGCTAAAGATTAAAATCACAGAACTTGGTGGCACATACGAAGTTAGAGATAACGGGCGTGGCGCACACGTGTTTGCATCGTTCAAGGGCAACGGCAACAAAAAGCTTTTATTAGTAGTACATACAGATACAGTGCTTGGCACACAAGACGGCAAACGACTATTTGAAATAGATGACAACATGATAGCTAAAGGCGCTGGCGTTGGTGATTGTAAAGCATCTGCTATCCAAATGCTATTTGCTGTTAAAGCTATGCAAGATATGGGCGATACTCCGTTTAAAGAAATTACTATATTCTTTGACTCTGAGGAAGAAGGCGGCTCGCCTGATGAGGTAGCTTTCGCAAAAGAGTTAGCACAAAAAGCTGATTATGCAATCGTTTGCGACACTGGCAGACCAAACTGGGGCGTATGTACAAAGCGTAAAGGCTCTGGAAGATACACTATAGAAATTGAAGGCGTAAGTGGCCACGCTGGCAACGGTATCCATGCTGCGTCTAACGCAGTTTCTGAGGCTTGCTACATGGCTACAAAAATACTCGCACTTAGCTCACCTATGCCAGAGGGCGACCCTAGCGACTATACATCAGCAGCGCTAGAAGCAAAAGGAATTGTAGAACATGGGCAATATATCCCTGATAACACAATCAACATCGCACAAGTAACAACAAACAACGATAAATATAATGTTATACCTGATTATGCAAAACTAATGGTTGAAACACGTTGCTATGAAACAGCAGAACTTGTACGCATTGAAAACGCTATCAAAGATATCATCGCTAACCCAACTATCAAAGGTGTAAAAGTTACACTAAGTGGCGGACTAGGGCAACCACCTCTACAAAAAGATGAACACGCTGCAAAACTATTTGACCTTTACAAAAATATCGTCAAGGAAGAATACGGAGCAGATATTGTTGAGTGGACTGCTGGTGGTTTAACTATCGCAAACACTACTAGCCAATTTGTACCGACGATTGATGCACTAGGTGTAGATGTTGACCCACAATGCGAACACACGCTACTTGAATGGGTAGACTTAAAATGCTTTGCACCACGTACTGTTGCATTGATACAGTTAATTGACCAAGTTGATAAACTAGAATTATAGAAAAATTAAAGGGTAGCTTTTACGGCTACCCTTTTTCATTTATACATATTTAACTTATAAGCCTAATGCTTTTTTAACGCCTTCGCCGTATTCCACATCACACTGCATGCAGTTATTTACATGGCGCAGTTTCACTTCGTCTGGAGCGTCACCCATTGCACGTGCCGTGTTTTCAAATAGCACTTGTTTTTGCTCTGGTGTCATTAGCTGGAATAACATCTTCGGTTGCTCGAAGTAGTTGCTGTCGTCTTCGCGGTAGTCATAGCGCATTCCATCACCCTCTAGCTTCAGTGGTGGCTCTTCTACAGATTTATCTTCTTGCCACTCACCAAACATATTAGGCTCATAATGAAGCTTTGCACCTTGGTTGCCATCTACACGCATCATGCCATCTCTATGGAATGAATTTACAGGACAACGTGGAGCGTTTACAGGTATCATATTATGGTTTACACCTAAGCGATAGCGCTGTGCATCACCGTATGAAAATAAGCGACCTTGCAACATCCTATCAGGCGAGAAACCAATTCCAGGAACAATGTTCGCAGGGCTAAATGCCGCTTGCTCAACTTCTGCAAAATAGTTTTCAGGATTTTTATTAAGTTCTAAAACACCAACTTCAATTAGTGGATAATCTTTCTTTAACCACACTTTAGTTAAATCAAACGGATGATATTTGTATGTGTCTGCCTCTTTCTCAGGCATGATTTGAACATATAATGTCCACTTAGGGAAATCGCCCTTTTCAATACTTTCAAATAAATCTTTCTGGTGGCTCTCTCTATCTTTACCGATGATAGCTTCCGCCTCAGCGTCAGTTAAGTTTTTGATACCTTGTTGAGTTTTAAAGTGGAACTTAACCCAGTAGCGCTCGTTATCAGAGTTGATAAAGCTATAAGTATGGCTACCGAAGCCGTCCATATGGCGATAACTTGCTGGAATGCCCCTATCGCTCATAACGATAGTAACTTGGTGTAGTGCTTCTGGTAGGTTTGTCCAGAAATCCCAGTTATTGAGCGCTGAGCGCATATTTGTTTTAGGGTCACGCTTTACAGCATGGTTTAAATCAGGGAATTTTAAAGGATCACGGAAAAAGAATACTGGAGTGTTGTTACCAACTAAATCCCAGTTGCCTTCATCTGTATAGAACTTCATAGCGAAGCCACGGATATCGCGCTCCGCATCAGCAGCGCCACGCTCGCCAGCAACAGTTGAAAACCTTAAAAATAGATCAGTTTTCTTGCCGATGTTGCTAAAAATATTCGCTTTTGTATATTTAGTGATATCATGCGTTACAGTAAACGAACCATACGCACCAGAGCCCTTTGCATGCATGCGGCGCTCAGGGATAACTTCTCTATCAAAATGTGCCAATTTCTCTAGAAACCACACATCTTGCAACAGCATTGGGCCACGCTTTCCTGCAGTAAGGCTATCTTGGTTATTTGCAACGGGTGCACCGTTCGCAGTGGTCAGCTTTTTCTTGTCAGACATAATTCACCTCTAATATTATAATTGTGCCGTTAAAGCTAGTATCATAAGCTAACTTAACACAGCTATATAAAAAAGGCAATATTTAAATAATACAATAATTATCTATTTATGCTTTCTTGAATACGAACAGCCCTCTTTTTAATGAAAACTGTGTACAGTCGCCATCATCATTATAGATTGCTTTTAGATTTTTTGCGATTTTTACTGGTACCTTATTAATAAAGTCTTTATATGGTAAAAGGTTATCACCACTTATAACTTCATCCACTTGTTTATAATATTCTAAGTGCATTTCATATTCAGCAGCGCTGTTTATGATTTCCCTAGTTGTGTAATACCTCACGTGTTGATTGTCGAGTGAGAATGCAACACTATTTAGCCTTGCATCTTCTACATCTGTAACGATATCACTTATTAATATGCTTGATCTTGCACTTAAGTCCTCTGCTATATCATGCATGTAATGGCTCAAGTTCGACGCTTTGCGTAATGTGTCTTGAATTACAGTACAATTTTCGACATTGTCACACGAATTTTCATGAATTAAGCATTTGATAGCCATACTACTACAC
Source organism: uncultured Deferribacteraceae bacterium (assembly GCA_964368965.1). Taxonomy (GTDB): domain Bacteria; phylum Chrysiogenota; class Deferribacteres; order Deferribacterales; family Mucispirillaceae; genus CAYJDR01. The sequence goes on from CAYJDR010000007.1 coordinate 34,585, forward strand.
CTCTATTTTGTTTAAAAAAGTTGATACAACCACTGGCTGTTCACCAAAATCAATAAGGAACGAGTCGTGCCCATAGTCAGATTCTATCATAACTCGCTCAGGAATGTTACCACTTTTTGTCATGTATTCAACCATTTCGTCAGTTTGATATGGCGGAAATAGGAAGTCTGACGTATAGTCAATAAACAAAGTTTTTGCCTTAATTCTGCTAAGCGCTTCGCTATATGAACCATAACCATATGATAAATCGAAGATATCCATAGCCTTTAGCACATATAGATAGCTGTTTGGATCGAAGCGTTCTGTAAATTTATAGCCATTGTAGCGCAAATAGTTTTCAACCTCATATACACTAGAAAAATCATAAATACTCTCTTGAGAGCCTAATCTTCTGCCAAATTTCTTATGAAATGCCGTATCAGATAGGTACGTAATGTGTCCAGCCATGCGCCCTATTGCTAGGCCGTCGAGTGGTGCATCTTTGCCGTAGTAGTTTCCGTTGTTCCAGTTTGGGTCTTTCTTGATAGCGAATCGTGCGATAGTGTTAAACGCCATAGCCATAGGTGTGATGTGCCCAGCAGCAGAGATAACAATCAACGCATTTACACAATCAGGATATGTTATACCCCACTCAAGTGCTTGCATACCACCGAGTGAGCCACCAACAACAGCATAAACTTTATCTATGCCAAGTTTAGTCAGCAACCGTTTTTGCAACTTTACCATGTCTTTGATTGTTACAACTGGGAACTTAATGCCATAAGGCACACCAGTAGATTTATCGACACTTGCAGGGCCTGTAGTGCCATAACAACTACCTAAGATATTGCTACATACAACAAAATATTTGTTTGTATCAATGCCTTTTCCAGGGCCTATCATGTCGTCCCACCAGCCTGGTTTATCGTCGTCTGGGGAGTTGTAGCCAGCAGCATGTGCAGAGCCTGTTAGTGCATGGCACACTAAGATTGCGTTACTTTTATCCTCATTAAGTGTGCCATACGTTTCATATGCAACAGTAATGGGCGATAACATACGCCCACTTTCTAAATAGAATTCTTCATTAAATATATGTGTCTGTGTTCTAACAATACCAACAGAATTTTCTTCCATTAATAACCACCAAAAAAATTTTCTGTAGATACCTTATAACGAATTTAATGCTTTGTCAAAGTCTGCTTTTAAATCTTCGATAGATTCTATGCCGACAGACACCCTAACCATGTCCTCACCGATGCCCGATTGTTGCAAAGCTTCAGCAGTTAATTGGCTGTGCGTAGTGCTTGCAGGGTGTGTTACGATAGTTTTCACATCGCCTAAGTTTGCAGCGTGAACACATACTTCTATATTATCAATAAATTTTCTACCAGCTTCTCTGCCACCTTTTAAGCCGAAGCTAAATAGTGAGCCAGCACCTTTTGGTAGATATTTTTTAACAAGTGCATTATATGGGCTAGTTTCTAAACCAGAGTAGTTTACCCATGCAACTTTATCGTGACTTTCTAGGAACTTAGCGAGTTCATAAGCGTTTTTCACATGCCTATCCATTCTAACATGTAGAGTTTGTAGCCCGTGTATGAACATAGATGAGTTGTATGGGCTAGGCGTACCGCCAAGGTCACGCATAGAGTTAACCCTCATCTTTATAGCAAGCGCCATATTTCCAAACGCCTCAGCAGCTACGACACCGTGATAGCTAGGGTCTGGCTCTGTGAAGTCAGGAAATCTGCCACATGTCCAATCAAATGTGCCTAAATCGACAACTACGCCACCTAACGCTGTACCATGTCCGCCGATATACTTTGTAGATGAGTAAACAACAACATCTGCGCCGATATCTTTTGGTTTAAATAGGTATGGAGTTGCACAAGTGTTATCAACTATTAACGGTATTTTATGGCGTTTTGCAACATCTGCAATAGCTTCAAAGTCAATGATGTCTGCACTAGGGTTAGTGATAGACTCTATGAATATACCTTTAGTTTTATCAGTAACAAGCGCCTCGAAAGATGAGATATCATCTTGGTTAGCAAACTTAACTGTGATACCGAACCTTTTAAACGTGTGCTTAAATAGGTTTAGCGTGCCACCGTATAGTTTGTTAGATGCGATGATTTCATCACCAATTTGCGCAAGTGTGAGTATAGTCATAAACACCGCAAAATGCCCTGAAGATGTAGCAACAGCTGCTGTGCCTTCGTCCATAGCGGCGATAGTTTCCTCAAATGTAGTAGTTGTAGGGTTGTGCAACCTAGAGTAAATGTAGCCACCAGCTTTTAAGCTGAATAAGTCAGCTGCATACTGTGCGCTTTCAAACTCATAAGCGTTAGACATGTATATTGGCGGGTTGGTTGCGCCTGTATGGTCAGGCTTGTAAGTACCGTGCACCAATAATGTTTCAATATTTTTTTCTTTCATAATTTATCCTCCGAAAGACTTTAGAGTACAACAATTAAAGTCTATAAAAGTTCACTAGTTTTCTATATTAGACTAATATTGTACGATAAACAAGAATTATTGCTATAAAGTTTGTAAAGATAGTCACTTTCTTTATATTTTCTAGACGTAGCGAGTGTTACTAAAGCCAGACCCTTTTCTATCCGAGCAACAACCAACAAATTTGCACTTGCTAAATTTGCCCAATATCGTATATTATCTATTGAAATTTTATTATGAGGTTACACAATGCCAATTTATGAATATCAGTGCATCGCATGTGGTGACGTTGCAGAAAAGCTTGAAAGCATCAACAGCGAAAATAGAGAAATAACTTGCGAAAAATGTGGCGCAACGGCTACACGCAAAATATCTGCAACTGCATTCCACTTGACAGGTAGCGGGTTTCACAACACCGACTATAAAGGCGGCTGCAGTAATGCTACGCCATCATGCGCTGGCTGTCCATCAGCTAAATAGCTTAACACCACTTAGGAGCACAATCGTTGCTCCTTTTTCTTATCAACCTTATTTTTTATGCCACTAAAAGCCCTTTAATATCAACATTCTTAAACAAACCACTAGCTCTGAAATTCAACTATTGACAAACATAAATAAAAAAAACTTGTGAAACATTATTTTTTATGGTAACATAATCATGTTTTAAATTTTATTAAGGAGAGATGAGAGATTATGGAACAAAAAAGAAGTATGTTCGACCGTGTGCTTGATGCTATTGAGCGCGCAGGGAACAAGTTACCAGACCCAATTACATTATTCTTGTATTTGGCAATTATCGTAGTTTTAGTATCTGGTCTTTGTGCAGCGCTTGGCGTGTCTGCTATTAGCCCTGCTGATAAGTCAGAGATTAAAGTATTCAATTTAATGTCAGCTGATGGTATACGCTACCTTTGGACTAACGTTATCAAAAACTTTGCAAACTTTGCACCACTAGGTATGGTTCTTGTTGCAATGATTGGTTCTGCTGTTGCAGAGAAGAGTGGCTTCCTTATCGCACTTATGCAACGCTTCCTAGGCGGCGCTAAAGGTTGGGTTGTTACTGGTGTTGTTATTTTCTTAGGTATTAACTTAAACGTAGCTGGCGATGCTGGTTTTATCATCCTGCCACCACTTGCTGCTGTTTTATATATGTCTATTGGGCGTAGTCCATTGCTTGGTTTATATGTGTCGTACTCTGCTGTTGCAGCTGGCTTCGCAGCAAACATGATTTTAGGGCTTTCTGATGCACTAGCTTATGGCTTCACAGAGCCTGCTGCTCAATTAATCGACCCTGAGTACGCTACATCTATGGCAATCAACTGGTACTTCTTGATTGTATCTTGTGTATTACTTACTATTGTTGGTACTCTACTTGTTGAGAAGTTTTTACTTAATAGATTTGCAATCACTAAAGAAAAACTAGCAGAATATGATGTTGATACATCTGGCTCACAACTATCAGACATCCAAAAGAAAGCTCTGAAGTGTGCTGGTATTGGCTTCCTTGGCTTTATCGGCTTCATACTTCTTTTATCATTACCAATATTCGGCGAAACAGCGATCTTAGCTGACGCAGCTGGCAGCATAACTAGCGGTGGCGCACCATTCACTAAAGGTATCGTATTTACTGTTACTATCGGTTTATTCGTTCCTGCTGTTGTTTATGGTGTTGTTGTTGGTAAATATAAAAACGATAGAGACGTTTGGAAAGACGTAAGCCTTGGCTTCTCTGAAATGGGCAACTACATTTTCATGTGTTTCTTCATCTCTATCTTTACAAACTTCTTCGCAGTTTCAAAGTTAGGTACTATCTTAGCTATCAACGGTGCTGGTTTCCTTGAGAGCGTCGGTTTTGAAGGCATACCTTTAATGATCGGCTTAATATTCCTATCTTGTATCGTGAATATTTTCATCGGTTCAGCTTCTGCTAAGTGGGCTATCCTTGCACCTGTATTCGTCCCTATGATGATGGTACTAGGCTATGACCCAGCTATCACGCAAGTTATATACCGCATTGGTGACTCTATCACTAACCCGCTTTCACCGTTGTTCTTCTACATGCCTGTTATCCTAGGTTATGTTAATAAGTACGACCCTAAAGCTGGTCTTGGTACACTCATTGCTAACATGCTTCCATTCTCGATTACGTTTGCAATCGTTTGGATTATTCAAGTTATCTTCTGGGTGACGCTAAACTTACCACTTGGTCCTGGTGGCGGCATTTACTTAAACTAATTTAAACTCTAAAGATTGCACAGTTTGTGCAATCTTTTTTGTATCGAGGCAATTTATATGAACTTTAAAAATAGAGCTAATGAACTAAAAGAACAAATCATCAAAGACAGGCGCTATATACACGAAAACGCTGAACTTTCATTCAATGAAGTTGAAACAACAAAACACATCGTTAACGAATTAAAAGCACTAGGGATACCTGTGCAAACTTATGATGACTATAACGGCTGTATCGCCACTATAAAAGGCGGTAAAGCAGGCAATAAAACAGTTTTACTACGCGCTGATATCGACGCGCTACCAATACAAGAAAAATCAGGCGTTGAGTTTGAAAGCAAAAACGAAGGCGTTATGCACGCATGCGGGCACGATTGCCACGCATCTATGCTACTTGGCGCAGCACGCCTACTATGGGAAGAAAAGGAAAACTTGCAAGGCACAGTTAAACTATTGTTCCAATCAGGCGAAGAAGGCTTTATTGGTAGCCACTATTATGTTGATAACGGACACCTTGACGACGTTGACGCTGCAATGGGCATGCACGTATGGCACGACCTCCCTACAGGTAAACTAGGCATTAAAGATGGCATGCTTATGGCCAGCTGTGACAACTTCAAAATAACTGTACATGGTAAGTCAGCGCATGGCTCAACGCCTCATCTAGGTAAAGATGCTATCGTTGCAGCAAGTGGCATTATTGTAAATTCTCAAACAATCGTGAGCCGTATAAATGATCCACTAAACTCGCTCGCAGTATCGTTTGGCACTGTTAGAGCTGGTACTCAATTCAACATCGTTACAGATAGAGCTGAAATTGAAGGCACTATCAGAGCGCACGACGAAACAACTAGACAAATGGCTAAAGCAGAACTAGTTAGGATAGCTGAACAAACGGCAATATCGCTTTGTTGCACTGCTGAGGTTGAGTATAACTTCACTGAGTCGTGTATTACAAATGACGATATCGAACTAAATGAGCTCGCAAGAAACTCTGCTAAAAAACTATTTGGTGACGATGTCGTAGAAAAAATTAACCCTGTTGGCGGTAGCGAAGATTTTTCATATATTATGGATAGGATACCAGCATCATTATTCTTATTCTTAGGAACATATGACGAAGCAACAGGAGCTACCCACGCAGTACATAATGAAAAGTTTAAAGTAAACGAAGATATACTACCTATCGGTGCAGCGCAATATGCTCAGTTTGCTGCTGACTATCTTGATATAAAAGGTAAATAGCTATGGTTAAACAATTAGCAAAAGAAAATGAACAACAAATTATAGATTGGCGCAGACATTTCCACTCTAACCCTGAACTTGGCGAACAAGAGTTTAAAACGACAAAGTACCTCGTAGAACAAATGGAAGCTATGGGTATCGAAGTTCAAACATTTGACATAACTGGCTGTGTTGGCATTATCAAAGGTGCAAGCGAAGGCAAAACTGTTATGCTTCGTGCTGATATTGATGCGCTACCTATCCAAGAAATCGAGGGCAGAGAGTACCGCAGTAAAAACGATGGCGTTATGCACGCTTGCGGACATGATTGCCACGTCGCTATGGTGTTAGGCGCTGCAAAAATGCTTTCTGAGCAAAGGGAACACATAAAAGGAACTGTTAAAATATTGTTCCAAATGGGTGAAGAACTTGGCAGACGCGCAGAAGAATACGTTAAACGCGATGTTTTAAAAGGCGTTGATGCAATATTTGGTATGCATGTGTGGGCATCACTCGATGCGCACAAAATCAACTTTGAAGTTGGCGAACGTATGGCATGTAGCGACCGTTTTACAATCAGAGTAAAAGGTAAAGCTAGCCACGGTAGCGCACCACACGAAGGTGTAGATGCAATACTAACGGCGGCATCAGTCGTGCAAGCGCTACAATCTATCACAAGCAGGCAAATGCACCCTCAGCAAAACTTAGTTGTTACTGCTGGCATGATGAACGGTGGCACAAAATCAAACATTATAGCTGACTATGTAGAGCTGGTTGGCACTGTGCGAGCATTCAATAACGAGTTTAGAAAAACTATGCCTGAACGTATCGAAAAGATAGCAAAAGGCGTGTGTGACGCTTACGGTTGCGAAGTTGAATGTATCTACTACTTCGGCCCAGACCCTGTTGTGAACGATAATGACGCACTAGTTAAAATAGCACAAAATGCAGCATGCAAAGTAATGGGCGATGAAAGTGTTGTGCCTGTTATCAAATCCCCTATTGCTGAAGATTTCAGTGTATTTATGGCAGAGATACCAGGCGTATTCGGCTTCCTAGGTGCTAGAAATATCGAAAAAGGTATCGATTGTGTACACCATCACCCAGCGTTTGACGTTGATGAAGATATCCTACAGCGAGGAAGCGGAGTTTATGTTCAATTTGCTCTAGACTTCCTAAATGCATAATAATTAGGTTTATAAATGATAAAACAATTAGCAAAAGATAACGAACAAAAAATAATTGAGTGGCGCAGACACCTGCATGCAAACCCAGAACTTGGCGAACATGAAGTTGAAACAACAAAATTCATCGTTGAGAAACTCACAGCTATGGGTGTTGATGTTCAAACTTTCGACGATATCACAGGTTGCATAGGCACTATCAAAGGCGAAAGCGAAGGCAAAACAATTATGCTGCGTGCAGATATTGATGCTTTACCAATCCAAGAAGAAGCTGGCAAACCATATGCGAGCAAAAATGCTGGTGTTATGCATGCATGCGGACATGATGGACACACAGCAATGCTACTTGGTGCTGCAGAAATACTTGTTAGCCAAAAAGCAAACTTGAAAGGCACTGTTAAGCTGATATTTCAAATGGGCGAGGAACTTGGTAGACGCTCTGAACTATACGTGCAGAGAGGTGCTTTAAACGGCGTTGATGCAATATTTGGCATGCATTTATGGTCGTTGTTAGATGTTGGCAAAGCAAATTTTGAAGTTGGCGAACGCATGGCTTGTAGCGATAGGTTTACAATCAAAATAACAGGTAAAGCTAGCCACGGTAGCGCACCACACGAAGGAATAGATGCTATCCTAACATCAGCCGCAGTTGTGCAAGCGTTGCAATCTATAACTAGTAGAAACATGCACCCACAACAAAGCTTAGTTGTAACTGTTGGTATGATGAACGGTGGCACAAAGTCAAACATCATAGCAGACTATGTAGAACTTGTTGGAACAGTGCGTACTTTTAACAAAGAGTTCAGAAAAACAATGCCTGAGCGTATCGAAAAAGTCGTTAAAGGCGTGTGTGACGCTTATGGTTGTGAGGCCGAGTGCATTTACTACTTTGGCCCTAGCCCACTTATTAACGAAAATGAAGAGCTTGTTACAATCGCTCAAGATGTTGCTAAAAACATAATTGGCGATAAATGCCTTGTTCCGTTCACTAAGATGATGGGCGCAGAAGATTTCAGCGTATTCCTTGAGGAAATCGACGGCGTATATGGATTTGTTGGAGCAAGAAACAAAGATAAAGGTATAGACTGTGTGCATCATCACCCAGCGTTCGACTTAGATGAAGATGTACTTCACCAAGGTAGCGCAATTTATGCACAATTCGCAGTTGACTATCTTAACAAATAACAAATGGGAGCTTATG
>CAYJDR010000007.1:42961-82031 GCA_964368965.1 uncultured Deferribacteraceae bacterium
ATTTATGCACAATTCGCAGTTGACTATCTTAACAAATAACAAATGGGAGCTTATGCTCCCTTTTTTCAACTAGAGGCGCTTATGTATACTAAAATCGCTACTATTTTAATATCATTTCTTCTACTCGCGGCTACATCTCACGCTCAAATAGTTGAAGATATCGTTGCAAAAGCTAACAAAGGCGACATCGAAGCACAAGTTGATCTAGGCTACATTTACTTGCATGGCCAAGCTGGCATTCCACAAAGTTATGAAAAAGCTATGCAGTGGCTTGAGAAAGCTGCAAAACAAAACCACCCACTTGCTCAATATATGCTAGGCGATTTATACTCTAGTAATTATGATGGCGTTAAAAGCGATATTGAACTCGCAATTTACTGGCTAACACAAGCCGCTAACCAAAACCATAAAGTAGCTCAAAGAAGGCTTGCAAATACTTACTATCGTGGCAACAACGTCACTAAAGACTACACTAAAGCAATCTACTGGTATACAAAACTTGCAGAACAAGGCGACTATTCCTCTCAATATTATCTAGGCCATATGCACTATCACGGCTTAGGCACAGATAAAAACTATGCAGAGGCTATACGTTGGTATGAAATGGCTGCACATCAAGGTGATATTAACTCACTATACAAGCTTGGTGAAATGTACTACCACGGCGATGGTGTAGAGAAAAATATCATTAAAGCTTACGCATATATGAGCTTGGCAGTCGATGATGGTTACATATCAAACCTAGCTGATGATAAAATAACCTTTTATGAAAAAGTGAAAAACGTTGAGCTAACAAAAGAAGAAGCCACTAAAGGCGACGCACTCGCAAAAGAAATTAAAAGCAAGTTCACTATCGTTCGTCAATAAAGTTGCATGCTTGCATTACATTACAACGTGTGCTAACATACTTTTCTTTGAGAGGTTTTAAACATGATTAAATATTTGCCTAAGTTTGCTTTAACTATATTATTTGTACTAAGTGCCATTGCGATAATGGTTGAGATTGTTAGCGACGATATAAAAGATATCGAAGCACGTGCCGATAAAGGCGATGTTGAAGCGCAAATCCTTTTAGCTGAACTTTATGTCGCTGGCGAATCTGTGCCACAAGACCTCACAGAAGCATTCAAATGGTATTCAAAAGCGGCAAAACTAGGCAACCAAGGCGCTATCAACATAGTTGGGATTATGTATGCAAACGGCTCAGGAGTCGAACAAGACGACGTTCAAGCATATGCTCACTTTTTAACTGGTGCATCATTGGGCTTTAAATCATCTATTGAAAATAAAGAAAAACACGCACCAAAACTCACACCAGAACAAATGGCAGAAGCAGAAGCTCTTGCTGAAACTATGACACTAAAACTTGTTGTGAAATAAGGTTAGTGCATAAATCAAAAGATACATAAGCCAATTTATGATAGATTTTTGATTTAGACTAGGCGGCTTGGTGAGTTCCGAAATGAGTGTACACGATAGTACATGATTAAGGAACAAATCAAATAACGACGTATAAATCAAAAAGATACATAAGCCAATTTATGATAGATTTTTGATTTAGACTAGGCGGCTTGGTGAGTTCCGAAATGAGTGTACACGATAGTACATGATTAAGGAACGAGATAAATAACGACGTATAAATCAAAAAGATACATAAATTATTTTTTCTCGTTGATTTCCTTTGCTATCAGCCATTCACCATTAACTTGTCGGAAATATGTTTTGCAGTAATACTCTTGCAATTCGCCCTCAACCATAAACTTGCTTAGGTATAGCACATCTGCCACACCCTCGCACGCTTGCTCGCTATAAATATGGATTTCAGGCACACCAACTTGCTCAATTAGTTTTCCAAAGTGCTCTGTATATTCTTCAACTGTTTCAAAGTGTCTGCGTAGTTCACTATCATCTGTATATAGTGCATAGATGCTTGCTGGTTCTTCGTTTTTAAAATGTTCTACTCTTTTTAGCAGTATATCTTTTGGTGTCATGTTGTTTCTCACTGTATGTATTGTAGGTCGTCGCTTATGTCCATGCCCTCTTTGTAGAAGTGGTAATAGATTTTTTCAAGCAACGTTGTAAATGTTTTTCTGTTTAACGCAGAGATAAACACGGCTTTCGGATATTCATTCGCATATGCTTCGATTTCCTCTGGCGATAGCTTATCAGACTTGTTAAAAACAATTATGCGTTCTTTTTCTTTCAGCTCCATCTCCTCAAGTACTGTTTCAACTGACTTTATATGGCGCTCAAAGTTTTCATCAGATATATCTACCACATGCAAAAAGATGTCTGCTTCTTCCAGCTCTTCAAGTGTCGATTTAAACGCACCAGCTAACTGCTTCGGTAAATCACGTATAAAGCCTACTGTATCAGTAATAATAACATCACGCTCACGTGGAAAACGGATACGCTTTGCTGATGTCTCAAGCGTCGCAAACAATAAATTATCTGCATAAACGTCAGATTTAGTCATACTATTTATAAGCGTCGATTTACCAGCGTTAGTATAACCTATGATAGATACTATTGGTAACTCGTTCTTTTGGCGCTTTAGGCGTTGCGTGTTACGTGCATTTTCGATCTTCTTAAGTTTGCCTGTTAAGAACGCTATTCTGTCTGTAATTCTTCGTTTGTCAACCTCTAGCCTTGTTTCACCAGGCCCTCTACCGCCGATACCGCCTGATAGCCTCGATAACGCATCATCTTTAGCTGATAGTCGCGGCAGCATATACTTCAGCTGCGCAATCTCTACACGAAGTTTACCCTCGTTAGATTTTGCCCTGTGTGCAAATATATCTAATATAAGCTGTGTTCTATCAATAATCTTCAACTCAGTGAACTCTGATATAGCCCTTGATTGTGACGGAGATAGCTCATTATCAAATACGATGTATTCAGAGCCTGTATTTAGCGCCCTTATGACGATATCTCTAAGTTTGCCAGGCCCTACAACATATTTCGGGTGGATTTGCCTTACTTGCGGAATATTGGCAACGACAGATATTTCTGCACTTCTTGCAAGTTCGATTAACTCATCCATGCTTACTTTTGCCGCATCTTTCGATCTGTAGCAACCAGTCAAAACAGCTTTGTTCTTTTGGTTTATATCTAGTGAGCTTGAAGCTTTTGCAACAATTTCATCATCTAGCGCTTCTATAAATTCGATATAATCTGTACGTTGGTTGAATACGTCTTTATCGTCAAGGTAGCCAATATCCTCAGCGCTATCGCTTGGCATTAGGTGAGCTGTTTTAATTGTCGTCACGTCACCTTTGTCGTTGTAGTCGATAGCTGATATGCTATCAAGCCTTAGTATTGCTAAATCTGTTAAGTCGTCATCGTTTAGTGATTTGCCTAACGGATCAGTACGCACTAATCTTAAACCACGCAAACGACCAGGGATAAGCTTAAAGCGAGATAGCACCGGTATCACGACTTGTTCAGGTGTGCCGATTAAAACATACTCTACTTCACCACGCCTACTGAGTAGCACAGCCACCATGCGCCCTGTTTCATGCGATATATCTGCCATCAAGCGCGCCACGTCAATTGAGATAACGTGTTTGCCTTGTATCCTACGTTTTGAAAGTGTTTCAAGCTTTTTTACGACTACCGCTGGTAGCCCTTCAGTTGCGCCATGTATCATATTGTTGTTGACTCCGTTTATTAAAGAATATATACCACAGTATGAACAACTTTACAAACCATTATAACATCATTTTTGAAGATCATGACATTATCGTCGTATCTAAGGCACACGGCCTGCACGTTATACGTGATAGATACAACGTAGAGAAGCATGTTTTACACGATATGCTTGCTGAAAAATATGGCAAAATTTTTACTGTACATAGGCTCGATGCTGGCACGGGTGGGCTTATCGTATTTGCTAAAACTGCTTATTGCCACAAGAATTTATGCATGCAGTTTGACTCACGCACAGTGATAAAGCAATATATAGCCATAACAAAAGGCACACTAGCAGACCAAACACTCATGCTACCAATCGCTAAAGGTAGCCACGGCAAGTTTAAAATAAACTTTAAAAGTGGCAAGCAAGCTATCACAATGTTCCAAACACTTGATAGCAACGAAAGTCATTCGCTTGTTTCTGCACGCATATTGACTGGGCGCACACACCAGATACGTGTGCACTTAAGAGCGTTGAAAGCACCTCTTTACCAAGATTGGCTATATAACGAAAAAATTGATGATAAGCGTTTATCTTTGTTCTCATACAAACTGTCGTTCAAGCACCCTATCACTAACGAACAACTAAGTTTTAAAGCGCCGTTATCTGATTTCATGAACGATTTAATGTTAAAACTTGAATTATCAATGGAAAATGTGTAATAATTGTTTATGAATATAAAGAAAAATTATAAAAACATACTGATATTTAACCCATCATTTCTAGGTGATACTGTTTTAACTACGCCACTTATTAGCGCTGTTAAAAAACTGTATCCTCAAGCTAATGTATCGTTTTGCGTACGTGATAACCAAGCAGACCTATATAACGGAATGCCTGTGCTTGCAAACGTCATCACATATGATAAGCGCCGCACAGCTAAAGGCCTATCAGGGTTTATTAATTTTGCAAAGCAGTTAAAAGCCTATAACTTTGACTTAGTTATCAATGTGCATAAATCTATACGCTCTAGCTTGTTGATGTTACAACTTGGTGCAGATGTAGTTGGCTTTAAACAGGCTGTGTTATCTTCACTTTTCAAACATACAGTCAACCGTGAGCAAACACTTCATGAAGTTGAGCGTAACCTAATGTTACTCAAGCCACTTGTTGATGATTTTTCTCTAGAGCAAGCTAAAAAACTCGGTGGCGGACTAGCATGTCACATTGACGATGAAATATATAATCGCACTAACTTTTATACATCATCTGTTACTAAACTTCAAAAAATTGTTGGTATCGCACCTGGTAGCGTATGGGCAACTAAACGATATCCAGCAAAATATTTTGCAGAAGTCGCTACAAAACTTACTAACGACGGCTATGCAATAGCGCTATTTGGCAGTAAGGAAGATAGAGAATCGCTCGATGAGTTCAAACAGCTCTTCACAGGCGAATACTATGACTACGCAGAGAAAACGACGCTTTCTGACTTACCAGCGTTTTTATCTAATTGTAATGCTTTAATCTGTAACGACTCTGGTGCACTACACATTGCTATTGCTGGTGGTGTGCCTTGTGTTGCTGTTTTTGGTGCTACTGTTAAAGAGTTGGGCTTTTTCCCTTATGATAATCGCAGTGTCGTTATTGAAAATACTGCACTAGATTGCAGACCTTGCGGTAAACATGGTGGTAAAACATGCCCAAAGGAACACTTCAAGTGTATGCTAGATGTTTCACCTGATAGTGTGTACCAAGCTACATTAAATGTAATAGGCGGTAGATAAAATGAAAGATATATTAGTTGTGCGCTTTAGCTCACTAGGCGATGTTGTGCTAATTACAGGCGTGTTGAAATACGTTAAACAACATCATCCAGATGTAAATATCGACGTTTTCACAATGTCACAGTTTGCAGGCGTACTTGAAGGGCTTGACTTTATACGCAATATTTACTGCATTGACAAGGGTGTTAAAATGGCTACCTTAATTGATGTGTTTAACACTATGCCACAGTATGATGCCATATTTGATTTACATGCGAATACTCGCTCCTCCCTAGTGAAATTGGCGTCTCGAGCTACACATTTTACATATGAAAAGAATGCACTTGCTAGGCGATTATTTGTGAAATATAGAATGTGTCGCTCCAGATTAAACAAACACGTTGTTGAAAAATATGCTGAAACATTTACAAAAGCGCTCAAGTTGCCTAAACCTACGATTAACGACTTAAAACCATTTATAAACAACCCTATCGACAAACGTGATGGATTTGCTAAACCAATCGTCACTATCCACCCGTTTGCTAGCAAAGATGGTAAAGTATGGGAACATTTTGTTCAACTTGCTGAACTGCTTGTCGCTAACGATGTTCACGTTCGCTTTATTGGTGATGGAAACATTGAAATCCCTAATGGTGTTGAAAATAAAACTGGCAAAGTACCACTCAATAAACTTGTGCAATATATTGCAGATTCTGATGTCGTGCTTTCAACAGATTCCGGCCCACTGCATATAGCGACGGCACTTAATGTGCAAACACTTGCTATATTTGGCCCAACGTCAAAAGAGCTTGGTTTCTACCCATATTTTGACAACTGTAAAGTGATTGAAGTAAACTCGTTGAAATGTCGCCCATGCCATATACACGGCCCTGCACGTTGTAAGTTGAAGCATTTTTCATGCATGCGTGAGATTACGATAGAAGAAGTAAGGCACCATATACAGTGCCTTTTATCTAAATAGTTCTAGCTTTTTCCACCCATTGATATAATGATCGTTTGACCTGGGAATATCCTTGATGTGTTTATACCTGGGTTTAACTTTCTTAAATCGCCAGAGCGCATATTATGTTTGTGAGCGATACCGATAAAAGTGTCGCCTTTCCTAACTTTATAATACTTCGGCGCTATCTTCGCTAATTCGTTCGCAAACTCTTCATGTATCTCGCTATCACCAACACCAGCAACTGGTATAAAGATAGAGCGTGAAGCTAACAACTTATCATACCTCAAACCGTTCACTTGCTGAAGTTCTTTCAAAGATGTATTATTCTTCTTTGCAATATTCGACAAATACTCGTTCTTTTTAGCGTGATAAATTTTATATTGTGCCATTTCCTCTGCAGTTGAGTTATCTAGCAGCTGCTTCACCTCATCATATGTGCCATATGGTATGCGTAGCTTGTAGTTTTTCTCTGGTGGTGTCATCGGTAGCTTCAGTGCTGGGTTAAGTTCACGCAACAACTGGTGGTCTGCACCGATACTTTTAGCCAACCAAAACGTGTTAACTTGGCTATCAACTTCTATAGAGTCAAACAACAGCGGATTATGTGCGGGTGGATTAAACCCATACTTTAAGTAATTTTTATAAATTATCAATAATGCCAAATACTTAGGAACATAATCCCTTGTTTCAAGCTTCAATGTGCGTGTGTTTTTTGACAGCTTAAAGAAGTCCTTAGTTTTATTAATCCTTGTCGCTCGTGCAACTTTACCAGGGCCAGCGTTGTATGCTGCAAGTGCTAAGTACCAGTCATCAAACGTGCCATAAAGTTCTTTTAAGTAGCGTGCTGCTGCATATGTCGCATCTTCAAAATCACGGCGCTCATCTTTCCAGAAGTCTTCCTTCATGCCGTAAAGTCTACCTGTACTAGGTATAAACTGCCACATGCCACCAGCACCAGCGTGTGAAATTGCATGAGTGTTAAAGCCACTCTCTGTGAATGCTAGCACAACTAAATCTGTTGGCAAGCCCTCTTTAATAAATATATCACGCACCACGTGCATATATTTGTTCGAACGGTCAAGCCATAGTTGTGTTCTAGCTTTGTCACGCTCTGTAAAATACTTTATATATGCGTTCACTCGTGGTGTCATCGTCATTGGTACGTTGAATTCTTTAAACTCTTCGTAATATTCAGTATTATTATCAAACTCAGCCTTCGCGATAAAATCTTCGTATATTGATATGCTAGGCTCAGGCAATAACGTGTTGCTTATAACCGTTTCATGGCTGACTTCTTCTTCAACCTGTTCTATGTGCGTTTCTGCTGCTTGTTGTTGCATAGCACACGAATAGCATAGCGCTAGTATACCTACAATTGTTACTATCTTTAACTTCATTATATTTTGTGTTGCTCCAGTTTACTACAATGTGTCGTCGATTATCATGATAGTGCCTTTTGGCGCCGTCTTCTGCTCAACGTTCTCTTCTTCTATTGGTTTAGGTTGTTCCATTATTTTTACATCTAATGGCATAGTCTGTTCAAATTTACGTTCGTTGTTAATGTAATACATTTTTATAGGGCGATATGGCATATTTTCATAAAAACCAACCACACCTGTCAAATAATCTGTTGTGTACGAGTCTGTTTGCTCTTGCAACACGTGTTTCAAATACATTACAAGGTCGTAGCCCATCATGTTTTCTTCATTCATTGGTGTTCCAAAGAACTGTTCAAACGACTTATTCACATTCATAAATTGCTCGTTATCAACTGTATTAATAGGTGTCAAAACAAACAAGTTACGGTAATATTCCCTAAACCCTGGATAGCGAGAAAGGTTACCGATTGACTCAGTTATCAACAAGATTGTTTCTCTTGAGCGATCCTTTTCCACAAACTTTGCTATCGGCGTAAACTTATGTAGCTCTGTTTCACTACCAATGCCAATACTTAGCACTTTCTTCTCTATGTTTCCTTCCATTACGCCTTGTATATGCGTTTGATAGTTTTGGTTATCATAGTTTAAAACAGTTACATCTAAGCCACGCCCTTTTAATAGCGTTTCAAGGTAATTTGCTAATGGCATTTTTTTGCCTGATGTGCTCACTATTACTACATCATAATCTGAGGTGCCACTCATTAAGCTTGCTGTATAGATTAGCTCTTCCCAGTTAACTGCAAAGTTTGTGCTTGCATCACCTGAAATGATCTCTAAATTATCAATATTTATCAACACATCATCACTATCAAGCAACATAGATTGCGCCTTAGTGATAGAGTTTACAATAAATGGTAGCTCAGCTGTACTAATTGCATACATAATGCCGTTTTCAACATTGCCTGATGACGACTCAGCTAAAATATTAAGTGTTACATCACCCATCTCAGCCACGCCTATACCTGTTTGGTTATCTACGTCATAGATTGTCGAGTTATCAATTACACCAAGCATTGCAAGGTATTCATCATATGTCATGCTTGCAGTATCAGACATTGTGCTATCATCAGTCGTAATGATCTCGATAGGGCTCTGCCCGCGTAAAGTGCTGTAGCATGCATCGCTTCCACTTACGATTGCTTTTGAATAAAAATTGTTACTATCGCAATATATTTTTACTGTTCTATTAAATATCTCCGTTTTATCCATCGCGCTAATGTTTTTAGCAATCACCATCGCATCAGCTTGGTTGCGCTCTACGATGTCTAAATCCATTTTCCATAGTTGCCCAAACAGTTTCATTTGTTCATCAAGCGCTTCGCTTTTATAACTTTTGTTTATTAATAGCGCGCCATATGTTGGGTCACCATAAGTGATATAATATTTACCTAATATCAACGATGCGGAGTCAGAAACAAACGGGTTTAAGCTAGATGCATAACCACGTAACTTAACAACATCTTCAGCCGTCAACTCTTTTGAAGCATAATACTCAGGATAAAAACCTTGCGCATCTTGTGTAACGCTAACTTGCGCACAACCAGATAATACGGCTAATATAACAATACTACTTACTAATAATACAATACGTGCGCGTGAACGGCTCTTCAATTCTGATAGTTTCAATGTTAACCCCCATTTTCTTTATGATATATTTTGCATCTTCAAGCTCTTGTGCAGTTTTCTCGCCTTTGTATAGCACCCACTTAGTTGTAGGCTTTGCCATTTGTTTAGTGTTCTTCAACATGTCCAATACAGGCGCAACACCACGAGCTGTTATTATATCAAAAGTTTTACCTTTTATATTCTCTGCTCTGCTATTTATAACTTCTACATTTTTTAGACCTAGTTGGTCAATGCTTTCTTGTAAAAAATTACATTTTTTAGCAATACTTTCTACTAAAGTTATCTTCAGCTCTGGGTAAAATATTGCAAGCACGATCCCAGGAAATCCACCGCCGCTGCCGATATCAACTAGCGTGCCGCTTGGCTTTGTGCCTTTTTCAAAATAATATACACTATCTAGATAGTGCTTTATGTAAAACTCACTTTCATCTTTTATAGCTGTTAAATTGATAGATGAATTTAAATGAAGTTCATAAAACTTTGATAATAAATCATTTATTTCATCTGTTGTCGTTATATGGTTTGATAACATTACATCTTCCTCGCTTTTTCTATAGCTATATCTATCACCGATATTGTCGCATAGCTCATGCCGCTGATACGTAGCGCCTGCCCTAGCGTCCTTGGGCGAATTCTGTTTAATTTCTCAACAGCCTCACGCCTCAAGCCTGGCACACCATCATAGACAAAATCATCAGGGATAGCTTTATCTTCTAGTTGTTTTGCTTTCCTTACTTCTTCGTGTTGTTGAGCAATATAGCCAGCATATTTGATTAACGTTTCCACCTGGCTTGCAGCTCTGCCGCTAAGTGTGGTTAGCCCCAATTGTTGCACATGTTCAATTTTCGCTTCTGGCCTTTTTAAAAACTCATAAACCGAAGTACCCTGTGACATGTTCACGCCATTTTCTATCAATAGCTGTTTATTTGCTGCATCTAGCTTTACCTTAGTAGTTTTAAAACTCTCAATTTCATTACGTACGCTTTCACTTTCTTTCAAAAATCGATCGTACCTTTCTTGCGATATCAAGCCGAACTTATAGCCGTATTCAATCAGGCGATACTCTGCATTATCTTCACGTAAATGTAGCCTGTGTTCTGCCCTTGATGTGAACATGCGGTACGGTTCATCAATACCTTTTGTTACTAAATCATCAGTCATTACACCAATATAGCTTTCGTGCCTACCTAGAACAAATGGCTCTTCACCACGTATACTAAGCACAGCGTTTATGCCTGCTAGTAAGCCTTGTGCTCCTGCCTCTTCATACCCACTTGTGCCGTTGATTTGGCCAGCAAAATATAAACCGCTCATGAGCTTTGTTTCGTAAGTTGCCTTTAGTATCGTTGGTTGAAAGCCAACATATTCTATTGCGTATGCTGGGCGTGTGAACTCCACTTCCTCTAGTCCAGCAATGGTTCTGTATGCTTTTAGTTGAGCGTCAACAGGTAGCGAAGTTGAAAAACCATTAGGATAAACTTCTCTACACTTTAAACCTTCACGCTCTAATATAATTTGATGCCTATCTTTATCAGGGAACTTGAAAACCTTATCTTCCATCGACGGGCAATACCTAGGCCCAATCCCCTTATCAGCAGAGTTATAATAAACGCTACGATTTATGTTTTCCTTTACAACCACATGCGTTTCAGGGTTAGTAAAAGTTTGGTAGCATTTTATTTGCTCGCCAGGTAATTTATCAGTTTCAAATGAAAACGGAACTTGTTCGCTCTCGATCTCATATACTGACAGTTTATCAAAGTTTATAGTATCTGCATTAAGCCTTGCTGGTGTGCCAGTCTTTAGCTTAATTGGCTCAAACCCATGCTGTTCTAGAGAAGTTGTCAAGTGAGTCGATGCAAGCTCATACATTCTACCACCGGCTATACACTTCTCACCCATGTATATTTTGCCGTTTAAAAACGTACCACTACAAACGATAACTTTCTTAGCAAAAAACTTTTGACCACAAACAGTGGCAACGCCACCAACATGCGCTTTATCAGCTATCAATATATCTGACACGATAGCTTGCACAACTTCAAGGTTAGGTGTGTTCATAAGCACATGCTTCATACGCTCAGCATATTTAGCTTTATCAGCTTGGGCACGGCTACTTTGAGCTGCTACGCCTTTACGCTTATTTAGTATTTGAAACTGGATACAAGTGGCATCAATATTTTTCGCCATCTCGCCGCCTAGTGCGTCAATATCTTTCACGAGGTTGCCTTTTGCTAGCCCGCCTACTGCTGGGTTACAACTCATAATGGCGATAGTATCAATACCAATCGTCACAAGCAACGTTTTTGCACCCATACGAGCAGCAGCGAGTGAAGCCTCACAACCAGCGTGACCACCACCGACAACAATTACATCATATAACATTTACTTCTTTGCTCTCTTTTGTTTTTCAATCTCTATATCAAGCACACTAATCGCATTCTTTGTTATGCCAGGTATTCTTAACGCTTGCCCTAGTGTTTTAGGGCGTATACTTGCAAGCTTGTCTGCATATTCAAAACGCAAACCTGATATACCATGGAACTCAAAATCATCTGGTATAACTTTGCTTTCAATTTCTGCCATTTTCTCTACAGTTTTCAACTGTTTGTCTATATAGCCAGAGTATTTTATGCGTGTTTCAATGCGCTCTTTTATTCGCTTGTCTTCTATATCTGTGCCGATGAACTCATACACATCAGGATAAAATATTTCTGGACGTTTCATAAGTTCAGAAGCCTTTATAGATTCCCTAATATTCACGCCCTTTTCTGCCAGCTTTTCTAAGTTTTCAGGCGTCATTTTCACTAGCGTTGTTCTGAGGCGTTCTTCCTCTTGCTCTATTAGATCCATCTCTGCTTTATACCGTTGATATCTTGCACCAGATATTAAACCAAATTTATAACCGTAGTCAATCAACCTTTCTTCCGCATTATCTTCACGTGTCAGCAATCTAAATTCACTACGTGATGAATACATACGGTAAGGTTCATCAACACCTTTTGTAATAATATCATCTGTAAGTATGCCCATATAGCTTTCATGCCTGCCTAGAACAAATGGCTCGCTACCATTGAGCGACAACACCGCATTCACACCAGCTAAAAAACCTTGAGTCGCAGCTTCTTCATATCCACTTGTACCATTGAGTTGCCCAGCCATATACAAACCTTTCACAAGCTTCGTTTCATATGTATGGTGTAAACCTGTTGGCTCATATACATCATATCTGATTGCATATGCTGGCCTAGTGAACTGGCACTTTTCCATACCTTTCACAGCTCTATATGCTGCAATTTGCGCTTCAACAGATATTGATGTCGAAAACCCGTTTACGTGTGCTTCTTTCGTATTCAACCCTTCTGGCTCAATAATAATCGGGTGCCTGTCTTTGTCCGTAAATTTTGTCACCTTATCTTCAATAGATGGGCAATACCTTGGCCCAACAGTTTCAAGCGACCCATTATATATCAAACTAGTGTGTATATTATCACGTATTATTTTATGTACTTCTTCATTTGTCCATGCTTGGTAGCAATTAATTTGAGGCAGAGTTATCGCCGATGTTTCGCGTGAAAACGGGATAATATCTTCATCACTCGAAATTGTCTGCATAGCGCTAAAGTCTATAGAATCAACATGCACTCTTGCTGGCGTATCCGTCTTCATCTTTATAGGCTTAAACCCTATCCTCTTTAATGATTGCGACAATGCGTCAGCTGATGGCTCATACATTCTGCCAGCTTTTATAATTGATGACCCCATATAGATTTCACCATCTACAAATGTGCCTCCACATATCACAAGCTTTTCACATGCATATTCTTGCCCGCAAGCAAGCGACACACCTGTCACCTTGCCACCATTAACTTTAACATCTGTAACTATGCCTTGCTTCACATCAAGTGATTGTTGCGACATAATCACATCTATCATACGTTCACGATAGATATATTTATCTGCTTGTGCACGGCTTCCCCACACTGCAGAACCTTTACCTTTATTTAAAACTCTAAATTGGATACCAGAAGCATCAATGTTCTTACCCATTTCGCCACCGAGTGCATCCATATCTTTAACTAAATTGCCTTTACCTAAGCCACCAACCGCCGGGTTACAGCACATTAAGCCTATATTATCTATAGAAATTGTAACAAGCAATGTTTTTGCACCCATGCGAGCAGCAGCAAGTGTCGCTTCACAACCAGCATGGCCAGCACCTATCACAATTACATCATACTTTTTCATTAAATCAAAACCTCTCAGTGTTTCACATGAAACACTATCAAAAACTAAAAACAAAATGTTTCACGTGAAACATTCTATTTCCCAATACAGAATTTAGAGAAAATTATATCTAACACTTTCTCGGTATAAACATCACCCGTGATTTCTTGCAGCTTATTAATGCACCCTTCGATATCTATAGCTAGCATATCAAGTGGCGCATACTCAACATGCGACAACAAATCATCTAGCAAAACTAGCATTTCTTTCATCAATGATACATGTCGCTCAGTCACAGATACAGTTGACGCTTGCACGTCAAAATCGTTCATACCCGCTTTTTCTTTTATCAAGTCAGACAATGCTTCAATATTTATGTTAGCTTTAGCAGATACGCATATATCAACATCAACGCTTGAGCTCTCTACTAAATCACACTTGTTGCCGATTACTAACGTGTTCATTTCGCTAGTTAGTGATATTATATTCTGATCATCCTCATCAAGTCCGTTACATAAATCTACAACGTGCAATATTATATCAGCATCGTTTATCAAGTTGATAGAGCGCTCTACGCCACTTGCTTCAATCTCATCGCCTGACACCCTAACGCCTGCTGTATCATACAACTTTATAGGTATGTCAGATATGTATAAATCCTCTGCGATATAATCACGAGTTGTACCAGCAGTAGCTGAAACGATTGCACGCTCTTTGCGCAACAACACATTCATTAATGATGATTTTCCAACGTTCGGTTTGCCAGCTAAAACAATCTTTAAACCATCAACGCTTTTACGCATCGAGGCATAGCCTGTTATTAGGCGTTCAATCTTATTTCGAATATTTTGGACTGTACCTTTCAAATAATCGACAGAATCATCACCAGCGCCATCTTCATCTGGGAAGTCTATGCGTGCTTCAACGTTTGCTTTAATTGATAGGAATTCATCAAGCAGTTCATCAAATTCATGGCGAACTCGACCAGTTAACTGTTTGTATGCAAGGTTTACACCTTTTGACGTCTTCGCTGCTATAAGCTCTTGTATAGCTTCTGCTTGTGTTAAATCAAGCTTGCCGTTAATGAATGCACGTTTAGAGAATTCGCCTGCCTCAGCTGGCCTAAAGCCTAAATTGTATAAACTTTCAAGCGCATGGCGCACTATGATCGGGTTGCCGTGGAATGATATTTCAACAACATTTTCGCCTGTGAACGACTTTGGCGATTCGAAAAATACAGCCATAACATCGTCTTCAAGGTCATAATCAGGTATCACGAAAGCGTAACGCACCATTTTTGCATGTGCGATATTAGCAGGTTTTTCGCCCTTAGATGTACGCAATAATTCTGTGACTTTAAACGCATTTTCGCCTGATATCCTAATGACGATAACAGGCGAATTAACAAGCGCCGTGATCGGCGCTACTATAGTATCCATAAAAATCTAACCATTTATAATGTGTTTTTGAATGCCTTCATTGTATTCTGCATCAATGTAGCGATAGTCATTGGACCAACGCCACCAGGAACAGGTGTAATAAATGATGCTTTCTCAAACACTCCTGCATAGTCGACATCGCCACACAGTTTACCGTTTTCATCACGGTTCATGCCGACGTCAATAACAACTGCACCTTCTTTAACGAAGTCTGCAGTAACGAACTTAGCTTTACCGATAGCAGCAACTAAAATATCTGCTTCGCGGCACACATCAGCTATGTCCTTTGTTTTAGAGTGGCAAATTGTAACAGTTGCAGACTCTTTTACAAGCATAGCAGCCATTGGTTTGCCAACAATATTACTTCTGCCGATAACTACAGCTGATTTACCTGCGATATCAACATTGTAATCTTTCAGCATAGTGATAACGCCTGCTGGTGTGCAAGGCATTAAACAATCTTCGCCAATGTTAAGCAAGCCGACGTTTACAGGGTGAAACCCATCTACGTCTTTTTCAGGCTTGATAGCACGTAAGATAACTTTATCATCACAACCTTTCGGGAGTGGAAGTTGAACGAGGATACCGTGAATGGTATCATCGTTATTAAATTTTTCAACAAGTGCTAAGATATCGTCAGTAGTAACCGTTGATGGAACACGCTCAACAACAGAGTGAAAGCCAGCTTCGACAGCCGTTTTTTCTTTTGATGTAACGTAAACATTACTAGCGGCATCGTCACCAGCAAGTATAACAGCTATACCTGGAACTTTGCCGTATTTGCTCATACATTCAGCAGTTTCTACTTTAAGTTGCTCGCGGACACGTGCCGCAAGCTCTTTACCATCAATAATTGTTGCCATTATTATTCCTCCACAGTTGTAACTTCTGCAACTACTTCTGTTGTAGCTGGTTCTGTTGTTACGTTTTCTTCATCGTCCTCGCTTTCATCACGTGGAACAACTGCAATAGATATAATATCGTCGCCCGATGTATTCATCAGCCTAACGCCTTGGGTATCTCTACCTTGTATTTTGATTTCGTTAACAGAGATACGGATAGTTTTGCCATTCTTAGTGATGAACATAACATCAACATCATCTGTAACTTGTCTTGCACCAACAACTAAACCAGTTTTAGGTGTAATTTTCATAAGTTTTAGACCTTTACCAGCCCTTGATTGAACACGGTATTCGCCAACTTCTGTACATTTACCATAGCCTAGTGTAGTTACAGTCAACATTTGAGAATCAGATTTAATAACCTCTAGCGAAACAACTTCGTCTAGGCTACCAAGTGTGATACCTTTAACGCCTGCTGCGATCCTACCCATAGTACGTACTGCTGTAGCGTCAAACTGTATAGTTTTACCTTGCCTTGTAGCTAGGAAGATAGAGTCATCATCGTGCGTTAATAGTGTGCCGATGATTTCATCGCCTTCACGTAGTTCGATCGCTTTAATGCCGCTTCTGCCGCTTTTGAACTCTGTAACTTTACAACGCTTAACGACACCATTTTTAGTAGCGAAGAAGATAGACGCTGAGTCATCTTTTTCAGCTATTGTGAAGAATGATGCGATTTTCTCGCCTTCGTCAAGTGTAAGCAAGTTTGATATGTGGCGGCCTTTTGAATCACGCGCTTGTTCTGGTAGTTGGTAAACTTTTAAGTTGTGTACCTTACCTTTGTTAGTAAACATAAATAGTTGTGAATGGTTTGTTGTGTACATGAGGTGCTCAACAAAGTCATCAACTTTAGTAGCGCTACCGCTTTTACCTTTACCGCCACGTTTTTGAGCAGTGAAGCTAGAAAGAAGTGTACGCTTAATATAGCCACCGTGGCTAATAGTAACAACTGTTTCATCATTAGGGATAAGGCTTTCTTCGTTGAAGTCGCCATAGAAGTCTTCGATTTCTGTTCTACGATTATCGCTATATTTTTCTTTGATTTCCATAAACTCTTCACGGATAACGCCCATGAGTTTTACGTTTGAATTTAATAGTTCAATATAGTATTCGATTTCTTTCTTTAGTTTATCGTACTCTTCATTAAGTTTATCAATCTCTAAACCAGTAAGTTTTGCAAGGCGCATATCAAGGATAGCTTGTGCTTGGCGCTCAGAGAAATTGAACCTAGCAATCAATGCAGCCTTAGCAGCTGGAGTATCGCTAGATGATTTAATGATTTTAATAACTTCGTCGATGTTTTCAACAGCTATGCGTAAACCTTCAACGATGTGCATACGCTCTTCTGCTTTGTTCAGCAAGTATTTCGTACGCCTAGTAACAACATCAACCCTGTGGCCGATAAATTCATGTAGTACTTCAATTATCGGTAGGATTTTTGGTCTGCCACCAACGATAGCAACCATGTTAATACCGAAAGAAGACTCTAACGATGTAAACTTGTAAAGTCTGTTCAAGATAACTTCTGCAGACTCACCTTTTTTAACATCAATCAAGATTTTAATACCATGCATGTTTGAAACGTCACGGATATCAGATATACCAGGTATCTTCTTTTCGCCAACTAAGTCAGCGATTTTTTCAACAAGCGAAGACTTGTTTACTTGGTATGGAATTTCAGTAATAACGATTTGTTCACGGTTTTTAGCTGTTTGAACAACCTCTGCCCTAGCGCGCACTTTAATTGTGCCACGGCCAGTGCGATATGCGTTGTATATCTCGCCTTTACCCATGATGATACCACCAGTAGGGAAATCAGGCCCTTTGATGATAGAGAAAATATCTTCCTCAGTAAACTCAGGCCTGTCTATCATGCATAGGAGAGCGTCCATAACTTCGCCTAAGTTGTGTGGCGGAATGTTTGTAGCCATACCAACAGCGATACCACCTACACCGTTAATAAGTAGGTTAGGCACACGTGTAGGGAAAACTACAGGTTCTGTAAGTGAGCCATCGTAGTTTGGTACGAAATCAACTGTATCACAGTCGATATCTGCCATGAGTTCATCAGATATTCTTGCCATCCTAGCTTCTGTATAACGAGATGCTGCGGCAGAGTCGCCATCTATAGAACCAAAGTTACCTTGGCCGATAACTAGTGGATAACGTAGCGAGAAGTCTTGCGCTAGACGAACTAGCGTATCGTAAATTGCCGAGTCACCATGTGGGTGAAGTTTACCCATAGTATCCCCGACGATACGTGCAGACTTTTTGTTTGGTTTGTTGAACTGTACACCCATTTCATTCATCGTGTATAGAACACGCCTGTGAACTGGCTTTAAACCGTCTCTAACATCAGGTAAAGCACGGCCAGCGATAACACTCATAGCATAATCAAGATAGTTATCCTTGAGTGTTTCCTCAATACTAATATGTTGTATATCTTTTGTATCTTTATTTTCCATCTACATCACACCTTATATATCTAGGTTACGAACGTTTAGTGCGTTCATTTCAATAAATTCTCTACGTGGAGCAACTGTATCACCCATTAATAACGAGAATAACTCGTCCGCAGCTTCAGCATCGTCGATTGTGATGCGGTAAAGCGTTCTGCGTTCTGGGTCCATAGTTGTTTCCCATAGCTGTTCTGGGTTCATCTCACCTAAACCTTTGAACCTTGATATCTCGAGCCCTTTCTTGCCTCTATCTTTCACAAATGTGATTAAACTAGAGAGGAGGTCAAACTGCTTTTCGCTTTCATCTTTCATAACAATCTTGAAAGGTTCTGCGCCAAGCTCATTTATAAAAACGCCTAGTCTACGTAGCATGTTGAATTCAGGAGTAGATATAAAATCAGTGTTGATAGCATATTTATTGTGCTTTTCAACAAGCTTGATGTTGTATCTAGAGTACTCCTCGTTATATACAATTTCATGGTTAGTGTAGCTATCAAGTGCGTTATGGTCTAGCAGTTCTTTGTAGAGTGCCTCAACGTATGATTTTTCATTTAACGACTTAGGCTCTAAATCTTTATAAGTTGCTAATATATTTACAACTTTTTCAGTGTAGCCCCTCTTGATAAACTTTTGTAGCACTTTTTCATACTTAAATAGTTGTAAGAAAAGAGGTTTTACACGGTCTGCATTTACGTTAGGTACGCTAAAGTCAGATAGTGCTGCATCTAGTAAGAAGTTTTCAAGTTCGTCATCATTTTTAATAAATCTACCAGATTTACCACGTGTAACTTTGTATAGTGGTGGATTAGCAAGGTAGATGTAACCACGCTCGATAAGCTCTTTCATATGGCGGAAAAAGAATGTTAGCAACAGTGTAGCAATGTGTGCACCATCGACATCGGCATCCGTCATGATTATGATTTTATGGTAACGTAATTTTTCTGGGTTGAAAGCTTCTTTACCGATACCAGCACCGAAGCAAGTGATCATGTTTCTGATCTCTTGGCTTGATAGCATTTTATCTAGCCTAGCTTTTTCAACGTTTAATATCTTACCACGTAGCGGTAGTATTGCTTGATAGTCACTATTACGCCCTTGCTTAGCAGAGCCGCCCGCTGAGTCACCCTCAACTAAGAACACTTCAGCTTTTGCTGGGTCTTTTTCGTGGCAATCTGCAAGTTTACCAGGAAGTGATGTGCCTTCTAATGCTGTTTTACGTCTTGTAAGTTCTTTTGCTTTTCTAGCTGCTTCACGCGCTTGGTATGCTTGCACAGCTTTTTCAAGGATTTTGCGAACTATATTACCGTTCTCTTCCATAAAATTATGAAGAGCAGCACCAACTAATGATTCAACAGCAGTTTTCGCAATGCTTGAACCTAGTTTTGTTTTTGTTTGGCCTTCAAACACAGGGTCAGTCATCTTGATAGATAACACGGCAGACATACCCTCACGGATATCCTCACCTGATAAATTGTTTTCCTTAACAAGTTTGTTTTTAGTAACGTAGCTATTGAACGCTTTTGTTAAAGCGCCTTTGAAGCCTGCTTCGTGTGTTCCGCCTTCCTCAGTATGGATATTGTTTACATAAGAGTATATAGACTCGTTGTACGTGTCGTTATAAACCATTGCAAGTTCAACCATAATGCCGTGGCTTTCACCAGAAACATATATTGGGTCTTCAAACACTAATGTTTTATTTTTGTTTAAGTATTTAACATAGCTATTAATACCACCTTCAGCGTGGAATTCTTGCTCTTTCTCAAAACGTTCATCTGTGATGATGATTTTGATGCCACTGTTTAAGTATGCAAGCTCTCTGAAACGCCTTGATAGTGTCTCATAAGAGAACTCAAGAGTTTCAAAAATCTCTGCGTCTGGATGGAATGTTATTTTTGTACCAGTTTTATCTGTCGTGCCAACTTGTGTACAATCTGAAGTTGGTTTACCTTTTTCAAAAGTTTGCTCGTAAACGCCACCATCACGCCTAACTGTAACATGTAAGTTAGATGATAATGCGTTAACAACCGAAACACCAACACCATGCAAACCACCAGATGTTTTATAAGAGTTTGTATCAAATTTACCACCAGCGTGTAAAACTGTTAAAACTACTTCAACTGTAGGTTTCTTTGCTGTAGGGTGCATACCAACAGGTATACCACGGCCGTTATCTTCAACAGTAACGCTGCCATCTACATGCAATGTAACATGAATATCTGTACAGTAACCAGCCATTGCTTCATCTATAGAGTTATCAATAACTTCATAAACTAAGTGGTGTAAACCTTTAACACCAGTTGAACCAATGTACATACCAGGACGTTGCCTAACTGCTTGCAACCCTTCCAATACCTTAATACTACTTTCGCTATAATTTTCTGACATTTGACTCCCTTATAACTTAATGATTTTCTTATAATCTAAATTTGATGCGTCAACACCAGTATAAATAACTTGACGATTATGAGAATACAACTCTTTCAACAAGCCAGCACGTGTACCGTCTAGCCCTGCACTAAAGTCGTCTAAAAGAGTTATTATACCAGTTTTTCTGAATTGTTCAACATGTTTTAAAATGCTAAGCAAACAAAATAACGCAAATGTTTTCTTTTGACCAAATGATGAAAACTTCTCTATTGCTCTATTATCTTTCACCATCTCTATTTTATCTCTATGTACCCCGTATGAAATACGCCTATTTACCAACTCTTTATCAAATAAACTAGTGTCCTTAACGTTTGTTTTGTAGCTCAAATATATGTTTGAAGCGTAAGGTGCATCTACATAAATTTGCTCTAAAGACTTATTTATTATTGATATTATTTCTTGCCTTTTAGCTGATATCAACACAGATAATTTAACTATCTCATCGTTCAATAACTCGATATATGTTTTATCAAAGTAATCTTTATCTAGTTCACTAGTTTTTTGTGATATTAAGTGATTATACTTACGTAGTACGTCAGCAAACGGCTTATCAGTGTAATAAATATATCTATCAATAAATGAACGCCTATCACCATGCACTGACGATAACACCCCTTGAAAGTCGTTAGAATAGACAGCTATTGGGTTTGAATACATAAACTCATAAATACTATCAATAGCGACATCATCTATCAATATGCTACGTTTGCCAGCATATTTTAAAACTACATCATATTCTAAATCGTTTGAAGTAATGTTTGACTCAATCCTAAGAAAGTTTTCATTAAAGCTAACAACGCTAGATAATGGTTGTTTCTTAAACCCACGTGTTGCAAATAAAAAGTATAATGATTCAAGAACAGTAGTTTTTCCACAACCGTTTTCACCAGTGAATATAGTTTCACTATCAAGCTCGTAAAATGAGCTTTGGTGATTACGTACGTTTATTAACTTAACTGTGTTTATGTGCATAATAAATAGAAACGTGGTAAGCATAACACTCACCACGCATTAACCTTTAAAGAATTAAACCTTGTCAACTGATATAGGTACAACTAAGTATCTATATTTGTCACTTTCTGGAGTGATTAAAACAGGTGAACGTTTATCAACCATTTCAAAAGAGAAATACTCTGTTTCAATGTTAGCTAATATTTCGTTAACGTGTTTTGCATTAAGAACTATTTCAAATACATCTCTGTTGCATTCTATATTTTCTAACTTTTCAAACCCTTGGCCATATTCAGACTCAAGTGAAGATAATAACAAGTTTGAAGAATCAAAACATAACCTAATGCCAGGAGTATCGTCACCAGCGATAGATGATACACGCCTAGATGCGTTAATAAACTCTTTAGTATTAAGCTTTGCAACAACTGGATATTCGTTTGTAAATAATCTGCCAACACCCTTAACGAATTTTTCGATAAGTTTAGAGTAGATAATCATGTTATCAACTTTGAACGATATTTGGCTTTTGTCAGTTTGTATTTCAACTTCGCCATCGCTTTTAGAATCTAATACCTTTATAAGCTCAGCAATCGTCTTCTTAGGTATGTTTATTGTGAAATCGTCTGAATACTGTGCGTCGAACTCTAAAGTAGCTATAGCGACACGTTGAAGCCCTGTAGCAAACACTTCTAATAAATTGCCAGAAATATTGAACTGTGCACCAGTATATTCTATCTTAGGTGATTCGTTAGATATACAAAACGATACACGTTTCAGTAGAGATAATAAATCAGCAGAGTTTAACTTGAAGTAATATTCTCTTAATATCTCAGACATTGTAGGGAACCCTTCAGGGCTGATTGTCGATAACTTAAAAGATGAGTTACCTGACTCGATATTAAGCCTTGCGCCATCATAGTCAAAGTTGATAAGTGAACCGTCTGGAAGTTGCTTAACGATATCGTATAATTTTTTACCACTAACAGTGATAGCACCTTGCTCATACATCTCAACTTCGAAATTACATGAAAAGCCAACTTGATAGTTAGTAGCCTGCATAACTAAATTGTTATCATACAAAGATAGCTTAATATTTTGTATAATAGGATTTAGGTGTTTAGGACTAGTAAAACCGTTAGTATAGTTGATGTAAGGTAGTATACTTTCTTTCACAGCCGAAAATTTCATTTACCGCTCCGTATATTATATTTTAATGTTGTTGTTATTATAGTGCTATTGATAACTTAACACAAGCATAATTTTACCAATAAACACAATAATTACATCATGTTCAAAACCAGTTAATAATTTATCTTGATATGAACAAAACTTGTTGTAAAATTTTAAAAACTACATCAAATTTCATTTAAAACACATCAAGCAAATTTATTTACCAAAGTTATCAACACAACATGTTTGTAACTGATTGTTTGTAATGTTGAAAACTGTTCATAACTCGCTAAAGTTATTGATACTAAAAATAAATTATTCCACAATTTTAGTTTATAGCTAGCTTCATTTTATTACGTAGGTCATCGAGCACACCTTTTGTAGATGGCTCATTTTTCTCAGCGTCTATTTTGTTAACAGCACTTAAAACAGTTGAGTGGTTTCTGTTAAATAGGTTACCAAGTTCGATATATGACAGCTGAGTTTTCTCACGCACCAAATACATTGCAATGCTTCTGGCATAAACAAGGTTGTGCGAACGTGATGATGAAGTTAAATCAGACTGCTTCAAACGGAAAAACTCTAAAACAACCTTTATGATATCATCAGGTGTCAACACCTTATCACGCTTAACTAAGTGTGCTTTCAACACTCTTTCTGTAAACTCTTGCGTCACATGGCCATCGTTATCAAGCTGTGCATAAGTTACAAGCGTTGTTAATACACCTAGCAACTCACGTACGTTATCTGTTTTTATATTCTCTGCTAAAAATCTTGTAATCTCTGGCGATATGTAGAAATCCATCATATCAAGTCGCTTACGTATAATAGCTTCTTTTTCTTCTGATGATGGTGATGATATATCAATCATCATACCGCTTGAAAACCTGCTTGTAATACGCTTATCTATCTCTGTCGGTAAGCTAGAAGGCACACAGTTAGATGTAATTATAATACGTTTCCTGTTATTAAATAGGATATTGAATGTATTGAAAAATTCTTCACGCGTCTTATTTTTATCGCCACCTAATGATTGAACATCGTCAAACAATAATACATCTGCACAATTATAGCGTTCCTTAAACTTTTCAAGCTCGTCACGGTTTTTTAAGCTATTGATAAACTCATTAGTATATGATTCGCCAGTAGTGTATATTATGCTAAGTTTTGCGTAATCCATGCGCAATTTATTGCCGATAGCCTGCATCAAGTGTGTTTTCCCAAGCCCGACATCGCCGTAGATGTATAATGGATTAGATATGCTATCAAGCCCGTTAGCAGCACCAACACAAAAGCCATGCGCCATCCTGTTTGAGTCACCAACTACGAAGTTATCAAACGTCATATCTTGGTTTAGTTGCATGTGGTTATAGTTTACCCTAGGTTTACTAACAACCTCTTGAACAGGTGCAACAGCTTGCTGTACTTTAGCATCGCCCTTTTCACCATCAACAACTATCTTTATCACAAGTGCGTTGTCGCTATTGCTCATTTGTATATCGTCTTTCAAAACTTTTTCAATCAACTTGAAATAGTTATCCTCCACCCAAGTTTTATAAAACTTATTAGGTGCAGTAAGTTCGATCATGCCATTTTTTATCTCGCTAATATATAGGGGGCGCAACCATCTATCAACCTCTGCACTAGGCAGCTCCTTGCTAATAGACTTTAGTACAGCGCTCCATACCGATGTATCTTTCATTTCATTACCTTAATTATATTTTAACGCTGAGTTTTAACCCTAACATATAGCCTGTACCATACTCAGTTGAATTTTGATAATCATCAAAAGTCTGGCCATAGTACGACCTAGCAGTTGGTATAAAGCCAACATACGGTGCTAAAGTTAGTGTATCTGCTAACACTGCGTTGTACTCAACAGCTATCATAACAGTTTCTGTGAAGTATTTTGAATGCTCCCTAAAGTATGTGTCAGTGCGCATACCTGGGTAGCTTCTGTATTGGTTTTGTTCAACTGAAAATATTAATTTTACAGCACTAGTTTTATCAAACTCATAACCGTAGGTTAAGTTAATATTTAACACAGGAACATATGTAAACTCAAAGTATTGGTTTTTAGCTACTCTTGCATGCAAGTGAGTTAGCGGGAACCCGATAATCAAATCAAGATTAGGTAGCCCATATTCAAACCTGATAACAGGCAACGGATAACTATCCAACAATATGCGGTCAGTAGCATACTCAAACCCTAAGTAAAAGTTTAAATAAAACGGATGCATCTGCCCATCGTACCCTTCAGCATACTGTGTAATACGGCTAATAAGCAAATGGCTATAAAAGAAGTTAAAGTCCATAGCATTAAGGCTTGAAAACGGCGAAGTTCCAGACGAACCAACACCAGCGCCAGCCCAATGCTTGCCCTCTTTATAAGCATAAGCAGCTTCGAAAGATATTATATCTTCCATGCCTTTGCCGTAGATATAGTCAAAGTTGTAGTAAAATTGATGTGGGTCAATAGATATAAAGCTTTCTAAGTTGAGCGTGCTATGCTCAACCTTGCTTGTATCTAACCATTCATAACCAAAATTAACGCCTGGTTTAGCAAGTGTAAGTATAGATGTAGCATAAACGTTTGTAGTAAAAGCTAGCACTAGAGTTGTTAGTATAAGTAAGCGTTTAATAGTAATCACCTTTCGTATTTATTTTAGTTACGTATCAATAATGTGTCGTCTTTAATCTCAACCACTTTTTTATCAAGCACTATGCCTGCAAACCTTACGCCAGAGTACAGCGGAATATTGTTTGTAATAGCATATTCTGCAATAGGTGAAAATAATGAAACATTCTCTAATATCCAACCTTTTGCCGATTTATATTTATCAAGGTTTGCAACAGACAACTTCTCAGCAGCTATAAACTTATCAGAGTAGTCTGCAAGTGTAAGGTCGTTCGTGGCAACAAACATGCCTTCGCCTTTATTTAATACGAGTGACTTATGCTCTGTAGCATCAAGTGCTTTTATCACCATTTTTTCAGATAGTTCTACTGTGTTTTCAAAGTCACGCCCATAAATTTCAGGCACAACAACTTGCGCTGTATATCGGTATTTTTTAGCACGCCTTGAAACGATAGTTTGTTCAGTTTCAGAGTAGTAAGTGTCGTATGATAATCGCTTAACTTCATCATGGTCAAAGTGGTAAATATCACTGCTGCGCACAAACTTTCTTCTTTGTATCGCAATCTCGCCAACTTTATCGAGCGCTACTTTGCTTTTATCAATAAACTTCCACGTCAATGCAAATGCGCTATCTCTAAGGTCTAAAAAGTTGTGTATATTGTTGATAACTGTTTCAATCTTGCTTGCTTTACCAAACCTTTTGCCGAAAGAAAGCTTTGATATATAGTCAGATATGTTTTTAGTTTCCCTTTCTGCCTTTTCAAAGCTAACTTCATGCACATCACATGCAGGGTCAAAAAACTCAGGTATTCTGTATGTTTCATCAGCTGTGAACATAGAGTTTTTGCGAGTTTTATAAATGGCCTCAAGCGCAAGCGGAATACTTTCAAAGTATGATATCAACTTGCTAAACTCACTACATAACATAACTGTTAAGTATTCATGTATAATCATCAACTGAACAGGGTAGTCATAGTATGCTTCGCCAACAATGTTATCAACATGTATAGAATTAGTAGACGCTTTCAGCGCTTCAACAAGTTCGTTTATTTCATCTTGCTCAACAGGGAAATATTTTTTATCAATACTGCCGTGTTTTTCTTTTGCCTTTATATATAGGTGTGGTGCGTGTGCTGCACGGAAAATCCCTCTGCCGAGTTCAATAGTTTTGAAAATGCTTTCAAGACCTGTAATATTTGTGTAAACCCTGCCATAACCATTTATGATTGTTGGCGAAGATGTTTTAATGTTGCATGAATCAAATATCGGGTTAAGGATATTGATAAGCTTCTCAAATATAGACTCAGTAAAGTATGACATAACAGGTGGCATAAACTCGCCAAAGTAGCCAGTAGATAAAATAACACTATCTTCATAAAGCCCAGATGATGGCTGTTGATACTCTGCATTAGTAAGCGGCCTTGGTAGAGCGTAGATTCTGCTTTCTTGCTTAGCTTTTGTAGGCTCAACAATTTCAGCTGTCTTAACGAATACTTGAGCATCATCTAATACAAGTGTCATGTCTAAATAGTTCTTAGCGCCAACTTCTGCATTGTTTAATAAACGTAGCAGTGTGTGTTTATCGGCTTCGTTAAAGTCGCTTGTGCCTTTAAGCACACGTAGTGATTCGCTATATACGCTTTTGAGCGCGATAGCGTCGTTATCTTTCCACGTAAGGTGATAGTAGCCGTAGTTACCTAAGTAGTGTGGCTTTGCAGTAATGATGACACCATCTTCATGTGTGCCATCATCAATATCAAGTCCGTGGTGTTTTAGCTGTTCAAGTAAGTCAATTTTTTCCATTACATCCCACGTTATTAATTATTTTATGAGCATTTCAGCGATTTCACGATATTTACCAATTGCACTTTCAGCAACATCGTCAGGTAGCGCTGGCGCTGGTGGAGTTTTATCCCAGTCTAATGTTTCAAGGTAGTTACGCACAACTTGTTTATCCATGCTATCTTGAACTTTGCCAGGAGCATATGAGTTTGCATACCAGAACCTAGAAGAATCAGGTGTTAAAACTTCATCAATCAAAATGATTTTGCCGTTATATAGGCCAAACTCTAATTTTGTATCAGCAATGATTATACCTTTTGAGTTTGCAATCTCGTTAGCAGTGTTATAAACAGCAAGTGTGTAATCACGTAGAGTGTTAGCTGTTTCCTCGCCAACTGTTTCGCACATAGTTTCAAACGAAATAGCTTCGTCATGTAGCCCTTCTTCAGCCTTTGTAGACGGTGTGAATATAGGTTGCTCAAGTTTATCGCTTTCAACTAACCCAGCAGGAAGCTTTATGCCAGATACCATGCCAGTTTTGTTATAGTCTTTCAAGCCAGAGCCTGTAATATAGCCGCGAACAACACACTCAACAGGGAACGGCTTAGCTTTTTTAACAAGCATAGAGCGGCCTTCAAGTACATCTCTGTATTGGTGGCATACTTCAGGCATCTCATCAATGTTAGTAGTTATCAAATGGTTTTCAACAATGTGGCTTGTTTTGCTGAACCAAAACTCAGAAAGCTGAGTTAATACTTTCCCTTTACCTTCCAACCCGTTTGGAAGTATAACGTCGAAAGCAGAAATCCTATCTGTAGATATAATAAGTAGATATTCGCCTAAGTCATAAATATCACGCACTTTACCTCTGCCAACAAGCTTTAATTCAGCAAATTCTGTCTTTAGTATAGCACCCATGTGTCACCTCTGTTATTAATTTTAAAAATAAGTACATATATAATCAAACATCATACTACGAAACTTGCAATATTGCAAGCAGTACACATTTATTTTATCATATTAAGTTAAATAGAGAATTTTTGTATGTTTAAAGCTAATTTTCATGGATATTTGAGCCTAATATTTTAACATCACTATAAAAAAACATAGTTATGTTACGATAATTATAACTTAAAAATTAAATAAAATTGAAAAAATACAAAAATGTTTAACGTAAATGCTTGCATTTTATTACAAATGTGCTACTGTGATAGTAACATTAATATAGAGGTGCTTTATGCCGTTAGATTCTACTGATGTAAAAATATTGAACATGCTTATTACAAATGGTCGCATTTCCTACACAGATATATCGAAAGAAGTGGGAATGAAACCACCTTCTGTCATTGATAGGATTAAAAGGATGGAAACTGAAGGTATCATCACAGGCTACACAGCAAATGTTGACTACCGCAGGTTAGGCTACGATGTTTTAGCTTTTGTTGGTGTTACTATTGATACGCCTGTTCATATTGACGAATTTGAAAGCAAAATCAATGAACTTGATGCTGGCATTATGGAATGTTACCACATCACTGGTTCATACACATTGTTATTAAAGGTCATCACGATGAATACAAACACATTAGCTAGCATAGTTAAGAAGTTGCGTTCGTTCCCTGGTATATCTAATACTAACACGATGCTCGTATTCTCAACTATGAAAGATGGTGCTATCACGGTTTAGTTATCATGACTAACCTTATCAGTGTAATCATACCAGTTTATAACAGAGATATTATCATAAAGGACGCTGTAGAAAGCGTCCTTTTGCAATCTTATGGCGATGTTGAAGTCATAGTTGTTGATGATGGCTCTAGTAATAGTATGGTTGATATCCTAAAAATCTATTCCCCTCGTGTGCGTGTTATCACTCATGATGAAAATATGGGTGTATCAGCCGCTAGAAACACGGGCATAAAACATGCAAACGGTGACTATATTGCATTTCTTGACTCTGACGATATTTTTCTGCCTAACAAACTAGCGTGCCAGCTTGATAGTATGGTGTCAAAATCTTTACTAATTTCACATACGAATGAGTTTTGGTATAGGGCTGGAAAGTGGGTGGCGAACCGTGTGGAGCGTTTCGCTGGTGATATATTCATAACTTCGCTTGATAAATGTCGCATGGGGCCATCATCTATGGTTATCCACAAAAGTGTGTTTGAAAATGTTGGTATGTTTGATACATCGCTAAAAGTGTGCGAAGATTACGACTGGATTTTACGAGCAACGCTGAATTATGAAGTTGACTATCTGGAACAAAAACTGCTAATCAAGCGTGCAATAACTAACGACCAACTAAGCAATATAAAACATATCGAGTCTATCCGTTTAGAGATACTACAAAACTTTGCAACTAAATATAATATAGATGATGCAGAAAAGTTGAACGCTTTAAATGCAGAGCTAAGCCGCAAGCAATCTATTGTGATTTTTTAGCTTCAAGTAATTTATTAAGCTCGCTATTAATCTTTGGCAGTTTAATATATAGCATAATAACACCGCAAAGCATCACAGATAGGCAGAATAAAAACGTATATTTTGCACCAATCATGTCAGCCAGTATACCAGCTATAAACGTACCTATCGGACCCATACCCATATTACATATTATATAGATGCTAATAACTCGGCCACGTTTATCTTCATCAGCGATAGATTGGATAAGTGTATTTGTGCTAACAAAAGTGCCGATAAGCCCAAACCCAGCAGGTATAGTCAACAACACTGATAATAAAGGGCTAGGTGAAAAAGCGAAAAGCGTCATAAAGAAAATGAAAGTAGAAGAACATATCCAGATATAGCGTGGCAATTTAGCAATCGTTGAAACAGAGCCAACAAACAACGCCCCAAACACTGCGCCAAGTCCAACACCACCCATTAAGTAGCCTAGCAGTTTTGAATCACCGTGTAAAACCTCTTGTGCAAATATAGGGAACAGAATTGTATAAACATATCCAAAGAATGCAAAAATAACAAGGAACGAAAATACTGAACGAAGAACATAAGAATGCCCAACGTATTTTATGCCATCAATTGTAGATTTTATAGGGCTATCGTTGTTTTTAACTGTGTGTAGTTCTCTAAACTTGATTTTTGATAGTATCACAACTATAGGGATGTAGCACAGTGTTGAAACAGCATAGCATGCAATCTCACCAAAGTTATATATGATAACACCAGCAAGCGCAGGGCCGATAAGCCTAGATGTATTAAACACCATAGAGTGTATGGAAACAGCACTTTTAAGTTGTGAAGCATCGTCGATTAATTGAACTACAGAGTTTTGCCTAGTGGGTAAGTCGATAGCGGTAATTACGCCAAGTGTAAAGCAGATAATTAGTAAGTGCCAATATTCGACCATGCCAGAAATAAGCAAAAGAAATAATGCGCTGTTAACAATCATTGTAGAAAGTTGTGTTGCGAGTAGTGTTTTTCTATTATCGTGTTTGTCGATCCATGCGCCAACAAATAGGCCGAATAGGAATATAGGTGCGTTTGTTGTAAACTCAATCAAGCCAACTTTAAATGCAGAGTCTGTAAGTTGGTAAACAAGCCAGATATTTGTGAGCCTTTGCAACCATAACCCAGTAAGCGCAACAGATTGCCCCATAAGAAATGTTCTATAAGTTTTAGAGCGTAGCGCAGCAAAAGTGTTTGGGTTAATGTGTAGTGTAATGTGCATTAGTCGCGCTTAGGCCCCTCTGGTATGACACAATTTTCAAAACGCACAGGGTTAGGGCTACATTCAACAATAGCACAACTTTCATATGGGTAGCGTTTTCTTTTCATTGTATCAAAGACATAGTATTTTGTGACACCATTTTCAACGGCAGTTGTTGAAACCCAATATCTAATGTAGTCATTATTACACACCAATATTGATGAGCCATACTTTGTGGCCTCATAATGTGTGAGCCCCATAAACAAAGGGCTTGTAAGAATAACTAGCATTGCAAATAGTTTAGACATTGTAGCTCCTATATAGATAGTATAACAAATGTTCTATCATTGCAAGCTTTGAGTTGAAATAAAATTCTAGTTGAAAGTTAACATATTGGAATATGTTAACCTTTACAAAATTTACATTGACTAACAAGCACTTAAGGGTGCTATAATATGGGTTGCAAATTTGCACAAAAACACAGGGGGGAAGATATGGCTAGTAATTATTTTAGTGGATTATCTAGGCGATCGTTTTTGAAATCTGCAACGATAGCTGCTGCAGGTGTGTATTCAGTTTCAGATGTTACACCAGCTTTAGCAAAAGTTGCAAAGGCAGAAAGTAAAGGCAAAGGAGCGGTTGAGGTTATCAACACTCATCACCGTATCCATTGCCATGGTTCTTGCATGTTGAAAGCACATGTGCAAG
Source organism: uncultured Deferribacteraceae bacterium (assembly GCA_964368965.1). Classification (GTDB taxonomy): domain Bacteria; phylum Chrysiogenota; class Deferribacteres; order Deferribacterales; family Mucispirillaceae; genus CAYJDR01. The sequence goes on from CAYJDR010000007.1 coordinate 74,764, forward strand.
ATGGAAGATTGATCCATATTACATCAATGGGAGATGTACCAATGGATGAGGCAGGCACAACTGACGAGGCAATTTATGCGCACCAACGTCGTGCGTGTCCGCGTGGGTTATCGGAGCGTTACAGGCTTTATTCACCAGATAGGTTAAAGTATCCTTTGATACAAACTCGTGAGCGAGGCGATATCACAGGTTTCAAGCAAATATCTTGGGAAGAAGCTACAAAGAAAGTTGGTAGCTGGCTAAAGGAAATGAAAGCCGAAGAAAAAAGGCTTGGCTATCTGCCAGTATGGACTATTGGTGAGTCTACAGCACAGTTCATGGGCACAACACTTGGAACATTTGGCCACCACTCAGCAGGTAACCAAATGGACGTTATGTTTGCAACAGTAGGCGCAAAGACACAAGGCAACCCAGCAATAGATATGTTGAACTCAAAGCTAATCGTGATATGGTCAACAGATACAAGAACAACTCAACCACAGCACTCATTCATGCTAATTAAAGCTAAAGAAGCTGGCATACCTATAGTTGTTGTTGATACTAGGTTTACAGATACAGCTGCGACTTATGGCACAGGTGTTGGCGATGTCCCAGGTTGGATAGGTGTTAGACCAGGTACTGACCCTGCACTACAAGCTGCAATGGCTTACGTAATATATAAAAAAGGCCTACACGATGAGGCGTTCATAAAAGAAAAATGTTTTGGATTTTATCCAAACGATAAAGTCATTAGTAAATCAACAGGCAAACACCCAGGCACAGGCGCTGCTTTTGCTGGTAAAGAGTATGTTACACCGAAAGGGTTATCGTTTGTTGAATACTTAGATAGCTTAGAAGATGAACATGGTGGATACAAAGGCGTATTGAAGTGGGCATCTGATTTAACAGGTGTATCAAGTGATGTTATTGAAGCGTTTGCTATGGAATATGGTAAAGCAGAAGCGGCATCATTTTTCTGCGGTTGGACAACCGGTGGCGCACAAAGAACTGCCAACGGGCTATATTACTCATGGATGCTTGTTGCACTCAGTGCAATGACTGGCAATATTGATAAACGTGGCGGTGGATTTGGTATGGTAAACCCACACGATGGTTATAAACTATCTATTGGTAAACCAGCAGCAGCAACGAAAGAGAAGAAAACTAAACCGATACTATTCTCAAACTTTTTCAGCTCTGACGTTATCATGAACGGCATTGACGCACGCACTAAAGAGCAACTTAGGTCAGATGTTCTAACAATGAATAAAATAGACTTAGGCGAAGATGCAAAGATAGAGCTACAAATGATATATCGTGGCGCTGGTTCTAACGACGTATTCAACCAACGTGGCAGCATCAATAAAAAGCTAGAAGCATGGAACAAGGTTAAGTATATCGTTTCACACGAGTTCCATATGAGTGCTACAGCTAGATATTCTGATATCATATTTCCAGCGGCTATGAGTTTTGAGCAATCATATTTCACTAACGGGCAAATGAACTGTGAACTAGATGTTGTAAACAAAGTGGTTGAGCCAATGTATGAAATCAAACCAGATTGGGAAATCAACGAACTAGTTGGCAAACACGCAGGTATCGAGTTCAATAGAGCAGACGACATAAGCGTAATGAAAAAACAGTGGGAAAGTGCAAAACTACCTAAAGGCTATGAAAAGATAAATAAAGATATCAAGCTTCCATCGTTCGAGGAAATGGTTTCTGATGCTCAATTCAGGCTACCTACCCCACTAGATAAAACATATATCGACCTAGCTACTAAAAAAGCTGGTGAGCTAACAACGGATACAGGGTTAATAAACTTCTACTCGCCATATTTCCATGAGCGCGGCAGGCTACAAACTGTCGCAAGGGCTGGATATGTAGCACCAGTTGAAGGTTACGAAACTATATTAGCAGGCAAGAAAAGCCAAAAAGGCAACTTTTATAAGCTACAGTTTATCACACCACACGTTATCCACCGTGCACACTCAAGCTTTGATAAAGTACCTATACTTGCAGATACATTCTCAAACGCTATTGAAATACACCCAACTGATGCAAAAACAAGGGGTATCGAAGATGGCGCAACCGTATATGTTTATAACGATACAGGCTGTATAAAAACAACTGCAAACGTAACAAGACGTATTGTTCCAGGCGTTATAGCTGTTTATGAAGGCGCATGGTATCAGCCAGATACTAGCGAAACTTATAGCGCAGTAGTAGGTATGGATAGCAAAGGTAAACCAGTTATGCAAAAAGTTCCTGTAGATATCGGTGCAAACGTATCTACAATAACTAAAGATATGAATGTCGGTGCAGCTGATCCATTTATAAATGGTGTAACAAACAAATCAGGCGGGTTTGTCGCAGGCGGTATGTTATGCGAAGTAAGCACGCAAAAGCCATCTTAAACTAGGAGCTAACAATGAAACAATGGGGATTTTATTTTGACCAAACTAGATGCGTTGCATGCAAAACATGTGTTGTTGCTTGTAAAGAGTGGAACAGTGAAAAAAGAGGCGACGCAAATATAAAAACAGACATTAGCTCATCAAAGGGCGACATGTTCGTTATGCCAACTGCAGCAGCGGCAAGAAGCGTATATATGAAAGAAAACTGGCGCAGAGTGTCAAGTGCAGAGTATAGCAATGAAAATAGCATAGATGTTGTGAACTTATCTATCGGTTGCAACCATTGCGACAATCCAGCATGCGTTGAGATTTGCCCAGCAGAAGCAATCACTAAAGATAAAAATACAGGCATCGTATCAAACGATAGTTCTAAGTGTATTTCATGTGGCATGTGTGCAGACAATTGCCCTTACGGCGCACCACAATATTATGACAACATCGCAATGTATGATGAGGACAACCCAAACATACCACGCATGACAAAGTGTAATATGTGCCAAGAACGATTAGCCGAAGGCATGAAACCTGCATGTGTAGCATCTTGTGTGAACAGAGCTTTAGAAGTGAATGAAGTTGCAATCTTAAAGAAAAAATATAAAGATGCAACATTCAGAAGCATACAAGGCTTTGACGGCGAAGAAACTGGTGCGAATATCTTGTTCAAACCAAAGAAAAGCAAATTACCAATGGCATAACAAAAAAGGCTTGTTAGTTTTCGCTAGCAAGCCTTTGCTTTATATATCAAGTATCATTTGTTTATATGGTAGTTCTTCAAACCCTAGTCGCTCATAGAGTTTGATAGCGTTTGCATTATCTTGAGTGACTTCTAAGCGATAGCGCTTAGCTTTGCCGTCATACTCATTTCTTATGAACTTTAACAGTGATGTGCCTAGCCCTTTGCCTTTAAATTCATCTCTGATGTATAGTTCCTCGATTAACACAACAAGTCCGCCAACCTCGCCCGAGTAAGTGAAAGATAGTTGGCAATACCCAGCATATTTATTATCATGCTGGCAAATCAGTATTTTATTGTAAGGGTTATCACTTAGGGCAAATTCGACAGTATTGTTAATGTATTCACTTGGGATGCTATGGTCGACAGCACTAGTTTGGTAAAACTCTTCTACCATTTTGCAACATTCAATTTTATCTGCTTCAGTTATAAATGTAATCATTATTAGTAATTTAGTGTTATGCCTAATATTTCAGCACCACCAGATATGAACATACGCACACCAATAGCGATAATAAACACTTTCATAATGCGTGCCGTTACGAACAACACAAGCTGACCTGTAAGGCGTTCGATAAACGGGCCTACCATAAACAATGCTAATATGATAGCAAATGCAATGCTTGTGCCTGCAAATGTCGCAACCATGCCGACATCACTAGCGAATACGACAACTGTCGAAAGCGTACCAGGACCAACAAGCATAGGGAACGCCATCGGCAATATATGGTGCTTTATAAACTCGTCAGGTGTTTCTGTTTCTGTCAGTTCATGCGTGTCTTGCACGGGGAATAATAAGCCATAAATACCCATAACAACAAGCGTCAAGCCACCCGCAACCCTTAAGTCAGCAATATGTATACGGAACAAGTGCTCCATAATAACTGGCCCAATAAATAAAAATGTGATGACAATGATAAATGCTGTGAGCGTAATAATCCAAAACAGCTTCAATCGGTTTTTTTGGTCTAAACCACTGCTCATCTCAAGAAATTGAGGCATATTTCCAAATGGGTTAAGTACGGCAAGTATCGCCATTGTTGTAACGATTATAGAGCCTGTAGAAGATGTGATTGACTCAAACATTGTTGACCTCGTGCAGTTGATGGCTTAATAGTAGTCCTATCTTTTATGATAATCAAGAAAAAAGTGTTGATATTAAATATTTATACGTCTAAAATCAAACTATCAATATCTAAGGAGTAATTTATGAAAAAAATCATAGCTACAACTAACGCACCAAAAGCAATTGGCCCATATTCTCAAGGCTCAGTAGTCGGTAACCTTGTTATCACATCAGGGCAAATCCCTCTACACCCAGAAACAATGGAAATGCCAGAAGGCATCACAGCACAAGCTGAACTTGTTTTAAGCAACTTGTTAGGCGTGCTTGAAGCTGGTGGAGCTACAAAAGCAACTGTTGTAAAATGCACAGTATTCCTAAAAGACATGAACGACTTTAACGCAGTTAACGAAGTTTACACAAAGTTCTTTGAAGGTTACGACTACCCTGCACGAACTTGTATCGAAGTTGCAAGGATCCCAAAAGATGCACTTGTTGAAATCGAAGCTATTGCCACAGTAGCAGAATAATATATGCATAGAAGGGGGACACATAGTCCCCTTTTTGCTACCCGAATTTTATGACAATTACAATCACGCGCGACAAACTACCAAACGAAACAGAAACACCCACATACAAGCTAACACTTGATAAAAGCACCAACATGCAACAACTAGAACTAGAGATACTAAACACAAATATTTTGCCGACATACGAAGATATTATATGGAATTTATCAAACGATGAACTATACAGTATAATGCAGTTTTTCGCACATGGTAATAAAATATTTAATGCAGCATTCACACATAAAATTGATGAATTACCAAGTAATTACTATGCGACGCTATATTGCACACGCTACGAGTATGGCAAAAAGTTGCTAGAGAATTTTAAAGGTAGCCACTACCATTTATGGCATGATGGCTGGAGCGATATTTATGAATATTGTGAAATATCGAGCGATGAAGAAAAGAAAATAATTGAAGAAATAAATAACAAACATAGGTAAGCTATGAACCAAGACCAATTTGGCACACAACCAATAAAATCAATCTTTTTAAAAGTCGCAATACCTAGCGTAATAACAATGTTGTTTGCGTCTATACACATGGTTATTGACGGTGTATTCATGGGTAAATATATCGGAAGCGATGCGCTCGCTGCCGTAAACGTTATTATGCCTTGCATGATGATATTATTTGCCGTTGTTGACCTTGTGGCATCAGGCTCAGGCGTGCGCATTGGTGTGCTTTTTGGCGAAAATAAAAATGATGATGCGTCACGTATTTTTTCAGCGAGTTCGTTGGCTATATTATTGATATCGTTACTTTTAATGCTGGTTTTATATTTATTTTTAGAGCCACTAATATTTTCGCTCATCAGCGACCAAGACTTAGCGAAACTATCATATGCATATGCAAGCACATATATACCATTCATACCAATCATTCTACCACTTTTTGCATTAGACAACTACTTGCTAGCATGTGGGAAAGCAAAACAAAGCATGTGGATAAATATATTTGTATCTATTTTGAATATTTGTTTAAACACTTGGTTCATTGCATACTTACGACTAGGCATAGAATATTCTGCAATGTCTACAGCTATCAGCATGTCAGTTGGCTCACTATTGAGCTTATATCCATTTCTAATGAAGCAGTTAGAGTTAAAATTTGTTCGCCCAACTATCACATTTGAAGAAGTTAAAACTATTGTATACAATGGAACATCGCAGTTTTTTGGAAGTATTTCGTTTTCAGCTATGGCAATCGTGACAAACGCATTTTTATTACACCTTGGCGGTGCTGTTGCTGTTTCCGCATTGGCGATTGTTATGTATATCGAGGCGATGTTGATGCCTATTACGATGGGTGTTGCATCCTCAGTTCAACCAGTCATAAGCTATAATTATGGCGCAAAAAAATATCGCCGAGTTATTTTGCTATACAGGTTAGTTTCGCTTGTGGTATTTATTATATCAGCTACAGCAGTTTCTATCATCATGCTTATGCCAGATCAACTCATAAATCTATTTTCAAAATCAGAAGACAAAGAGTTGCAAGCACTAGCAAAAACGGCACTATTATTATATTCGCCATTATTTTTATTTGTATGGTACAACATGGTTTCAAGCACATTTATGAGGGCGTTAGAAAAGCCAGCAAAAGCGTTAGCTATTATGATGTTAGATTCAGTAATTTTTCCACTATTATTTATGGCGATATTGTCGATATTTATGGGTGTGAAAGGTATATTTATAGCGCAAACTGTTGGCACGTTTTTAACTATGGTTGTTGCAATCTTTTTATGGCGTGGCGTTGAAAAAGAGTTAAAGAGGTAAATTATTATGAACATAACAATCAGGTTGGAAGAAGAAAAAGACTATAAACGAGTTGAAGAAGTCGCAAGGGACGCTTTCTGGAACTTATACTTCCCAGGCGCACACGAACACGTTGTTGTGAATAAAATGCGTACACATAAAGATACAATTAATGAGCTATCATACGTTATTGAAGTCGATGGCAAAGTTGAGGGTGCAATTTTTTATACTCACTCAAAAGTTATCAATCAAGACGGTAGCGAACTTAAAACAATCAGCTTCGGGCCAGCATTCATCTCGCCAGAATATCACAGGCAATCACTAGGCAGAAAATTAATAACCCACACGATTGAAAAAGCAAAAGAAATGGGACATACAGGAATATTAACACTTGGCTACCCATATCACTATGCGCCATACGGCTTTGTGGGTGGCAAGAAATATAATATCTCAATGGGCGATGGCAAATACTACACAGGGCTATTAGCACTACCTTTGCAAACGGGAGCATTTGATAACGTCAATGGTTATGCAGTGTTTTCAGACGTGTTTGAAGTAACAGAGGAAGAAGTGGCAGAGTTTGAAAAGACATTGCCATATAAAGAGAAAAAAGTAGAACCAAGCCAAGCAGAGTTCGAAAAAGCTTGTTCTGAAGAAGATGTTTAGCTTGTTGTCAAAAGTTAAAAAAGTGTTAAAAAAGAATAACGACTACGTGTCAGAATGATAGAGGCGATAATATAATGACTAGAA
>CAYJDR010000008.1:0-56182 GCA_964368965.1 uncultured Deferribacteraceae bacterium
TTAAGTAACAAAGTAGCGTTACAACCGAACTTGAACAAAATGCAAATATTAGTGTAAACTTTAAAACTGCATCGTAACGCACTTTATCTTTTGCACCTATCGAGTAGCCAAGCAAAGGTTGCACACCTTGCCCAAGCCCCATAAATAGCATGTTTGTCATCATGGATACTTTCGTTGCAACACCTATCCCAGCGACAGCTAAATCGCCATGCACAGTCATTTCGCTATTTAACAACACTTGCGATATGCACATAAATACTGGTGCAAGTGACACTGGCAACCCGATAGCAAGCACACCATTAACTATGTCTTTCTCAGGCTTTGCATCATAAATGTTCTTACTTAATAACGACTTACGCTTGAGCAAATAATATATGTAAAATGAGCCACCGATAACGTTGCCAATCAATGTTGCAATAGCAGCACCTGTAACACCTAAGTCAAACCCTAAGATGAATATCGGATTAAGAACTATATTCACAAGGTTGCCAAGCATCATGCCCATCATAGCCATCTTTGCTTGCCCCTCTGCCCTGACCAAGTTAGACATACAAGCTGATAACATCAAGAACGGGCCACTCAAACATATAATCTGGATATAGTTTTGCACCATTTGCGAAACTTCTTCACCAGCGCCAAGTATCTTTATGACGATATCTATATTGAAAAATACGACAATAGAAACAACTATACCCGTGAAAATACTTCCCCATATGCAAAACGCCGATGTTTTCCTAACATTATCAAAATCGCCAGCACCAAAACTTCTTGAGCAAACTGTTGCACCACCAACACCAAAGATTGTGCCGAATGCCATAAATATTAAAAACATTGGCGATGTGTAAGATATCGCTACAACTTGCAAAGTATCGCCCGTTTGCCCGATAAAAAACATGTCTGCAATATTGTATATCAGCATCATTATCATAGCTATCATTGCTGGCACTGAGTTTGACAGCACGGCTTTCCACACTGGTTGCGTGTGTAATTTCTCTAAATTGTTCGACATATTATTTATTGTTACCTATGAAATACGTATTAATCTTTTTGACAATGCGCACAAGTTCGTTTGCATCATCTTGCCCTATATGCTCCAATGCGCCTTTAAATATCGCATGCTCTTGCTCTATTTGCTTATGTAGCACTTCTTTGCCTGTATCCGTTAATGACAACAGCTTTGCACGCTTATCCGTTTCAGAAACTTCTTTTATAAGCAGCCCTTTTTTGATAAGCCTATCTACAAGTGGTGTAACAGTTGCTTGCGTGATTTCAAGCCTTTCGCTAAGTGCAACTAGTGTCGGTTTGCGCCCTGTTTTGATATAGTATTTTGATATCAGCTTCATTACAGCAAATTCGCCCCTATGTAAAACACTAGCGTTAGACATCTGCGATTTCTTTAGTAAGTGTAACTCTTTTTGCAACTTTTCTATTACTTTATCCATGTTACCCATATTCTATTCTCCATTTACTTAACTATACTAAGTATTATTTATTTAAAAAGAAAGCACATCGAATTAATTAGATGTGCTAAGTTGTTTCATAATTATGTCACTTAGAAACTTTTTGTCAAGTAGTTTTCTCATCAGTTGTTTCATTAATCAGTTCAATAAGTTGCTTATTGTTTTCTAATCGTTCTTCAAGTTGTAGCCCACTTTGTGCAAGTGCATCAGCATTTTTTATATGTATAAGCTTTACTAACAGGTTTTTATCTAGCTTATTGAGCCACCTTTTAACTGCCTTATAATTTGCATTTATATGAGCATCGTGGTACATTATCAACTGCAATATGTTTGTGATAGTGCTATCATCATAGCCAAGTTTAGTTAATGTTTCGCTAGCTATTTTTCCGCTGTAGTGCGCATGTTTATAGAAATGCCCTATGCCTTTTTCATCTTGCGTATAGCAACAAGGTTTGCCAATATCATGCAGAAGCATTGCAAGGCGAGTAATCAAATCATTAGGGGTGTTTGCAACGGCTTTGACGGTGTGCATCCATACGTCATATTTATGATATGGGTTATTTTGCTCAAAGCCTATCATATCCGCTACTTCTGGGATAATGTTCACAAGCTCTTGCACATGCGATAGCAACTCGTTTTCAACATCATCACTCAATAGGATTTTTTCAAGCTGTAATTTTTTATCCATGCTTAATCACCTGTTCATTTATGTGCATCATAAGTTCTTCAATCATTTGTTGGTCGACATTCTCTGCCAACTCTGTATGTTTTGAAGCATAATCAATCTTTTATATAGCTCTTTAGGTTACTACAACATTTCCACTTAAACAAGCATAAAAAAAGCGACCTGTTAAAGTCGCTTAGTTGCCCTTATTCTACTATTGTTATTTTCGTTGCAAAGTTGCTATTTTCTATCACTAACGTTTCGCTATTTTCACCAACGAATGCTGAAACGTTGCTTTTGCCTTTCACTTCGCCACCGTCAATTTTTACGTTTGTTATGCGTTGAGCACCGCTTTCTGCGATACTGCCAGCGATAACACCAACATTGTTGCCACCCTCAACCATTGGTGACTTGAATGTTACGTTCATAACTGTAGCATCATAGCTTAGCTGTTTGAAAAAGCCAACATTATCATCAGCACTTTTTATAACTAATCCACTAATTGTTTTACCGTTACCATCAAAAAAGCCGTCAAACGCAAGCGCAACAGGAACCCAAGGTTTTGTGAGCGTGATGTTATCCACCAATACAACTTCATAATAATTTATATGGCCTAGTTGCTCAAACTCTGACTTGAAGTTTAATAAATCTTGCTCGCTATATATTTCAAAATAGATGTACTCACCTTCGCCATCCACTTCGTTTCCTTCAATGATGATAGGTGTCACCAAACCAGCAATGTTAGATTTCGCAAAATATGCGTTGGCGTTTATGTCATACGCTTCGCTGTAGCCAACAAGTTTGTTTGCAGCGATGTTCATAACATCTATTTTATCGTTCAATTCTTCTTTTGCAGTTAGCCTCGCTATGCCACTATGGTTTGTGCCGATATCGTTTGTAGATATATAATATGCGTCTGCAAAGTAGCCTTGCAATTCATCGTATGAGTTAATCAACTCGCCAACAATGCCACCAGCTTTGCTTTCTGCTGTAACCTTAGCAGAAGAATATACGCCCCATATGTTTTGCATGTCACTACTGCGTATTGCGATACCTGCGATACCGCCTGCTTGTGACTCAATCGCTGTGACATCGCCTAAGTTATAGCTACGCGCCACACTTGCTTCGCTCAATATGCCAACAAGTCCGCCAACTGTTTGCGTTGCAGACACTTTGCCTGTGTTATAGCTTGAGTCGACTGCATAAACGAGTGTGCCAGCTATGCCACCAACAACGTTATCGCCTGTAACATCGCCTGTATTGTATGATGTGTTGATAGATGTGCCATAACCAACGACACCGCCGACGTTTGTTTCGCCTTTGATGTTGCCTGAGTTGCTATCAAAATATAAGCCGTTTTTACTTTCGCCGGCGATACCACCAACAGATGAATAGCCCGTAACATTGCTTGAGTTTTTAGTGCTATATATGTAGCCCTCTAGCATGCCTACAACACCGCCAACATGTGAGCTACCTGTTACTTTGCCACCCTCAACGTTAATACTCTCTATAGTGCCAGTTGCTATGCCTGCTAATGCACCAACGTTGTCTGCACCCTCTACATCAGGCGACTTTATTATCAAGTTTGAAACATTACCTTTTAGTGTTGCAAATAAGCCTACATTGTCGCCTTTTTCTTTGATTTTTAAACCGCTAATGCTGTAGCCACCACCACTAAATGTGCCAGCATACGCATGCTCGGCTGTGCCTATCGGTTTCCATAGTTTCGTTAGTGTTATATCGTTTTGTAGTGTTGCATTAATTTTTGTTATGCCTTTTTCTACAAACTCTTTAAGTTGGATTAAGTCTGCCTCTGTGTATATTGCAATGTGAGACATTACGACCGATACTTCCTTTTCGGTTGCAATAGGCAGATAGTCTATAGCATCTACACGTGGTGCTAAACCTTTGATACTAGGTATAATATATTGAAAATCTGCATACTCTTTGATAGCTTTATTAACTTCTGGAAGTACTTCATACACTTCTTGCATGTTGTCTAGCCAAAAATACATGCCGGTATCATCGGTTCCATAGCTTGTTGCACCGTTGATTGATGCGTGATAGTTCTCGCCATAAGTAAATTTATGTATCACACCCACACGGTTTTTCATGCTAGAGCCACCAGAAACGCTCCCGAAGTTTAGGTTGGCATCAAGTGTCATTTTGCCTTGGTTTTGCCCAACTATGCCACCTATGTCACGCTCATAGCCACGCACGCTACCAAAGTTTACGTTGCCAATTACTAAGCCGTCCATAACGTCGCCAACAATACCACCAACATATGTATCGCTAAGTATACTGCCTTCGTTTATAGATGCCATTACGTATGAGTAGTCGTCTTTTTCCTCGTATTCAAGGCTTGTGTCCAGAAAGCCAACGATACCACCTGTTGCGCATATGCCGTTTGTATCGCCTGTGATTTTACCAGCGTTGTATGTTGCATAGATTTTCGTGTCGATTGCATAGCCAACAATGCCACCAATATACTCAGTTGATGTTTGCTCACCTTGTACATGTGCATAGTTTTTTGCGTACCTAACTTCTGCACGATCAGTGCTGCCAACAACGCCTGCAACACCACGCTCACCCATGACTATGCCATTTGTCGTGACGTTATCAATAAGTGTGTTAGGGCCTGCCCTACCAGCAACAGCACCGACTGCCGCCATGCCATATAAGTTTACGTTTTCCACGCTCAAGTTTTTGATAACTGTTTTATTTTTAAGGTCGCCACCGACATAGCCAAAAAGTCCGACACCATAGTCATAGCCTTTTATTGTTAAGTCTGATATTGTTTTTCCGTTGCCATCAAACGTTGATATGTATGGCCTTTCCTCTGAGCCTATCGGCGTCCACTTCACACCCTCTAGCGATATGTTATCCATAAGCTTTGCAGAGAGTGTTGTGTTGCCCGTGTTTACTTGGTTTGCAAACTTCATTAAATCATCAAGCGTTGCAATTTCTAAGTGCGTCGGGTGCAACTCTTCATGCTTTTCCGATAACTGCTCATCAGATACTGTTTCAACTACGCCATCTATATTAAAAGCATAAGGAATTTTGTTACTTGCTAGAGTGTTATTGATTTCTACAAGCACGTTTAAGTCAATCATATCAATGATTTTTGAGCCTTCCTGTGCCTCTTGTTGAAAGTCGTAAACACGTATGAGATAGTTGCTAAAAAGCGAATTTGGGGTAGTTAAACCAGCGATAATGTGCTGTGTTGAGCCTTTTTTCTCTATACCATTTTCTACAAAGTTACCAATGATTTTTGCAGAGCCGTCTAATGAGTTGTTTAGGCCAGCGATACCGCCAAAGTAGTTGTTGCCACCTGAGATATTGTGGTTACGCACTACGTTTGCAGCAATCAATCCACCATTGAAACCAGCAACACCGCCGACAAAACTTTCGCCCTTGATTGTGTTGCCAACAGTAACCTCAACGACAAAGCTTGAACCTAGAACGCTACCTTTCATCATGTTGCCGACAATTCCGCCAACATATTGCTTGCCTTGGACGTATGAAATGCCTGTAATCCACGCATACTTGATAGTGCCTGTCATGTTGCCAGCGATACCACCGACTTGCGTTACACCAATAACTGATGAGTTTTCAAATATGACATTATGGGCTTCGCCGTGCAGTACGCCAGCAAAACCGCCGACAGCTGTGTTGCCTTTAACCTTAGATCTTTCGATAAAGACAGAGTTAATAACTGCTCCCGCTTGGATTATGCTTGCCAAGATACCTACGTTGTTTACACCCTCGATATTAGCGCCAGATATTTGCAAAGACGATATTTTTGCACCATCGCCAATAACATCAAATAAACCAGCATTGCCACTTAACCCCGTGATTGTGTAGCCACCACCGTCAAAGTTGCCTTTGTATTCCGATGTATATGTGCCGATACCTACCCACTTTTCAGGTATCCTTATATCTGCCATGAGTGTAGCATTAAGCGTTTGCTCGCCGTTATTTACGCGCTCACGAAAAGCGGATAAATCTTTTTGCGTTTTAATTTCAACAATATTTTGTGCATACGCTATTGTTGTTAAAAAACAAAATAACATGATTGTGAGAAGTTTTTTCATTTATCTTTATCCCCTATATATTTTTTATATAATCAATTTGTATTCTTTTTTCAAGTCTATCATCTCTGATGTCACTCCATTTCACCTGTATCTGCATACTTATCATAAAACGTTTCAAAGCGTGCAAGTTGCTCGTCATTCAAATTTAAGTCATAGTAATAAATACCTGATGTAACTAAAAACATTTTACCATCTGCATAAGATAGCTGGGCAAAGTTTTCATCATCTTCACGCAATAAAACTATAAACATATCATCGTAAATCCAGCCACGATTGTCAAACAAAGTAGTCTTGAGTGTTGCGTTTTCAAAAGCGTCGATAAAGAACTGGTAATCTTCATCATCGAAGTGTGAAAATATCATGTAATCATTAACTTGCTCTATCTTATTTGAGCGTATCAAAAAGTTCAATTCGTAAGGTAAACCATACACTCGCAATATATTATCTATTGGGTGGTAGCCATCAACCCACCTATCAGGATATGGTACGGCGACCATACGCTTAGGGTTATATTCTGATAAATCTTCGTATTGCTTTAATTCTTTCAATACGTGAAAATCTGACATAATATAGTCATCTACATTGTATGCGCTACTGACGTCTTCGCTGTATATGTGCTTCATAGGTGCACCGAGAGAACTAAACAATAAATGCTCATCATGCCCCTCTATGTGTATATCGTGGATAACTCCGTTTGCATTAAGTACTAATTTATATTTTTGTATGTTGCCTTCACCTTGGTCTACACCAATAATGATTTCATCATCATATGCTTTGTACGCTATCACTTCATGGGTAAATATTAGATCACGCACAGTTTTTTCATAGTCTTTATGTTGCAACACTTTTGCATTTTCATCATATTGCCAAGCAGTTACATTATCAAACCCCATAAACTCGCTATACCAAGATAATCTGCTATCGCCGTAAAATTTGCCGTCAATGTAGTAATATTTCGCAATATTCACTTGCAACCATGCAAAAATCTTTGGCACCTTTTGATAAACGTTAATCACGCCTGTGAAAGGTGTGCCTACCTTGCTATCAACAACTTTTCCGTTATAAACTTTTAGATTTTCTGTAACGACATCTTTCGCTTGATGTGTGAGAAACCTATCAATCATCAGCAACTTGCCTGATGTATGGCTAAACACAAACAAGCTCACATAAATAAACATCGCTGTCGATAAGTATGCTAAAATTTGAAACACATGCCCCGATTTATAAACGCTACTGAAATATAAAAGCAAGTATATCAAAACATACATAGTGATCGGTTGCATGAGTGCTTTATATATTATAGGCATGTCAGTCAGAAAGTAATAATCATTATGAAATGGTGACAATTTTGGTAAATGTAGCAGATAGTTAGCATACATCACAACTGCAAGCGTAATAAAAAAGTTACCCTTACCACTAAACGTGAGATATGCAGAAACTATCGCCAAAAAGTATGGTGCAATAAACACGACTGATGAAAATAACGCCATGCCGACAAACCCAGCGAAAAACGGTGACAACGGTGCTAAGCATAGAAACACTATGCCACACTTCACCCATAAGCTTATGCTATCCCATGTTAGTAGTAAAATATCTTTAAACAAATTTATTCCTCAATGCTATCAGCAAGTTCTTCATATGCTTCTTGCAATTCTTTCGGTATGCCATCGACTGTTCCCTTAGGTTCTGCAACCTTTTTGCCAGCTAGTGCCACCATTAATTCAGCAGGTATTTCACGCACAAGGTTTTTTGATACTCCTTTTACGTGGTCATGCCCATAGTGGTCGCACGTTGGGTCAAATGCAAAACTGTGGTTAGTGTAAAATCCTGATAGCAAGTTCTTTTCTAGTGTTTCGACAATGTCAAAATCTTCTAAATACCAGCTATCGTCTTTGTCGATAACGTGTTGCCTATCTTTAAACCCTTTCGCATAATCAGGCGCCATTAACCAGTAAAGCATTAATGCTGTTGCTTTGTCTGTTTCTTTGCTGTCTGCTATCCACTGCATGATTGATTTTGGGTGGTCGAAGTTCCATGCCATTACAAGTTGGTGCCTTGTCTTTGCATCGCTATTTTCAAGATAGTTTACGACAATGTCTTTAAGCTTTGCTTCAAACTCTTCATAACTTATGCCACCCTCTTTTTCTTCGTCATCATCGTCTTCGTTTTCATTTTCAACAAATATTAGTGGGTCTAGCATATTCGTAACTTCGTAAAAGTCGCCTTCGTCAAGCAGGTTACGGATAAATTCTTCAAAATTTTCAGCAAGCACAGTTTTCTTATAGTTTTCAACTTTATTCACATGCGAAACTTTTGGCTCACCATCGTTGCCACACTCGCTATAATCAAGAAATATGCCCATATCTTGTAACATAATCGTTGTGCAAATAGCGATACCTATTGGTGGAAACCCTCGCTCATCAACAAGGAATTTTGTTGCAGCCACTATGCTATCTTCTTGGTCTTCGCCATCATCTTTATCTGATATCGGCATAACATGTTGTATTTCTAAATATTTTTCCCTAAACTCGAGAAACACATCAGCATATATTATGCTCTGTGCAGGCAAGCCACCATTTTGCACGTTCATAAACTTGATGTACGATGCTGGTAGTTTATAGCCCAGTTCTTTTTCAACTTTTTCAACCATGCCTTCTTCGATTGCATCAAGCTCAAAACTAAAGCCCCAAAAAGCTTCATAATCAAAGTTATCAAACGGCTCTTCGCCTTTGTGTTCGCTTGCTTTCCAGATAGGTATGCCTTTTGTTTTCCTATAGTTTGCAACGGCTTTATCGGCTTTCAAATGCTTTTCGCAAATGTTTATAAGTTTCTTTACGTCTTCATCATTTTGGTCGTAGCAACCTTTAAAGTAAGATTTAGCTTCTTTGAAGTTGCCTAAGTAGAGCTTCGAATATCCCATACGGAAGAACCACTTATCCCTATCTTGAAACCCTGGCCCGATAGCATCTAATATGTCGTATGCTTTTTGATATTGCCCGAGGTTATTATATGCACAACCAAGCACGCTTTGCACTTCATCATCGCGATTTTTTTCAGGGATAGCTTCAATGATATCAACCATTTCTTGATATTTTCCATCAGTGTTCAGTTGCATTAGCTCTGCAACAAGCACATCTCTTTCAACCGTTTTTTTAAGTGAATAAACACTGCCTTCAACCTGTTTATCATCAGGATTTGTTTGCAGATAGATTTCATAATGTTTGATGGCTTCTTCGTTCTCATTTAGCCTATCTAGTGCATACCCCATGCGGTAGTTCCAAAAAGGGTCATGCCCTAGCTCATCTTTTATTGATAGCAGAAGCTCTTTGCCTTTCTCATACTCAACTTCATTGATATATGCCCTTGCGAGCAGGCCAATAATCTCTGGCGTTTGTTCTGCTTTTGGTAGTGCTTCGATAAGCTCAATTATTTCATCTGAGTCATTATTGTCATGTAGTTCTTGAATTTTTGATAGTAAATCACTCATCATAATCTCCGATTATTTCATCAAATGTTTCTTCATCAAACAGGTTGCGGATAAACTCCTCAAAGTTTTCTGCAAGTACAGATATCCTATAATTTACCTCTTGGTCAACATGCGAAACTTTTGGCTCGCCGTCTTTTCCGCACTCTCTATAGTCAAGAAAAATCAAGTCATGCCCAGCAGTTGGGGTATCTGCAATGGCGATGCCAATTTCAGGATATCCCCACTCGCTAACCATAAATTTTGTATGCGTGATGATAGAGTCCATCATTTCTTCGCTTTCTTTTGCGATAGGCACAAACCCTTGAGCAACAACATGAGTACCGCTCCAAGTGGTAGGATTTTTAGTGAGCGCAACATTGTTGTTTGAGTAGCCACCGTTCTGAACGCTCATAAATTTTATATACGATTCTGGAAGTTTATAGCCAAGTTCTCTTTCCACTTCTGCAATGGCTTCTGCACTAGGTGGTGTCGCTTTTTTCGCAACGTCCTCTTCCCAAAAGTTTGCTATGTCGAAGTTTGTAAATGGTTCTTCACCTTTATGCTCACTTGCAAGCCATGGCAATCCGTTTGCTTTTTGATATTCTGCTATGTTTGCTCTTTCTTCAATCTTATATCCTGCATGTTTGACAAACCATAAAACATGCTCATCTTCTGGCTCTGCTTCAAGGAAAACTTTGAAGCACTCTATAGCTTCTTCAAACTTGCCCATGTAATAATATGCGTACCCTAAGCGGTAGTTCCATACTCGGTCACCATTCATTTCATCTTTGATACTTAGCAATGTTTCTTCCGCTTTTTCGTACTTGCATATGTTGTTATATGCACGCCCAAGTAGCCCAATCATTTCAGCAGTTTGCTCTGTTTTTGGCAACGCTTCGACGAGTTCAATGAGCTCATAGTAGTTATCTTCGTCATTTAACTCTTGTATTTTTGTTAGTAGTTCGCTCATATCTACCTCTTGTTAGTATATTGTTTCAGTAGTAGCTTTATATCTTCTAACATTTCTTTATCTTCATCAGTTTTTGCATTTAGTTGTAGCTCATATTCTGCAACTTCCATAGCGTCTAGTTTACGGCCGTTGTTTTTCAAATCTACCCTACCGCCTTTATCAAGCACATACTTCACACCAAAAATATTTCTGCTAGCAATAAACTGTTGCACAGGCGTGTACCAATTTACTTTGTTTACGTCAACGTTACCTTTCTCAAAAACATAGTCAAAAAGCTCTTTATCTGTTGAGTTTGAAAGAAATGTTAACGGATCTTTCACACAAATTTTATCGACATCATCTTTCCTATGTGTGCATAGGTAGTCTATATATTTTTTAGGTTCAGCCATGCGAGCAACAGAGATATAACCATTTGTACCTAAAGAACTTTTAAAAATATCAACGCCAGCATCAATAAGCTTTGCGAACATCTCAAAGTTATCATGTTCGAGGGCAAAATATAGTGGATTGCCTGTGTATTTCAGCATTTTATGCAATGCTGCTGGTTTTGCATTTGCAATTAATTCGTTGAACAATTCCATATTGTTTGAATAGCAAGCATACACGAGCGACTTTTTGATTTTTTCAGCTTTAATGTTTGCCTCAAGTTCTTGTTTATCGCCATCATCTTTTGGTTGCAGTGAAAATTGTTGATAAATTGTAAGTTGAAATGCTTCATTCGTTCCGATCTCTGGGTTATAATATGGTACACGTCGGCAATCTGTAATTTTACAATCATCTATTTTATATAAATGTATGCCTCGAGGGTAGTTATTATCAAAGCTATGCAAAACATTTTCATGCTTTTTTGCGATGTTGCTATTAACGTGTGCAATCTCGCCATTATCAACGCTAAATAGTTGGCACGTTATCATATTTTTTGAAACATAATGCACAAAAATATAGTTGCCTGCATCTAGCTCTTTTTCTAAAATCTCAATCATCCACATTGGTGCTTCTACCATTAAATTACCCCTCATATTTCTCTAAAAATGCAATCGCTTTTTTGCTATTTGCTTGTTTTGCAACTGTCATTGCTGTTCTTTTCCATTTATCTACTAACTCATGTGGATTCACGCCATTATCAACACAAAACTGCATACCTACAATGTTATCATGCTTCGCGAACTCGTGGAACGGCGGAAAATCTGCCCTGTTTTTGATAAAGTCAACGCCACATTCTTTTAGTCGCTCAAACTGTTTTACATCTTCGCAAGATGCTGCAATCGTTGCACCTTCTTTAAGTACAATTTTTGTATATATGTCATTATAGTTTTCATAAATAAATTCGATAACATCTGGCGAGTGAGAAAATGCAAGCGCAAGCGGTGTTCTGCCTAATGATAGCTTATCAAGCTTTGCACCTTTCGCTAATATTGCTTTAAACATCTCGATATTGTTGTTCTCTGCGCATAAGCCTAGCGGTGTTCCGCAACATTGATATCGTTTATCTAAGGCAGCTGGCTTAGCTGTTTCTAAGCGTTCTTTTATTAAATCTGTGTCATTTAGATAGCACGCATACACGAGCGATTTTTTGATAGACTCTGCCTTGATAGCTTTTTTGAGTGCTTCTTTGTGCCTATCTTCACTAGGTTGCAAACCGTATTCTTGGTTTAGTATCAAGTAGATAACAACGTCAGAATCTAGTTCCATATTATAAAACGGTACATAAAGTGTATCCGTGATTTTGCAATCTTCAACGTGGTAAATGTATATGCCGTTAGGTGTTTTATCATCATTTTTGCCGATACATGCATCAAGTGCTTCAAACATTTCGTCATGAAACTCTTTTCTGCCATATTCTAGTTCATTATCAATCAAGTTAAATAATTGCGATTGTTGCGAATATTTAGTTTTTGTGCATGTGATGTAAAAGTTTTGCCCAATGCTCCAGTCTTCTTTTGCGAAGTCATAGCTCCATGCGAGTATTTTTGATACTGTTTCCTCATTGTTCTTCATAGATCCACTCCGTAATTGTTATATCTCGCACTGACTCTCCCCAGTAGCCTACATAGCAAGTTCCTTTTAGGCTTGTTGTGAAATTATATTTTTTTGACAGCGGTATTTTTGGTGTTACCATTTTAAATGTGTCAAGGTTTTTATAGACAATGCTTTCATAGCTTTCTTTTTTGTAGTAGACACATATTTGGCTGCCAAATAAGTCATGCTCATCAATGTATGCAACAACTTTGCAAAACTCTAAATTTTTAGGCTTCAATGAGATAAACTTTTCAGCAACTTCTAGCACCTTTTTGATAACGGCAACTTTCGCGCGCCCGTTTTTGTTTACTGTATTAATAAAGCGATATGCGCATGGCATCAAAAACCACTCATGCCCCCAATCGCACCAACGCTCGAGGTCAGTATATGGGATTTCGTTATCGAGGTCCCTTAGCACTTGCTTCAATCTTCGCTTGTTTCCACGTAATTTCATGAGTTTGCCACCTTGACAGATTATTTTTATGTGATATATTAATACAAATAATGTTCGATATCAATCAATTAGCTACTTGAATTATTATATGTATATCGTATATTATATGATACGGGGTAATTTATGGAAAATCAAGTATATACAGTAGTCGTCGTACTTAAAATAAAAGACGGCCAGCAAGCATATGTAAAACAATCACTCTTATCACTCAAGTCTATAGTAACACGTGAGGAAGGGTGCATTAGCTGTAGCGTATACCAAGATGAAGAGCCTGACACATTCATAATACATGAGCACTGGGAAAATAAGGACGTGTGGCTCAAACACATGAGTGCTACACACATGTCAAAATTTTCAGAAATGGCGCAAGCAGTGACAAACGATATACAGCTATATAAACTAAGCGAAATTAACGTACCTACGTTTGAGTAATGTTATGCATGGGTTTCATAAAACTCTCCTATTTACAGATATTTAAACCACTAATAGTATGCTAAATAGCATACTATGTCAACATTACACTCATTTTATTTTCTGCTTGACTTACTATATATTAGTTATATATTAATTTGTACGGAGATACATAATGGCAGAGCAGATATTTACACTAGTTGCAGAACTTACCGTGAAAGACGGCGAAGTTGATTTTATGAAAGACGCTATCAGCGCATTACGTGATAATTCCTTAAATGAAGATGGCTGTATAAGCTACCGTTTTTTTCTCAATGACGATGTGAAAAACACATTTACATTTTATGAACAGTGGGTAACTAAAAGCCATTGGCTTGCACATATGAATAGCGAACATTTTGCAGATTTTTCAGAGAAAACTAAAGATGCAATCGTGCAAACACAACTACATGAACTCAATGAACTAGCAAGCAGTTAATTTAGGGGTAGAGAATGTTTAAATGTATTACAAAAATTGAATTACGTGATGATGCGCATGAAGCGAAGTTTAAAACTGCCCTCACATCACTTGCATCTATACTTAAACAAGATAAAGAGTGTGTAAACTTTAAAATATACCAAAGTAGCGAATCGGTTGCTACGTTCATAGTTTATTATGAGTGGACATCTAAAATAACTTGGTATGAACACATGAGCAACCCACACAGCCAAAAACTTTCTGAATTTGTAAACGATATCATCACAGGTTTTCAACCACAAGAGTTAATAGAACTATAACTCCACCTTATCGTGAGGGATTTTACCGCCCTCATAGACAAGCTTTAGCACATAGTAGAACTCTGGGCGGTGGCTTAACAACTCTACATCTAACATTAGCCCAAAATCATCAGATATATAAGTTGCGACTTCGTGCCCACCTGTCAACTTTAGCACAAGCATAAACACGCTTTTGCGATAGTCATGCACAAGTGCTTTTTGCGCATCTGTGTAGGGTTTTTCTTTCTTAACGTTTTCTATTTCGTTATATAGTTCCATCCATTTTGTAGAAAAAGACTCACCATCTCTAATGTCTAATATGTCATCAAGATTTAAGCTACTAAACATCGTTTCATTGATTTTACTAAACGCAATATCTACATCAAATTTTTCCATCATATATAAATCCATACCTCATAAAAAAGGCGCTAAGTTTTTACTCAACGCCTTTATATCTTATTGCTTGTAATTTAAGTTATACAAGTTCGCTAACTTTGCCTTTTGGTCTAACGGTTAGAACTGGGCAAGGGGCTTTGCGCACAACCTTTTCTGCAGTTGAGCCGAATAAAACATGCTCTAGCCCTGAGCGGCCGTGTGTGCCTATTACTATCAAATCATAGCCGCCAGCTTCTGCTTCTTTAGCTATCTCGTTATAAGGTGTGCCTTTTAGAAGCTTTCTAGTATATTTCACGCCTTCAAGCTCTGGTGCGTTCGCAAGGAACTCATCAAACTGCTTTGTAGCACCTTCTTCAAACTCGCCTGAGATGTTGTGCATTGTCATCTGTGGAAGATAGAAAGATACGATATTAGCCTCATCAAACATGATATGAACAATCTCAAGCTCTGCACCAAACATTGTTGCAAGCTTAACAGCATAGTCAAGCGCATGATGTGACGCTTCAGAAAAATCTGTTGGGAATAAAATTTTGTTAACAGTAACCATAATACTCTCCTTATTTAGTAGTATGATGTTGCTGATCTACTAATATTTTTAGTTGGCTCATTTCGAATTTTTTTTCAAATATGTCAATAGCGCCCAGTTCATAAGATAGCAAGATATCTTCAGCAGCGATACCATCTGCTAGCATGTAGATTGAAACGCCAGAATATTGATTAACGGCGACTTTATGAAGGAGGCAGTAAGACTTCTTGCCCCTGTAGTTTATATCATCAAAGATGACAGAGTATCGTTTTTCACGCAGAGAACTGAGTGCGTCTTCCTCGTTAGATACGGTATCAAGCGAGTACTCACCGCCGTCAAATAACTTTGCTAACGAGCTTTTGACATCTTCATCTTGTGTGACTAATAACATGTTGATAGTAGCCATAGTTTAAACCTTTATATTTTAAATATTTAGCATATAAACTGCAATGCTCACTAAACATATTGTTTCTTATTTATATCATAACTTATAATTTAGAAAAAAACAAGCTAGTATAATTACTTTCTAATTGTTTTGCAAATTTTTCTTTATCTAGCCCTAATTCGTTTGCAATAAATTCGAACGTATGCACTATGTTTGCAGGCTCATTTTGCTTGCCCCTGAGCGGTACTGGTGATAGATATGGGCAATCTGTTTCTATCAATATTCTATCAATCGGTGTAATTTTCAAGGCATCACGTATCTCTTGCGCCGATTTATACGTAACTTGCCCAGCGTATGATATGCAAAAGCCATGCTCTAACGCCCAATGGAGAATATCCTGGTCGCCGTTGAAGCAATGCAATATGCCACCCTTAGAGTTGCCATGCCCTAAGTAGCTGTTCATCACTTCGCGACACTTTACGCCGCTATCACGGTTGTGTATGACAACTGGTAGTTCAAGCTCAATAGATAGCTCTAGCATGCTTTCAAACACAACTTGTTGTATATCGCGCGGTGCATAGTCTTTAAAAAAATCTAACCCTATTTCGCCTATTGCGATCACTTTTGCATGGTCAGCTAGTTTTTTAAACTTGTCATAATCGCTAGTTTTATAGTTCATAGCGTCGTGTGGGTGTATGCCGACAGTTGCAAAAACGTTATCGAAACGCTCTGCAACTGCGATTGCTTGTTTGCTATCTTTATAGTCGATACCTATTGTTACAATGCGATCGACACCAGCATTTTTTGCACGCTCAACAACAGCTTCCACTTCGTCTAACAACGGTGAAAAGTGTATGTGAGCGTGTGTATCTGTTAAACTGATATTGCTCATTACTTAATTAATGTACCTGCTTCAACATTATCTGGCAGTATCAACACGTTATGTTTGCCTTCGTCAGTAGTTGCCGATAAAATCATACCACGAGATTCGATACCCATGAGCTTTACAGGCTTCAAGTTTGCGATAACTGCAACCGTTTTACCTTTAAGGTCTTCAGGGTTATATGTTTTTGCGATACCAGAAACAATTGTTCTGCCACCTTCACCAACATCTACTAACAGCTTTAATAATTTGTCAGATTTTTTAACGTTTTCAACGTCTAATATTTTACCAGCGCGGATAGCTGTTTTTTCAAACGTAGCAAAGTCGATAAGTTCATCAACTGGTGCTTCTTTCTTTTCAGCTTCTTCCTCTTTTGGTAAGAATTTTTCTAGAATTTCTTTCTCGTCTAATCTTGGGAAGATAGATTTTAAGCCTTCTAATTTATGGCCGCTTTCTAAAGCTTTAACAGCTTTCAACTCTGCAACGTCGCTAACTTCTAGTGGAAGTTTTGTGCCTAGTTGTTTGCGTATCTCAACTGCGATTTCAGGCATAAACGGTGCAACAAAGTGAGAAACAGCACGCAAGCCGTCAAGCACTGTATATAGCACGCTACCGAGTCTTTCTTTCTTCGCCTCATCTTTCGCTAAGAACCATGGTTGTGTTTCATCAATATAGCGGTTCATCACGCTGATAGGCTCCCAGATTGCAACCAGCGCTTTGTTGAACGCTAAGTTTGAAAGCTCCTTATCTGCAACATCAACCATGTTTGCAATAGAGTCATAAACTTTGTTATCAACTTCCTCTGCCTCTGTGTATGCTGGAACAACGCCACCAAAGTAACGCTCAACCATGCCTACAGTTCTTGAGAGTAGGTTACCAAGGTCGTTTGCTAAGTCGCCGTTTATTCTGTGAACTAATGCCTTTACTGAGAAGTCGCCATCTAAGCCGAAAGGAACTTCACGCATTAAGAAGTATCTGAAAGTATCAACAGAGAACACTTCAACTATATGGTTAGGGTCAATAGCGTTGCCCATTGATTTTGACATTTTGTTGCCATCAACTGTCCACCAACCGTGAGCAAAAATCGACTTAGGAAGTTCAATACCTGCGCTCATAAGCATTGTAGGCCAGTATACTGTGTGGAAACGTAGAATATCTTTACCAACAAGGTGATAGCTTGCAGGCCAGAAGCGCTTTAACTCACTGTTATCGTCAAAGAAATTGATTGCTGATAAATAGTTTGTTAGTGCATCAACCCATACATATATTACGTGGTCTGGGTTATCGTTCATAGGGATACCCCATTTGAAGTTGATACGGCTGATTGAAAGGTCACGCAACCCTTCGCTGATGAACGATAAAATCTCGTTACGTCTAGACTCTGGGCGTATGAACTCAGGGTTCGCTTTAATGTGCTCTAAAATTTTGTCAGAGTATTTCGACATCTTAAAGAAGTAAGATGACTCTTTCATCTTTGCTGTTGGTCTGCCACAATCTGGGCAAATTCCGCCTTCTAGCACTTGCGTTTCTGTCCAGTATGCTTCACATGGTGTGCAATACCAGCCCTCATATTCACCAAGGTAGATATCGCCGTTTGCTTTCATTTTTTCTATGATTTGCCATACTGTTTTTTTATGGCGTTCGTCAGTCGTTCTTATGAAATCGTCGTTAGAAATGTTTAGTGTTTTCCACAGCTCGTTAAACCTTGCCATGTTCATATCTGCAAGTTCTTTCGGCGTGATGCCTTCTTTAACTGCTGCTTGCTCCATTTTTTGGCCATGTTCATCTGTGCCAGTTAGGAACATAACATCATAGCCACACATACGCTTATATCTAGCAATTACATCAGATGCTATTGTTGTGTATGCGTGTCCGATGTGCGGTTTATCATTCACATAGTATATCGGTGTAGTTATATAAAACGTTTGCTTGCTCATTTCTTTTTATCTCCTAAAATATCCATAGAATCGTTTAATTCAATATATTCTTCATTATTATTGTTGCCGCCTTTACAACCGCAACCGCCTTCGCCGCAGCCACCAGCACAATCATAATGTTCTTTCTCATACATAAGGCAACACATCAGCCTGCCACATACGCCTGAAATTTTGTTCGGGTTTAGTATCAAGTTTTGGTTTTTTGCCATTTTGATAGATATGTTATCGAAGTTTTTCAAAAAACCACTACAGCAAAACTCTCTACCGCAAAGCCCAAAGCCACCAATCATCTTAGTAGCGTCGCGTACGCCTATTTGGCGCATTTCGATACGTGTTCTGAACACTCTTGCAAGGTCACGCACTAGTTGCCTAAAATCTACACGACCATCAGCTGTGAAGTAGAAAACTATCTTTGTTCTATCAAGTGTATACTCAGCAGCAAGTAGCTTCATCTCAAGCCCTGAATCTTCAGCTAGTTTTTTGCATATGTCGTATGCTTTAACTTCATCTTGCTTGTTTCTAGCGTTTTCACGCATGTCGTTTTCGTCAGCGACACGGATGATGCTTTTCATCACTTGATCGTTATCGACTTCAATGTCACGCGCAGTCACCATAACAGTGGCTAGGTTTTCACCTTTATCTGCTTCTACAACAACGTAGTCACCTTTTGCAACTTCAAGCCCGTTGCTTAAAAAATCATAAATTTTGCCAGCACGTTTAAAAACAACGCCTACGGCATTATACTTTTTCACTAAATACCTCTGTAACTTTTGATACAAAATCAGCCCTGATTAGGTTTGCGTTCGTATTATAGTTTAATCTCTTAATTATCTCTAGCATATATTCACACAACCTAGCAAATTCATAGTTGCCGGTGTGTTTAAATTTCTCTAACGACACTTTATAGATGAATGATATCACCAACTTTAGCTTCTCATCATCTTTTTCTGTGCTGCTAAGCACTTTTTCAATGAACAATGTAAACTTGCCATCTTCAACATGGTCAACGATGTCTGCAATGTCACTTTCTAATATTTGCAACGTCTTTTCAACCGACCCACACGAAAGCACTGCAGCCTTATCAATAAAGCCGTAACCACCGCCTAAATCGCTAATGATATTCCTGATATCCTCCAACGTAAGCGGGCTGAATGCTATGTCATGCACCCTTGACTTTATCGTCGGTAGCACTGTATCTTCCCTATCTGTAATAAGTAAGAAAAGCGAGTTAGAGCTAGGCTCTTCAAACGTTTTCAAAAGTGCGTTACCAGCAACATGTTGCGACGATGAAAACACCTCTACACCATCAAGTATAAACACTTTCCACTTAGCGCTGATAGAAGTCATAGCGGCTTGATCGATTATGTGCCTGACATTGTCAATCTTCAATTCGCTTCTGCCATATTCATAAACATCAGGGTGGCTCCCCATGTCAACTTGTGTACATGCAGGACAATCACAACTTGTAAAATACGAACCACGCTCACAAACAAGCGCCTTTGCAACATACTTAGCAAACAAGCGTTTACCTATGCCACTAATGCCGCTAAACATATAAGCATGTGATAACTTATCTTGCTTTATTAAGCGTTTAAAAATTTCTACCTGTTTGGTATGTCCATGATACATTTATATTAAACCTATGCGCAATCTGATGGATCGCCGTTCATTTTATCAATAGTGTGCTTAATTGCTGGCATAACAAAACCTAAGTTTTCAACAGCCGCTTTCGGGCTACCTGGTAGGTTTATGATAAGCGAGCTACCACGTATACCACACACTGCGCGTGATACTATTGCATTTTTAGTAATTTTATAGCTCTCCATTCGCATAGCTTCTTCAAAGCCTGGCAAGCGCCTTTCGATTAATGGAAGCGTAGCATCTGGTGCGATATCACGAGGTGAAACGCCAGTAGAGCCGTTTGTTATTATTAAGTCAAACTTTTGCGTATCAGCAAAATCTTTCAAATATCGCTCAAGTAATGCTGGTTCATCAGCGATAACGTCATTCCTGATAAATGAAGTTTCTAAATTTTCATGGATATATTCTTGCAATGCTGGGCCTGTGCCATCAGCACGCTCGCCTCTTGCTGCCCTGTCTGATAAAGTGATTATACCGATAGATAACCCAACTTTTGGATGTATCTTGATTTCGTCACCGACGCTAAGCTCAGCGTTACCACGCACAACACCAAATATGCCTTCACGAGGCATAACACAATCGCCAGCTTGGTGATAAATTGCGCACCTATTATGGCACACTTTGCCAAGTTGTGATATTATAAGCTTAATGCCACCTATCTCAAGCACTGAGCCTATAGGTAGTGATAAAAGGTCTAACCCTTCTGTTGTAACATTTTCAGCAAAGTCGCCACTTTTAACATCTAGGCCTTTTGCGACCATTGTGTTAACGCTTTCAACAGCTAATAAGCTGATTTGCTTGTGCCACTCACCTGCGTGAGCATCGCCTTCGATACCATGATTATGTACAAAGTTAGCTTTATCAACATTCGTCTTACGGACGCCCTTTTTATCGCTAACTGAAATAGCTTGTATATTCGCCATACTGTCCCCCAACATACCGACTCTAAAATAGTCGTCATACACTATAGCAAGATTTTATAACTTATGCAACAAATAGCACACAATATAACCGCTATAATTCAAATATTAAGCCCATGACAAATTCATAAACATCTATTTGTGATTAAAATAGTCAATTATTTGTGAAAATTTAACATACAATAACATTTTTTTTGAGATATACTTTTATTTAACAAATACTAAATTTTTTCTTTGTATCTTATTGTTATTATTGATATATATGCTATATAAATGATTTTAAATTCACCTATATCAAAACTATTTTATTCCTATATGTTGAAAAAAGTCGAAAAAATGTGACAGTTTCTCTTGCATTATTTAACAATAACTGTATATTAATGTAAATAGCTGTTATTATACACGTGTTACTGATATTTTTGATTTGTATGTATAGCCTCTTATTTAAATCTAACGAAGTGCCTTGCAACAAATTTCAGAGATATTTTATCACTATTTTAACGAAAGACTATTACGATTTGTTAGTACAAATGTTTTATAATGTACACACATAGCGGCATATTAACATTAATGATTTTTATTGCTGAGTAGTGTCTATTAGTAAAACGAGATTTATGAGGTAATTTCTATGGACAAAAAAGCTTACGAAGTTTATGCAGAAAAGCTTAAAGCGCTCGGTCACCCAGTTAGATTGAGGATAGCGCTTGAACTCTCAGAAAAGGAATATTCAGTTAATGCACTTTGTGCTGTATTGGATGTGCCACAGGCAACAGTTAGCCAGCATCTATCAATATTGCGCAATAAAGGTATAATTGAAGGCAGCAGAAACGGTACTAGCATTAGCTACCACCTATCAAGCTTACCTATCAAAGATATGTTAGAGCAACTTCGCTCTAGTGTAAGCGACAAGAACAACGGTGCTAACGCTAAAATGCGCAACGTTGCAAGAGCTTAATTTACTAAATTATATAAGCCGTTACTTTTTATGTAGCGGCTTTTTTATTTGTCCATTTATCTAGTTGTGATATCAATAGGCATTTCAGAAATCACTGTCAATAGCTCCGACTCGCTATCAAACTCAATCATCTGGAACATATCTGTAAGTGATAAATCACTTCCGACTTGCGTTGTGAATGTGACTTCCCTAGGTGTATCAATGAAGCGATACATTTGTATCAGCTTGTTCTTTTGTGCTGTGATATATTTATCTTCTTTCTCTATCAATTTTTCCATGTTTGCTAAGAGCATATCTTTCGCATCGGCGCTATTTACGCCATACTTAGCTGCATAATAATCAAGAACACTATCTGCGAAGCCTCTATCCTTAAACCCTACCCACAGTTTAATTGGGCTGTTATCGCCAGCTTGCACAAGTAGACCCTCTAAAGTGGCTGCATCAACTGTTGGCACGTGTAGCTCAACTGATAGTTCACCTAGGCCTTCTGTTTTCACGTTAAAGCTGAATATGCGCAAATCTTTCGACACAACCCCTAAGTTGTATGAAATATAACTCTCAAACTCAAGTTCGCCATAACCGACCTGTGACAATAACTCACCAAGTATACCATAAGGCATTGATGTCACATCTGTTTTACCACCTGTCATTTTTATAATCATGTTAGATGGGATTGGCCTGCCGTTTACAACTGAGCCTAGCTCCATTCTATCAATAGAGACCACATTCACACCGTTGCACGACACTTGCATATTATCTATAAAATATTTACGCTTCCATAGTTCATAGCTTGTTTCATCATAGGAAAACGAACACTCAGGTGGCAACAGTATTGCTGCATCTTTTATCCTATAGTCAAGCAACTTATTGGCAATATACTGCGCAATGAAAGGGCTTATCGCTATCACAAATACGATAGAGGCAATAAAAACATATGCTTTACGCTGTTTTCGTGGTTGTCTGGCTGTATTTTGAAGCAGCTCGGATAGCTCCTCTATAGGCTCGTTCTGCATTAACGATCTCCTTTGGCATTAAACAAACTTTGACTATATTATATCACAGACATATAAAATCGCAAACTATTTACACCATATTTTATTTATTTATCGGCAATAAAATATATTACTAAAGATATTAGTTACTTTGGGCGATAAGTGTTTATAGCTAGAATTATATGGCACACTATTTGCTTGTTTATAGTCATAATAGACTATAATTTTCGAGGTTATCTATGCGCACAAATATTGAAAAACATGATGCAACATATACTGACGACTCACTAGAAACTACGCTACATGGCGATCAAATGCTTATTTCATCGGCACAAGCGACGTTATCTGACTTAGATAAAACTATCTTAGAACTAGCCGACCTTGTACAAGGTTTAAAGAACCAGTCGGAAAAACTTGCTATCTAGCATTAGGAATTTATTACCAGTTTACACATAAAGCAAACGGCAACAACTTTTCAGTTATTGCCGTTTTTTATTATCTAGCAGATTCTACGTATTCTACAATTTTCTGAGCGATTAACTTTATATCACGCTCAAATTTTTCGACATCTTTTTCGAGTAATACAACCCTAAACCCTTGCAACGGCGTAAAGAACGACGTTAACGGAACTACGCAAACACCTGTAGCTGCGATTAAGTTATATGTGAAACGTTTATCGTTTTCAGCGCTGCCGTTTAGTTGTTCTTTTAAGTATGCGTTGATTTCTTCATCTTCTATATTTAAGAACTGGCGGTTATTTAAAACAGCTTCGTTAAATACTACTGTCAAATAGAACGCTCCATTCGGGCGGTTCACAACAATATATGGAACATCTTTCAACACGCTATAGCCAATGTTTGAAAGTTTTTCATAGTGAGTGACACGCTCTGCAAGATAGCCTTTATACTCAGGGTGCTCCATAATCTTAGGTAGCGCCATTTGAGGCATAGTTGTTGAACAAACTTCTGACATTTTTTGTTTCAATATCACTTGTATGAACTTATCAAATGCAGCATCTTTGCCTGAGTTATAAACCTCAAGCCATGCACACCTAGCACCTGGCCAAGGAATTTCCTTAGAGATTGAGCGCATGCTAATTGCTGGCACGTCACCGATAACGTCAGATATGTATAGTGTTTCCCTGCCGTTGTAAGTCATGTTGTGGTATAGTTCATCAGCGATTAAGAATAAGTCGTTCTCCCTTGCGATGCGAACAAACTCTTCTAAATCTTCCTTAGTATAAACGTAACCTGTTGGGTTATCAGGGTTGATAATCAATATACCTACGATACTTTTTGAGCTTTTCACTTTGCGCTCTAGCTCAGCGATATCAGGTTTCCAGTTGTTGTATGGGTTCATGCGATACGTGTTTGGTGGGTATGACGCATGCATAACCTCTGCAATAAAATGAGTTGAGTATGTAGGCTCAGGCAATATAATACGCGCCTCAACACGTATAGATGCGTAAGCCCTTGCAATCGAGTCACCAGAACCGTTGAAAAATATAATATCGTCTTTAGTGATCTGCGCACCACCACGCTCGTTAGTTTTGGCGGCGATGTACTCACGTGTAGTATCTACACCTTTAGTAGGTGAGTATGCAAATGACATATCGTCATCAATTACGTCTTTTATCAGCGATTTCAACCATGTCGGTATTACTTCACCCTTCATTATAGGGTCACCGATGTTGTTTAGCGATATTTCTATGCCTTTCTTTTCTAGAAAGTTTGCAATATTTACGATGTTTCTAATTTCATACGTAAGTTCGCTTCCTGCGATTGCAAAGTCAATTCTCATTTTCTATTCCTCTATAGTTTTTAAAATTCTATTCTTCTGCGTCTTTTTTGCTTCTGCCCCTGATTGATAGCCTAATAGGCACACCATAGAACGAGCATCTCTCACGCAATATGTTCAATATAAAGCGCTCATACGAAAAGTGTACTGAACGAGGGAAGTTAACGAACGCCACAAAATAAGGTGGACGTGTCGAGATTTGCGTCATGTAGTAGAACTTCAAACGTTTTGTACCGATAACTGATGGCGCTTGGTGGCGCTCTAACGCCTCTTGCAACACTGCGTTTACTTGTGACGTTGGGATACGTTTAGTATATCTCGCATACAGCTCTTTCACTGCTTCAAAAAGTTTGAAGCAATTCTTACCTGTCGCAGCAGATATATATATGATAGGTGGATTATACATAAAGCGTAACTTTTCTTTCAACGCTTCTTTCAAGTTTTTTGTTACACGTGGGTCTGTATCCATGATGTCAGATTTATTCACAGCGATAACAACTGGCCTGCCAGCTTCCCATGCATCTGCAATAACTTTTACATCACGCTCGTTGATACCGTCAACACCGTCGATAACGGCAACAGCGATATCAGCACGCTCGATAGCGTCGATAGAGCGATAGTAGCCATATTTCTCAATCGGGTCTTTAAACATGACAGATTTTTTACGTATACCAGCCGTATCTGTAAGCATGTAGCTTGTGCCACGATATTCAAATGTTGTGTCGATAGAATCCCTCGTAGTGCCAGCGATAGGCGTAACGATAACACGTTCTTCACCTAACCAAGCGTTAATCAAGCTTGATTTACCAACGTTAGGGCGACCAATTACAGCAATTTTTATACGGCCGTCTTCATCTTCTTTTTCCTCTTCATAATCAGGAACTAATTCGATTATATAGTCAAGCAACTCTGCGATATTTCTACCGTGAAGCGCACTTATGCCTATTAAGTCTAGGTTTGAGCCTAGCCCATAGAACTCGCCCATCAAGTTTTCTTTATGTTCAGAGTCAACTTTATTGACAACTATCATAAACGGCTTGTTAGCCTTACGCAGTAAACCAACAACAACTTCATCAAGTGCGTGGATACCTTCGTTTAAGTCAGAAACAACAATAAAGAAGTCTGCCTCGTTAAGCGTTTTGAAAAACTGCTCTTGCATTTCTTTTTTGATGATATCTTCTTTTAAGTCAAAACCTGCTGTATCAACTAACTTGAACGACTTAGAAAGCCATGTACAAGTAGTTTCAATCCTATCCCTAGTTACACCAGGTCTATCATCTGTGATGGCGATACGTTTGCCCGCTATCCTGTTAAATAATGTCGACTTACCAACGTTCGGTCGACCGATTATACCTATTGAAAACATTTTTAATTACCAATTCTCTTAAATACTAGCTATCGCCTCATTTACACGCTCTTGCAACTCAGCAACACTTAGTAATGTCGCCACATTATCCATCTCTGGTCCTTTTGTTGAGCCTGTAACTGCTACACGCACAGCCATAAACAACGCCTTACCTTTTGCGCCTGTCTCTGCCTGAATTTCTTTCATCATGGCTTTGTACTCTTCAACTGTTAAGTACTCTTTACCACTAGTTTTTGCAATGAACGCTTCTAAAACTGATTTTGTCGTTTCAAGCGCCATCATCGCTTTTGCATCTTCGTCTAGTTCTGCTTTTTTGAAATACACTTCCATATATTGTGCTGTATCTGTCAATGTGACAAAGTTGTCACGCACAGATAGCAACCTTTTTTCTACCAACTCTTTGTTGGCACTCGCATATGCCTCATCAACTAACCCTGCTTTTATTAAGTAAGGTAGGCATAAGTCATAAAGTTCTGCGCCAGATTTTTGGCGTATGTATATACCGTTCATCCAGTTTAGTTTATCAAAGTCGAAAACAGCCGCACTCTTTGATACATCTTCTAGCTTGAACACTTCTTTTAGCTCATCCATTGTGTATAACTCACGCTCGCCCTCGCCCGACCAAGAAAGCAACGCCATATAATTTATCATCGCCTCAGGTAAGTAGCCATTACTGCGGAACTGTTCTACACTTGTGTTACCATGCCTTTTAGATAACTTCGAGCGATCTGCACCAAGTATCATTGGGATATGTGCGAATATTGGCGCTTCATAGCCTAATGCTTCATATATTAGCACTTGCTTCGGAGTGTTTGATAAGTGGTCATCACCACGCACAACGTGTGTGATATTCATAAGCGCATCATCAACAACAACTACATAGTTGTAGATAGGCGTGCCTTCTGGGCGCACTATGATAAAATCACCAAATGCATTTGTTGGGAAATTGATATCACCATGAATCATATCCTTAACTAATGCGTTAGGCTTGAACGCTCTAAAACGGATAGATGGTTTTACACCATCAGCTTCATATTTAGCTATTTCTTCTTGTGATAGGTTTGCGCACTTTCCACCATATATATATGCTCTGCTTTCGGCTTGTGCTTTTTCACGCTCTGCATCTAGCTCTTCTTTCGAGCAAAAACATTTATATGCATAACCTTTCGCTAATAATTCATCAGTACATTTTTTATATGTGTCAAGACGTTCTGTTTGGCGGTATGGCCCGAAATCGCCACCTGCTTTAGGGCCCTCATCACAGTCTAGCCCAAGCCATGCAAGGTCTTCATATATTAGCTCTTCACTCTCTAGCGATGAGCGCTCAAGGTCTGTATCTTCAATACGTAGGATGAATTTACCATCACAACCTCTAGCAAAAAGATAGTTGAACAATGCTGTCCTAACGTTACCTACATGTATATGACCTGTTGGACTAGGCGCAAAACGAACTCTTACTGACATATTATATACTCCCAATTTTTTATACTATTAATCTAGCAGTATCTTATTCTTTTCAACTAATTTCAAGCTATTTTTTTATTTTTTGCAATATTCTTGTTAAAAAATGCAACATTTGATTAATTTTGTTTGAATTATAAGCATTTATGATATAAGATAACCAAAAGATATATATACTAAACTACATGAGTGATATTATGAAAAAATTATTATCAATGCTTACTATCCCGAGCGTTTTGCTAGCAACTGCATGCACAAACGACTACCTTGCTCCAAAAGCTGGGCTTGAAGACGGCGCTACTGAGTACACTATCAACGGTGTATCTGTTAAGCTTCCTACGTTTATCAAACTGCCTGACGACAAAAAAGCAATATCATTAGAAATAGAGAAACCTAACGGAGAACCTGTCACTATCGACTTAGTGCAAGGCATTAACGGCTGGCAAACTGTTAACGGCAGCGTGCTATCTGACACACTTGCAGATGGCGGTATAGTTGCAGACTTCATTGACGGCGGTGCGTATGAAATACCAGAAGAAGACCTCGAGAACTTAAAGAAACTGCTTTCTGCTAGCGACGAGCTTGTAATTAGTGAAACATTTGGTAGCGATAAAGACTCTCCTAACCTAATCATAGCCGATGCACAAGGGCTTTTTAACGAAGTTGAACTCGACTTCCTACCAAAAGTAAACGATGAAAATGTTGTGCTACCTAAACATATCCCAAAGGCAGATGACATTGCTGAAACTATCAACCCATCTGTAGTTGTTGGCAAACCAATCATCAGCGCAGCTATGAACGACCAATATGATAGGCTAAGCAAAGCTATCAAAGATAACGGCAACATCAACGAAACCGATAGCATAACAGGCGACAATGCTCTGATGAAAACTATACAACAAGGCGACTCAGCTATGTCTAACTATCTGTTAGATAACGGTATAAATTCAAATGCGAAAAACATAAACGGGCAAACTGCACTACACATGGCTGCAAATGTTGGCTTAAATGATATCGCTACAAAACTCATCAACAACAAAGCAAACGTAAACGCACGTGATAATGCGGGTAACACGCCACTAATGTATGCGGCTTCTTCGCCTAGTGCTGAGGTTGTAAGCACATTGCTTAAAAATGGCGCGAGAGTTGATGAAAAAAATAGTGACGGCGAAACGCCACTTATGATAGCATCTGAAGTGGGCAACACAAACACTGTAAACACGCTTATAAACAACGGCGCAGACATAAACGCTACTGATAACTTAGGTAACACTGCACTTATGGCAGCTGTCGAAAATGATAACGACTTCACAACAAAAGAGCTAATTGAACTTGGTGCAAAAGTAGACACACAAAATCAATACCAATATAGCCCACTAGATATCGCTGTTGCTAACAAGAATATCCCTGTGACAGAAGCGCTACTTAACGCTGGCGCAGATATTAACGATAAAGACCCACTTGGCAACACGCCACTTATCACAGCTGCTACACAAGGTAACCAACCGATGATTGAAAAGTTGCTAGATTATCAGCCAGACTTAACAATCAAAAACAACGTTGACGATACAGCATACTCTGTTGCTGAAAAACAAGGGCTTGACCAAATTAGGCGCATGCTAAGCAAACCACTTGAGAAAATTGACGCTGCTGCTGGCACATTGTTTGACGCAGTTGCAAAAAATGATATACCACGTGTTATACAAGCACTTAACGGTGGCGCAGATATCAATATTAAAGATACTGGCACAGGTAACTCAGCACTATTTACAGCTGTTGCAAACAACTTAAAACCAATGACAGAGTTACTACTTGAAAAAGGCGCAAGCGCTGATGTGCGCAATAATAAAGGCAACACACCAGTTGTTGTTGCAGTTACTGCATCCGACTTCCCAATGCTTGAGATGTTGCTTGCGACTAGGCCTAACGTTGAGCTAAAGAATGCTAACGGCGATACAGCACTTATATGGGCAACTAAGTTGAAAAAGTTAGATATGGTACGTGCGCTACTTATTGCTGGCGGTAACCCTAACACTAAAAATAATGATGGCGTTTCTGCTTACTTGATAGCTGCAAACGAAGGCTCAGAAGAAATATTAGCATTACTACAAGCAGCAGGCGGTTATAAATAAGATGTCAAAATTTAGGTTTAGAGAGTTTTTAATAGTTTTAGTTATATGTGGTGCTGGCTATTTCATTGGTAAAGTATTCACAGAACAACTCGACAACGCAAGCATACAAAATGAAATAAGCAACATCGAAAAAATCGTGCTTGCAGTCAACCTATACTATACAGACATAGGCAAAACATCTATCGTAGATACTAATGCAATAGCTGAGGAAATCGTCGAGAGGGACTATATCACAAGCAACACACTATACTCTAAGTATAATAATATGTATTGGGTGTTCACTGGTTGCGAACTTGAAGATAACGCCACAAGATATACTGTAACAGATAATTTTTCTGACAACACTAGCCTTTGCATGTATTTGTCACAATTTAAGACTAGTAACTCAAACTATACAAATGCTCACACATCATCAAAGTATGCATGCTATGTTGAAACTATGGCTGATGACTCTAGCCTAACAAGTGGAGATGGCAGAGGAAACATACGCATGAACAACGGCGTAGGTGCAAGAATTTGGGACTGCGAGGACGAAACATCACCAACGGCTGGCGAATACCTATATAAAGTATACTAACCCATCACAGCATATATAAGTGAAGTAGAAAGCGACATCAACAGCAACAAGCCTAGTAGTGTCGCTTTATAGTTTCTATTCATAACATAGCCAACAATAAAAACTATCGCCGACACAAACGGTGAAGCGCACACAACAATGCACGCCACATAAAATAAATCAGTAGCAGCGATACCCAAAACTAATCCAAAATGCTTCGCTGCAATATCAAGCACTATACCAAAACTAATAAGCGCCAACATTATATATAGCGTACCAACTATGACATTTGATACTAGAATTTTTGCGTTAAATTTATGTTCCATACTTCCCCTACCAACTAGCAAGTGCGCCATATATCATACGTATAGACACAAACAACAGCAATCCGATAAATAGATATGATACCTTTTTATCAGTAACCTTTTTGAAAAACCTTACAGCTATCCATGTGCCCGTAACAATACCTAGTAAAATGTATGCAACGTAGTTAAAGTCCATATGGTCGTTCACTAAATATACGATAGCACCTGCTGACGATGTAAACCCTATCAAAAAAGCACTCGTTGCAGTTGCCGCCTTTATTGGCATGTTAGATATTAGGTTCATACCAGGGATAACAAGTATACCGCCACCAACACCCGCAAGCCCTGAATAGACACCAGATGCAAGTGAGAAAAACCAGTTATAAACCATCCTGATAGGCTTATATGCAATATGCTCACCTGTTGAAAGGTCTGTATACTCGCCATCAAAAAATGTTGGAGCGTTTTCATCAGCTTTTATATATGGGTTAACTCTCTTTATC
The DNA here is from genome assembly GCA_964368965.1 of uncultured Deferribacteraceae bacterium. Taxonomy (GTDB): domain Bacteria; phylum Chrysiogenota; class Deferribacteres; order Deferribacterales; family Mucispirillaceae; genus CAYJDR01. The sequence continues at coordinate 31,050 of CAYJDR010000008.1, forward strand.
CTAATATAAACTAGGTATGCAACAAATAACTGCACAACACCTAGCAACAACATAACAACTTCTGCATCAAGCAAGAGTGAAATATTGCTACCAACTATTGCGCCTAGCACAGACGAAGTCGCAAGGAATAATCCAACATGTAAGTTAGCTTGCCCACTTTTTATAAACACCGCTGACGATGATAAGCTAGTACCCATGATAACCATTAACGATATTGCAATAGCGCTATGTATCGGCACATCAAAAAAGAACGCTAAGGCAGGTACAATTACAATACCGCCACCAATACCTAGTAACGCACCTAGTATGCCAACCACAACACCTAGCACTATCAACATTAAAGAAGTGAGCATCTATTTACACCTATGCATGGCTTGCTTGGTAAACTGTTGCAAGCACTGTGTTAACAACATCTTGAGTGCTACAACCACGTGATAAATCATTATATGGTTTGTTCATGCCTTGTAATATTGGCCCAGTTGCGATAGCGTTATCTGCAAAGCGTTCAATAATTTTATAGCCTATGTTGCCAGAGTTTAAGTCTGGAAATATTAATATGTTAGCTTTGCCTGCAACACTGCTTTCAGGCGCCTTACGTTTACCAACAGTGTCAACTATTGCTGCATCTAATTGCATTTCGCCATCAATCATTATATCTGGGCGCTTTTCGTTCACTATAGTTAGTGCTTCTGCAACCGTTTTTGTTGAGTCTGTAACGGCGCTACCTTTTGTTGAAAATGATAACAACGCAACGCGTGGCTCATTGCCTATAAACTTAACCCATGTGTCATTTGTAGAGATTGCGATATCAGCAAGTGTTACAGCATCTGGCGATGGATTGACAGCAATATCTGCACAAAAGAAAAGCCCATTATCGCCAAATTCTTTTTTGCCAGTTTCTAGTATCATAACTGATGAAACAACTTTTGCACCTTTTTGAGTACCTATAACACGCAAACCAGCACTCAGCACGCTACCTGATGAATAAACAGCACCAGCAACACAACCATCAGCGTCGCCAAGCTCCACCATCATTGCACTATAAAAGGCGTTCTCTAGCATAGCTTCGCTTGCTTGCTCTATTGTCATGCCTTTTGCTTTGCGCTTTTCATAATATGCGTTTGCATACTGCTCTAAATTATCCGCATTTTTAGGGTCTATGACGTTAATGTCTGAACCTGTATAGCCATGCTCACTTAATAGTTGGTTAACTTCTGCAACATCACCAAGTAGTGTGATTTTTGCATAATTTTCGTTAGTCAATATGATTGCAGCTTCTACAATTCTTTTATCGCTACCTTCGGGTAGTACTATATGCTTCTTGCTTTTAAGTGCGTTTTGTTTTAGTGTTTTCAGCACTGACATCTTAATCCCTCTTAATTATATTATTAATGATATACTAAACATGTTAATAACCCATTTTGCAAGTAAAACATAAAATATGCAACATTTTTGTGAATCATTAAACTTTCTCTTGAAGAAATAGGCATTTTTTAATATATTACATGAATGAAAATAATATTTATGGGAACACCCGAAATTGCAGTGCCATCACTTCAAGCATTGCACGAATCAGACAAATACGAAGTTGCACTTGTTATCACTCAACCTGACAAACCAAAAGGCAGGGGCAATGTTATGCAAGCGCCACCCGTGAAAGAATATGCTGAAAGCGTTGGGCTAGAGGTTTACCAGCCAGAAAAAATACGTGGAAATGACGAGTTCTTACAAAAAGTTAAAGATATCGCGCCGGACTTTTATGCAGTTGTCGCTTATGGAAAAATTCTACCACAAGATGTGCTAGATGTACCAAAATATGCACCTGTGAATGTCCACTTTTCCCTATTGCCAAAATATCGTGGCGCAGCACCTGTAAACTGGGCTATCATAAACGGTGAGGAAAAATCTGGCGTTGCTACAATGTTTATGGACGCTGGCATGGACACAGGCGATATACTACTTGTGCAAGATACACCTATTGATAAAAAAACAGCAATCGACCTAGCATCAGAACTTGCTGTCAGCGGTGCAGAGTTACTTATTGAAACATTTGTAACTTTTGACAACATCACACCGACTAAACAAGATGAAGCACTTGCAACGCCTGCCCCAATCATAAAAAAGCACGATGGGCTAGTTGATTGGAAAATGAGCGCAACAGATATTGAACGCCGCATACGTGGCTTCCAACCTTGGCCAGTTATGCACACCACTGTTGGTGGCAAGCTGCTTAAACTATTTGGTGCTAATGTTATTGGCGATAAATCATTCAACGAGGTTGGTATCGTTCAAGAAGTTACAAAGCAATCGTTTATGGTAACGACGTCATCTGGATTGCTTGAAATTACAGACTTACAACTAGAAGGCAAAAAGCGCATGCCTGCAAGCGATTTTGTTAAAGGTGCTGTTGTGTCTGTAGGTACTAAATTAGGTTAGTGAACTTTTAGTGACATTGATAGTCATTAATAATGTATAAAATTTGAAAGAGGAAATTACATTGAATTTAAACACTTTGAAGACAACTTTTTTATTAACGCTTATGACGTTAATGTTTATTGGTATCGGCTTTGCCCTTGGTGGTAGGTCTGGTATGATTATTGCATTTGTTATGGCACTCGGTATGAACTTTTTCTCATACTGGTTCAGCGATAAAATCGTTTTACGCATGTACAAAGCAACAGAAGTTACTGAAGCAGAACAACCTGAACTATACGGAATTGTTCGCAAGCTTGCAACACGTGGTAACATGCCTATGCCTAAAGTATACATCATACCATCTGGCATGCCTAACGCTTTTGCAACTGGCAGAAACCAAAATAACGCAGCAGTAGCTGTTACGAACACGCTTATGCAAATGCTAAATAAAGACGAGCTTGAGGGCGTTATCGCTCACGAACTTGCACATATATACGGCAGAGATATACTTATAAGCACAATCGCAGCTACTTTAGCTGGTGCTATCATGATGATTGCTGACATATTTAAATGGGGCATGATTTTCGGTGGCGGCAATAGCGATGAAGAAGGTGGCTCACCGCTTGGCACTGTTGCAGCAATTGCTATGTTGATAATCGCTCCACTTGCTGCAATGCTTGTTCAAATGGGTATCTCACGCTCTAGAGAATATGTTGCCGACGAACGTGGCGCATCACTTTGTGGCAACCCGTTAGCGCTTGCATCTGCTTTAAGAAAAATATCTTACGGTGTTGAACATAACCCGCATGAAGAAAAAGCAGCAACTGCTCATATGTTTATCATGAGTCCACTATCTGGGCGTAGCATGGCGAACCTGTTTTCAACTCACCCACCTGTTGAAAAGCGTATTGAAAAACTTGAAGCTATGGCACGTGGCAACGTTGTTAGATACGAATAATATTCATTACAAAATAATTAAAGCCCATCACTGTGATGGGCTTTTTTTGCGTCTAAATTTATACTCTTAGCAAACTATTGCTAAACACTCTAGCGCCACCAGCAGCGATAGCCACATTATGCGTACGACCGTTTTGGAAGTAATACCTTTTATCAGTATTTACTATGTATTTAAACTCTTCTTCTTGCAACGGCTTCTCAAAAAAGTAACCTTGCGCCATATCGCAACCTAGGCTATTTAGCCATATTGCTTGCTCTTTCGTTTCAACGCCTTCTGCAACAACTTTCATACCTAATCGCTTTGCTAAATCTATTGCGCACTCAATTACGATTGCATTATTACTGCCTTCTATATTGTTATCAAGGAAGGCTTTATCCATCTTCAACACATCTACATCTAGCTTGCCAAGCCGATTGAGCGACGATACACCTGCACCAAAATCGTCGATAGATATTGTAAAACCGATACTTTTTAGCAAGCTAATTTTAGCCATAATTTCGTGTTCAGATACGCACATTGCAGTTTCAGTTATCTCTAGTTCAATCCTACATGGGTCAATCCTATATCTACCTATAATTTCCAACAAATCATATACCAAGCTTTCATCAACAAACGTCTTTGCCGATAAGTTTACTGATATCACAGGTAATTTCATGTTGCGATTATCAGCAATGAACCTGCATACACGTTCAAACACATATAAATCTAGCGTGACAATAAACCCATTCTGCTCAAATACTGGCACAAAATCGTTTGGGTAAAAAGTTTTCGCATCTTTCGTTTGCCACCGCACCAATGCTTCAACACCTCTCACACCTAGTGTATGAAAATCTATTTTTGGTTGGTACAGCAAATGGAACTCGTTTTCCCTCAATGCTTTACCCATACGGTATGTCACATCAAGCTTTGTTTCATATTTTTTTTGCATCGCAGAGTCAAATTCTTTATATGTTGTTTTATGCTCGCTTTTGCCATTTCTTCTCGCTATATCAGCGTTTTCTATCATTAAACTTATTTTCTTTGTGCAATCTGATATAATATATGAGCCTGTCGACATGCAAAATGTATAACCTTCGCCCATTACTTCATGCACTGCTGGAATAACTTTATGCGTTATTATTGACTTTAAAATCGGCAACTCTCCCACACTGCGTAATATTACAAAATTATCTGCAAACTTACGTGCAAAAATCGTATCCTCGTCTTCAAACACACCCTCTAAGGTTTTCGATATCGCACACAATACTTCAGTGCCTTTTTCTGTACTGTAATATGTGTTTATTGTCATGAACATATCAATATCAAAAGATATAAGATTATACTGGCACGGCTCTGCGCTTTGTAGCTTCATTTGTGCTAGGCGTTCAAACTTGTGCATTGACATATGCCCTGTTAGGCTATCTGTATCAAGTATACGCTGAACTGCGTTCTGGCTTAATCGGTATTGCCTTAATAGCACCCATGAAAGTGCTACTACAACTACAATAACTATAATCGTTGAAATCAACCAATATATAGTTGGGATATTTACTAAAATATTCATCTTCCACCCCAATGATATAATAGTGTTAAAAACTCAAGAACATTAACCTCTAACTGTAATGTCATGCATTGTGCTACTGATATTGAAATCTTTCTATTTATAAAATAGTGCAATTTTACAACTTTATGCTACTTATTTTGCACAATATATAACAATGCTCAATCCATCAATATCTTATATTGAGGTAAAAAAATACCTCCAATATTCATTAAAACACAGGAGGTATTCTTACTATTTCATCTACTTCTTAGGGCAGCATAGTGAATTATTGCTGTAAACTTCAGCACCGTCAACATTCATTAGCTTGCTAAGTTCAGTGTCAATAAGTCCAACATATGATTTATTTTCTATCATCTTATCCCTGAACTCATCAGCAGGCATTGGCCTTTCAAAGAAATAGCCTTGTGCCATGTTGCAACCTAAGCCACACAACCACGTTGCTTGCTCTACCGTTTCAACACCTTCCGCAACAACTTTCATGCCTAAATTTTTAGCTAGGTTGATTGTGTTTTCGATTACTATATCGCCGTGCGTACCTTCCTTATTATTATCAAGGAATGCTTTATCCATCTTGATTACATCTACATCAAGCATGCCTAACCTATTTAGCGATGATACACCTGCGCCAAAGTCATCAATAGATATTGTGAATCCTACCTGTTTAAAGTACTTCACTTTCTTGGTAATTTCTTCTTCTGATGCATTCATAGCGCTTTCTGTAATTTCTAATTCAATTTCGCTAGGTTTTACGTCATACTTATTGACTATGTCAATCAAGTCTTGCGCAATCATCTCATCGAGAAACGTCACGGCCGATAAATTTACTGATATCACCGGTAGCTGAATATCGCTGTGGTACTTTACTATAAACTTACAAACCTCTTCAAACACATATTTATCTAGTTGTGCGATAAACCCATTCTGTTCAAACTCTGGAATAAACTGATCAGGGAATATCATCTTGCCTTCCGATGTTTTCCAACGAACTAGTGCTTCTGCGCCTTTTATTGTTAATGATCCAAAGTCAACTTTTGGCTGATAGATAACAAAAAATTCTTTTTCTTCCAGCGCTTTGTCCATACGGTAAGTGATATTGAGCCTGTTGTTATACGCTTTCTGCATTGCTTGATCGAACACCCTAAATGTTGTTTTATGTTCACTTTTACCACTTTGCCTAGCTGTGTCAGCATGGTCCACCATAAAGTGTAGTTTTTCGCTTGTATCATTGATGACGTAGATACCGATTGACATGCATAGTTTATAATTTGTGCCAATAAGTTTTTGTATCGCAGGGATAATTCTCTGATACACTATTTCATCTATAGTTAGCTCTTGGGTAACTTTGCGCATGATTATAAAATTATCTGCTGTTTTACGGGCGAAGATGGCATCTTCTTCTTTCAAAGCATCTGCTAATTCAGAAGAAATTGCATTAATTACAGCTGTTCCTTTTTCTAAGCTATAGTGTGTGTTTATTGTTCTAAATAGGTCAATATCAAGCGATATGAGTTGGTATTCACCTGCGGTAGCAACCTTCAACATCTCTTTAACGCTTTCTTGGAATTTAAAGAATGATATATGCTTAGTGATATCATCTGTTTCTAGCATGTCTTGAATTGCCTTCTTACTTGCCCTGTACTGATTTAGTGAACTTATTAACAGGAGCAACACAAGTGAAATTATCGTAATCGCCACCAAATACCAATATTGAATTAGAAACTCTACTATGCTACTATTTGGAAAATAGTTTGCCATGTGCCCAACCATAATATCATAATATTTCTGCTCTTTAACATTATCAAACATAACATTAAACACTGGTATAAATTCGGCTGCGATGTCTTCATGAAAAGACATGTAAGCTGGTACAGTAAAATCTACTGCCAATATGTGATCTGTCACGCTATCAATCTTTGCATTTACATATCTTATACCATTTGCTGTAAATATGGCAGAATCTACTTCACCTATTTTATATGCATTTAGTAATGTGTCAAAAGATTCGTAAAAATAGATACTTAGGTGCTCTCTGTCGTCTTTGATATACTCTTCAAAATTGACTCCCTTATACTGTAGCATTCCAACACTTATATCAACTGCTGACTGCTCAAATATGTTATTAGTTTTTGCCAATATTTCATCACTTGCAACAGCGACCATATCAATGTTGTAAAACGGCTCAGTATTTACATAACCTTGAGTTTCTTGTGTGCCATCTCCAACGAGTGATAAGATTATGTCTGGCTCTTCACTGTTAACTTGGTTATCTTGCAGCGATAGCGGTATATACTCCACATTAAACCCGTATTCGTCTGCTAGCATATCCATAATTTCAATAAATGCACCGTTTGGATTGCCTTGTTGGTCTGTATACGTATATGGCTCATGTTTGCTTTCATAACCGACTGTAAACGTTTTGCCTTGTATTTTTTCGCTTTCTGCGCGTGTGATATAGCGATGAGTGACACTCAATTCAGACAAATATTCATCATACAAGTCATTAAAAAATGAACCTTCTGTATAGATAATATACTCAAGCGCGTTATCTATTTTTGCAATTATATCTGCTTTATCAGGTGTGGTTATCATGAATGCATAGTATGCACCTAAGGTCAATGCTGTATAATAGTCTTTTGCGTCCGCATCTCCAGAGTATAATAAATAAAAATCTGCTTCAACATTAAGGTAATCAACGAGATTATTGGTTACATAATTTACAGAGATATTATTTTCTTTCAAATACTCATCTAGCCTTTGCTTTGCAATGCTATCAGGATATGTTGCAACGGTTTTGCCGTTAATTGATTGTGGATCGTCATAGTAGATTTTCTTATCGCCTTTTGTGGCAAGCGCTATGACTTGTGAATTGAGCGGATACTTCGCATAAAGGAATTTCTCTAGTCGTTCTTCTGTTTTAAAATATGGCCCTGCAAGATCAATATCACCTTTAATGAGCGCTTTCTGCATTGAGCCATCCACCTCGATGAACTCAAATTTTAAATCAGAGATGCTTTCTATCTTTTTAAGTACCTCATAACCATACCCTTTTGATTGAGCCCTTTTAATATTGCCAATCAGGTCATCATTTGGGTAATAGCCAACCCTAACGATTTGCTTTCTTGTCGACGTTTCGGCAAACGCGTCCGCACTGAACACTGCATGCATGCATAGCATCACCAATACTAGCATACAGCATAACTTTGTTACTGCCTTCATCAATACTGCTCCTCTGCCATAACTACATTGTACAACCCCTCAATAATACATTAGCATGGCAAATTGATTTAATTTAACACATGGTTAAATTATGACTTTCTCTCCCCTATATTTACAACAGCGTAAATATATTCCCTTTTTTACTGCTTGTCAAACATATTTATTTAAATGCAAGCGTCTATCTTAAAATTTAATACGAATACTCGTTTACTAACAGTGGTTTAATTTTGATAAAAAAATTTTACATTTTAACATAGCTTAACACTATGTTTATTACACTGTTTGTTTATTGAGAGATTGATGAAATTTATTGATTAAACAAATATATTATTTCATTATATATTAAATATTTAAATACAATATTGTCAAAATAAAATGATTTTATACTTGAATTAATATGGTGTTTAAGTGAATACAGCAACACCCATGAAAATGGGTGGCTGAGTTAAATGATTAGTCTGCTATGAGTGTATAAGACTTGCTAGATTGGATAATATTTTTAAAATCATCTTCTAGCAACGGCTTTTCAAAAAAGTAGCCTTGAGCTAAGTTACAGCCCACGCTGCGCAACCATTTTGCTTGGTCGAGTGTTTCTATGCCCTCTGCCACAACTTTCATGCCAAGTTGGTTTGCAAGTTTTATTGTGTTTTCTATTACCAAGCTGTTGTTGCTATTCTTCGTATTGTTATCAAGGAATGCTTTATCCATCTTTAGCACATCAGCATTAAGCACACCTAGGCGGTTAAGAGATGATACCCCTGCGCCAAAGTCATCAATAGATATTGTGAAGCCTACATGTTTCAAGTAGTTGACTTTAGCCACAATCTCTTCTTCAGATACGTTCATTGCGCTTTCAGTAATTTCTAATTCTATCTTATCTGGTGATGTGTCATACTTTTCAATAATTTCTATCAAGTCATACACGATGTTATCATCGGTAAATGTCTTAGCAGATAAATTTACTGAAATTATTGGCAAATTCATATCCTTATTTGCAGATATAAATTTGCACACTTCTTCAAACACATATAAATCTAGCCTAACCACAAAGCCGTTCTCTTCGAACTCAGGTATAAAATCGTTTGGGAAAAACATTTTACGGTCTTTAGTTTTCCAGCGTACTAATGCCTCAGCTCCTTTTAACACGAGTTTTTCAAAATCGATCTTCGGCTGGTACACTAAATAGAATTCGTTATCTCTTAGTGCGCTCTCCATGCGATATGTTACATCTAGCTTCGTTTCATAAGCTCTTTGCATTGATGAGTCAAACTCTTTATAAGTCGTCTTATGTATAACTTTACCACTTCTTCTTGCGGCGTCGGCGTTCTCAATCATGAAGCTTAGCTTTCTTGATAAGTCAGTTATTATATACACGCCTGTCGACATACAAAAGTTATAATTTGCGCCCATAGTTTCCTGCACTGCTGGCACAATTTTATGGGTAATTATAGAGCGCATAGCTGGCAACTCATTTACATTACGCAAAACAAGAAAATTATCTGCAAACTTGCGTGTAAATATTGTATCCTCATGCTCAAAGCAATCTGCTAGAACTTTTGAAATAACATTTAAAACCTCAGTACCTTTCTCAATACTATAGTATGTGTTGATAGTTCTGAACAAGTCGATATCAAATGAGACTAGTTGATATTGGTCTGGCTCAGCATCTTGCAGTTTCTCTTCAGCTAACCTTGTGAACTTATGCATTGATATATGGCCTGTAACATCGTCAGTATCAAGTATATGCTCAATCGCTTGCTTTTTGCCACGAGTACCACGCAATATAATTAGTAATATAATTAGCAAACCTGTCGAGATAAGCGCACCGAAAAGATACCAGTATTGTTTTAAGAAGTTAAGCAGTGTCCCTTTAGGTTCATAATCAGACATCTGGCCAACCATGATGTCATAATATTTATCATCACCAATATTATCGAAAATCACGTTAAATATAGGCACATAGTCGCTTGCTAAGCTACTGCTTATAGAAAAATAGAGTGGAAGTTTATACCCAAGGCCTATAACATGTGTATCATCACGGTTTACAAACGCGTTAGCATAGCTCAATCCGTTGTTTGTAAAGATTGCGACTTGTACATCTCTTGCTTTATACGCTGTTAATAAGTCGTCAAAAGTTTCAAAAGTAAAAAGCTTAACGTGCGATCTACCACCAGACATAAATAAATCATAATTTATGCCCTCATACTTAAGCACGCCAGCGCTGTTAATGTTAGGCGAGATTTCATATAAGTCATCTTCATGCTTGAATAAGTCATCAGTTGTGATTGCCACTAGGTCAGCATGATAATATGCCTCTGTAGGCACATAGCCAAAATGCTCACGACGGCTATCACCAAGCACTGATATTATGATGTCAGATGTATAAAAAGCGCTGTCATTATCAAAAGCTTTATACGGCGAATACTGAACATTAAACCCGTATTTCTCTGCTATAATATTCATTAGTTCGATACTTGTGCCGTCAGGGATACCGTTAACATCTGTGAATGTATATGGCCTATGGTTTTCAGCATAGCCCACTGTGAATGTTTTACCTTTAAGCATATTAGCTTCTTCACGAGTAATATCTCTATGGACCTTAATTTCTGAATCCGCATATTTTACACGCAAATCATTAAGGAAATCACCTTCAGTATGCATAACTCCAACTAAAGCTTCATTTATTTCTTGCATTAGTTCCGCATTATCATGGTTAGATACAAGATATGAGTCGTATAAACCTAAGTTTAATACTGAATAAAGTTCATCACCTAGTGTAAACCCTGAGCTAATTAGATAAAAATCTGCATCGACATTAAGAAATTCATGGCGCTCGCTTTCAATATATTTTACAGATACATTATTAGCATTGAGATATTCTTCAAGGACTTTTATGATAGGGTTGCCTTTAGATATGGATACGGTTTTACCGTCAATGTATCTCAGGTCATTATAGTAAACTTGGTCTTCTTTTTTTGCAGCTAAAACAGCTAGTTGGCGCCCAAGCGGCGTTTCAAGAAATAAATACTTTTCTTCGCGTTCTGGAGATTTAAAGAAAGAGCCTGTGATATCCACTTCTCCATTTTCGAGAGCTTCAAATAAAGAGCCTTTAATTTCGACAAATTCAAACTTGATATTGCTAGTGCTTTCAACTTTTTTAAGTATGTCATAGCCATAACCTTCGTTCGTTTTTAGCCTAATATCTGACACGATATAATCGTTAGTAGAGTAGCCCACCCTTACAAGGCGCTTTTCCCCGAGGTTATTCGCAGATACTTCTACACTGAATAACAGAACACATACCACCAACACAGTCGACGCGATAGTGCTGCATAGACTATTCACCACCTGCATTAAACCCTCCGCACTCTCTTAACGCTAGTAAAATAAAAAAATGTTCTTATTTTAACTTTGACTTTATTTCCCTTACATCAATATAACCTTCTTTTTCAGCTATGTCAATTTGTTATTGTAATAAATTATCTATGCTGAACATTTTGACTTAAAATATTTCCTTAAATATACAAGGAAATTAAGATAAATATACTCCGTTGAATAAATTCAGAATATTGTTTAATATTGATGAAAATAGATATAACTAACTTAACTAAAAGTTAATAATGAGTTACATAGCCAATAACTTTGCCTTATTATCGGCGCAATTTATATATTTTATTTTTATTTACAAGTTCTACGAAGTGTTTCTCATCTAGTGGTTTTTCAAAGTAGTAGCCTTGTGCAATATCACAACCTAGGCGTTGCAGCCACAATACTTGCTCATGTGTTTCAACACCTTCTGCAACAACACGCATACCTAAGTTTTTTGCAAGCGTAATTGTACTTTCCACTATAATCGATGTGTTATTATTTCTATCAGTGTTATCTAGGAAAGCTTTATCCATTTTCAACACATCAGCATTAAGTTTACCTAAACGGTTTAATGATGAAACGCCAGCACCGAAATCATCGACAGATATTTTAAAGCCCATTGCTTTGAAGCGGCTCACCTTATCAACTATATCATCTTCTGATGATGTCATTGCGCTCTCAGTTACCTCTAGCTCCATATCTTCTGGGTTGATATTGTATTGCGTTGCGATGTTTAATAAGTCATGCATTATATAATCATCTAAAAGTGTTAGCGCCGATAGATTTACCGAAATAATTGGCAAATTCACTTTATCTTTATTAGCTTCAATAAACTTACAAACCTCTTCAAACACATATACATCTAGCTTTGCAATAAACCCGTTTTCTTCAAATTCAGGAATAAATTCACTTGGTAATATCATTTCTCCATCAGTTGTTTTCCAACGTACTAAAGCTTCTGCGCCCTTTAGCTCAAATGTGTTGAAGTCAACTTTAGGCTGGTAAACGATATAGAAGTCTTTATCTTCTAGCGCCTTATCCATACGGTATGTTACATCAAGCCTTGTATAATATGACTTTTGCATATCAGTATCAAAAACTTTGAAAGTGGTTTTGTGCGACCCCTTTCCGCTTTGCCTAGCTGTATCTGCATAATCTATCATAAAGCTTAGCTTTTCTTTTGGGTTAGTAACCACGTATGAACCTGCAGATATCGTCAAGTGATAATTTGTACCAATAATCTCTTGCACAACAGGAATAATTGTGCGTAATATCAGCACCTCTACTGATGGTTGCTGGCCGTTCTTACGCAATATTACAAAATTATCTGAAAACTTACGAGCAAATATCGCAGGTTTATCTTTAAACTCTTCCCTCAGTGCGTTTGCAATCGCTACCAACACTTCAGTGCCGCGCTCAACGCTATAATATGTGTTGATCGAACGAAACATATCAATATCAAACGACACAATTTTATACTGACCACGCGTTGCAGTGCTTAGCATTTCCTCTGCTAGTTCATTAAATTTATGCATCGACATCAAACCCGTAACGCTATCATTATCTAAAATGCGTTGCACCTCTGCACGCTTTGCTTTGGTAACCGTTAGCGCATACCAAAGTGATAATAACATCAAAAATGCGATAGGCAACAATATCCAATACCAATAACGGCCAATAAAACTGCCGACATTCTCATCAGGTATGTATGTCACGGCATAGCTAAGCACTAAGTCTGAATAGACTTTTTCAGATAAGCTATCAAATATCACGTTAAATATAGGCACAAATTCACTTGCTATACCTGAGCGAAATGAAAAATACATCGGCAAATCAAAATCAGCTGAGAAAATATGCTCCGTTGAATCATCTAGCACTGTATTTGCATATGTTATACCACTTGTAGTAAATATGATAACGTCATCATCGCTGTCTTTATATGCATTTATAACGCTATCGAAGTCATTATAGTAATTGAACTTAATATGTGGGAATACGGTTGTAAAGGCTTCAAAATTTGTGTTTAAATACCTTAATGAACCAATATTCCTGACATTGTTTGCGATTTCAATAAAACTGTTGCCTTTATCTAGGATTTCTTTACGCACCATTGCTGCCATTGGAAGAAAATGATATGCGTCTGTTAAAACATAGCCAGCTAAGTCATGGTTTTTTTGCCCTATAAGCGATACTAATATATCGACTTTCTGGTATATGCTAGCCTCGTCCTCAAGCTTGTATGGCACATATTCAACATTGAAATCATATGCCTTTGCAATATGGTTCATTAGTGCAATTATTGTGCCGTCAGGGTTTCCGTCATCGTTCGTATATGTGAATGGCTTATGGTTGTCAACATAGCCTACTGTAAATGTTTCACCCTTTAACTTTTCGGCCTCAGCACGTGTGAGCGACCTGTGTATAGACTTATAATCGTAAACATATTTTTTATGGAGTTCTTGTGAGAGATTGCCTTCAGTATTAAGCACATATTGAAGCCCTGCGCGTATTTCAGCCATTATGCCAGCCGACTTAGAGTTTGACACAATATACACTGGGTATACGCCTAAGTTTAACGCAGAGGAATAATTCATAAGCTTATTATCGCCAGAGTTTGTTAAGTAAAAATCTGTGTCAGCGTTTAAGTATTTACTTATATCTTTAACAACGAATTCTACTGATATGTTGTTATCTATTAAATATTTTTCAAATAGTTCGTTTGCAGGATTGCTTGCATATGTCGCAACAGTTTTGCCATCGATTGATTGAGGGTCATCATAGTAAATTTTTCTATCGCCCTTTGTTGCTAGTAGCATTGTTTCTTCGCCCATCGGGATATCTAGGTATAAAAATTCTTCTTCTATTTCAGGTGTTTTGAAAAATAGCCCAGAGATATCAATTTCGCCTTTTCTCAATGCATCAAGTATTGGGCCTTCAACTTTTACATAATCAAACCTTAGGTTTGTGGCGCTTTCAACTTTTTTAAGCATTTCATAGCCAAAGCCCTCGCGCCCCTTGATTGATAAATCGTTAACTAAATCACCTTTAGACGTATAGCCGACTTTAACAACTTTTTTAAACACATCTCCATTAGCAAATGCATTTGTAGCACTTGTCATAAATACGCATAAAATTAGCAACTTTATTGCATTAGAGATTATGTTCAAGCCCGCACGCTCCGAATAAATGACATTTAGAAAATGTTTATTCTAATATATTAAATTTAAACATCGCAAATGTCAATAACATAGCAGATAAACTTTAGCAAGTTTTACATATTATTGATAAAAAATCCCCCAAAGCGTTATCACTCTGGGGTATTATATTTTGATTATTCTTTAGTTGAAGTTATTTGTTCTTGTACTTTTTTCATCACCATTTTACGAGTGACCACACATGACACAATAACAACTACAGCGCACCCAACCATGCCTTTTAGTAAAAGTTGTGGGTCTTTACCGCCGTCGATAAGCACGATAGCCATAAACACAGCTGCACCGACAAATACATAAACCGTATATATCACACGCAACAATAACTCATACTTTACGAAATCGTTAGACATTTTATGCCCTCCAAGTATTTTTATACTTCACCAGTTTCTTCGTTAAACTTTTTACTGCCTCTTCTTGGCTTGCTAGCTGAAGATGAAGCCTCATCTTTAAGTTTCTTGATATGTGCGATATCAACAGGTCGCTTACCGAAGCTTGTATACTCGCCATCAAACGACAAGTATGCCGTTCCTGGCTCACCGTTTCTGTATTTTTCGATAATGATTTCAGCAATATTTTTGAATACTGAATTTTCATTATACTTCTCATCACGGTAGATGAACATGATGATATCGGCATCTTGCTCAATAGCGCCAGATTCACGCAAGTCTGATATTCTTGGCCTTCTATTATCCGTCCTCGATTCAATCGCCCTGTTTACCTGAGCAAACGCAATGATAGGTACATCAAGTTCCTTTGCTAAGCTTTTCAACCCTCGTGAGATTTCAGATATTTGTTGCTCACGTACAGTTATTTTATTATTAACACCCATAATTTGTAGGTAGTCTATAAAGATAATATCCAGCAAGCCTTTGCTCTTCAACCTTCTACAACGTGAACGTATAGCGTTTACAGTTAGCGACGGCGTATCATCTAAAAAGATATTCATACTGCTTAGCTTTGATGAAAACTCTGCTAAGTTTTGCCAGTCCTCTTTGTTTAGCTCACCTGTACGCAGTTTAGATAGCCTGATGCGTGCCTCGCACGAGATAAGCCTATTCGCTAGTTGATACGAAGACATCTCAAGCGAGAAAAACGCACAACCTTTACCAGCAGCAGCTGCATTATATAATATATTTAACCCTAGTGAAGTTTTACCCATACCAGGTCGCCCAGCTACAATGATCAAATCAGAGCGCTGGAAGCCGTTCGTCATTTTATCAAGGTCATCAAAACCTGATGGCACACCTGATAGGCCGTCAACATTTTGGTTTTCAAACAATTCTGCTAATATACGGTTGCTCTCAAGCACAACATCTTTGATATGTTCAACATCATCTTTGGATTTTATTTCGCCTAGGTTATACGCAACTTGTTGTGCTTCATCAACTAGGTCGTCAACTTCCCTTGATACGTCATAAGCAAGCTCAGATATTTTGCCACCAGCTGAAATCATCTTACGCAATGTAGCTTTTTCACGCAATATATCTGCGTAGGCTTTAGCGTTAGCTGCGTTTGGAATATGCTTCACAAGGTCTGCTATATAGTCAAAGCCGCCTGCTTTTTCAAGTGTAGCTTCATCGTTCAGCTTTGTTACAAGCGTAACCATATCGAGAGGTTTGCCTGCGTCATGCAGCGCTATTAGTGCTTCAAAAATTATCTTATGGTATGTAAAGTAAAAATCAGGCCCGAATACTCGCCCCGATAAATCATCAATAACTTTAGGGTCTATAATAATAGATGCTAATACTGCCCGCTCAGCCTCCACGTTATGTGGTGGAACTTTTGCAGCATCAACATTACTCATCAGCTACCACCACTACATCGAACTGGCCTTTAATATCTTTATAGATGTTCACTTTGATAGTGTGGCCGCCTAGTTCTTTAATATCTTTCATGTCTAGCATTTTTTTATCTAGTTCAATGCCTTTTGCTTTTAGCATGTCGATAACATCGTTTGCTGTAACTGCACCATAAAGTTTACCGTTGCCAGCTTTGTGGCGAATTGTGATGCTTACATCTTTAAGCTGTGCTGCTAATGCTTTTGCATCAGATACACGTTTTTCTTCTTTATCTTTTATTGCTTGTAGTTTATTTTCTAACCTTTTGATGTTTTCAGGAGTAGCTTCAACTGCAACACCTTTTTTAAACAAAAAGTTTTGTGCATAACCTTGAGATACTTCTTTCACGTCGTTTTCTTTCGCGACACCTTTCACTTCTTTTAAAAATACAACTTTCATTTCTCAAAATCTCCTTTTTTTATAACTCGCATACAATCAGCGATGGTATAACCTCGCTTTTGTAGATAAGACATACACTTACAAAACTGTTTGTAAGCATCTTCATAGTTAGCTTCAATATATTTTTCAGCAAGTTTTTTTATGTGCTCTTCAATATCAATGTTTTCTTCTGCAACAGTTGTTAATATGTCAGCTGTATCGACATAAACACCGCGTTCAGCTAATTTTGCTTTGATATAATATTCGCCATAAGACGCATTTAACTTAGAGCGGATGTATTGCTTTGTAGCACGTTCATCGTTTAGGTAGCCCCAATCTGTGAGTTGGTCTATGATGTCGTCATAGTTGCCTTTGCCACACTTTGTTTCTAGCTTCCTTATCAGCTCCACTTTAAAATAGTCACGTATGCCCATGATTTTCAGAGCATACGACATTGCTTGTTTGTTATATGTAATGCTGCTACCCTATGGATTAGTCTTTTGCTTCCTTAGTTTTGCCTTCACCCCCACCGATTTCAACGTTGTGAATTTTACGAATTTGAGCTTCTAAATCGGCTGTGAGTTCTGGGTTATTTTCAAGGTAAATTCTAGCGTTCGACTCGCCTTGCCCTAACTTGATATCACCCATCGAGTACCACGCACCAGACTTTTGGATCAAGCCTGCGTTCACACTCATAGCCAAGATGATGCTTTCGTTAGATATACCTTTACCGAACACTATGTCAAATTCTGCCGTTTTGAACGGTGGAGACATTTTATTTTTTACAACTTTCACAAACGTGTGGTTTGCAACAGCTTCTTCTTTTTCTTTAACCATGCTACCTTTCTTAACTTCCATACGGATAGAAGAGTAGAATTTTAGGGCGTTACCACCTGTAGTTGTTTCAGGGTTGCCGAACATTACGCCAATCTTCATACGAGTTTGGTTAATGAAGATAAGGCTGGTTTTAGATTTATTTACGATACCTGTAAGCTTACGTAACGCTTGGCTCATTAGCCTTGCTTGTAAGCCCATGTGAGAGTCGCCCATGTCGCCTTCGATCTCTGCCTTTGGAGTAAGTGCTGCAACCGAGTCAACAACAATCATATCAACAGCGCCACTTCTAACGAGTGTTTCTGTGATTTCAAGCGCTGCTTCGCCGTTATCTGGTTGAGATATAAGCAGATTATCAGTATCAACACCGATAGATGCCGCATATACAGGGTCAAGTGCATGCTCTGCATCAATGAATGCTGCTATGCCACCAGCTTTTTGAGCCTCTGCAATAATGTGTAGTGTAAGCGTCGTTTTACCACTTGACTCTGCGCCATATATCTCGATAATCCTGCCCCTAGGGATACCGCCAATGCCTAAAGCTATATCTAAACATAACGCACCAGTTGGGATAACCGGTACATTCTCAGTAGTTTTATCACCAAGCCTCATTAGTGAGCCTTTGCCAAAGTCTTTTTCAATCTTGCCTAGTGCAAGCTCGAGCGCTTTCTTTTTGTCGCTATCCATTATATCCTCCAAGAAATTGTTTATATTTTTAGCCATAATCTACATCCACTTTTTTAATGTTGAATTGATTTTACTCTATAAAATTCGCTAAATCAATCAATATTTGCTAAAAAGTGAACATTTGTTCGATTTTTCTATTTTATCACTTATATGTCAATAAGTTACAAGGGCAACCATTGTACGATATTAATTACAATGCCTTACAATATAAGTGTTTAGAGCATCAACATATGCTTCAACAGATGCAATCAACACATCAGTTGAAAGCCCTCTGCCGACTACAACTGTACCACTTTTTGCAAACTCAACCGTAACAGTAACTTCGCCTTGCGCGTCTTTACCTTTGCTTATTGCGTTTAGTTTATAGCTTTTCAACACGCCCTCGATACCAGATATACGTTCGATAGCTCTGAATGACGCATGCACAGGGCCATCACCGATTGCAGAGTCGAAAAGCAACTCGCCTTTATCGTTTTCAAGCCTTGCAGTAGCTGTTGCTATCATGCCAGTACCACTTGAGAACCCAACGTAGTCGAGTGTGTACACTTTCTTTTTATCTATCAATGAGCCTAGTACGATTGCTTCTAAGTCTTCATCGAATACTTCTTTCTTTTTATCTGCTAAATCTTTGAATGCTGCAAATGCTGTATCAAGTTTCTCACCTTCAAGTGTAAAGCCAAGTTCAGCTAATCTTGTTCTGAATGCGTTTCTGCCAGAGTGCTTACCTAAAACAAGCGAGTTAGCTGGGATACCAACACTTTCAGCTGTCATAACTTCGTAAGTTGTGCGCTCTTTCAATACGCCATCTTGGTGGATACCAGATTCATGTGCGAATGCGTTTTTACCAACGATTGCTTTGTTTGGTTGAACTTCGATACCTGTGATGTTTGTAAGCAAACGGCTAGTTCTGTATAGTTCAGTAGTATTAATTGTGTGCTCTAAGTCGCCATAGTAATCTTTTCTAACTTGTAATCCCATAACGATTTCTTCAAGTGCTGCATTACCAGCACGCTCGCCGATACCGTTAATAGTACACTCAACTTGGCCAGCACCAGCACGGATAGCCGCAAGTGAGTTTGCAACACCTAAGCCTAAATCGTTGTGGTTGTGTGAAGAAATAACAGCTTTATCAATGTTTGGAACATTGTTCATAACGCCTGATACGAAGTTGTAAATTTCTTCTGGTGTAGTGTAGCCAACTGTATCTGGTAAGTTCACAGTTTTTGCACCAGCTTTGATAACTGCTTCTATAACGCGGTATAAGTATTCTGGGTCGCTTCGTAGTGCATCTTCTGCGCTGAACTCAACATCGTCGCATAAGTTGCGTGCGAATGATACTGCATCTACAGCCATTTGCACAACTTCATCTCTATTTTTTCTAAGTTTATGTTGTAAGTGGATATCACTTGTTGCGATAAACGTGTGGATACGTGGTGCAACTGCAACTTTTAGTGCATCACCAGCTGCTTGGATATCTGCTTTGTTTGCACGTGCAAGGCCACAAACAGAAGCATTTGTGATAGCTTTTGCGATATTATGTACCGACTCAAAATCTCCTTTTGAGCTAATTGGGAAGCCGGCTTCAATGACATTTACACCTAATTTTTCTAATTGGAGTGCCAGTTGAATTTTCTCTTCAGGTTTCATGCTAAAGCCTGGGCTTTGCTCGCCATCTCTTAGCGTAGTGTCAAAAAATACTAATTTTCTCATAACTATCTCTCCTATATTATCTAATTTTTCTTTAAATCTATAAACAAAAACCCCGACCATTATAAATAAAAGGCGGGGTATATCAATCAATCCTACATGATAATTATCATGAACTATGCTCTTCTACACCTTCACCAGTGTCGCTCAGGGCGTCATCTTTCTTAGCTAAACGTCTCAGACCTGTCAGTAATCCGATACCAACATATAGTACGCCTACAACAAATAACGCAACTTCATAAAACATAACAACAGTAATCAACAACACCAAAAATATAATTAATGAGTTGTATGGATGTTTTCTGAAAAATGGAACATTTTTAAAGCTATAAAACGGAACTGGGCTTACCATTAAAAACGATAACATAAACATTACACCAATAACAACCACAGCAATAATGCCTTGGTCAATAGTTGCGCCATGAGTTTCCGTAAAAAGAATAATAGATGCGATAAAACCAGATGCAACAGGAATTGGCAACCCGATGAAATAATCGCTACTAATTTTGCCCGCAAATACATTAAACCTTGCAAGCCTTAGCACACCGCACGCAATATATAAAAATACTGCAAGTACGCCAACACGCCCAAAAGGCTCATCAAGCCAAATATATGCAACAAGCGCTGGTGCTACACCGAAAGATATAGCATCACATAATGAGTCTAGCTGAACACCAAACTCAGATGTTGCGTTTAATAACCTAGCTATTTTACCATCTAGCATATCAAAGATAGAGGCTAGTAATAATAACAATGCGCATTGGAATATACTGCCACCATTTATAGCGTGCATTACTGCAAACACACCACTTAACAAGCCTAGTAACGTAACCATATTTGGAAGTATATAGTTGTTCTTTATACCGAAACCAAATTTACGCTTACGCTTTGCACTTTCTGTCATTATTCTTAACCTCTTCTAGAACTTTCGTATCTTAATATCTAGCAAGTATAGACTCGCCAGCTTTTACTTGGTCATCTTCCTCTACTTCAACTGTGAAGTTCATTGGGAAGTAGTGATCAACCCTTGAAGAAAACTTAATCATGCCGTATCTGTCACCAGTAGCTAGCACATCGCCAACTTCTGCATTACATACACATCTTCTAGCAACTAAGCCTGCAACTTGTACACAAGTAACAACACCTGCTGCTGTTTCAAAAGATATAACATTACGCTCGTTTACGATAGATGCATCTTTTCTAGCTGCGTTTACAAATTGGCCTGCGATAGCCTCAACTGCAATAACTTTGCCAGTAACAGGCACTCTGTTTACGTGCACTGAAAATACATTCATAAACACGCCAACTTTCTTACATTTAACGCCGTTGAATTCAACTTCGCTAACTTCAACAACTTTACCATCTGCGCTTGATACTGCAATGTTATCTTCCGATGGAACTTGGCGCTCAGGGTCCCTAAAGAACCAAACAAACAATAACAGAACAAGCACAGCTAATGCCACAAGTATAAACTGTGGAATAACTGCTAAAACAAGCACAGCTATCACTGCGCCTAATATAAAAGGAAATCCCTCTTTAGCTATCATAACTATACCTTTAAAGTAGTAGCCACGCATTAAACATGGCTACTATATATTTTAATTAGTTTTTTGCTTTGTCAACGATTTTGCCGTCAGACATCCAGCTCATCATGCCACGTAGTTTCTCACCAACTTCTTCGATTGGGTGAGCGTTGCTTTTTTCAGATAAAGCGTGGAACTCTGGGCAGTTAACTTTATTTTCAAGCAACCACTCTCTAGCGAATTGGCCGTTTTGGATTTCAGCAAGAACTTTTTTCATTTCTTCTTTAGCTTCAGGGCCAACAACTCTAGGGCCTCTAGTTAATCCGCCGTATTCAGCAGTGTTAGAGATAGAGTATTGCATGTTCTTGATGCCACCTTCATAGATCAAGTCAACGATTAATTTCATCTCGTGTAAGCACTCAAAGTAAGCCATTTCTGGAGCATAACCAGCTTCAGTTAATGTTTCAAAACCGTATTGGATAAGCTTAGCTACGCCACCGCATAGAACTGCTTGCTCACCGAATAAATCAGTTTCAGTTTCTTCTTGGAATGTAGTTTTGATAACGCCAGCTCTTGCGCCACCGATTGCAGCAGCATAAGATAGTGCAACATCAGTTGCATCGCCAGTAGCATCTTGGTGGATAGCGATTAAGCAAGGAACGCCACTACCGATTTCGTATTGGTGACGAACTAAGTGACCAGGGCCCTTTGGAGCAACCATGATAACGTTAACGCCAGCAGGAACTTTGATTTGACCGAAGTGGATGTTAAAACCGTGAGCGAATACTAGGTATTTGCCTTCTGTCATGCTTGGAGCGATATCATTTTTGTATATGTCGCCTTGGTGCT
The DNA here is from genome assembly GCA_964368965.1 of uncultured Deferribacteraceae bacterium. Taxonomy (GTDB): domain Bacteria; phylum Chrysiogenota; class Deferribacteres; order Deferribacterales; family Mucispirillaceae; genus CAYJDR01. The sequence goes on from CAYJDR010000008.1 coordinate 53,582, forward strand.
CATCTGGAGCTAAGATCATGATGAAATCTGCATATGCAGCAGCATCTTTAACTTCCATAACTTTTAGGCCAGCGTTTTCAGCTTTTGCCCAAGATGGACTGTTTTTTCTTAAACCAACAACAACATCAACGCCTGAATCTTTAAGGTTGTTTGAGTGAGCGTAACCTTGTGAGCCATAACCGATAACAGCTACTTTTTTACCTTTGATGATGCCTAGATTGGCGTCTTTTTCATAATAAACTTGCATTTCTGTAATTCCTCCGAATAATTATGTAAATACTTACATTATAAATTTATTTTCTTATTTTTATCCATATCAGTTGTCGCTTTCGTACCCCTGCCAATAGCAAGGCAACCAGAGCGAACAAGCTCTATCAACCCATAAGGTCTTATAACTTCCACAAACGCTTCAAGCTTATCTTTATCGCCAGTTATCTCTATAACCATAGAGTCCGCCGTTAAGTCGATAACCTTGCCGCGAAACGTGTTGACTATATTATATATATCATTTCTGTGCTTTTGGCTAACAAAAACTTTAACTAATACAAGTTCACGCTCGATATGTGTATAGCTCGTTAGATCCCTAACTTTTAAAACATTGATAAGTTTACGTAATTGCTTAACTATCTGCTCGATAACTTTATCATCGCCACTTGTGACGATAGTCATGTTCGATACATCATCACGCTCTGTTTTGCTAACTGTTAAGCTTTCGATATTGTAACCCTTACCAGAAAACAACCCAGATATACGAGAAAGCACACCAAACTTATTTTCAACAAGTACTGATATTACATGTCGCATGATGCACCTACCTTATTATCATTTCATCTATAGCGGCACCAGGTGCAACCATAGGATAAACATTTTCTTCCCTAGCTGTCAAGAAGTCCATCATAACAGGACGTTTTTTAACCTTCAATGACTCTAGTATAACGCCATCTACATCAGACGGTTTCTCTGCCCTCAAGCCTACACAACCATAAGCTTCCGCAAGCTTTACAAAGTCTGGCTGAACATCTAAGCAAGTGTTTGAGTAACGCTTATCAAAAAATAACTGTTGCCATTGCCTTACCATGCCTAAAAATCTGTTGTTAAGTATCGCAACTTTTACACCTAGTTGGTATTGAACGCATGCCGTAAGTTCTTGGATGTTCATTAATATAGAGCCATCGCCAGATATGCTGAAAACTTCTTTATCTGGGCAACCAACTTTCGCACCCATAGCTGCTGGTAAGCCGAAGCCCATTGTACCCATACCGCCAGATGAGATAAATTGACGAGGATATTTAAACTTGTAATATTGCGCCGTCCACATTTGGTGCTGGCCAACATCTGTTGCAATGATCGCCTCACCATTAGTCAACGCACAAATACGCTCAACAACGTATTGAGGTTTAATGATGCTGTCGCTATATTCATATGAGAACGGTTTGTCCGCATCCCAATCTTTTACTTGCTTTAACCACTCTGCGCGAGTGTCTGCATTTTTATCAAACTTGTAGCCATCAGCGTACTTTAGGCACATTTGTAAAACGTTTTTGATATCACCAACAACAGGGATATCAATTTCCACATTTTTACTAATTGATGTAGGGTCTACATCAACATGTGCAAGCGTTGCTTTGCCAGCAAATTTATCTAAACGACCTGTAGAGCGGTCTGTAAACCTTGTGCCTATCGCAACAATAAAATCAGACTCCATAACAGCCATGTTTGATGCATAATTGCCGTGCATACCTATCCAACCTATCCAATATGGTTCAGTTGATGGATAACCACCTTGCCCCATGAATGACGTAACAACAGGCGCACCAACTATGTTAGCAAGCTTGATGAACTCATCAGTTGCACCACATGAAATTAAACCGCCACCAACTAAAAATACAGGTTTTTTTGCAGTTTCTAAACCTTTCAATACTTTTTTGATTTGCACAGGGTGCCCACCAGCAGTAGGGTTGTAACCTAAAAGCTCCACTTCTGTAGCAGGTGCATATTTTACTTTCGCAGTGAAAACATCTTTCGGAATATCAATCAAAACAGGACCAGGACGACCAGTTGATGCGATATGGAAAGCTTCCTTTACTGTTTGCGCTATATCTTTTGTGTCTGTCACAAGGTAGCTATGTTTAACAATAGGACGAGTTATACCAATAATATCAGCCTCTTGGAACGCATCGCCACCGATAAGTTCTTTCAAAACTTGACCAGTGATAACTACTAATGGAGTAGAATCCATATAAGCTGTTGCTATGCCCGTGATTAAGTTTGTAGCACCAGGGCCACTTGTTGCAAGGCAAACACCAACTTTACCAGTTGCCCTAGCGTAAGCATCAGCAGCATGTGCGCCACCTTGCTCGTGACGAGGTAAAATGTGCCTAACATCAGCATCATATAATGTATCGTATAGACCTAAAACAACACCACCAGGGTAGCCGAATATTACATCGACATTTTCTTGCTTAAGGCTTTCTATTAATATCTCGCTTCCAGATAATATCATGATTATCACTCCCTTGAAACGCATTCTATAAAAATAAAACTATGTATAATCTTTTATTAATATCACAGACATATTGCTTTTTCAAGTGTTAATAGCAA
>CAYJDR010000008.1:56282-80214 GCA_964368965.1 uncultured Deferribacteraceae bacterium
CTAGGCGGCTTAGAAAAAGCAAGCGGAGTGTACACAAACGAAGGTACATGAGCATTGCTTTATCTAAACAACGACGTATCAAAGTGAAAGATAAGTAAATTTATTCGTATTTGTAGATTGCTCCCTCATCGGCGCTCGAAACATTCCTCGCATACTTCGCCAAATAACCACTCTTAACCTTCGGCGCTGGTTTTTCCCAACCTTTGCGACGTTCTGCAAGCACTTCATCGCTTACATCTAGGTGTACTGTGCGGTTAGGGACATCTATAGAGATTTTATCGCCATTTTCAACGAATGCAATCACGCCACCGTCTGCTGCTTCTGGTGAAACGTGCCCAATACATGGCCCACGAGTACCGCCAGAGAAGCGCCCATCAGTAATTAATGCAACGTTTTTTAAGCCTAAGCCAGAGATAGCTGCTGTTGGTGCAAGCATTTCACGCATACCAGGGCCACCTTTTGGGCCTTCATAGCGGATAACGACAAAGTCACCGTTCACTATTTCGCCTGCACGGATAGCCGCCATACAATCTTCCTCAGACTCATAAACCTTTGCAGTACCTGTGAAAACAAGCATTTCATCAATCACCGCCGATTGCTTAATTACACAACCACGTGGAGCGATATTACCTTTAAGTACGGCGATACCACCCTCTTTGTGATATGGGTTATCTATGCTTCTAACGATGTTGTCATCATATATTTCTGCTCTGTCACAAATTTCGTGTGTTGTGAAAGAGGAAACAGTTTTGTTATCTTTCAATAATGTTTTTAACGATTTCATAATCGCTGGAATACCGCCCGCAAACTCTAAATCTTCCATGAAGAATGTGCCACCTGGGCGTAAGCTTGTGATGTGCGGAGTTGAGCGAGAGAGTTTATCAAACGCATCTATTGTGAACTTGATACCTGCTTCGTTTGCGATAGCTGGTAAGTGTAATGTTGTGTTTGTAGAGCCACCGAGTGCTAAATCTGCAACGATAGCGTTGTGGAATGCGTCTTCCGTCATGATATCGCGTGGGCGGATGTCGTTTTTAACTAAGTTACATACAGCAACGCCTGAGTCGAACGCGATACGCTTTTTCTTAGCATGGCCAGCAATAGCAGTACCTGAGCCAGCAAGCGACATACCCATAACTTCTGTTAAGCAAGCCATTGTGTTCGCTGTGAACAAGCCTTGGCAAGAGCCTTCTGCTGGGCAAGCTGTCATTTCTAGGTTAGTCATTTCTTTTTCATCAATTTGACCTGTTGCGAATTTTGAAGCAGCCTCAAAAGAATCTGTAATGAAGTCACGCCTAGTCATACGCCAGTTACCTGAAATCATAGGGCCAGCAGTAACAATGATAGATGGAACATTTATACGAGCGGCAGCCATAAGCATACCTGGAGTAATTTTATCGCAGTTAGTGATAAACACGATACCATCAAGCGCATGAGCTTCTGCAACGCACTCAATCATATCTGCGATTGCATCACGGCTAGGCAAGCTATAACGCATACCAAAGTGACCCATAGCGATACCATCGCACACGCCTGGAACGCTGAAAATAAACGCTTGGCCACCACCTGTGTGGATACCCTTTTCAACAGAACGCTCTAATGTACGCATGCCTGTGTGACCTGGGATTAGATCTGTAAAACTTGAACAAATGCCAATAAATGGCTGTTTCATTTGCTCAGGCGTAATACCTGTACCGTATAATAATGCTCTATTTGGTGCTCTATCGCAACCTTGCTTGATAATATCACTTCTCATATTATTCCCCAATGCTTTATTTTAGTAGTCTTGTTTTATATCATAGATAATACGTATTTTCAAGATTTATAACACACCTATAAAATAGCTTAATGTTAATCAAAAAAATAGGCGACTTTTCAGCCGCCTAACATTTACTTAATTTTTGCATCTATCAAGTACTTTGCGTACTCTTTATCGACTTTCATGATGTGCGTAATGAGCCAATCACGCAAGAAGTCTAACACTAACAAACCGTTTATGTTTTCACCATGATTGAATTTATCATACTCCGCTTGGATTTTTGCGATAAAACTTTCATGCATTTTCATATGTTCTGCAACTTTTGGATACTTAGCTTTCTCCATCATGCTTTCTTCATATTTGAAATGCGTTACGGTATAATCTAACAACTCTGACAGTATTTTTCCTACTGTATCTCTGCTATCGTTATTGCTAAATGCTGTATATAAATTATTGATAAGCTCTATCAATCTTCCATGTTGCCTATCTATCTCCTTAAAATCAGTGAACAGTTTTTTATCAAACTCAAAGAATGCGCCAATATTATTCTCAAATTTATTAGCAGTGTTAGCCATTGAGTCCGTAATATTCATGAGCGCTTCGCCCATTTTTAAACTTGTATCCACATGGGATACTGCTATGCAGTTCTCATCGTTTATGACACCTATTAAGTTTGCGATGCCTTCAAGCTTGCCTATCTGTTGGTTCATATCGTTTGTAAACTCTTGCGATATGCCAACTATTTCATCAGTATGTTCTTTAATCTCTAGTATCAATACGCCAGTGTTCATATTTGATGAGATCGCCTCTGACACTAACTCTGCATTTCGATTAACTTTCACAGACATATCATCTGTACGTGTATACAGCTTCTTGATTACATCATCAATATCTGATGCGAATGTGTTAGTCTTCTCAGCTAGCTTACGCACCTCATCAGCTACAACGGCAAACCCTCTGCCAGACTCACCAGCGCGAGCCGCCTCAATAGCTGCGTTTAATGCTAGCAAGTTTGTTTGGTCTGCAATTTGCATGATGTTAGAAACGCTTAAGCGCATTTCCTCGCCATATGTTAAAAACTCTGCCATTACTTCAACAATTTGTTCCGCTGTTTCACCGATAACCTTTATCAGTTCGATGTTACTGCTTGTTGACTTGCCACACTCTAATGATTTATCTAAACAATCTACAGCTGACTGCTCTGCCTTAAGGCTTTGCAGCCTTACTCGCTCAGATGTTTCCATGAATTCAGCAATTACTTGGCTTAGCTCCTTAACTTTACATTCAACGCTATTAACCTTTTCAACAACATGTTGTTGTGATTGAGTTAAGTCATCAGCGGCTGTTGTTAAACTGAGCTTAGTGCGTACATAGCTCTTTGCAAGCCCCTTATAGCTACCTGCTTGCTGTTGTATCATCTCCATGACACATGCTAAAATTCTGCGTTTTGACGTAGCTTCTTCAACGTCACCGCTTAAGGTCTCGAGTCCTTCAACATAATGTGCTACGCTATCTAACTCTTTCCTAACTCGCCCATAAACAACTAATATAAAAACATAAATAAACACTGAGTACACAACTGTGAATATGCCTATTTTTATTCCACCTAAATAGACACCAATGCCCGCAAATATCAACATACAAACAAGCAATAATATTCTCTCAATAGTTAACACAGAGTACCTCCAACACGCACTGAAACATCTGCATTATTATATAATAATACATTATCAAAAAGTAGCAAGTAAAAATATAAAAAAAATGCTAGCAACATTTCTGCCACTAGCATCTAATTTGAATTATTCAGCTTTTGAGCCGTCACAAGTTGCTTTAACTTCATCTGTGCATGTCGAACTTGTTGCACAAGAAGAACAATCTGACTTCTTCGTCATTTCGCCATTCTCTATATAATTAATGAACGCGTCAATCATATCAGGAACAATATCTAAAATTGTATGAACATATGCAAGCGCAGCATCTCTGCTTAACTCTTTTTCGATTATGCCAACCCTATTGATAACTAAATCTCTTGCATCAAGCTCAACCTCTACTAGTTGAGCATGGCAAACACCAGCCTCAACAGGTTGATCTAATTTGATATGAGCATCGCCTTTGATTTGCATAGCCATCATTTGGTTAGATGGATCAGTCTTAATCAACGCATCACAAATATCAACAGTGATTTCAGCTTGCCCTACCATCATTGCGCAAATTGCATAGCCTCTTGCGCTATCGCTATGTTTCCCTTCTGATATTTCATAAGCACGCTTAAAGTATGGGAACGCGCCTTCGTAGTCTTGTGTAAATAGCGAACATTCGCCAGCCCAGTAGTTACCGCCCATCGAGTTTGGGTCGAGCTCAACTGTCTTTTTGAACCATGTAACCGCTTCCTCTGGTTTTGAGTCGCTTGAATACGCTAAGCCTTTTAGATAGATAGCACCGATATGGTCTTCTTCTCTTTTTAACACTTCGTCGCAATATTCTATTGCTAATTCATACTCGTGCAAACAGAAAGATACATCAGCTAAGTTGTATAGTGTAGTTATGTTTGTGTCGTCATAGATATAAGATTTTTTGAAACATTCATCAGCAGCTTCAAATAGACCTTTCTGCAATAACGCTACACCACACTCGTTAAACAATCTGCTCAAAAATAGCGAAGCGATACATGTAATGCCGTCACCATCAACAGTAACACCTTCAACAGTTGCTTCAGGGTATGTTGCATCCTTTTCTTCTGGCTTGAAAACTTCATCTGCTTGTTCGCAAACTTGTTTAATGTATTCAAAGTAATCTTCAAAAACTTTTTTAGATTTTAAATCAATAATTGCTTTAACAGTCGCTTCAACAAACTCTGGGTTGAAAAATAGTTGCCCACCTTTTCCATGGATAACTGGTTTAACTAACACCAAATCTTTAACTTCAGCAGTTTCGTTTGCTGCCTTTACTTCTTCACTCATAACACTCCCCACCTTAAAAAAAGTTGAGCTACTAAACAGTAGCCCAACATAATATTATTTTATAAAAATTATTAATAGTTTGGTAACGAAAATTTTTCGTAATCCATTGGTATATCATCCTCAGGGGCAGAACCACCTGTAGCACCACCCTCAAGTGACGCAATAGCTACAACACCTTTTGCACGTTGTTCTGCATCTGCAACGCCTTGCACATAGACAATCGAAGAGCAGAAAAATAGAAACGCACAGAAAAATAAATATGTAAAAATCTTATTCATTATGCCACCGCCTTTTCTTGTTTCTTCTTTTTACCGAACAACCATGAACGCCAGAACTGGATATAATCAAAGAATGGCGTAACTGGGCAGAATAATCTACACCAAGGCATCCTAACAAATAACGCACCGATTGTCGCTGTGATACTTAATGCGAAGAACGTTATCGAACCGATAAAGCCGAAAACTTTACCAAACGGCTCGTAAGTAGCTAGCGATGAGTTAGAGAAATACAATGCCATACACATTAAACCAAGTGCGAATAATCTTGAACCCCATCTTGTAAGGTGGTTGATTTCAGGATTTTTACAGTTTGAAATTAATGCTACTGCTTCTTGAATTGCGCCGAATGGACAAATGTGTGAACAGTATAAATTCTTTTTTGTAACAACAAATATGATTATAGCTAAGATTAAGCATATCAATGGAGCATATGATGCTAAGCCTTGCAACCATGCACCAGATACAAGCATTACAATAGTGCTTAATGAGAATTGCATGCTATATAAGAAGCCCATTAGACCGATAGATACAACGAGTAACGCATATCTTGCAACCTTTTTATTGTATGTGAATTTTTTAGATGTAATAACAAGTGCTAATAAGAAGAACATACAAACAACTGCAATTTTGATCCACTCTGTAGAGCTTAGTTTAACTTGTTTTAGTTCTTCAGTTTTTGCAACTGCTTTATCAATTTCTGCTTGAGAGAAGCCGAAGTTAGCACCAAGTGCTTTTGCTTCTTCACTTGCGATAAGGTTATTGCTAGCTTTTTCGATAGAGATTTTTAGTGCATCAGATGATAGCGTTGCACCAGATATAGAATCAGGCACTTCTGCTTTCAATAATGTAGCACCTAGGTATGGGAGAGGAAGTTCTAGGTCCCATATTTGTTGGATATAGGTTGGTGTATCTGGGCTGCTTAAGATAGCGACAGATTCAATAACGCCTACTTTGCTCACTAAAACACCAACAACCATTATACCGCCATAACCAGGATAGCGATCAACTGTGAAGAACTTTTTGTCACCGCTGTTTAACTCAACTTCATATAAGTCGATATCAATAGTTTGCACAGCTTTAAAATCAGGCTCTATCGCCTTTAGCTGCATACTTAATGCGTCTTGCTCACGCATAGTACCAAGGAAAAACGCAGCAATCATAGCACCTAAGCTTAAAATTGCTAAAACTTTTTCAATACCACTCTTCATTTGCCTACCGTTGTAAGAAATTCTTACCCTCTTTCTGTATTTTATTTTATGCTACCATAAAGTATAATCATAAACGAGAAAATATAACATAAATTCACATTATTTGCTAGAACTTTTATATTAAATTTTTCTAACGATACACTTTGCCGAGCAACAAACAACCCAAAACTAAAACAACCCTTTAGGAAGTGTTGGCATAGCCCCTTTCTGTGAGCATACATATGCAGAAACTTCAACAGCGCAACTATGTGCTTCACCTATGTTTTTGCCCTGCAAGATTGACGAAATAAATGCAGCTGTAAATGAATCTCCCGCTCCGACAGTATCGGCAACTTCAACCCTAGGCGTTCTAATATGCGATACATCATCACCACTAAACACATAGCTGCTATCTGCACCGCATGTTAGTATCAAAATTTGCAATCTAAATTCAGCAAGTAATTGCTTGCACACATTTTCAAACCCTGTGTTACTATAACCAAACAGCTCACTCACTAATATAAGTTCTTCGTCATTAATTTTCAAGACATTACATTGATTTAATGACTCAATAATCACATCTTTTGTATAAAAATTTTGTCTTAAATTTATATCAAACACTTTGTACACATTTTCTTCAGCTGGCATTGATAATAAAAAGCGACGAATAGTTTCTTTTGAGATATTGCTACGCTGCGCAAGCGAGCCAAAACAAACAACACTTGTATTTTTTGCAAGTTCTTCGAGCTGTTCATTAAAGGGGATATTATCCCATGCGACATTCTCTTTTATTTCATATACTGGCACACCATTTAAATCCAGCGCTACTTCTACTGTACCTGTTGGATATGTTGTTTTCTGCACATCATATTGAAGCCCAATTTTATCAAAGCACCCCAATAGCTCAGCACCTAAACAATCATCGCCTACTGCACTAACTACTTTTGAATTTAACCCAAATTGCGATACATGGTATGCAAAATTTGCAGATGCGCCACCAATTTCTTTGCCCGTTGGGAACATATCCCACAACGCCTCACCAATACCGACTATATATTTACCTGTACTCATATCATTCCTTTATTTTATATGCGATTTTACTAAAGCATAGTATAACACAACAGCTTCACAAACTATCACAATGCCCCACGTCCACTGCCACGAGCCAAGGCTATCCGCCATAACGCCCTGCAACAATGGAAAAACTGCACCACCGAACACACCCATCATAAAAACACCTGATGCCTTCGACGTATATTCTTTTAACCCAATAACAGACAACGAAAATGTTGCACCCCACATCACCGAGTGACAAAGCCCAACTGAGATAAGCACCCACGGGTTTTCTAGGAGAATTGCTATACTTGTCAATACGATTGCCAAAACTGCCACAACCGTCAATTGAGTACGTGCTGATATATGGCTAACAAAACTAGACAATATGCGCCCAACCATTAACCCGCCCCAATAGAGCGTTGCTAGTAGCGCTGGAATACCTAGTTCAACACCTGATATCACCAAGTTTTCGCTACCAAAAAAACTTAGCTTATGCCCGCTCTCTATAAGCTCAATCGCATAAAGGTTTATGTTTACACCGATAGCAACTTCAGCCCCTACATAAAAGAATATAGCTATAACGCCCCACTTTAAATGACTAAACGACCAAATGCTACGCTCAAGCTTTTCACTACTAAAAGTTCCATCTATGTTTGGCAGCTTAAGCCTGTATGTAATGAGCGAGATAATGACTATAAACACAGTCATTATCGTAAGTGGCACAATAAGTTGGCCAGCACTTACATTCTTCATCGCAATTCCAGAAAACATTATACCTGTCACAAAAAATGGAGCTATTGTTGTGCCTATCGAGTTAATTGCGCACACTATATTCATGCGTTGCACAGGTTGAGTATTAGGCAATTCATAGGCGTTGACATATGGGTTTATAACCACTTGTGATATCGCTGCTGACGTACCCATTAAAAAAGATCCAAACAAAAATATGAAATATCCAAACGGGACGTAATCTTCACCTAAATTTATCCCAGCGTTTGCAAAATTTGCCGCAAACAATGACGCCATTAAATAGAAAAACAAACCGCCTACCATAAACATCAACGCACGCATGAGTGTTGCTTTGTAGCCTAGCTTATTAATCCACTTTCCTCCAGATGGGCTATTCAACAAATAACCCAAGAAGAAAAAGAATGGTATGAGTGTTGTCAAAGTGTTTCTGAGCGTATCAGCACCAGAGAGGAATGCTATCTGTAAAGGCGCTTGAAATTGCCCGTTTACTGTCGTCAAAAAACCTACTATGAAATATATAAACGTCAATAATACAAACGGGGCTAAACCATAGCTGTTTTTCTGCCCAGCATTCATTAAATTATACCTTCAAGCACAGGCATTGCACCTTCTGCTTTGATTTTATCTGCCATAGTTTTATATAGCTCAACAAAGTCTGCGTACTCACTTATACCAAAATCAACAAACGGTGACGCTGTTAAAAACAATGTCGCATCATCGCTCGATAACTTTTCAACATCTGTATCAGTTAAGCATGGTTCAAATATTTCAAACGAGTCGCCGTTGTCATCAGTTCTATATTTTAGATAGTGGCGGTATGCTGCAACAAGGTATGCAACCCTATCCATTTTATCGCCTGATTTCAACATCTCTTGTGCAACAGGCATTACATAAACCTGAAACTTCGAAGCACCATCACCGCATAAGCGAGAAACTTGGTCACTAACAGCTGTGTTTGCAAAACGCTCAATAAGTGTCTTTTTGTATAACGCTAAGTCTGTGTTTTTTGGAGCAGGTACATACGGAGTAACATCAAGCTCCATAAAGTCTTTCACAAACTTAATGATACGCTCATCACGCATAGCTAGGTCGACTTTACGATACCCACCTAAAAATGACGGATACGATAAAAGCGAGTGAGAAGCATTCAACAGCGATAACTTCATCTTCTCATATGGTGCAACATCATCTGTAAACTCGACACCAACCTCTTCCCATGCTGGGCGACCAGCAGCAAAGTTATCCTCAATAACCCATTGTAGATAATCTTCACAATAAACAGGCGCTAAGTCTTCCTTATCAAGAGTTTCATTAATACGCTCAACATCTGCTGGAGTAGTTGCAGGTGTTATCCTATCTACCATGCAACTTGGGAAAGTAACGTTTTGCTCTACCCATTTTGCAAGTTCACTATCTTGTTTTCTAAAGAATGACATGAACACTTCTTTACACACTTCACCGTTATGTTGCAGATTATCACAAGAAAGTATAGTTAATGCGCCACCACCATTTGCGATACGACGACGTAACCCCTCTGCAACGATACCAAAAACACTTTTAGGTGTTGCTGGGTTTTTTATGTCATTTTCTACTGTTTCGTTATCTAAGTTGTAACCACCTTCAGTGATTGTTAATGAAATGATACGAATTGACGAGTCTGCAACCTTGTTTATGATAGCCTCTAGGTCTTCACAACTCCAGTATAGTTCAACGAGTGAACCTATCCACTCAACAGAGTTTTGACCATCACGACCACAAACCGTTAGCGAATATACGCCTTGTTGCTGTTTCAACTTATGATATAGAGCTTCGTCTTGCGGCATAATCATTGCACCACATACGCCCCAGTCAATATCTTTACCTAAATTTAAAAGAGAATTAGTATAACTCTCTAGATGAGCACGGTGAAAATTGCCAACACCAAAGTGCAAAATACCTGACTTTATACTACTACGATTGTAACTAAAAGTTCTTAAATTCATAATATAACCCCCACCTCATATTGAATACATATATAATGACATGATAAATAGAAAAATGCAAATGTATTCATAAAAAAAGCAGTAGCACATAAAGTACTACTGCGATGTAAGTGTCACTAAGCACATTTTCAATTTAGGAGATGAGAATGTTACTTAAGATTGTAGCTTGGATTACAATTTAAGCAGCGTGCTTTTTGAACACAAATAACCTTAGAAATAAAGCAAATGCTAATATATGTGGCACACCTAGGAAACCTATGAAGTACCAACCAGCTTGTGATTCATACTCACCAGCTAGTGTAAAACCACCACCGATTACTAATAAAAATGATGCGAATGTACCGTATAAAATAGCCATTTGCCATGGCTTAACACTCTTGTTAGCCGATTTTAGCCAAGCGTAACCGCCTGCGATTATTAAAAGTTGCATTATACCGAATATCATCCAGTAGAGACTGTTTATCATTACTGTTCCTGGAAACATTGTATTACCTCCGATTTTTTATTTAACTCTGTTTAAGGCATTAAACATGCCATTGTAATTTGCATAAATATGCATTTTGCTAGGAGTTTTGCTTTGAGACTAGAAGGTACATGAGCATTATTTTTTCTAACCAACAACGTATCAAAGCAAAAGAACAGCAAAACTAATGCATTCCGTTATAATCCCACTCTTTCGGAACATTAGTAAAGAAATCTTCCGAACGCTCCCACCAGATTGGGTCATGGTAAACTGCCTCAGTACCGCCATCCCACGTTGCACGGAACTCTTCACCTTTCGGATACTTGAAGAAGTTCTGTTGCATAGCAAGTAAGCCTGTACCAACGATACCAAATGGGTCACGAGCATCTAGCTCACGAGAGATTGCGTGGATCCATGTATTCTTACGAGAGAACGGACAAACACCAACACAAACACGACAACCTAGGCCGTCAACTGTTTGCCCACTTGCCCACTGTTGATAACATTTTTCTTCATCTAACCACCAACGTTTGAAACCACGGATAACTGTGTTTGGCTCATCATCAAACGTGATAGCGCCCGATGGACAAGTTTCAGCACAAATCTTACATTTCTTACAGAATGCAGCCATGTTAATGTTGATCGGTTTATCATATTCAAACTCGATATCTGTGATAACAGCTGCTGGGCGGAAGTTTGCTCCAATTTCTGGAACCATTGCTAAACCAGCACGAGAGTATTCTGCTAAACCTGATAATAATGTGTAAGGCGTAATCATAATCTCATAGTGGTAACCAGGGAACTGCGCACGAGCTGGGTAGCCTAATTGCATGATAAATTTTTCTAGCAAGCCTGCTGCAACTCTTGAGCGGAAATATGCATCGAAAGAAGTTGAATAACCGATTGCTGATGCAACACCGTCCCAATGCATTGGAACACCAAAAACGATGATGCTCTTCCAATGTTCAGGTACTTTATCGCCCCAAGTGTCATGGCCATCATCTGGCATGCCACGCATTACGTTCTTAAACATAAAGCGCTCATCAAATTTACAAATACCAACAACTGACATACCAAATAAATGAGTCATCGCTTTTATAAGCTTAGTCGCATGTGCTGGTGATTTAAAGTGCATCTTATGCTCAGGCTTAACAACTTGGCGATAATCCCAAACCTCTGGCGGTTGAGGTACACCAGTCTTTTTCAACACATCAGCTGGCTCTTCAGGAACAGTTGAGCCTGAGTGGTTGTACATAGAGTGCTCATAACCCCTTGTATATGCACCCGCAAGCGCATATCTTTTATAAGCTGTTTTATCCCAATACTCGCGTTGCTTTACGTTGCGCTCAAAGCTATCTAATACATATGCTAATTTTTCTGGATATTTACGGAAATACTCGCCAACTGTTCCAGGCATGTTTTCAACACCCATGTCAGGCGTCCATTGTTTGCTACCAATTAAAGCGCCAACAGCACCTAGCCTTCTAAATAGGTGGTCATACCAATCTGGTCTTGTAACTTCACCAACAGGCTCCATCATTGCAGCAGTTTCTGCACGGAATGGTTCACGGTTGAAGAACATATCTTCACCTTGAAAAGTTCTACCATAACCAGTGTAAGCATCTCCCGAGCGACCAGTTTTAAAACCAGTAACCGCAGAAGCACCAACAGAAAGAGCAGCTGCTGCAGCACCACTGTACTTCAATAAATTACGACGAGATACGCCGCCTTCTTCACCTGCGCGAGCATCTTCACGCGCTTGCATCTCTGCACCAGAGATATAGTTCTTTGGGTCCTTAACAATCTGTAGAGCATCTTGCTCTTGTTTTTCACCCTTTGGATCTTGTTCAGACATCTTCTTTCCTCCGTCACTTTAATAAGTTAACAAGCATCTATATGCAACTAACGTGCCAAGTCATAAAACAACGATTATTAAGGATTTTTAATATTTCTCATTCTTGCCTGTGTCTAATATTTAGACATTGTGCCAAACATAATGTATAATTATTAGACTAATTTACAATTTTCTATATATTATTTTCAAAAAACTATTTTACAAAATTTACAAACAATGTTATTGTTTATAACGAAACAAGGGAGATAGCTCATATGGCAGAAGAATTAGTACCTTTTAGCAACACTATTATATCTAAACTTGTGCTTGACGAGTGGTCAAGGGTGGCAAACATAAAGCATGATTACATCTTTCATGACAACTATAACATATCACATGGTTTGCCTAGCGCTATACTAAACTCATGGAAAGATGCTAAAGCTAACAACTTGCTTCCAACTGACAAACTCCCAAGGTTGAGCTATAGTGAAAAGCAACTAACGGCTGATGATATTGACAGCTCAATCTTTACAGCTATCCAAAGTATGTTTAATAAGATGGATATCGCACTTGCTGGGCAGACAATAATAATTGTTAACGCAAAAGGTAAGGTTATCTTTATAGTTGGTAATGACAACCACATGCACGACCTTGAAAAAATCAATGTATGCGTTGGTGCAAATCTATCGTTTGAAGCTGTTGGCACAACTGCGCACCATCTATCTATGGTAAACAATGCACCAACTCAACTCATAGGGCCCTATCACTACTTAGATATATTCAACAACCAGCTAGCTGTTGCACTGCCTATCCATGTACACGGTAAACTTATAGGCTCACTCACGCTATTGCAACACTATATCGACGATGCTGCAATCCCTAGTGCTACAAAAAAGTTTAATTTTATTACTTCACTGCTTACTTCACTGCAAAACATGCTTGATATTGAAAAAATTGAACTTACATCATCTTTGATTAAAGCAACAATAAAATTAAACATGCAAGACTCAGCAAAAAATATTGGCATTATAAGCATTAATAGCAAAAACAATATCGCATATATTTGCGAGCATGCTAAGAGTACAATTTCATACACAAATAGCACCAACCTGCAAGAATATATACCTAATATTGATAGGTTAATCAAAAGCTCATATTCAAAGCCTAAAAATAAACTTGCCAACAGACATAAACTGTCGCTACCTAACGGCAACACTATACAAATAAGTATAAACCACTTGCGAGACGATGCCGACAAGCACGTAATCGGTTATGCCCTATTCGTATCAGAAGATAAAACAAGTTCGTCTGTCAGGTACTCGCTAGATAACATGATTGGCAACCATATTTCGCTAAATAATTTGAAAGAAAAAGTTTACAACATATCAGATTCTAACCACAACGTGCTAATAATCGGCGGCAGTGGCACAGGCAAAGAGCTTGTCGCTCAAGCTATACATGATGCTTCAGGGTTAACTGGGCCTTTCGTTGCCATTAACTGCGCATCTATACCTAGCAACTTAATTGAAAGTGAACTGTTTGGATATGTTGAAGGGGCTTTCACAGGCGCTGTTAAGGCTGGCAGCATGGGTAAAATTGAATATGCGAACAACGGCACACTTTTCTTAGATGAAATAGGCGATATGCCACTTGCGCTACAGCCTGTATTATTACGTGTTTTAGAGGAAAGGCAAATCACCCGCATTGGCTCAAAAGAGCCTATCCCAATAAACGTCAGAATAATTGCAGCAACAAACGTGAACTTATACGATAAAGTCACTAAAAATGAATTTAGAGATGATCTATATTTCAGGCTAGCAGTCATCAATATAAAAATACCACTTTTAAAAGATCGCGGCTCTGATGTGTTGTTACTTGCTGAGCATTTTATCGAGCGAGAAAACCGTACAAAAGGCACTAATATTGAAATGTCTGAAGAAGTAGAAAACATTTTACTGAACTATGAATGGCCTGGAAATATTAGGCAGCTTGAAAACTCTATCATATCAGCAATATACTCACTTAATAATGAGCGCATTATCATGGCCGAACATCTGCCAGAAATTATCACAGCAAGCTCTTACGGGCAAGCGCCGCAACTACTAGAAACACATACTCATGACATAATCGTATCTGCCTTGCAGCGCCACAACTGGCATGTTTCAAACACTGCAAAATCACTAGGAATATCAAGAGCGACACTTTACAATAAAATGAAAAAAATGGATATAAGATATTAGTTCTCATAACACTTAACGAAATCATCCAATTATGATTGACAAAAACAAGCTCTGTATCTACAATCCAATATACATATAACACAGGACAATACTACAAAATGATAAACTTTAATGAAGCGCCATTCTTAGGCAATGAATTTGACTATATCAAAGACGCTATCGACTCAAAACACATAAGCGGTGATGGAAAATACACAAAACTTTGCAATGGCTTGCTTGAAAACGCTACAACATCTAAAAAAGCCTTGCTAACATTATCATGCACTGCTGCACTTGAAATGTCAGCTCTTTTGCTTGATATAAAAGAAGGTGATGAAGTTATATGCCCATCATACACTTTTGTGACGACGGCTAGTGCGTTTGCGTTACGTGGTGCAAAACTAGTATTTGTAGACATTAAACCTGATACTTGCAACCTAGACGAAAGCAAAATAGAAGCAGCAATCACTAAGAAAACAAAAGCTATTGTTCCTGTCCATTATGCTGGCGTTCCATGCGATATGGATAAAATCATGGCAATCGCAAAAGAACATAACCTTGCAGTTGTTGAAGATGCAGCACAAGCTGTTGGCAGCACATACAAAGGCAAGCCGTGTGGAAGCATCGCTAGCCTTGGCTGTTTTTCATTTCATGAGACTAAAAATATTTCATCTGGCGAAGGTGGCGCTTTGCTCATCAATGATGAAAAATTTATCGAACCAGCTGAAATCATCAGAGAAAAAGGAACAAACAGAAGTAAATTCTTCAGAGGACAAGTTGACAAATATACCTGGGTTGAGCTTGGCTCTTCCTACCTGCCATCAGATATGATTGCAGCATACTTATACCCTCAACTTCAACAAATGCAGTCAATAAACGACAGGCGATTAAATATCTGGCAAAAGTATTATGATGCATTCAAACAGTTTGCAGATGATGGTAAAATTCAATTACCATTCATACCAGACTATTGCACACATAACGCACACATGTTTTATATCAGGCTCAAAGACTTACCAACAAGGTCAGCATTTATAAAACATTTAAAAGATAACGACATAATGAGTGTTTTCCACTATATCCCACTACACTCATCACCTGCAGGCTTAAGATATGGGCGCACAAGTGGAGATATGGCTAACACAAACAAAATTTCTGAAACACTTGTAAGGTTGCCACTATATTACGGACTTGATGATAATACCCAAGAGTACATTATCGAAAAAGCTACAGAGTTTTTAAACGGCGCTATCTAGCAAAAGGTGCTATTAGGAGCATTATTTATATGACAAATTTCAAAGAACTACATAAAAAAAGTCGCGAGTCAAACGGCAAAATTCACCCTA
Source organism: uncultured Deferribacteraceae bacterium (assembly GCA_964368965.1). Lineage (GTDB taxonomy): Bacteria > Chrysiogenota > Deferribacteres > Deferribacterales > Mucispirillaceae > CAYJDR01. The sequence continues at coordinate 72,117 of CAYJDR010000008.1, forward strand.
AAACGCTATATTATTTGTTTAGAAGATATCCACTACTATTACCATTTATAGTTATCTACGCAGCTGCAGAACTTATTAAAAGCCTTGCAAACGATGCTATAAAATATTGCCGAGCAAAACGATATGACTCTAAATTTGCCAACTTCGCAACTAAAAATAGCGATAACACTATCTCTGAGTTTATAAAGCCGATAGCGCTTTATTTACCACAGTTTCATGAAATACCAGAAAATAACGAGTGGTGGGGCAAAGGCTTCACTGAGTGGACTAATGTGAAAAAAGCGAAACCATTATTCGATGGGCACTATCAACCACATATCCCACATGAAGATGTTGGATATTATGACCTATCAGATGTAGCAGTAATGGCTAAGCAAGCTGATATGGCGAAAAAATATGGCATTTACGGTTTTTGTTTTTACTATTACCACTTTAAAGATGGCAAACGACTGCTTGAAAAACCAATAAATAATTATCTTGCTAACAAGGATATAAATTTTCCTTTTTGCTTTGCATGGGCTAACGAAAACTGGACACGTGTATGGGACGGTGGCGAAAAAAACATAATAATGCCCCAAGATTACAGCGAAGCAAATATGCTGAACATGTTTAAAGACATGCTCATAGCTTTTAAAGACGAAAGATATATAAAGCACGATGGCAAGCCCGTGCTACTTATTTACCGTGCAGAAATCATACCAGAAATACGTGCACTAACTAACAAATGGCGCAATATCATAAAAGAGCATGGGTTCGATGGCATCTACTTAATCTCTATGCAGAACTTCAAACAAGAGGACCCTTATAGCATGGGGTTTGACGCTGCTACAGAATTTGCGCCAAAATATTTTGATGCAAATAAGAACTTTAAAGAAAATAACATTAAAGCGTATGATGAAAATTGGAACTTAAACCTTGTAAATTATTCAAGCGTACTAAAAACGATGTGCAACAGTAAAGAGCCTAGATATACAAGGTATAAATCAGTGTGTCCAGCGTGGGATAACTCTGCTAGGAGAGGTCCAAACGGCCCACTCATTTTATACAATACAAGCAAAGAATATTTTTATGAACTCTATAAAACAGCTGTGAAAAATACGCTTGTGACAAAAGCTAAAGACGCAGGCTTTATATTTATAAACGCATGGAACGAATGGGCAGAAGGCACCCATCTAGAGCCCGATGAAAAACACGGCTATGACAACCTTGACGTGATAAAATCTATACAAGATGCACGCTGCATAGACCTTGTTAAAAAGTAGCAGGTATAATTTAAATGAAAATATTTAAAACAAAAATTCGTGGCAACTATGTTTGTGACTATTTCCTTGGTGTTCGCTACTCTAAAAGGCTAGAGCCGTTCTTAAATATCATAGATGGATTTTCCCTCAATGGTGGCTTCGATTGTGAAAAATATGATAAGAATATCAGCTCATACATCGACAATACATTTGGAAACAAAGATTTCCCTATAGGTGCAATTAATAACAATAGGGTCCTTTTTCTAGCGACTTTTTTGGCAGATATGGGCGGGCATACTGAGTTGCTAAAAACATTAGTTGAACTACTAGCAGATAGGTATGAGCTTGCAACAGCAATTGTCAAAAGAGCAGACTCATATAATGCTGCGCCTGTAAAATTAAAAAAAATTGAACAATATTCAAAAGTTTTAGGTATAGATAAACAAATCTTCAACTTTAAAAATGCTCTTGAAGATTTATTTTTACAAATAGTTTCGTTTGGCCCTAAAGTTGTATTTTCATTCCAGCACATGGACGACCCTGTAGCAACTGCAATACTATATATGCTAAAGAAATATACTAATATCAAAGTTATTTACATGAACCATGGCTCACATTACCCAGCGCTTGGCTTTTCTTATGCTGATTTAGTTTGGGAGTGCATGCCAACAACCCACTATGTAACAAAACATTATAGAGGTGTCGATAAATGCCACATACTAGGCTTGGTTGATGAAAAAACTAAAGACATTACATACTACAATAATGATGATATCTTAAATAAAAGAAAAGAGCTAGGTATTAAAGAAGGCAACTATTTCACATTATCTGGCGCTAGTGGCTATAAGTTTTTCGACAATGATGGTGGCTCAAAATATTTTGAAATGATAAAATTGCTACTAGAAGCAGAACAAAATCTACAGCACGTAGTAATGTCGATTTTTAGCGAGGAAGAACATGCAATCATTCAGGAAATATTTCACAATTCAAACGTAAAAGATCGACTTATTCTCACTAACTTTTCGGCAAATTATGCGTTATATTTTCAATCGTGTGATTTATTTATTGATAGCTTCCCTGTTTCGTCTGCGCTTACTCAAATAGAGCTAATGAAATGGAAAAAACCAACTGTTGTGAAAATTAATCGTGAAAATGCTCTATTTTCTTTTCATGAATATTTCCCAAACGATTATGAATACATGTATGAAAACACTAATGATATGCAACATGGCATATTAAAATTATTACACTCAAAAGATGAGCAAATAATCGCTACTGAAAAATTGTTTAATCATTATTTATCACATTTTGAAGGTGATACTTTTAAGAAAAAACTGATAAATATTATTGAAAACTCTGATAATCTTGAGCAATTTTATGATAAACTAGATGAAAAACTTGAATATAATATGAGTATTAGCAAATGAATAAACTAACGATAACAATCTTAACTGATAAAAACAGCTACATGAATGAATATAATCTTATCCTAAAAGATATGTTAGCAAAACTTGGGCACGATGTTTTTTTAATAAACTCTAAAGATGAACTTATTAGCGGCGATATAGCATTTTTCTTCAGTTGTTTTGAGCTTATAAAGCAAGATAAACTCGCAATGAATAAATACAATATTGTAATACATGAAAGCGATCTACCAAAGGGGAAAGGCTGGTCGCCAGCAAGTTGGCAAATCCTTGAAGGGAAAAACAGCATTGTACTAACAGCATTTGAAGCGACACTCTCTGTAGATGCTGGAGATATCTATTTAAAAGAAACTGTGAACTTTGCCGGCCATGAACTTGCAGACGAATGGCGCAAACTGATCGCAACAAAAAAAATCGAAATGGCCCTTGCACTTGTAAACAATTATAAAAATTTGAAAGCAACACCTCAAACAGGCGATGAAACATTCTATCCTAAACGTACCCCTGATGATTGTATGCTAGACGTTAACAAATCCATTAAAGAACAATTTAATCTACTCAGGGTTGTTGACAACGAGCTATACCCTGCATATTTTGTGATAGATGGCAAAAAATATACATTGAAAATATATTCAAACAATTAATATAAATAAAACAGGATAAAAATGAACAAATTACTCGCAAAATTATTAACATGTTTAATCTTTGATAGGGATAAAAGAAGGTTGCGTCGTGACAACTTGATCAATAACGTATACGACTATAACAAAATCAAACTCATCATGACACTTGTTGTTAAAGATGAAGAAAATATCATTGAAAAAAACATACGTTTTCATCACGCCATGGGTGTTGATGGGTTTATTGTTGTTAACCACAACTCAACTGACAGCACACTAGACATACTCCAGCGCCTACAATCAGAAGGACTCGTGCTAGAAATACACACAAAGACGACCGTAAAACATGAGCACAGCAAATGGGTAAATGAAATGGTCAATATCGCACGAAATAAATATAACGCAAACTGGGTTATTAATGCAGATGCTGATGAATTTTACTACTCAAATTCATTAAATCTCAAAAAAAGCATCGCAAGTGTACCAAAAGCAAATGTATTATGGGTAGACTCAATGATGTCTATGCCAGATGACTCAGCTGAATTCACAAATTATTTCATAGTACGAGGCATGAGAGAGTACGACGCTAAAAAGTTTGACCTTGATATAACCGATGACTACATTTTATACAAATTTCCATTTGGCGATAAAAGGTGTACTAAAGTTATCCATAAAACAAAGGGATTCATCAGCGTTACCGACGGCAACCATGATGTAGAAATCAAAAATCCCATCAAAATACAATCAGCTGATATTAGGCTCTATCATTACCACTGTAGGAGCTTAAAAGCGTACGAGATGAAAGCTAAACGCTGGCTCGCATCAGTTGACCTTACATTTACACACGGCACTGTATATATGCACAGGCTAAGAGATGCATACCTAAATGGAACCGTCCCTGAGCTATATAGTGACATTTATGGTGATAAGCATAGGCAATTCCTTATTGATGAAGGTATTGTTGTTATCGATAAATCTGTCAACAACTTCATGGAATATAAAAAAATATAGAACTATTTTCTTCAACTAGGAGCAGTAATGCCAACAATTAGCATCATCATACCATGCTACAATCAGGAACTATACATTGCAGAATGTCTAGATAGCGTTATTGCGCAAACTTTTAGCGACTTTGAAGCTATTGTCATTAACGACGGCTCTACTGATAACTCGCTACAAATAATCAAGGAATACCTCGAAAAAGACAACCGCATAAAACTCGTAAATCAAGACAACTTAGGCGTTGTATCTTCTAGAAATGTTGGGCTACATGCTGCACAAGGTAATTATATCTATCCACTGGATGGTGATGATAAAATTGCTCCTAACTGTCTTGAGGTCTTACTTAAAGCTATGCAATCTAATAAAGGCGATGTGATTTACTCACAAGTTGAATATTTCGGCTCAAAAACAGGGCTGTTTAATCGTCCATTACCAACAAAAAACCTGATGGCAAACACAAACTGTGTTGTAAGCTCCGCACTTTATAAAAAGGCAGACGCATTGAAATATGGCGGTTATGATATAAACATGAACGCAGGTTTAGAAGATTGGGAATTTTGGTGCAACTTCGTTTTTGATAATAAAAAATTCTACCGAGTACCTGAAGTTTTATTTTTCTATAGACAACAAGAGTGCTCAAGGAACAACGAATTTTCTAATGAAACAAAAGATGCATTAAAACGCTATGTCGAAAATAAGCACAAGCTGAACACTCTCAGCTGGGCTATTAAACGAAAAATATTTAACCTATTAAAATCACTTTACAACACGATAAAAAAATAGGTAGCAATTTCTTGCTACCTACTCTCATTAATTAACTGAATTAAGCTGCTTGCTTTTTACTTTCGCCTTGTTCTTGTGGCTCTCGAGAAAACATATGTAATGCACATATGTTTCATGAGCATGATATTATCAGCGGAATAAAAACAAACGTATTCGTAACTTCACTTCGTGAAGAACGACTAGATGCTTTGCTTTTTAAATACGAATAAACGTAAGAATAACGCAAAAGCTAAGATGTGTGGCACACCTAAGAAGCCGATGAAGTACCAACCAGCTTGTGATTCATACTCGCCTGCTAGCGTAAAGCCACCACCGATCACTAGTAAAAACGATGCAAACGTGCCGTATAATATAGCCATTTGCCAAGGTTTTACTGATTTATTTGCGCTTTTTAACCATGCATAAGCGCCTGCAATTATTAAAAGTTGCATTACACCGAAAATCATCCAGTATAAGCTGTTGATCATTACTACTCCAGGAAACATACCTTCCTCCTAATTTTCTTAGGCTTTTCGCACATGGCGTTGTTGAGGCTCGCATTTACCTCCTCATGTATGTTAATACACTTCATCGGCAAACTGCTCACGTCGCCTAGCCACGAACGAAAATACTTAAGAAAATGATTAATATAATTTAAATTTGTAAACAACGATTGACTTAGATCAACCGTAACACCACTTTAGTTCTTCACCAATTTTAACCGACATGTGCGGATAAAATTGACTGATAGAGCATGGGTGGCTTGGGAGAGGGAACGGTGATTGAGTTCCCTCACCAACTTATTAATGCATGCCTTCGTATTCCCAAGTCTTCTCAATATTAGAGAAGAAGTCTTCCGAACGCTCCCACCAGATTGGGTCATGGTAAGTAGCTTCTCTACCACCGTCCCATCCTGCACGGAACTCTTCGCCTTTAGGATACTTAAAGAAGTTTTGTTGCATAGCAAGTAAAGTTGTACCAACAATTCCTAAAGAATCTCTAGCATCTAACTCACGAGAGATAGCATGTATCCATGTATTCTTACGAGAGAACGGACATACAGCGATACAAACACGGCAACCATCGCCAGAGAATGTAGTACCTGCAACCCATTGTCTGTAACATTTTTCTTCATCAAGCAACCAGCGTTTAAAGCCACGCACAACTGTTGTTGGCTCATCATCAAACGGGATAGCGCCTGTTGGGCAAGTTTCTGCACAGATTTTACATTTCATACAGAACTTAGCCATATTGATGTTGATTGGTTTATCATATTCAAAGTCAACATTTGTGATAACGCCAGCTGGACGCATGTTTGCACCAACCTCAGGAACCATAACTAAACCAGCACGAGAGTACTCGCCCATACCAGATAATAGTGTATATGGAGTCATCATAACTTCATAGTGGTTACCAGGCCATTGTGCACGTGCTGGGTATCCTATTGCTTTCAAAAATGTTTCTGTCATACCAGCAGCCAATTTAACACGGAAATAACCATCGTATGATGTTGAGTAACCGATTGCTGCTTGAGTAGTATCCCACTGCATTGGGTGTCCGAAAACGATCATACTTTTCCAGTGGTCAGGTATTTTATCGCCCCAGTTATCCCAACCACGGTTAGGCATACCACGCATTAGATTTTTGAATACAAAACGCTCGTCAAGTTTACAAATCCTAACAAACGAAGCACCAAACATGTGGCCAATTGCTTTTATTAGCTGGCTAGCATGTGCAGGCGATTTGAATTCCATCTTATTTGCACTAATACCTCTGTAATCCCAATCCTCTGGTGGTATTGGTTTGCCTTCTTTCATGTGAATATCGTTAGGGTCAACAGGGATAGTAGAACCAGCGTGGTTGTACATTGCAGAGCTGTAGCCTTTAGTATATGCATATGCGATTGCATAACGTTTATGCCCTTCTTCTTTCCACCATTTTTGGCGGTTTGCAAGCAGTTGATAGCTCTCAACAAGGGCAGCATAGCTAATAGGTCTTTCACGGTAGTAATCACCGATTTCACCTGGCATAGCTTCAACACCCATATCTGGGTTCCATAGTTTTTTACTTACTAACGCGCCAACTGCACGGCGTCTTTCGAATAGTAAGTCATACCAGTTAGGCCTTGTAACTTCGCCAACTGGCTCCATCATTGCTGCAGTTTCAGCTTCAAAGTTTTTACGGTTAAAGAATTGGTCATCACCGTTATATGTTCTACCGTAACCAGTATAACCATCTGAAGATTTACCAGTTGCCATACCTGTTGCAGCAGAACCAGCCATAGATAATGCAGCGGCAGCGGCACCACTATACTTCAATAAGTTACGGCGAGAAATCCCTTTACCATCAACACCATCTTGAGCTTCTAGCTCTTCCCTAGAAATAAAGTTCTTAGGGTCGTTGATGACTTGCAGAGCATCTTGCTCCGTCTTTTTAGTTTCATCGTTTGACATATTCATCTCCCTCCATGATTTTAACCAATCTAGCACTATTATTTTTGCAAGTATGTATCGACCGTTACAAATTATTAATTTTTTTTAATAATTCTCAAAATAGCAAACCCCTCTAGCTCTCGCAAGCTAAAGGGGCGCAAAAAAAGAAGGAATGATTTGGTCTATTACACCCTACTGATGACAACTATTACATAATTAGGAATAATACTTTAACGCCGTAAAGTAGCTCACCTGTTTCAGTGTCTTGAGTTTTTGTGTCTTCTTTAGTATTATAATATGCGATCTCTGGTGTAACGATAACGCCAGGGTATGCAATAATGTCAGTGTTTACGTATGCAGCATAACCAGCACCAACGTGAGAGATAATTTTTGGTGTAACTTTATAACCGATTTCAGCCGATACACCGTAGTCGATAGTGTTTTGGATGTTATATTCGTTACCGTCAGCTTCAAAACCTGGTGCTACATCATAGTCTAAACCAGCTGCGCCATAAAGTGGTGTATAGCTAAGGTGTGAAGCATCAGTTAAGCCAGCGTTCATACCACCATAAACGTTACCCTTGAAAACAAACTTGTTAAGATTATATTGACCGCCA
>CAYJDR010000009.1:0-51114 GCA_964368965.1 uncultured Deferribacteraceae bacterium
ACACTAATATTTGCATTTTGTTCAAGTTCGGTTGTAACGCTACTTTGTTACTTAAGTTTAGATCACATTGTAGGTGCGTTTCTATCGAACAAGCAAGCATTTGACTATGCGTTAAGTTTTTCAAAAGTATGGCTGACAACTTCGGCACTTTTTGGTGTGTTTGTTGTCTTGATGAATGCTCTGCAAGCAGCAGGTGCAGCAAAAGCGTCGCTACTTGTTAACATAAGCAGGCAAGGGATTATATTTATACCAGCGTTGTTTATATTGGGTGGAATGTTCGGCGCTTATGGGCTAGTGTTTGCACAGCCTGTTGCAGATGTGCTGTCATTGATGCTTACGATAGGTTTGTACATTGCAGTAGCAAGAAAACTTTTTGCAAAATAAACATTATATGATATATTAGGCACATAAAATATGAGGTGCAAACAATGGGCTTAGATATTTATGCAGGTACACTCACAAGGTACTACTCACGCACATGGAAAACGGTAGCACAGCAATTTGCGGAGGCAAACGGAATAGAGTTCCAAACAATGTATATCGAAGAGCAAGGCGACATACCAACGCCTGAAAGCATACAAGATGACATGCAAGACTTCGCAAACCAAATAGCTGAAGCACTTGATGATGGGCAAACAGCATGGCAAGAAAGCCTAGATATTGGCTACTACACAGATAAACCTGATTGGCAAGCGTTCGGTGCGTTGATATTGCACACAGCTAGCATATATTATAAAGTGGAAGCCCCAAAAACGATAATGAGTGATGAAGACATCTTCGAGCAAGAACTCGTTGCACGTGCATTAAACGATGAGGAAGTAAACATGCCACTATTGAACGATTGCGAGTGGTGGCTACCCTTCAAAGGCGATGATGGCTTCATGTGCAACTTGCCAGATAACCGTGAAATGCATGTATCAACTATTGATGTACTCGTACGTATGCTTGATAAAATCAACGAAAGGTCATGGCAAGCAGACGAAGAAACGATTTTATCATGGTCGAAAACTGAGGGCTACTCAGGTGAGCCTATCGATATAACTGATGAAAACTTAGAGATAGCAGACAAAGTGGAAACGCACTCTATCGACTCTCTAGCAAAGTTTGCATTCTCGATATTTTACCAAGGTGCAAAGTTCGCAAAAGAAAACAATGTACCATTACTACTAGATTATTAACATAACAGGCGACTGATTTAGTCGCCTTTTTTTGTGCAAATTAATGCAAAAAAAATTACAAAATAAATATCAATTGCAAATTTATCTTGCAATCAGCAAGGTGTTATAATATACTCTCTTATATCGAGCGTTGTTTATTTATTGTATTAGCGAGGTTGCATTATGTTTAGTTTAGAGCGTTTTGTGAGCGGCCGTGCGATAAAAAGCGCGGCAATCGTGCAATAAGCGTTTTTATTAAAATGCTATTTTTTTTTAAAATCAATTTAAAAAAGCACCGTTTAAGGTGCTTTTTTTTATAAATGTTTTTCATATTCTATTTTGCGCAATTTATCGTTTTCGTGAGATAGTTGGCAATGTCGTTTATCCCCCTCAGTGTCGCACGAAAAAATCCAGTCAATAAAATTCATACATTTAGTGCCGTACCAGTAGCCTGCGGTATGGCTTCGATAAGCTCGGCCGGATAATGTTTCATACGCATAAGACATATCTGAAATGATTATACCAAAAACAACATTACAAACTTGATCAAAGGCAATTAATACATCCCAACCGTTTTTCTTACGTAAGATGCATAACCCCATAACGATTATCAATAGTTTTAACGCTATTAATAATTGGTATAAGTTATGCATAAGTTTTTTAACGAAATTGAGCATATCACACCGCTATATCTGGCAACTTAAACACTACTGAAGTTACATCATCGATAGTATTAGCTGTCTTAATTTTATCTTCACAGCCTTGCCTTATGCCGGTGAGCATAGACATAAATGTGCTATAGGCTTTCACTTTTTCGAGCACTTTTAAAATAAGTTCAACTCGATCCACGCCACGACCTAAAGCTAAACCATCAATAAATGGTGTTGGTGTGCTGTTGTCTTTTTCCCAAGCTTCAGCTTCAGCTTTTTGGATGTCCCAGGTTAAAACCTCACTATCTGGGGTATCAATTTGAGCTTGTTTCGCAAGTTGTTCATAAGTAGAATTAATAGCGGCAAGCTTGTTTGCCTTGACTTCTTCCAACGTTGGCACATAAGGTTGCTCTATATTCACTTCATCAGGGTGTGCTAACGCATACGCTTGAATTTCTTCATAAAGTGCATTATCGTCATCGTTGTTAAGCTCATGCGGTCCAACCCCATACATTAAACCATCTTTTTCAAACTGATAAAATCCGTTATTTAGTTTTTTAATTTTTTTAAACATATTATGCCATCCTCCATATCCAGCCATGTAACACGCCAGCATTAATTACAGGTATCACATTCCCACCATAAACAATGCCTGAACCTCTAAAATATGATTCTCCTGCTGCAGTTGATGCTTGCATGACTGTCGCCAACCATGTGCCTGATGGCACAGTATAAGCTGCGCCCTGCTGTATTCTTATAATTTGCCCAACACCCACATTTATTGTTGGCAATGGCGCCGCACCTGCTGTTGTGCCTGTTCCGCCTCGCCACGTTGGTAAAACGCCACTTGTTATCTTAGATGCGTCCAGCCCTGGTATTTGCCATGATTGAAAAACGCCGCTGTTTACCTTGCTTGCGTCAAGAGCGGGTATGTTGTCAGCTGATAATGAATTTAGTTTACCTATTGCACCACCACCAAGATTAGCCCACGCTTGTACTGCGTCAACAGCACCAGTGCCACCTTTGGAAACCGGCACTATACCCGATAGCGCATCAATATTAATAGTGCCATCGGAATTGACAACTTTTAGCCAATATGTTGGCGAAGTTTGTGGCTCTTGTGGCTCGTTGTAGTTTGCTCCATTATCAGCAAGGGCGATATAAATAGCACTATCTGATGCGCTAACAATAGATTGTTTAGGGTAATCATTAGCATTGTTCCATGGCATAGAAAGCCCTGACTGCAACCAGTGTATAACTGATGATAAAACATAAAACACGCCATTAAAGTCTAGCCTGCTTGGAGGAATACCGCCGGCTTTTTTAGGTTGGCTTGTTATACTTGGTGCGCCTACGTTATAACTAAAGTTACCACTACCGACTGGGGTTTCAACAGGCAATGTGTTTCTATCGCCATCTACCGCAATTGGTGATGGCAAATTCACGGGAATTTGAGGTATACTCATATTTTACTCCTTTGTTGTTTCTGGGTCTAAAAAAGTGCCTTGGTCGAATGGCTGTAAAAACGAACCATCAAAACCAAATGTTGCATCTATATCAATTTCAATAACTTCATAAAAAACACCTGCAGGCTTTGGTGGCAAATCCCTGCGTTTAAGCAATGCACGTTCAAATGGTGTAAGCTCAAACTCAAACACAAATTGCAGCTGCATAGGTGCATCTTCAATAATATACATCTCGCCACGGTTAGGGAATAATGTATCCAGCAATGCTGTTAAGCTAGCCACATCAACACGTGAAATGTTTGCGGCAGCTTTCAGCAACAGTAGTTCTCTGTAAGCATCATCATCAAGTATGAAACTTGATAAATCGTCATTTACGCCTGTTGCATAAAATGGTGAGACATCGAAGCCTTCGACTTCGTCATCGTCAACACTGAACCCAAAGAATGTGTTATCACTTGTGTTATCATCTACCCTAAAAAGACGACTTACGCCGATTAACAGCCCCCATGCATCCAGGCCAGGGCCTTGTGCAGTCATGATGTTGATGTACTTATCATAAAACAGTTTAATGTCTTCATCTGGCCTGATAAGCTTATCAATGCCAGCCATTAATGCTATAATACGTGGCGAGTTTTGAAACTGACTCATGATTGTGTTTTTTATATCAAATGTCATGGTGTCACCTGTGATGTATCGATATTCACTTTTATGTCGTCAGCGTTTAAAGTGGGCATCTGCGTAACTAGCAAGTCAATGCTTTCTGCAGGCGTTCCACCTTTAAACGCAACCTTTACGCTTGCTAAGTCTGTGACGCCAACAGCGAGTATATCAGATATAAAACGTGTTGAGTAAAGTGTCTGCGCCATTTGCACAGGTTGCAGCCCTGTTTCGCCATTAAAATTATTGAGTACTGCTTGCTTGACAAGTGTTTCAACACTGCCGGGCAAATCAACATTATAGACGACATCGACTTCTACTGCGATTGCTGTTGGCGTAGGCCTATAAATGTTATATTTTCGCTCAATATAGCGTGAGTCTGTATATGAAATTTCAGTATTGCCAAATGTGCCACAGCCAGCGTCTTTCTTTAAATAGATTGTTTCTGCAATGGCGCTATTGTCACCACCAAAAACACTAATACATATACTATGTGGTGGTATGGTTACGCCTAATATTTCTAACGGTTCTGTTGTGTCGTTTTCAAGTATATTGAGCGCCACCACCCCTGACACATTGGCGATATTTGCATATAATGCGTTAACTGTGCCTACGGCATTAATGGCAACACTGTTTTTTATGCGCCTAATAAATGTAACACGTGGCTCTTTAATGCGCCCAGTAACACCAGCTGTTTGATTGTCGACACTATCCCAACCAGGTATTTGCGTTACTATGTTAATCACGGTGTTTGCATTGATTATTATTGCACCTGTTTCAACTGTTTCAAATATTGCACTAGTGGTGCCATCTGCGCCTATGCTTACACCTTCGGTTAACCTTAGCTGAACGTTGTTATCTGTCGCAACTATAGCGCCTTGAGGTATTAGTACGTTTTGAAGCCCAACACACGTGCACGTAACTATAGTAGGCAGTGCTTGCTGCCTTTCTATAAAGTAGATTTTTGCTAGTGCATCTAAAAAAATATCATCGGCAGTGTTTAAATTAAATTGGTTCGCTAGATATAATATCTCATTATCTTTATTCACAACTGATGCTGTTTCAGATGTGATTAATTGGCCTTGTATTGTTGTTGGTGATGTATCTACGGTTTTACCTGTGCTTTCAAAAGCACTCTGCCATACGGCTTCAACGTCGCTTTTAACTTCTAGCGCGCTTGAAGCTATCAAGCCTTTATCTTTATCAAATGTGATCGCCATGCTTACCCCAATGATACGCTGACAGTATCGCCAAGCGTTGTTAAAATTGTAATATCGCCAGTTAAGGTGCCACCATTATTAGCTAACGCAACAGTTGCGGATGCAACGCCGCTGACGCTTTCTGCAACTGTTTTAAAACGGCTACGTATAACGGCTAAGTTTGGATTTTTCACAAGCACAATGTTAGTGTAATCAATACCTAGTGTTGTGTTAAAATATACATCATTTAAACGTGTTCGTATTGCTGTAGCTACGTTTTGAGCTACAGAATATGCACTATCTGCCACAAGTAGCGAGCCGTTTGCATCAAGCTGTAGATCCCAGTTCACATCAAGTTTTAAGCTGTCCATATTACACCGTTGTTTTTATATTTGTATTTGTGTAGCCACTTTTTTGAAACGGTACAGTAACAACGCCCGTAGTGCCAGGCGTACCTGGTGAAAGCCCTACAAACGAATGAACGTGCACATCAAGCTGTTTGTCAATACGAGAGTCTACAAGCTCGACAGTAGCGTTATCGCCTAAATTCACGTTGCTTGCTTCGATATTTGCTGTAGTCGCTTTGATTGTGACATCCTCTGCAGTTATTTCAACTTTGCCATCTTCAATAGTTATTACTGTTGTTGGTGGTGTTGTTAGTATTGAACCTATATAAATGCCACTATACACGGGGTATGGTGTAGATGTTTTAGGCAACACTGCAGACTTGCTGTCAATATCAAGATTGTTTGCATCAGCTTTAAATGACACCATAATACCCACATCGTCAACTACTGGCGTTATAACTATGCCAGCTTTGCCAGCTTGCGCTGTTGTGTAAGGTATATTATATAATGTGTTTGGTTCTATACGGTTGCCTTCACCATCGATGGTTGCTATCAACGACAATACGTCAACTTTTAAGTTCTCGACATCCACAGCTATAACCTTGACAGGCAAACAAGTGTTTATCATGCCTGATGTTATAGAGCGTATCATGTAATCAAGTATGTTATAGCTAGAGCTTAGCTGCTCGTAGCTGGCCTTACCACGTGCGCTAGACATATGCACACTCCATCATATTTATAAACAACTCTTTATCAAAATTTATATCCGACACGTGCGGGATAAATTTTAACCTTACAGCATGGGGGTATATAGGGGGAACGGCTGTGGAGTTCCTCTTATAAGTGTTAGACATATACACACTCCATTATGCTTTTCCAATCGCCACCACTAGGCAGGTTTGCTGTTAGTTTATGGTTGAGTTTAACAACCCGCCACTCGCCACTAGCCTTTGGCACAATGCTCTCAACTATTATATGGCCTTGCATTTTAATGCTTGAATTATACTCAGTCATTAATGATATGCCCTGGTTGGTAAATGTTGGGTAGCCAATCATGCCGCTATTAGCAGTTATAAGTGGTGCTACCCCTTCGATGCCTGAGTCAATCGCTAGTATATGGATAACCTCGCCATCGATAATCGCTTTAGCATTAACACTGTTCGCAACCTGATAAATCTGCTGCATAATGCTGCCACTATAGCTGACATTTGCAACGCTGCTATCTACTTGACAATCAAGTGTATAGCCAGCCTGCTGTGCAAGAGGTTGTAAAACTTGAGCAACACTTGTTTCACCTTTTACAGATGTTGGCGCTATTGCCACTTTGTTTGCAAACGTGCCGGTGAAAGCGGATATCACGAGTGCTACATCTGGTGCTGAGTTAAAATCGCCGTAAGCTGTTTCTATTTCACCAATAAAAACAACAACCCACTTTGAGTCAACTAAAGCTTCTAGTTTTAATACGTTTCGCTTAGTTACAAGCAATGGTCTAAACGCAAGTGTTGTTATCTCGGCTATGTCGTCGATGCTCATGCCATATATTTTGCCATTGCATTTATTAGCATCTGGCGCTGCTACGTTCTCAATATCAAACTCACATGCTAGGCCTTCAATAATTTTACTATTATTTTCATCATTAAACGAGCTAGCGCCAAGTGTTATTGTCGCCCTAAGTTGCTTATCATTAAACATAGTTTGCCTCGTATGTTGTTAGGTCGTCACCATCGATATAAAACAGATTGTAATTGATACCTAAGTCAGCAACATTAATAGCGTTGTTTGGATTTATCATGCTGTTGCCAACAAGTGCAAAATTACCTTTTAGCAGCTCTAAGTTATATTGAATGATTAACGAGCGATCATAAACAATAGCACCAGCTTGTATTAACACATCATCGACATACACATCCATATACAAACTAGTGCCACGTACATATAGCTTTATGGTAAAATTTTGTTTATTTAAAACAACTTTAAATTGCTGGTTTGCAATAGCGTCAATAGGTACTTGCTCAATCATATAATCTCACCTTTGCCAAACAAATCTTCAAACGTAGCAAATGCAAACGATTTACTTTGTTTTTTACCAGTATCGGTTGTGCTTGCTGCAGATGGATCTGCAGGGTAGGTTATAGCGTTTGTATACTGCTTTGCAACCTCTCGCACTTGCGTGAACTTTAAATCAACAATTAATATACCTGTGCCTTCACTATTATTGTTACTATAGTTGTAGGTTTGTAAGGCATAGTTGTTATACTCGGTTATAGGTGTTACTATGTTTACAAGTTGCTTTGTAACTCGCAATGTTTCAAGCACTGATATAACTGACTGTAGCGCTATGTTGTCGCCTTCGACAGACAGTGTGACAGATATATCTAGTGGTGCTACAGTTTTATTATATGTTGAGAATGAACCTTGCTCAACAGGGTAGCTTGTGACTTTCGCATCTGCCTTGATATCACTTGATATAAAACTAAAGTTCTCAATAATTGGTAGTGAGTTTATGTCTGTGATCGTCCATATATCCATAACTATAACCCTGCGTTGCCAACTATTGCCAAGTTGCCGAATGTGTTATCAAGTGCTGGTGTGATAGCGTTTGCTATACCCTTAGCGTCTGTAGCGTTTGTTTGCACTATAACCTCGCCAACAGACACTGTTGATGTAACTGTTTTATTACTTGTGCTAGTGTTACCACCAGCACGCATAGCTGTGCTTGCTGTTGGTTCATCGCCACCAAACATACCACCAAAAAAGTTTTTAGTAGCGCCCCAGGCATTGCCTGCAGCGTCTGATATATCACTCACGCCTGGTATTGAAGCAAGCCCATCTTTAACCGATGATATAACATCTATAACAGGCTGAATAACTGCCATTATTGCTTGCTTTGCTTGCTTAAATGCTTCCACCATCCATGTGATCGCAGCGCCTATGCCATCGTACATAGCTTGGCCAACACCCGCAAGAACACTAATAATGTCGCCTACAACACCAATAACAAGCTTTGCATATTCTAGCCATGTTTTGAAAACATATTTTACAATATCCCACAGAACTGCAAAGGCTAGCTTTACAAACTCCCACGCTTGTGCAAGTGCGTAGGCGATTTCTTCACCTGTGCCAAACATCGCCCAGAAGCCAGCAAAAGCTGACTCGCCACCACGTATATAAGTGATGAGGTCGTCCACCACTGCAGCAACAGCTAACACCGCTGTCATTACTGCTATAAATATCCATGTGAGTGGGTTTGCGAGCATTGCTGCACCCATACGAACGATTGCTGGCACAAGCACACGTGTGATAACTGCGGCTAACCCAGCAAACACTGCGTTTAAAAAAGTTTCGTGCTGTTTTACAAATGTCACAAACGTAACGAGCTTTTCAGTCATAAATGTTAATGGCGGTACGAGCACACGCATAATAATAGCGTTAACGCTTTTAAAAACTTGCATTAAATCTTTAAACGTGTTGGTGAACTGCCTTGCTATTTCAGCGTCCTTTTCAGTATATACGCCAAGTGCTTTTTGCTTGTTGATAAGTTCTTGCACTGCTGGGCCACCTTTTTTAAGCAAGTTAATAGTGCCTTCATCAATGCCTAATGACTGGCTTAATGCTTTGAACCTGTCTACAGGCATAGTGTGTGCAACGTTTGCCAAATCTTGCAAAATATCAACACTTGACTTAATACCGCCGTTTGCATCACGTGCTGATACGCCCATCTGCGATAATACAGGCAATGCCGAGCTTGTGCCTGTGGCTGAAAACTCTAACATCTTTGAGTTTAAACTAGTGAGTGTTCCTTGTAAGCCAGCAGCACTGCCGCCTTGGCGCTCGACAGCTTGCCCCCAAGCATCTATATTTTCAACACTTTCGCCAAGTGTTTCTGATAAGGTTTTTAGCGCATCGCCATTTTTAATATACTCTTTAAATGCGCCGCCCAGTGCCAGTGCGGCTGCAAGTGGCTGCAATATGTTAGATATAATATTTTTTGCAGATGTTTCAAGCTTGCCCTCAGCACGGTTCATGCCTTCGGAAACGCCTTTTGTATCAACACCTAATGTTATAAGTAAGCTATCTACTATAGTAGCCATATGCACCTAGCCTTGCTTGTTTGCGTGGTCGTTTGCGACCCACTCGTTATAGTTATCGACCTGCACAACTTCCACCATGTCGTACACGTCTTGCAAGCTGTAATACTCTTGCATTTCCTTCAATGTTGCCAACCGTCGACTTACACAAACGCCAATTAAGCTATCGACGTTTGGATAGTTGATGTAGTCGGCACTTGAGCCACATGCGCCTCTGTAGCTGGTTGCTCTGGTGTAGGCGATTGCTCGCCTTGTGCCAAAAAATTAAAGTGCAACTTTATTAGCTCGTATCGAAGTTTAAAAATAGTGGTGCTATCTTGTATAATGCCTTCGATAATATCTTCATCTAGCTTGATATCTTTACCGTTTGATACAAAATATACGCACTTGAAAAACATCTCATCAAGCAATTTAATAGCAACCTCGCTATCAATATTACTAAGTGCATTTAATAGCACTTGTGGGTCACTCTGCATTAGTTCCGCAGCTGCTTCACGCAAGTTGGCGCCGTCGGGCACTTGCACCGCTGTGCCACCACCGATAACGCATGCTAATGCTCTCATCTGCCATCGGTTTGCATCTAATGCGCCCATCTCCGTTAGTTTGAATGTTAACTCATTGTTTCTATCTTGCATCTTGATTATAATACTTTTGCGACCTGCCATCACTACACCTCTTTACGTATTTCAAACTTGTGTTTAAACTTAGCTGGTTCTAAAACCTTTTTAATATCGCTATCCTTCCATGCGACTGTGAAGCCACGGTCGAATATGATAATCTGACCTGTCGCCGGTATGATAAATGTTAGCTTTGGCTTAACTGGCACGCCTGTTACTTCACTTATTTTTTGTGAGTTGCGCAGTAGCTTTAGCGTTGGTGAGTCGGCCTGCAGGTCAACCTCGACATCATACTCGGTTTTTATTTTACCGCCTGTTAGCCTACCATCAACGCCCATTTGAGTTTCTACAACTGTTCGCTCTGGAAACACCGCCATAGAATCAACTGAAAAGCCTTGCACCGAAACAGGCACAAGCACGCTTAGGTTATCTTCATAAAGCATTTCTGCGTTAGCACTTGTTATATCTCTTTTATCCATAGTTACCTCTCTATAATAACACTGTTGATGCTACATCAAGCTTTTTGATGCTGCCACCGTCAGTATAGTATAATGATATGTCAGGGCTTTCGCCTGCTTGCCTAGCACTGCCACTTGGGTCAACTATTAATAAATAATAACCGTTTACAGTAAGCGCTGTTATAGCATCGTCTGCATTTGAGCCTAGCTCTGCACGTAGTGCGTTTTGTTGTGCTGTAGAAAGTGTAACACCTGTAACAATAGCATTTGAAAACACTGCATTATCAACTACACCATCAATCGTAGCTCTAATGTAGCCATAGCCGGCATCTGTGTATGATAGCTTATTTACGGCGCGCATAGTGTCCATAAGTGCTACTTGCAAGCTGTTGTTTAGCCAGATTGCATTAACGTAGGTGTAGATGTTTACATATGTGCCAACTATTTGACCTTTATAAATCTGTGCGAATGTAGCGTTGCGTGTTGCAAATAAGCCAAAGTAGTTATAGCCTTTTGCGTCAAGCACAGCCTTAGTGGCGTTATCTGTCACGCTTGGCGCTAAGCCGGCAACGTCTTTAAAAGCATAGTCGATTGTGCCGCCTTGGCGCTCAAAGTCGATACTTGCAGTAATACCCATGATAGCAACAGCGACATCAACACTGCCGTATACAGCAACAAAGTTTTGCAAGTTCTTCAGCTTTAGTTGGCTTAGTATATCAGACTCGTTGCCGTCAATCGTTGCTGTAACGTCCGTAGTGTGCAGAACATATAAATATTCTACACCTTGTGCTGTGCTCCAATTTATTGCGCTTTCGGCTTCATCTTGCGATGGTGTGAATATCGATGTGAACGACACCCAGTTTTGGTCTTCACTTATGATGGTAGCAAGTTGCTCTGCAACTGTTTCTGCAAGTGTGCCAACTGACAACACTGCACCAGCAGCTGCTGTGAAGCGTAATAACTCTGCAACTGTGCCTGTAGCGTATGAAACGCTACTATCAGGGCCTGTTGCTCCACTTGTGATAGTAAACGCATTAAACTGCGAGGAATATGCCACAGTTGTGCCAACAACCGTAGCCTGCAAAGCAGACTGAATTATCAGCGCAACATCGCTAAAACTTAAGCTGCTTGAAAAGTCTAAGTCGACTAAGTCAGCGCTGGTGCCATCTATCGAGATAGATAGTGTGCCAGCAGTTACGGCTTGAAGCTCTGCCAACGTGAGTGCAGCATTGTTTGCGCCACGCATAAATGCTGACAGTGCAGATAAGTTACGCTTTACCATTTTAAGCTGCGAAGGCTTAATAAAACTGTTGTTATAACCTGTGAAATATATAACCGCTGCGTTATATTCTTCACTTTCAAAGCCAAAATATGCGCCAACTTCATTACTATCGTTAAATGATAGTATTGTGTTAGTTGGTATTGTGGCATTTAGCGTGAATAGCAACCCGTTGAACACCAAACCGGCAGAACCAGCCTGTATGACACGAGGCACTACATTAATAATTGTACTAGCAGAAATTGCCATGTTTTCACCTTTTTAAATCGGTTTTAATTTTTCTATTTCCACGATATTGAAGTAGTCTTGTTCTACCTCCATTATCGTTAGTTCTTCTAAGTGCAACTCTATCATGTAGCGTTGCAGGTATCGCTCAGATGTGCCTATCATCTCGATAGCTTTTACATTATCGCCATATAGTAGCGTTACGCCTTGTGCTTTAAAAAACTGCACACCAACATCAGATCGAGCAAGCAAGTTAAGCTTGTTAACAATGTCGCTAGCAAGGCCATTGCTTGTAACGATATCTACTTGATATATATACTGCGTATTCATGCTCAGTTGTTCAGCATCGACATCTGGCATGGTTTCACTTAAGTTTGTGCCACGGCGTATGCTTGATATAGCGGTGAACACGGCATACTGTTCGCTACCCTCTGGTAATATCGAAGTGTCTTGCCAACCTTTAACAATGTGTGATGATGGCAACCCACTATATTTTTCAATAAATAAGTAAACAGCGTTATCAGTATTAAGGCTCATCAATCACTCCAATAGGTGGCAACACTTGCAACACCCCACGTACACACACCCAGCCTTGCTCTGCAAAGTCGTCTAGCACTTCTGTAACCATCCACCATGACTGGTCGCTAACTCTATAGATATAATCGTTAGTTTTGCCACGGTTGCGATATAGCTCGCTAATAGGCGCTTCAGCAGTAGTATCTACATATATTTTACGGCTTGTGTAATCCACTTCGACGTTGTCTTTATGTTCAAGCTTGTCAACATCGCTTTGAAAACGTGCTTTAGTATCAATAACAGGTGCAAACATAGGGGTTATAACGCCCATTACATTGCTTGTGCCTGTTGATTGGTAGACCTTAACGTCTACCTGTGGCTGTGCCACCGATACAGCTCTGTTAACAATCTTATGTAAATTTAAACCTGCCATTAGCTATCTATGGTTACCTCGCTGTCTATAGCATTAAATAATGCGTTGGTGTCTTTAAGTGGTATCTTGCTTGAACCTTTGCGCATAATTGTGCTTAGTGCGTTAGGGTCAAAATCACTAGCTTCTATGGTGGCCCTTATGTCTGCAGCTGCCAACAGCCCAACACGCTTGAGTGCCTGTTCAACTATGTTGGCTTGTCCAAACTCGAACTTAACACCATCGCTAAACACCTGCGCCCAACCAGCCGACTTGTTATGCAGCGTATTACGCATAAATGGCCTTGCTGGTATACCTACTGCACGTGCTTCATAGTTGGCTTTTTGCTCATCGTTTTGAGGTGGTTTACGTGTGCCGAACTCGTTATAAAAAGCGTATTCAGCTACACTTTGCCCGTTCTTGTTAGTTGCGCCTTCAAGTATGCCCACTTTTAACGTGGCGTTGTACTTATATGCTTTTTCAATAAGTTGTTTCCACGCTGGGTTGTCTTTCAAGTTTAAACTAACTGTTTCGCTCATACGATTAGCCCACCAAGCCTATATTTAGCAGTTAATGTCCAGTAGCTATAGCCATACTCTGTTTGTGTGTAGTAGCCAGCATTTTTGCGTTGCTCAACGTAAAAACTTGTTGAAACGCTGCCCTCTGACGCACTTGTTAATGTGCCAACTGTGCCACGCTCGCGAAGCTCTAGCATGTGGGCTAGTAGGAGATACAGCAGTAGCTTGCGTTCAAGCTTGCCTTGCGATGGCTCATACACAACGATAGAGGCTTCTGTGTTGTTGCACATCAACTCCGCCATTGCGAACTGGTTAGTGATAATAATATCACTAACATTAACAAACGCAGGGTAGAGCTCTTTAAACTCTGCTATATCCAGCACTACGATAGCCATGCTATTAACCCTCGGTGTCGATTTTTACTTGCTTAGAGTTTACGCCACGTTGGTTGTTCTTTTTAAGGTCGACAGGTTCAAGCCCTGTTTTTACTTCCTTAAGGTCTTTTGCTTTAGCTAAGCCTTCTGTTTTAGTGACCTCGGCAAAGATGTGGCCTAACTTAAACGCTTTTAAATTAGCGTGTTGTTTTGAGATGTACTCCCAATCTTCCTGGTTTACGGCTGTCATGCCGTAAGCACCTACAGGTAACACGCCTTTATCTAAGCCACGCAACTTGTGACCACTGCCAGCCAACGCAACAATGCTTCCATTTGGCAACCTGAACTGCACACCGTGAGGCAACTTACAGTAAACGTATATGGTTTTGTTTGTAGATACGTTTGTTTCCTTGCTCACTTCTGGCATTGGGTCGTTTATGATTGGGTTTCCTGCACCTTCATCATCAGCACCATTGCCAGCACCTGCGCCACCAGTTATGATAACGTCCGTTTCGATGTCGCCTTCGTTTTCACCAACAACTATAACATCTGTAGCTGGTGCAGTTGGTTCTGCAGCGTTATTACTGACTTTGTTTTCAGTTTCTTTAACTGGGGCAGTATTAGCTGCCCCTTGTTTTTTTTGGTTGTTTCTTGTAGCCATGTATTTTCTCCTTATACACCAATCATTGTAAAACAAGCCTCGTAGTGCTTGATAATACAGCCATATGTTGAAAAGCTAATCTTTTGTGAGAACCAGCTTTCATGCGCAACAGTTCTACCTACGCGGTACTTTTCGCCGAAACCGTTAAGGCCAACTTGTTCGCCTTGGATTTCATCAAGCGTGATTTCTACAGATGTGTCGCGCAAGTCGTCGCCTTGCAGCTCTGGTAGTGTAACCATGCGCAAGTTTGGATAGTTTTTCTTAATCATATCCAGTGCTGACACGTTAAACGTAGTAGCCTTTGTTAATTGAACAGCAGACTCAGGCGCTACCGATAACACAAATGGCATATCTGGTTGCAAAAGGTCGTTAGCTTTTGCAAATTCGCCAATCATATATACGATATCTTCATACATTTCTGTTGAGTCTTTTGTGCTCCACTCTGACTGACCACTAGCACCATTTGGCGCAACGATTGCAGCTGTTTTATTAGGGTCGTTTAAGTAGCCATAAATCTCTGTGCCTGCAACACCGTATGCATAGATAGCGTTTTGCGCTAACACAACTGTTTTAGCAGCTGCCTTTTGCTTGCTTGCAACTAGGTTTAGTTTAGCTTCAGCTGCAACTTCTGTTTCAAAGTCGCCATAGCGAATGTTTGTTTGAAGCCTTAACTGTGGCCTTGTTGGGTATGTAGCGTTTACGCTTGACATGCCATTTGTAGCAAAGTCGCTATAGCCTGCAACCTCACCAGTAGCCTCTTCAACAGGGAAGATAGAGTAGGCTGTTGTCCATGTGCCTTTTTGAATCTCTGGAAAAACTTCCGTTAAACGAGTAGGTGAGTACAACACAGTTGATACGCTGGTATCTACAAATGCTGTAAGTGCGCTTGGCACACCGATGTTTGGTGTTGTTTGTAAAGCTTCATCAAGTGCAACTTGAACGTCGTCATAGCCTTGTTTTGTTTTCGAGTTGAAAAACCCTCTGACAGCACCTGTAATGCCGTATTTGTTTTTATCCATGTTTCACTCCATTAGTTGTTTGAGATAATGCAGATATCGTTAGCTGCAGCAGCGCGGATAACCTTATAATCTGTAAGTACGTTTGTAGCCGCATCTGCAGTGAACTCGATAGCGCCTGTTGATATGTTTGCATAAACACTAGCGCCAATCTCAACAGTTGTTGTTGCTACTGCAAAAACGTCTGCACGCTTATAGATAGTTAATGGCTGACCTGCTTTAATAGTGAGTGTGGCATCGTCAAGGCCATCAATATAGGTTTGGATAGCCTCGGCAGATACTAAACCTGCTGGTGCGCCTGTGTCGCCTGTTTCGCGAGTGTTGCTATAAACTTCAGACGTATAGCTTGAGCGTGATTCGCTAGAGACGTAAAAAGCGAAATTGCCCGCTACAACACCAGCACTATCTGCAACTGGTGAACCAGCTAAATATACAACTGGATTATTGTTTGCTAGTGCGCCAGGGCGACCACTTGCTGTTGTTTTGTTTACTTTAGTTGGAAATCCCATGTTTCACCTAACCTTTAATTACGTTTTTTTGATATGCTGATTCTTCTTCAGCAGCGCCATCTTGAGCAAAGCCAACGTTTGATTGTATTTGCTGTTTCGCAACGTTTTTGCATGCGTGGTAAAGTGCCTTATAGCCAGCCTTTGGCACGCTATCAAACGCAATGCCCATCTTTTTAAGTGCAACGGCATAGACATCTTCAGCACTATCGTATGCGTGGGCCTTGATAGTTACAGTTGACCTTACATCATCAACAGCTTCATACAAGTCGCGCACTTTTTTCTCGCTGCGTTTTATAGCTGTATCCATAGCTTCGTTGACTTCGTCTTCATCCATGGCTTTTTTAGCGCCTTCGCTTTCATGCTCGCTGTCAAGTTTTTTAGGTTCAGACTTTTCAAGCCTTTCTCCATACTTTACGCCCTCGGCAAAGGCTTTTTGCATTTCTGCGCTTTCAGAGTCCATGCCTGCTTCATCCATGGCTTTTTTCATGCCTTCGCTTTCATGCTCGCTGTCAAGTTTTTTAGGTTCAGACTTTTCAAGCTTTTCGCCGTACTTTACGCCCTCAGCAAAGGCTTTTTGCATTTCTTCGCTTTCAGAGTCCATGCCTGCTGTGTCCATGGCTTTTTTCATGTCCTCATCGCAAGCAGATGCATTGTCTGATGCGCCTTCAAAACTAGCGATTGCTTTCGCAAGTTCTTCGACCATCTTTTTGAGTTCTTCAAGAGTCATCTTTTCTGCTCCTTTAATTTTTTCATCATATACACACACGTCTGCACCTGCTCGACCTTCGCGCACTAATGCTACGTGGTTTGCTTTTATATCTGTCATTATGAAATCGTACGGCATGCCATCAAACACGCCAGCTTCAAATACTGGCACATAGCGATAGCTAGCTGATAGCTCTTTTTGAGTGCCGTTCTCAATGTCCTTAATGGCTTCGCTATCTGTAACGGTGATAGCATTTTTTATGTATGGCGCATCCCATACTGCTGATGTACCAACAGAGCCAACGCGCTCTTGCTTTAGTGGCTGGTCGCTACTGTCGACCTTATGCACATCAAGCAGTGGCAAGCCGTTAAATGTAGCTAAGGCTTTTTTTAATTCTTCCCCAGTTCGGTAACCATAGTACATCTTATCAGGGTCTAGCCCCAGTGTTTGCCAACCAGGCACCTCATGTCCCCAATATGGATTTACGGTTTCCTTCGTTAGTGGGCTTACTGCAATGTGCAAGTAGCCGTTATCGTCTATATGCCTTACGCTATCCAGCGCTACATAGTCTATTAATTGTTTTTTCATGCGTTGTATCCTTTTATAACTGGGTAGCTTGTGCAACCGCAGTTAATCTCTTCGCCCGGGTAGATATGTTCACCTTTATCTGCGAAGTATAGCCCTTTGTTTATGTCATATACTTTACCATCAGCATGCAAGTGTGAGACACGTGGCTCACGTGCACCGCTGTTATGTTTCCATATCGCGTGTGTGATGCCTGCCTCTTCATAACGCATGTGTGTTACAACTGCTGTGGCTTTATTGTTTTGGTCGCGTGCTATAAGTTCTGCACGGCGCTTGCATATGCCATAGCGTTTCACAAGCTCATCTTGCATGTACTTTAAATCACGCCCACGTGATACGCTTTCCATTGTGATCACGCTTAGTTGCTCAAAATACTTACGAGGTATACTTTTGATTAAGTTCACATTTTCAAACACCAGCGCATTAAGCTTGTCACGTTGCTTGCGTGTCAATTTTTGATTAACAGTGAAGCCAGCATCTTTTAACAACGCTTTTAAATTGCTATCTGCGTGCTTCATATTTGACTTTATAAACCAGTTGGCTATGTCGCTAGCCATTGTGTCGTACTTTTTGCCCCATTGGCGAAAAAGCTTTTTTAGTTCTGCATCTAGTTCGCCACTTGCGCTATCGCTTGCAACTATAGCACCTAAGTTTTGCCTATAACGTGCAGTTAGCCACCAAGTGGCAGATTTGTTCATATCGTTAATAAGGCGCATAAGTTTTTTCTTATACTCTTTTTCAAGTGCAACACTTGCGCGTGTTCTTGCATTTTTTTTAGCCATTTTTAAAAAACACCCTTATTTTCGATTTTAAGCGATTTTTGCGTTTATACGCTCAAATGTGCCTTTTATGTTTTAACTCGCAATTTTGCCTATTCCGAAACGGCAAAACCGACACATTAAACCAAACTTTCTGTTGACGTTTGCAACAAGTAGGTTTATATTAATTTTAAGAGCAAAAGTTAAATGGAAGACTTTGCCGTCCATTTTCGCAAGTTCTATGACGAGCATGTGCCTCATAGAAGCTTTTGCTACTTTTCATTTATCACATAACTGCTTATCACCCAGTTGTGAGTTATGCCATCGTAGTCAAACCTTATTGCGATTTCTTTATCCTCAATATTTTTTTTATTAAATGGCTCATCTTTGCCTTTGCCTGTGCCTATATAAACACGGCCAGGATGTCCTATCTTAGAATATAGACGTCCATTTTTTAAAATTTCAGGCATCGTTTCTTTTGCAAACTTTTCACCATCTAAGCCTTCTTCATTACGCCTCCGAACTATGTGTGACAAACCAAAACCGCGGGAAGAATTTGAAACACCAGGCTCACCATAAACAAGTGACACATTACCTATGCCTTTAATATTGACAGCGTCATCTATATAGCCTTGTTTATCTTCTAAAAGCCTGTCGATAGCACCATTCACGTCGCCCTTATAGCCTTCTATTTTTGTGCCAAATGCTTTTGGCGCATCATTACCTTCACTACTGCCACCACTGCCAAACTGCCCATTGCTTGCACGATTCACTTTGCTTTCGTCGAAATCGCTATCAAAAACAAGCACATAGTCATCCAATTCAAACGGATCAAACTTATCTTCATCAGCGCTAAGCATGTCTTCATATTGTGCCATATCGTCTTCTAAAGCGCTTTGCTCTGGCACTTCATCAACATCAATGAAGTTGTAGCCACTTGTTGGGTCTTCAGCAATGCGTTTACGCTCTTCTGCTGGTGATAAAATACCTCTATCGACATACCCTTGCCCTACAGTTGCTTTCACTTGGTTTATAGTTGCTTGGTTTAGTGCGTCCTTGCTGCCACGCACGCTGAACTCAAACTTGATATCTGGGTCAACTTCGCCCCACAAGTGATACTGGATATAGTCAAGCGCTTTTTTTAAAGGGGCTTTAAAAATCTTCTTTGATTGTGATAACACGTAGTTATTCCACATGTTTTCATCGCTTTCGCCTGTTGAGTTTAAGCCACCTGGCGATATGCCTAAAAACTTCGTTGCAGGCATACGGAACATGATAGGCAGTTGCTCAAGCGCTGTTTTTACAAGATTTGACACTTCGCCAAGGCTTGTGTTTATCTGGCCGAAGTCTTCATCTTCCTTATCTATCACTACGATGCTGTCGTTATCACGTGTTTCAGCAATAAGTTTAACACGTGCTTTCAACATCTCAGGGTTGCCGCTATACATTACAGAGCCCATATCTGTTTTCAAATATGTGAGCGAAAACTTATCAAGTAGGCGTGATGCGCTGTCGTAGTTGTCTGTAAACTTGCGCACAGCATCAAGCGCTATCTGCGCACTTGGCACGCCAAAAAAGTTATAACTAGGCTTTAACAAAACACCCAGTTCGCCGGCTGTGAAATATAATAACCTGCTTTCATGCACTTCCTTACCTAACACAAACCATGTTTTTGGTTTAAAATAGTCTGCTTTCAACGCATCAGAGCTGTTATATTGCCCTGGTGTTATGTTTATAGGCTCTATTGGCACAAAGCCTTTTATGCCGCCTTTTAATGACTTGCCGTCTATCTCTACGGCTAAATCCTTGCCTTCATCGCCAGTGTCAACGTAAATGAGGCAACCACCAAAGTAGCCACAATATTTAGCCGCTGTGTTAAACAGTGTGCGCAGATCGAACTTATCAATAGCGTTGTTTAGCTCTACGATTTTTTCATCTTCGTCATACTCTGCGGAGGCAACCCTTGAAAGCTCTATCCAGCTTTCTGTCATGTCATCTGCAAGGCCTTCAACACCAGCTTTGATAAAGCCGTTTTGCTCCAACACGGATAGATAGGCATAGCCTAAAAAGCTATTAAACAAGTTGCCTACACCATCAAGGCGTTGTAGTGCTGCAAAGTGGCCTTGTGCTGCCAAGGCACTATCCATTGCTATTTTGCGCTGCTTACCTTGGTTTGTAAGGGCAGAGCCATAATGCTTGCGCAATTGGGCAACGGTCAGGTGTCCTCTAGCGCTAGCGCTATTTAAAACACCTTGCATAACTTCCTTTTTATCATTTAAAGCTAATACACTCATTATGCCTCACAATTCTTTATGTATTTAAACCGACATGTGCGGGTTAAATACTCCATATTCTTAGGGGGGAAGGTGGAAGGGGGACCTGTCCCCTTTACAAACCTTGGTTATGCCTCTATTTGTTTCCTAGTTTGCTTCGATAGCGCATATCGTATGCTATCTATGCAGTGGTTGTGTTTATCAATTGGCACTGGCAATATCTCGCCGGTGTGTTTATCTTGTTTCCAGCTGTATCGTTTAAACTCTTCAATAGTGTTTACACACCTTGGGTGTATGTATACCATGTCGAAGTTTCTTAAATATGCGATGCCTGCTTCCACAGAGCCTGGCCACTTCTTGCACTTACGCGCGTTGAAGCCTAGCCGTTTTAGCTTCGATATAATATCGGGCCTTGCTGCATCGCCATATAGTGGCCATGCGCGCATTGTTTCAATCTGGTTAAAAAACCTGCCTAAGTCGTCAAGTTCAACGCCTAGCGCGTAAACTTCTTGGTCGATATATAAGCAGTTGTCTTCTGCAAACATGCGTGTGCCTGCTGTAGGGTCGTTTGCATAGCCCCAGTCTGCCCCATGGTAGAAGCGTGCATTTGCAGGTGTTTCAAACTCTTTTATTTCGTATGCGCCTTTAAAAATCTGCGCATCTGATATTTTGCGTATTTCGCCTAGCCATATCCACCCGTAGTCGTCTGGGTTGTTTTTTTGGCATGTTAGGCGCTCTTGCTCCAGTTCGTCTGGAAAGTATGGGTTGTCATAATAGTTGACTTGCTTAACAACAGCGTTATCAACTTCGTTTAAGATCAAGTCAAAATATATAGCGTCGGTGTCGTCTTCTGGGTTCATAGTTATGATGAAATATGAACCAGGCTTACGCAGTGTAGGCCTTAACACATCCCATGCTTTACGGCTTATGCACTGGCCTTCCTCTATCCAGCAGATGTCTGCATTGTGTAACGATTTGACGTTATCAGCATTATGCGACTGCAACCCCATGAATATAAAACGGCTGCCGTTTTTGTGAGTAATGCTTTTTTCTTTAACATCGAACCCTTTTAAACCTAAGTGCGCGATAGTGTCTGCGATTAGCTTATGCACACTATCTTTCATAGAGTTTTGAACCTCTCGCACACACAAAATAGTGAGTGGTTTAGCAGCTGCACTTATAACAAGGAACTCTGCAACGCTCATACTTTTTGCGCCACCACGCCCACCGTGAAAAACAAAATAGCGTGCCTTTTCGTCATATAGGCATAGGAACTTTTCAGGCACGGCTACATCTAGGTGTATTTTTGGTGCACTCATGCGCGCCTTACCGTTACTACATAGTTGTTTGCTTCTACGTCCTCTTTCTCGGCTTTTTCTACTTGCCTAGCTTTGCGAGCCTTTGCGCAGATGTCTGTAATTTCTTTAGCGTTGCGCACAAAGGTGTTTATGGTTGCAGTGTCAATCTGCCCGTTGCTAATGGCATCCATAAGCTTGCGATGCACTGTTGTTAAATCTTCAAGGATTTCATCTTCACGTATTTCGATGTTTTGTTCCTTGTAGTCTAAGCTGTCTGCTCGATTTGCCCACTCGTTTTCTTTCGCCCAGCGCATCAGCGTTGAACGTGAAGCCGTGCACACATTATCTTTCTTTATGTGCCTGGCTGTTTTTGAGTAATCACGATTGTTATAGCGCCACACTTGGAAGCAGTATTCACGTACTTCTTGTTTTGTGGCAGTCAATCCGTCGGGCTTATTAATAGTAGTCATTAGAACTTACAGAGCTAGTTTTTTTTTAACGTCTTCAACTGCATCTTCAACATCTTCAAGCCTGTGCACAATTTGTTCTAAAGTGGCACTTATCTCGCTGAGCGTAACACTTATTTGCTTATTAGTGTCAGTAATGCTTGTGAAAAACGAACCACCAAGCTTAAAAAACATATATATAACAGCAAATGCCATAAGCAAGTTACCGCCAAAAACGATTACAGGAAATAATGCCCCGTTTGCAAATAGTGCTGTGATTGCTTGTTCCATAGGTTACTCCGTTATGCTTTGAAAGCATGTTATAGTTTGTTTTAGTCGCTCGGTATAGGCAACTAAGTCGGCTATATTAAGCATTAGTATTGACACATTGCTAGCGCTGCCAATATGGCTGGTGTTATCTAGCATTTGCAGTTGTACTGCTTGTGGTGCTTGGCACGTGATCGCTGGTTTTGCTATCACTGTCTGTGTGTGCGTACAAGCTCCAGTAGTTGTTAATATTGTTAACAGCAAGGCTGCTAACGCTATCTGATATGATTGTTTTTTCATTATTTATCCCCTTGGCACTTGAGTGCACCGCCGGTGTAGCTGTGGGAGAATCACAACTAGCACTGGCGGTGCTGGCTCGAGAACCGCTTTGAGAAGAGGAGGAGGCAACGGTCTGCAAAAGTTTATCTACATCAGCTCGTGCATTTAATTGTTTTTGGTAGCTGGCTTCAACATTCGCTAGTTGTGCCTTGTGTGCAGCACTTGCTTTCACATGTTCAGCGTTGATATATTCAAGCTGCGCAATATTTGCTAAGTGCTTATCTATTAGAGTATTCAGCGAAGCTATATCGCTCCTATAATGGCTCACCATTAACAGTAAAGCCGCTATAACAACGGTAATAGCAACGCTGACAATAGCCTTGATATTCATCAGTTCACCTTATTAAACCTATCTGTAACATGTGGCCACTCTGGCGTTGGTTCTTTTTTTGGTGCTAGTTCCCAGTGTGGGTAGTCTTTAAAGCTTGTAAAGTCGCCACCCCAGGCAACTGATATGCCTAGCTTATTGGCTGTTTCTTTTATAATCTCGCCTAGGCGTTGAAATGCGCCAACATCGGACCAATCAAGCGGATAAGGCACAACATCAACAGCACTAGACGGATAGTCATTATGTTTACTTTGCCCAAAACGAGCCTTTGAGTGCCCCTCGTTATATGCTTTCTCTTGTGCTTCACGACCACGATAACCGCAGATAACACTGCAATCTGTCTGTTTTATAACTTCATTCATAAGTTGCTGCAGTTCTGCTTTACAACTTGAAAGGTTGTGTAAACTGCGCTGGCTAAACTTATATGCTGCTGTATATCTCACACTTGCCCCCTGTGGCATTCCTGGTGTTAAAATACAACAAAAAACACAGCAAGTTAAGATAGACTATAATAAAAGTTTATAATTATCAGATAGTTAAATACTATACTGTTTTAGTAGATTATTATTATATACCGTATTGGTAGACAATGATTGTATACTATTTAGGTAGATAATTAGGCACAAAAACATTGTCGTTAGTTCTTGGTGAGTTTACGAGCTTAGAAATATCCCAACTGTTTCTTGTGAACAAGTTTATAAATGAACAAAAAAAACCCCTTGCAAAACAAGGGGCTGTTGGTCGGGTTATTAAAAGTAGGCTTATTGATTAGCTACAATATCATCTAAAATCATTTTTAATGATTTTGCACCTTCACGTGCTTCATCTAGTGACGATACAACGCCTTTA
Source organism: uncultured Deferribacteraceae bacterium (assembly GCA_964368965.1). Lineage (GTDB taxonomy): Bacteria > Chrysiogenota > Deferribacteres > Deferribacterales > Mucispirillaceae > CAYJDR01. The sequence continues at coordinate 23,996 of CAYJDR010000009.1, forward strand.
TCGATTTTATCATTTTTTAAATCGACATTTAGATTCATCTGTATATAGGACCTGGAGTCAAACGATTCCCATATTCTCTGCTTTTCATCATTTGTTATAGAAAATTTAACATTCACAACTATATTATCTTGTGATATTAATTTTCCTTTAATATCGCTTTCACCTTCAATATTTTTTAATTCAATAACCATATATACATCATCCGCTCTAACAGTTTGTATGTCATTGGTTTTAATTATTTTAAAGCGTTTGACAGCCTCTTTTTTTGTTAACTCTTCATTGGTTGCGATTACAATTATTTTATCATCATTATTCATGCCTTCAGCTGTGACTTGTTGTGGTTTCTGAACCCGCTCAATAATTCGCTCAATACCGTCTATTGTTTCAATACTGCTTTTAACATCAACAGCATTATCGAACGACTGTGCAACAGCGCTTATTGTTTGATATGATACAAAGCCTATTAGTGTACAAACTATAAGATATTTATAAATTATCGCTTTATGATTATCGTCCATTGTTCTAAACCCTTTCAACAACTCTTCTATGATAGTGTTAAAGTTATCTTTTATTAATTCAGTAACTTTTGAGCCGTCTTTAATTTTTACTTCGATGGGAGCGTTCTTAAGAATTTTCTTACGTGCTTCATTAAGAGTTGTGTCGTTTATAACAGAATATAGTTGAGCTATAGCATCATGTAAACTTTTTACATATTTGGCTGTATTTATATCAACTGTACCTTTGCGATCAGCCCCAATAAGCCTATAACCAACTGAAAAACTAGGGTCAAAAATAATACTATCTTCTTTAAAATCAACATCTATAAGTCTATAGAGTTCTTCCACAGTTCTAATGGTTTTCACTGCCATGCTTCACCCCTTATATATACTATATTTTACGTTTTTTTGCAACTAAATTTCCCTAAACACAATGCTTTTCACAATGGCTAATATTTTAAAGTCGTCATCGTTAGTGATAACCACATCATCATATTTATCGTTTTTGCTTGTGAACACGCATTTGCTTGTGTTTTTAGATTTTAATTCTTTTACATATAGTGCATTGTTTAGTGTAAACACGTACATCTTGCCTTTCTTAAGGTCTACAGGCGATATGTCACGGTTTATCATTACAAGGTCGTTATCAGCAAGCGCTGGCACCATGCTATCGCCCACAACTTTAATAACAGCACTTGTGTTATTAGGCTTGTGCCATTTTTTTGATAGGCATATTGCATGTTGCACTTCGCTAAACACTGCATTGCCTTTACCTGCACTAGCATAAACATCTGGGAAGTATGCAACCTCAACAGCATCGTTAACTACACTTGCCAGCTCTCGCAGTGCGGTTATGGTTGGCTTAGGCTCTTCACCAAACATCTCGCCATTGCCGGTGCGTAGCCAATCAAGATTGACGTTAAAAGCCTCTTGCAATCGAAGTAAAACACCATCAGTGATAGTTCTAGTCCCACTTTCATAGTATTTTACAACAGATACTCCTTTATCAATTTTAACTCCAAATTCAGCTTGGGTTAACTTTAAAAATTTTCTTAATTCTTTAAATCTTTTATTTATCAATTATTTACCTTTTGTTTATATAAAAACAGACACATTTGTATACTTTTTTATTGACAGACACTTTTGTGTCTGTTATAGTTATCTTACAAGCTAAATATTAGCTAAGTAAAATAACTATAAAACATCTTGACAAACCAGTCAAGATATTAGTTTTTCGATGCTTGAAAACTGAATAGCAAAGCGATACAAGGGCAGGCAACTGCCCAATATGCAAGAACGGAATTAAAATTTAATTAAGGAGAATGCTATGGCATATAGTTTGAAAGAAAAAATAGCTATGGCTGGGACGAATCAAGCGCAAATAGCCAAAAAGCTAGGTGTTAGCTCTGTAACAATAAGCAGAGTTATCACTGGACACACACGGTCAAAACGCATTGAAGATGAAATAACATCTTTAACGGGACATAAGTTTCCACCACCAAAACACATAAGGACGGTGCAATGATGAGGTTATCAGTTGGCATAGACTGCCGTGCAGTTGCAATGGCAAAAGGTGATAGAACCTTACAAGCTGGGGGTCACATGACTTTGAAAGAAAAACTTATTAAAAAAGGCTACTCGCAAACACGCTTAGCTAACGAACTTGGTGTAAAGCAACCAACAATATCAGCCATAGTTAGTGGCAAAGGACGTAGCCAGCACGTTGAAAGACGTATAACAGAAATAACGGGGCATGAGTTCCCACCAAACAAGAGGATTCCACAATCGTTACAGGGGGTGCAGTGATGAGTAAGATAACAATACCTATAGAAGCGGAAGTTGACTTCATGGTTAATGTTAAAGTGTCTGTAAATGGTACAGCGTGCGAATGCACTGCAATCACAACAGATAACCCCAAGAAAGCTATCAAAACGCTTAAGCGACTTTTAAAGAACTTTGACTTATTAAAGAAAGCCTACAACTTACATGAGGACGAAAGAGTCGAGTGTGATTATATTAACGCATTAAAGAAACATACAAAGAACATATACGATTCACATGGGTTAAGTCAGCCAGAGTCTGATAGTAGTGCAAAGCAAGACAAAGCGCCTGACAGACCACAATGCTTTCACTGCAAAAACTACTGTGATGGTAAAAATAAAAGGCTTAATACAAAACTTGCTGCTGATTGTAAAAACTTTAGAGCGAATGATAATAAGTCGTTTGTTTTGGGTGCATCAAACTGTGCAAACTACGAGTGTGCCCATGAATAATAAACTCTACTACGCAAAACACATAAGGACGGTGCAGTGATGAGATACTTTAAAACAACGGTAACTGCAACCTATAAAGATTTGGTTGTACCAGTAAAAGCACACAATATTAAAGAAGCTGTTGAGGTGCTAACATCGGATATTTATAAAGCTATGCCACATGTGGCTATTGAGAAAATCGAGATTGAAGAGTGTGAAAAACACTGCGGTAGCGAAGTTCCTAGAGTGTTATTAAATTCTAGCGAACCTATTTTTATTAAGGCTGATTGCTCAAACTGCAAGAACTATAATGACCCAAGTGGCTCAAAATATTCATTTTGCCAAAACTTTAAGTATGATGGGGTTTCTCCAGTTATCATTGCACATGCTACAAACTGTGCAAACTACGAGTATGCCCATGAATAATAAACTCTACTACGCAAAACGCACGCAAGCCTTCAAGGAAGCACAACAAGGCATTGCAGATGCAAAAAACATAGCCCAAGCAAAACTAGCACATGATAGTTTCACTCTTTGTTTTAAAGGCCCTTTAGCTAGAAAAATACGAAAACAGTTAATTGATAGACATGTAGAGTTCATCATTGCTGATGCACAAGAGATAGCCACTTGCGAAGAGCTAACACAATACATGTATAGGTATGAACACCACTATGCTGGGCGCTACAGCTTTGAAGTAAGAGATGCAGAAGCTCGCCAAGCACTAGATGATGCGTTTGCAAAGCGCATGGATGAACTTTCAAAACAAGCCACGGAGGCAACTAATGAAAAAACTACTACATGAAATTAAGCAGTATTTCCTTTACCTGCTTAGGCCAAGGCTTAGCCGTGCAGACTGCATAGATATACTCACAAGGCTAGCTAACGTGCGAACTTATGAGCAATTTAAACCAGTTGAAGCACACACCATGGATATGCTAAGCACGCACAAGCTGAGCAGAAATCAACTGTTGCAAATTGAGCGTGCGATTCAATGTGCACGTTTATGTTTCCAAGGGATGTAGCGATGGATGACCACATCTACCGCAGATACGTTGGCAGAGCCGAATATGCAACGACATTTGAAGAGATGAACGCCATCTCTGATGAGTTTCAACAACACCAACCCACAGCAAGCCAGCTTGATAAATACAAGGTTACCTTTTGTAAAAACTGGTCGAGAGTGGAGCAGATGGAAAAGGAGCGAAGCAATGAAAAAAACAAGCAATAAATCTTATGTTTCTAATGTTTTATATGTGTGTGAAGTTATTGACAGTTGCAAAACGATTGAGCAACTAGGCAACGCAAAGCGCTGGGCGCTAAAAGTGCTAGATGGCAACTTGCCGGCACTTGTGAACACGGCTATCAGCTTTAGGTTGGCGATTATCTTTGTAAAAAGCAAGCAGTTAGACTGCCAGCGAGCGCAACCATGAGCACATACTACAAGTCAACAAAACAGCAGGCTTTACTCGACATTTTACTATACATCTCAAACCGTGCCAGCGGCGCAACTGTGGAAGAGTTGCAAAGTGAGATAGACATTACCGAATCAAGCCTGCGCAACTACCTTACACTACTTGAGAGTAAAGGGCTAGTAGAAAAACAAGGCACACGCTACATAGTCGGCGCTGAATGCGCAAAAATGTGGGCAAAACGCCAAGCAGTTTTAAAAACTAGGGTGCAAACGGCTCAGTCGGAACTGCAGGAGTTAAACAATGCCCAAATCAACTAAAACAATCACCATACAGGTTATAAACGGCAACCAAGTAAAACTAAACGAACCTAGCGAACCTATGACTGGTGCGGAATTTGTGAACGTAGCATATGCGCTGCTAAGCGTGATAAAACACAACCAAAGCCATAAAGAGTTTACGCACTTTGTAAACACCCTGGCAAAAACCCTACTAGCCGAAGTAAAGGCAAACCAATCAAAAACAACGCACTAAAGTGTGGCCCATAGGTATGGTGAGTGTATACCTATGCGCAGTGCAACATAAACAGGAGAAAAATGAACTATGAAAAATTATAATGTACACACAGTTATCAACCTATCTTACGGAACTGAAGATGGAATTATAGCGAATAATGAAGAACATGCGAAAAAGATAGCTTTAGAGTACTTTTACTCATGTGCAGATATCAACAAGAGTGCACTTGAGCAACTCGACGCTGATATTTCTATAAACCAGCGTGTTTTTAAGATTTCACAAGTAGATTTATCATATCGTATTATACTTACCATCTCAATTGTCATCTTTGATAACTGTGTAGTAGATGCGTCTTCTGAGGAAGAAGCAAAAAAAACAGCTTACTTAGAACTTATAAAAAAGGCAAAACTTAACCTTGAAGCACTTGACGATAGTGGTGTGCATGTAGGCCTACAACAAAGAGCCTTTGAACATAAACAGGAGAAAAACAATGGATGAAAAAACCCTAAAAGACCTCGAGCACGAGGCAATACATGAAGACGCTATACTAATGGCAGATGTAGCAACACAAGAGCTTATGGAGCAAAACAAACTAGACTGCCACGCTGACGCTCGCAGTGACAAGGAACGCCAAGAGTTAGTGGCAGAGGCACATAGACTGACAGGCAGAATTGAAGCCTTTGAGTTTACAACAAAATTGGCGACAATCGCCAGTTTACAACTTTTAAAATCCATAAAAGAACGTAAGATTTATAAAGAAATTCCAACTGTCGAAACATGGGAAAACTATTGCAAATCAATAGGTGTGAGTCGTAGGCATATTGATGAGCAATTAGAAAACCTTGCAACCCTTGGTGAAGATTTTTCGGCAACTGTCGCCACTTTTGGGCTTAGTTATCGAGATTTAAGAGCTTTACGCAAAGCCACTAAAAACGATGCACTTGTCATCAAAGGTGATGAAGTGATCATCGACGGCGAAGCTATACCGCTAGATGATAAAGACTACTTAAAAGAAGTGCTTGAGGACGTCATATCAAACCAGCAGAAGCAGCTTAAAAGCAAGGATGATGCAGTAAAACAATATGCCGAGCAAGCAGAAACAGCAACCAAGGCACGCAAAGCAGCAGAAGAAAAGCTTGAAAAAGCTGAAAACAAAGCCGAAGCGTTTAAACAAAAGCTTAACAAGATGTGGCATGGCAGGCTTAAAGATATAGACCCGGCCGACCGTGAGCAGTTCCAGGATATCGCAAGCGTTGAAAACGACTTCAATAAAATCATAGCAACGCTAACCCGCATCGACAAAGCCGAAGATGACATGTTAAGCGAGTTCAACGGCAAGATGCTTTGCGCTGTTGTATCAAAGATGATGATTGCCATTGATGATATGCGCATCAACCTTACAGCAAAATATCAATACAGCTTTGACCAAGGCTTTGCTGATGACAGCTTAAAAGATGAAGAGCATGTCACGCCAATGGACTTCCTACTTGAAGATTAAACACAAAGGAGACTGATATGATACAGTTCACTGAAAGCGAGTGCGAGCATATCTTATCGTTAATAACTAAAGACACCTATAACTTAGCCGAACTTGCACGCATAATAGGGTTTAATGTTCGCACTATCAGGCTTCATCGTAACAAAGGCTACATCAATTTTAAAGGTGCTACAGGCACACCGCTCGCAATACCAGCCGATGAAGTTAAACGATACATCAAACAGCTTCGCAAACGCAGTGAAGATGCTGATGCTGATAACGGCGTTGAACTATCCTCAAAATACACCAGAACATGCACAACATGTGGCAAACCCACAAACAACTGGCGGTGCGACGAGTGCTGGGCAAAACATGGGCGCAGCATGCACGCATATCATAATGACTAGGAAGTGCTACATTGGACAAATACATACACAAACAACTTGGCCGTTTACAAGGTAAAGAGCAAACGGAAATGGTTAAAAAACTCGCACAGCACTACAACTGCTCGGTTGCTACAATATGGCGCAAAGCAAACGCTATGGGCATACGCGCACGCGGGGAGCGCAGCGACAAAGGCTCTACACAGGTTGATGAAAGCACACTTGAACTTATAGCATCACTCGTGGCTACATCACGCAGGAAGAACGATAAATACACCTTTGATGTGAAAGAAGTGCTTGAATACTTAAAGAATGACCTAGGCATTGTGGTAGACGTAAGCTATTCACGCGTATGCGACTTACTTAATGAGCGTGGGCTTACGGTGGAGCAGTTTAAAAAAGCTACACCACACATACAAGTGATATCTGAACACCCGAATCAGCTACATCAGTTCGACGTATCAATCTGCTTGCAGTGGTATTTTGACGATAAAAAGAAAGAGTTCAAATCGCAAACAACTCATGAAAAATACTACTCAAACAAGCTTGAAGATACCGTCAAAAAAGAACTTATCGACAAACCTAAGCTACATCGCTATATGCTTGTGGACCATTGCAGCGGGGCGTTCTTTTTTTGGTACTACTACGCCAAAGGTGAAAATGCTGTCGACGGTGCAGACTTCCTATTTAAGTCATGGAGCAGTAAAAAACAGTTAATAAACCAACATTTAAACATTGATGATTATAACGGCGGTTACCTATTCCAAGGCATACCGAAGATACTGTATACCGACTGCGGTGCTATCCTGCGTAAACAAGAGTTATTGAACCTGTTAAAATCATTAAATGTAGATGTGCAGTTCCACACGCCCGGCACACCACGTGCAAAAGGCATGGTTGAAGGGCTTATGAATATCGTTGAGAAAGGCTTTGAATCAATGCTTAAAATCAAGGGCATAAAATCAATCGAAGAGCTTAACGCACACGCACTCAAGTGGTGCATCGAGCGCAATGCACGCCAGCAGTTTCGTGGGCAGAAAATCAGCCGTTCGGCGCTGTGGCGAAAGATACAAGAACACCAGTTCATAAAGTGCCCTACATACGATGTGTGGGCAAGGCTACTTGTACCAAACGATGTAACACGTAAAGTTAATGGCAACGGCCAGATATCCTACGAGGGCAACACTTACACCGTTACAAATAGCGAACTTATGAACGCAACTGTAATAGTTAAGCCAAACGCCTACGAGTACCCAAACATCGACGTGCATTATAACGGCGAGGTGTATATACTTGAGCCTAACACCATTGATGAATACGGCAGAAACATAAGCAAAAATTCAACAAAAGTTGGAGAGCATAAAGCTATGAAAAAAACCAGCATACAGAAATTTAAAGAACGTGCTGAGGAAGTCATGGCGGAAACACACAACACCACTTTTGAAGGCAAAGGCAACAAGCGCACTATGAAGCCACCTAAGGAACCAGCACAACAAGCAGAGCTAGAAACAGACAACATACACGTTATGGAGCCTGCTAGTGTTCAACCAAAGGTGGAAGTATCAAAACCAGCAACAACAGCCAAACGTAAAGACGTGAAAGCGAAAAAAGAGGAACAACTTGTTCCGCTTTCCGAACTTATACGTGTGTATATCGAAGAGTACGGCAGGCTTAAACCAGTTGAACGAAACAAACTCGTTGAACTATACCCAACAGGCGTGCCAATGAGCGTAACCGCTACTGATATATATAACATGCTAAACGCTTCTAAAGCAGAAGTAGTAAAACTTCAAGCGTAGGTGAGTATGAGTCAAACTGAAATTGATCGAGTATTAAAAAAGTTTCCACTCAAAAACAAGCTAATCAGCACTGAAAGGCTATCAAGCATACTTTCAGTTGATAAAAAAACAATTGAAAAGTGGGTTGATGACGGCAAACTTGAAGCATTAATATTGCCATACGGGACAGGCCCCAGTCAAACCATGCGCTTTTCAAAAGAAGGCGTTAAAAAGTTTTTAGAAGAAGAATTGTATAGGAGGCACTTATAGATGATTCAACTATCAGCGCTACTGCAAAAGCATAACATATCACATAGCCAGTTTAGGCAGTCGTTCAACACGGCTTTCAACTGCGCTATGTCTGCAAGCTCATTCTCACAACTGTTAGGCACAGGCAGGCTACTTAAAACCATCGACAACTTCGACACAAAAATCGCCCAGCACTACAACAACCTAACAGGCGAAACACAACTCAAAAAAAACCTATTAAAACATGTAGAGGAGAAACACATGCTAAACGTAACTAATCTTGACCGTGAAGTGCTAAAACACTTCAACTTACCTAACGACCCGTTTTTACCGTTCATCACAAAGGAAAGTGAAATCATCATGCTACCATCACACCACTATGCACTTGACATGATGCGCGCTAGCCGTGACACAGGCTTTTTCACAATAGTTACTGGTGAAGTCGGCGGCGGTAAATCAACCGTGCTAGGCAAGTTCGAAGCTGAAACAAACGCATTAAACGAGTATATCACAATTAAAGTGCGCTCAAAAGATATGGAGCGCTGCAACGCACGTGACATACTTATGGCTTGCGTTTATGACCTTTCAGCAGATAAACCTAAACGCAACTTCGAAACGCTCACAAGGCAAGTTGAGGAACTACTCAAAAAAACACACGCAAGTGGCAAGCGAGCCTTACTAATAGTGGATGAAGCGCAAGACCTACACACAAACACTATCAAGTTTTTAAAACGACTGTGGGAACTGCGCGACGGCTTAACACCACTTTTAGGCATTGTATTAATCGGCCAAAACGAGCTAGAACACAGGCTATATCGCGATAACAACCTAAACCTGCGTGAAGTCATGCAGCGCACAATACACGCACCACTTGAGCCAATCAATGCAGAACTTAAAAACTACATAAACGGTAAATTAAAGTGCGTGAAAGGCAACATCGAGAACGTGATCACAGCCGACGCTATAGACCACCTTGCAAGCAAACTTGTAATAACAGATAGAAACGGTAAAAAGATTAACAAAGCATACCCGCTTGAAATCAACAATCGCATGAAAAGACTTATGAGCCTGGCATACGACCACGGCATTACAATTATTGATAAAAACTTCATAAACGAAGTAGGAGCATAACATGAGCGTAACACTAGACAACCTAAAAGAAGCAGCTGAAGCATACGGCAATGCAGCTAAAAAAGTACGTAACATCAATGAAGAAATCACTGATAAAATCAACTGTATTCATAAAGAGTACACAACGCAGTTGAGCGACGCAGCTATCGAAGCTGGTGAAGCTTATCAACTACTTGTCACACTACTTGATGACGCTGAAGCACCAGAATTTTTCACTAAAAAGAAAACGCTTGAGTTCAGTGGTGTTAAGTTTGGTTTTCAAAAAGGCAAAGGCAAAACTGAGGTAGCTAACGAAGAAAAAACAATCGAACTTCTTGAAAAAAACTACCCAGAACTTGCAGAAGTTTGCATCGCTATAAAGAAATCTGTCATCAAAGATAACCTATGCGAACAGTCTGCTGACACGCTTAAAAAACTGGGGGTTAAGATTATCGATAGCGTTGATAAGCCAATCATCAAACTTACAGATTCTGCTGTCAACAAGCTGCTAGAAGCGATGATTAAAGAATCTGCAAAACTAGCCGAGTAGCGCCATGGCTAAAGCTATCGAACCACACCAAATCAGGAAGATTCAGACTGCTAAATCTGTACTTCGCATGGACGACGACACCTACCGCGACATGCTTCAACATAGGTATAATGTAGACAGCTGTAAAAAGCTGTCATACCTGGAAGCTATCGACTTAATCAACTATCTGCGCGACAAAGGTTTTAAGCCAAAGCGCAAGCGTGCAACCATAAAACGAGGTGAAAAAGAAATTAAACTCGCAAGCGTTTATCAACTACAGCTTATCGATGTTTTACAAGCAAACATCGTGTGGGAACACTCGTTCCTTGCATGGCTAAACAAACGCATGAATATCATTAAGGTTGTAACGGCCGATGAAGCTTATAAAGTTATCGAGGGGCTTAAAGGCATGCTTGGTATTAAAACAAAAGATATAGAGCGCTGCACACTGCCGTTCCCTGACAGCTACGAATTAACAGGCATTGCTGAAAAGTGGTATTATGACACAACTAACAACAAGCTTCATCACGTCGTAAACGGTGAAGTCGTAAGCGAGGTGATCAATGAGTGATGCAGAACTTTTACGCAGCATCATAGGCGACGAACTTTGGCATAAAGTGCATACTGAGTTTGCTGGCACTACAATCTATATACCAGCAGGCACTCATGAACAAAAAAAAGAGCTGCATAAACAGATTTATCAAGAGTTTCAAAACGGCACAGACTATCGAGAACTTGCAAAAAAACACAAGCTGACAGTCGGCCATATAAAAACCATCATTAAGGTGAACCATGATAATAGAACCAAGCATAACAACAAAACCAACGATTGACGCCGAAGGCGAGTTTAGGAAACTCAGCACAGTTTATCCCAAAAAGGTTAAGTATTTTGTGGGGCTGGGCATCTACGCTACGATGCGTATGCAAGGCAAACTACCACCTGTAGAAGAACTTGTTGAAGCGGTTGAAAAACAACGCAAAAGCTATCAATGGCAAGACTCACGCTTTATACCCAATCTCGATAAGTGGCTTACTGAATATCGCTGGATGGATGAACTGCCAGCACCAACCGAGGAAGAAGAAACCCAAAGCGAATTTGCTAACGAATTAGAAAGCATGGAGCAGTGGGCCCTCGAAAATGGCTGGAAGCTTAGCGATATACCGTTTAAAGACTTTCAAGACGCATACTGGGGGCGAAATGATTAAAATTTTTAAAGGCATAGCCTACTTTATGATAGCACTTGCTATTGTAGCAATCGGTGCTGCAGGCATTATACTTGTCGCACCGTTTTATATCGCAGATGCTATCCATAAAGGCGATTTATAAGGAGTAATACATGAAGACATGCCCAGATTGTGGCGAAATACTTATTGCTGGCGAAGGTTGCTACCATTGCCAAGCATGCGGCTTTACAGCTTGCGGTTATTAACAACATGGGGCGAAAGCCCCTTTAATTTTATACGGAGGAAATATGCGTTTAGAAGATATTCAAAAATACCCGCTTGAAATTAAAATTGCTAAAACAGAAAATTTAATACATGAATGGGTTAATTTTTATGGAATTAATAAAGTTTATATCGCTTACAGTGGTGGGAAAGACAGTGAAGTATTGTTAAATATTGCATCTAGGCTATATCCAAATATCAAGGCAGTGTTCTGCAATACCTCGATGGAATACCCTGAAACGATTAAACACGTCTTATATAAACGTGAACAGGGATATAATATTGATATTATCAAACCAAAAATGTCTTTTGCAAAGGTTGTATCGCGCTACGGTTACCCTATAATCAGCAAGGAGCAATCAAGATATCTAGGGGATGTGCAGCGAAGTAAAAGTAAGAAACTTATAAATTTGCGACTGGGTTTAACGTCTAGTTCTTTTTGCATTTCTAAAAAATGGCGATACTTAATTAATGAAGATTTTAAAATCAGTGATAAATGTTGCGATATTTTAAAAAAACAACCTTTTGCAATCTATGAAAAAAACACAGGTCGAAAACCTATTATTGCTACTTTGGCATGTGAATCAAGATTGCGTTTTCAACAGTGGCTTAAACTTGGATGCAATTCATTTGAGTGCACAAAGCCTAAAAGTAAACCAATGTCATTTTGGTTAGAAAAAGATATTTGGGACTATGTCAATTTAAACAATATTGAGTTATCAGCTATGTATACCATACACGGAGCAAAACGAACTGGCTGTTATGGTTGTTTATTTGGGATACATATCGAACAACAGCTTACAGGAACTAATAGAATTGCGCAATTATCCAAAACCCACCCAAAATTATTTTATTATTTAAACGAAAAGCTAGATTATAAAAGAATACTTAATACGCTTAACATACCTACAACAAATTTAACTATAAATGACTTTCTTTAAAGGCAACCTTCGGGTTGTCTTTTTTTGTGTTAATTTTAAAATTTAAAGTAAGTTCAAAATTTATCACATGTTCACATCTGTTTTAGAATTGTCGTAAATTTTTCACACCACTTATCGCACTATCAATAGTTTAGTTATCTCAGGTCTGGTCAGTTTTGAAAAAGAAGTTGCAGAGCTTGTTGCTATAGAAAGTGGAAGCTATGATATTGCTGGTGTTATTGAAGTCAATGAGTTGCTAGCAAGCAAGTTTAAGCAGGCTGGCTGGGACATTACTTGGCTAGAGCACACTAAAGGGCCTTTATCAAATAGTTTTATTGTGCATAAGGGTGAAGTAAGTAGCCTAAACCTACTATTTCTTTGCCATACTGATACAGTGTTCAAAAATGGTGACACACACAAAAATCCATTTCGTAAAACAGAAGATGGTAAACGATACATGGGGCTTGGCGTGTATGATATGAAAGCATCATGTCTGTATGCTTTATATATTGCTGAAGAAATAATGAAAGAAGCGCCTGAAAATTCTGGAAGAGTAGCTTTTCTATTTAATGGTCAAGAAGAAATAAGCAGCATTGGCACACGTGAAGTTATTGAAAAATATTGTAAAATTAGTAAATATGTGTTCGCTTTAGAGCCAGCAAGAGCAAATGGTGCAAGTGTTAAACAGCGCAAAGGTGTATCGAGGTATAACATCTCATTTACAGGTAAACCTGCACATTCAGGCGTCAATCCGCAAGATGGCGAGTCGGCAATATTAGAAATGGCTCATTGGATAACGTATATCGAAAGCTTGACTGATTATGAGACTGGGCTAACTGTAAACTGTGGCATAGTTAAAGGTGGCTCAAGTGTGAATACTGTTCCAGAGCATGCAGAGTTGCAAGTTGATGTTCGCTCTGTAAATTATGAAGACGCAATAGAAGCAGATAAAAAAATAAAAGCAAAGATTAACAACAAGGCAAACAGCAAAATTGATGTAGTTATAAACGGCGGCATCACTAGGCCACCGATGAAACCAACAGCAGAAACTGAGAAATTATGTATAGATATCACAGAGCGTGGCAAGAAATATGGGTTGGACATCACATGGATAGCAACAGGTGGTGGCTCGGATGCTAGTTTTGCCTCTGGTGTTGGCGTTGTCACATTAGATGGACTTGGACCAGTTGGTGGCAAATCACATTCATTTGAAGAATATGTTGAGATACACGAATTAGATACAAGATATGAACTATTAAAAGAAACAACTTTAGATTTGATAAAATAGAGGGGGTTGGAGATGTTTTTACTTTCATTAGGTTTAATTATTTTTGCTATAACGGCTTATGCAATTATTAAGCGTTATAACACAACGATGGTGTTGATGCTTTCTGGTATCGCATTGTTTACACTAGCATTTGCATTTGATGCAGATTATTTCACAGTTAAGGGGTTTAAGTCATCAGGCTCGGAAGTCATTGATGTGTTTGCAGTTTTTACTAAAATCATAAGTTCAAGAATTGGCTCGATAGGCCTAATCATTATGGCTGCTGGTGGTTTTTCAAAGTATATGAACCAGATTGGAGCGGCAGATACCTTTGTTTCGCTTTCAGCAAAACCGCTATACGTTATCAAGAGTCCTTACCTGCTTATTGCTATGGCATATATTTTTGGGCAGATTATGAACATATTCATTCCAAGTGCTGCGGGCTTAGGCATGTTATTGCTTGTTACGCTATATCCGTTACTACGTAAGTTAAATGTTTCTGCACCAGCGGCAGCGGCTGTGTTAGCTACTACTGCATGCTTAGACCTTGGGCCTGCTTCGGGCAACTCAAACAGAGCAGCAGAACTTTCATCTTTAACACCTACAGAGTATTTCGTTAGTCATCAATTACCTGTTGCTATATTTGTTATGATAACAATTGCAGTGCTATTTTACTTCACATCTAAATACTTCGATAGAAAAGATAAAGAAAATGGCGTTACAGAAGCATCTTCAGGCTTGTTTTCATCTGGCGATAAAGAAGTTAAAGTTATGCCAAAAATATACTTCATATTACCAATGCTACCACTAGCAATGCTAATTATATTCAGTAAATATGTTGTAAGCTCTATCAAGCTTGATGTTGTTACAGCAATGTTTATATCATTATTTGTTGGTATGATATTTGAACTTGTACGTACGAAAGATCTGAAATCGACATTGAAAGATGCATCATCATTCTTTGCTGGTATGGGCGACATGTTGAAAAACGTTGTAATGTTATTAGTTGCAGCAGAGTTTTTTGCATCAGGCTTGCAAGCAGTTGGGTTTGCACACTTCTTGATTAATGCAGCGAATGGTGCAGGTTTTGGGGCAGTCGCTATGACAGGTGTTCTAACGCTCATTATTGCGTTGCTTGCATTCGTATCTGGCAGTGGTAATGCGGCTTTCTTGAGCTTCTCAAGTTTGTCTACAGGCGTTGCAACAAACATGGGTGTACCAGTTGTGCAGATGGTATTACCAATGCAATTAGCGGCTGGTATTTTCAGAAGTATGTCACCAGTTGCGGGTGTAGTTATCGCAATTGCGGGTGCTACAGGTGTTGACCCTATCGCAGTTGTAAAAAGGACGGCGATCCCTATGATAGGCGGTGGTTTAGTAACATTTATTCTATCACAAATCATATAATATTTTTACTGTAATAACTATTAAGGCGGCTAATTTAGTCGCCTTTTTTGTTTGTATAGATATGGCAACTGTGATAATCTTATGTTTATTATAAGTGACATGTGACTAATAAAAAGAACGATTATAATATTGCAGAAAATGAGGGGCAAGATGGCTAACACAACAGAAGAAAACAAATTTGAACACAAAGGCGGATTTTCAAGCTCAGTGCTTTTTAATTCAGAAACTATCGTAATCCAAGACGTTATCGACCAAGTGAAAGAAGATTGGGGTATCGAAATTGAAGGCGAAGCTAACCAAGATAAAAGAGTAATCATTGCAAACATCGATGGTAGACGTTTTGTCTCTAGCTTAATGGACGCACAAATGCCTACTGCAATAGAAGATGCTAAAAGAAACTTTTTCTGGAATGAAGCGGAAGATATCGTGCGTGAGCATAAATCGCATTTACTTGTGGTTATACTACCTACTGATGAACTCTCGGGCGATAAAGATGATGCTTTAATCACTAGTAACAATATCATCTTAGAAGTAGATACGGAAACTAATGAAACAGCAATACTCTATGCAAAAATACTTTACTCTATCGCAAAACTTGATAATGTTTGTGGTGTTGCGATAAACGGTTGCGTTTATGAACCTGTTGACTTTATTGAAATGGCAGAATCAGCACTTGAAGAAAACCGTGTGCCGATATTAAACCTTGTCTATTTTGGACTACACGCAAATGAAGATGACACTTTCGGTGCATGTACATTTGGGCTTCGCAGCTTCGGCAAAGAAGAAATGGAGGTCTTAAACTTTGATGGTGACGTCAACGACTTATATGGCTATCTTGTTGATATTACAGCATATCTTATAGAAAGTGGTGCGACACTTAACGACGGCGAAACAATCGGCTTCAAAGAAGACCATAAATTATCAATTACACTATCAGAAGGTGTGCTAGTTGACGGCAACAGCTTGAAAATAGGCTTCTAATATGGGTTGGATGACAAAACACGTTGTCGATAATATATTCAAACCAGAGCTGAAAAAGCTAGGGTATAAAAAGATGGCATCAACATTTTTCAGACACTATGAAGATATGATATATGTCATAAACGTGCAATCAAGCATGGGTAACTCAAGCGATGAAGAGAGGTTTTATATCAACTGTGGTATATATTGCAAAGAAATGGCAATGGTATTTGGCGAAGAAGTTATTGAGAAACCAAAAGAATATTATTGCCACTACCGTTACCGTTATGAATATATTGTGAAGGGTGGCAAACCATGGTTCACAATCACTGAAGATGTCGATATAGACGCACTTTATGCAGAACTTGCAGATATTTCAGTCAAGGTTGATGACTACTTCAAAGAAAGACCTACCATAGATGATGTGTTGAAACATACTGACGGTACACGTGAATTTGAGTTTGCATTAAAAACTGGGCGATATGTTGCGGTAGAAAATATGCTGAAAAATGCGCAACAGTCTTTTGTAGAAAAGCCAAAGTATAGAGATGATGTGTATAAATTGTTTGAAGAATATAGATACAAACCAAAAGGTGAATAAATGATTGAAAACTTATTTGAACTAGATGATGACGCAGAATTTGCATACAAATTATACTTGTTAATCAGTAAATACCATCAAAAAAACAAAGATGTGGCAACCTATCCAAAATCAGTTAAGTCATTGTTTTTATACATGTTTGTTGATGATTGCACTCAAGCAGATACTATAATGACTTTCTATGAAGAAGGCTATAGCGAGCATGGTGGAGCTACCTTAGAAGCACTAAACGAAATAGGGGCTATAAAAACGGCTGAACAGTTTAAAATGTTGCTAGATATCATGTCTAACTATGACGATATGGATAATATATCTGACGATGATTGGAAGATAATTTCTAAAATCGACTGGGCTATAACAGACTATCTTGATGGTCACCCATCCATACTGATTGCAAAGTATGCTAGGGCAAACAAAGCTGAATTGATAGCTAATTTATAAGAGGATTTTATGGCAACAAGTGAAGATTATATCAAGTTTGTAGTTGAGCAAATTGAGCGTTTAGGTAGCATTCGCTATAAAAAAATGTTTGGCGAATATATGGTTTATGCCGATGATAAACCGATAATGCTTGTATGTGATAACGAAGTATTTGTGAAAAAACTTGAGCCTTTGCAAGAGCTTATGAAAGGTGCAGACGTAGGCACACCATACAATGGTGCAAAAGAGCATTATATTTTAGATATTGAAGATAGCGAGCTTGTGCCACAAGTGGTTGAGATATTAAAGCAAGTAACACCTGTGCCAAAACCAAGAAAGAAAAAAAGCCAAGGCGGATAGTAATTACCAAAAAATAGGAACTATCTTTGCCGAGGCTTTCTATGTATTTAACCTACACTAATTAGCTAGTTATTACAAGTGGTTAGTTTGTGTTAAATAAGTTTATGAATGTATCTTTTGCAAGCTTATTTACGCTTAAATCAATATAGTCGATATTATCAGCGTGGGTTGTAATCACTTCATAACCGAGTATCGAGAAAAGCTCAGTTAGTCGCAAACTATTCCTGCAACTATGTAATAATGCGTTTAGGTTGTTTGCGTTATGCTCACTATTTGAACTCACGACTCCATTGCCAGAGCCAGACTTGAAGATATAAAAATCAACTGTACCATCGTGCAAATCTGCAAAGCCGATAGTGTTTTCCATAGTGTTGCTTTCAACCATTTCGTCAACTATTAAGTTTTCTGTCGTCATAATTAGATTATCTGTGTCGCATGTGTTGCAGTCGCCAACAACTATCTTGAAGCGGTAGCTACCATCATCATTGTCATCACCAACTCCACGTGAAAAAGCATTTACACACACAAGTGCTGAAGATTTAGCACCACTTTTGTTTGCAAATCGCAAAAATTCTGTAGCGCCTTTTGGGGCGTCAGTTATGTCGCCAGAGTATGTTATTTCTTCGTTTATAAACTCTGCATTCCAGCCAATTTTTCTGCCGTTCATATCTATTGATGATAAGTCTAAATCACGCACGCCAAAAGCATTTTCCCAATATACCCCTATGTTTAGTGCATTAGTTTCGCTAGTTATGTTAGGTGTGATTTTTGTGCCTATTGGTATGTTGCCTATGAACGCTTTTTCTGATGTTGGTAGCGCATAGTCAATGCTATAATCCATTAATACAGTTAGTTTTTCGCCATGTTTTTTATAAATGCGTGATTTAACTTCGCCTAATATTACTTGTAAGTTATATTGCAAATGTTCGCCATGATTAGCTTTCTTAACATGTGCAAAAGATTTTCCATTACGTATCTGATATTGATAAGCATCAAACTCATTATGTGCAATCCTTATGCGTAGGGCATTGATAGCTTTAAACAAATGCCATATAGTAGCTTTTTGTAACACCTTAATATCTTCAAGCTTTTTGACAGTTACTTCGTTTAGTGGGTTTGAGGTCATTGGCACATGTAACTTTTTGCTAAGTTTAGATATTTTATTTATGATAGGTGCATTATTCAGTTTTGCTTTATTGTGTTTCAACGCTACAAACAACGGCTTAAAGCGGTTAAAAATGGTTGCAAGTGTTGCCACATCAAAGTTGTATTTTGAAATATCAAACTCACTTTCGGCGATAGCTTGCGTAGTTTCATCATTCTTGATAAGTAGCGTGCTTCCGCTACATTTGAATACGATAAACCTAATAATATCAACAGCTTTCATCGGCGTGTAATGAAATTTATCGAACAAGATTATTGATGCTTCTTTATTGTTTGTGTTCGTTGCAATCTGCTCAAGCGGTACATTTAGCGATAGCAACAAGTTTATTACATCGTTGATTGTTTCTTCTTTCAAAGCCATTTTTGAAGATAGAATATTAAAGCATTTTTTTATGACATCATCTTTAGTTAGTGCTTTAATGACAACGACTTTGCGCATATCATCAGGGATATCAATGACTTGCTCAGGTATATATATTTCTGCTGTAAAGTTTGTGCCATATGTTGAAATGTAGTGCAAAATTTGGTCGATAAACCTATCAAGTGCTGTAAGCTCTTCAATAGTTTTCCACGCTTTATAAAACGATTTATTCAGCTGGATATTGCTGAGTTTTGAGTTAGTGTAAAACTCGATTATTTCATCTTTGTAAGTTGCAACATCTTCAAGCAAAAGTAGCCCATGCTCAGCAATAAGCATAGGTTCAGATTTGTTTGTTTTGATCACAGCGTTAAAGAGTTTAAGTGTCAGTAAATTCATGTAGTTATGGTATACAAAGTTTACATTGAAGTCAAGAAAAGGCTAGCGTTTCCACTAGCCTTTAACAGTATTAGCCTTTCATATTTTTAATGTATTTGCTAGCTTCTTCGCCTGCAACCATGCCGAAAACACCAGAGTATGCGTATGCATCACCAGAGCGGTAGCCTCTGCCGAAATGCTCACCAAATGCAACTGCGCCAGCTGCATAGAAGCCATCCATTACAGGTTTCCAGCCAAAGTTTACAACTTCTGCTTTCTCGTTGATGAAAATGCCACCAACAGTTTCAATCATAACAGGCCAAATGCGAACGAGGTAGAATGGAGGTTTCAGTTCTTTATTGAACGCTATCCTGCCGAACTTATCAACACGCTTGCCTGATTGTCTTGTAACTTTGTTATGCTCTTCGATAGCCATTTTTACATTGTCAACATCACAGCCGATGATTTTTGCAATCGCTTCATAGCTATCAGCTTTTGTTAACACGCCGTCATGGTCCATTCTATCTACTTGGTGATGTAAGTCTTTTGTGAGGATTTCAAAAACTTTTTCTTGCTTCAACATTGCACGAGGTGTATCAGTATAGATAACATATTCGTTTACGAAGCGGTTACCATCTTGGTTTAAGAATATTGCACCCTCAAGGATTGGCGCCGAAGCGTAGAATATCTTTTTAGAGTATTCCATAGTAGGTGTAACCATGCCGATATTCAAGTTTGCAGAACCAGCACCATAAGATGTTGCAAGCACTAAGCCATCGCCTTTATCTTGAATGTCCATAATGCGGAACGTGTCTTTCCACTCGTTCATATACTTTGTTACTAAGTTTTTATTACGTCCGAAGCCGCCAGTTGCAAGTATGAATGCTCCACACTTAACAGTAACCTCTTCTTCATCTATATCAGCTAACACGCCAACGAGCTTATCAGGGTTGATTGTTTTGTATAGGTCAAGCACCCTTGCATCAGTTTTCACAGTGATGTTTTTATGCTTTGCAACTTCTTCTTCAACCTTACGCATAAGTACGCCACCACCGTTCAACGCTTTAACGATACGTAGAGTAGGGCCACCGTTGATGAAATCTTGGTCGTTGTTAAACTCAACACCGTAGCCTATTAATGTGTTTACTAGTTCAGAAGATTTTTCAGCAATCACACGTACTTTTTTAGGGTCGCGAGTGCCATTGCCATATGCGATGCCATCTTCAACATATGCGTCAACTGTGTCTTTTATGCCACGTGCATCGTGCCACTTAGTGTTGCACGAGCGTATCCATGCAGATGAAATTGAAGAGTTACCGCCGAGGTCTGGCCCAGCGTGTATTAATAAAACTTTCAAGCCATTGTTAGATGCACCAATAGCTGCCATACAGCCAGCAATACCACCGCCTGCGACAACTAAGTCGTATGTCATGTCCCATTTTTTAGGCAATGGTAGTGTTTCAGCCATCGCGATATTAGGCATAGCAGAAAACACCCCTGCAGTAGCCGCTAGCATTGCAGAACTTTTTAACAGTCCACGTCTAGAAATTTTTGTACTCATATAATCCCTCCAGATTAAATTAAATATGTTACTTGAATTTGTAATCAGTCAACTCGTGACATTCGTTACAGTATAGTTTCTCATTGCCGTGTGGTGAGTGGCAATATGTGCAACGTAGCTCACCTTGGTGCGAATTGTGCGGGTTAGGCCTAAGCTCTGCAGTGAGCTCTGCAACCGACGGATAGTCAATATGGCAATCAAAGCACGTGCTCGACTTTGGCTTTTTCTCAGGTGTGTCTGTCAAGTGGCAGTCAGCACACGCAAGCCCATTTTCGCTATGTGCGTCCATTATCTCACGATTTCCCTCTGCAGAAATTTGTGTAGCAAACATAAATGTAAACAACACAAATAATAACATAACAATGTTTTTACCCATTAAATACCTCCTAAACATTGATTTATTTTAATATATAACAATATTATAGTAATGCAATATGCAGGAAAAATCAATAATTATTTTATATAAATATACCGAGGTTATATATTTTTGCATATTGACAAGTATAAAGTATTTATAGATAATGGAATATAATATTACATGGGGCAATTGCTATGGTTACGGTTTATAGAAAGCTGAAAGAAAAGTATAAGGCTGTGCCAAAACATGAACGCATGTATTTAGGTGTTATGGACGAAAAAGACAGCGACTATAGACGTATAATTTATAGACCAAAAATTAAACGCGAGGTTTAGTAATTCTACACTTGTGCAAAACATGATACTTGTGTTACTATGCATATGATAATATTTAGGAGGATTGTGATATGATGGATTTTTATAGTATGATTATTGGTACTATAAGTGGTTGGATGTACTCATACATTCTAATCATTCTGCTTTTAGCAGTTGGTTTTTACTTTACAGTAAAGACAAAATTTGTTCAATTTAAATTGGTTGCTGAGTCAATCAGGGTACTACGCGAAAAGAAGCCAGATGCAGATGCTATCTCTTCTTTCCAAGCGTTGATGGTTTCGACAGCATCACGTGTTGGTGTTGGTAACATTGCGGGTGTATCGGTTGCTATTTCTTTAGGTGGCGCTGGTGCGGTTTTCTGGATGTGGGTTACGGCTATCTTAGGTGCATCTTCTGCATTTATCGAAAGCACGCTTGCTCAAATCTACAAAAAGCGCGATAGCGAGGGTGGCTCTTACGGTGGCCCTGCTTACTATATCGAAGCTGTTTTAAAAAGCAGAACTTTAGGTGTGTTGTTCGCACTAATGTTAATCTTCACTTATATGGGTGGCTTTAACATGGTTGCATCGTTCAACATTGCAGAAGCGTTCAAAGCATATGGTTTCTACACATCATCTACACCTATGATTATTGGTATCATCTTAGCGGTATTCACAGGTTTAACAATCTTTGGTGGCGCGTTACGTGTTAGTAAAATCACAGGCGTTTTAGTTCCATTAATGGCGAGCGTTTACATCTTTGTTGCACTAGTTGTTATGTTTTCTAACTTTGAATTAATTCCAGGAATGTTTGTTGCTATCTTCCAAGGCGCTTTCGATTTCGAAGCAATCTTCGGCGGTTTTGCTGGTTCTGCAATCATGCAAGGTATCAAGCGTGGTTTATACTCGAACGAAGCGGGTGTTGGTTCTGCTCCAAACGCAGCGGCATCAGCAAGTGTTTCTCACCCTGTTAAGCAAGGTTTAGTTCAAATGCTATCTGTTTATATCGATACGCTAGTTATCTGTACGGCAACAGCTTTCATGCTATTATGCTCTGGCATCACGCCAAGTGCAGAAATTGCAGGTGTGCCATTCGTACAGCAATCTATCGCAACTATGTTTGGTGAAACTGGTGTTCACTTAACTACATTCGCATTATTCTGTTTCGCATTCACATCTATATTAGGCAACTTTTTCTATGCTGAATCAAACTTAAAATACTTAGTGAAATCTCAACCGTCTCAAGCTGGATTATTCATTTTCAGAGCAGTTGCTGTTATCATCGTTTTTGTCGGTGCTCAGTTAAAGTTCGGTATGGTATGGGATACAGCAGATGTATTAATGGGCGGTATGGCATTGATCAACTTACCAGTTATCGTGCTTTTAGGTGGCCCAGCTATCGCATGTCTAAATGACTATATGAAGCAGAAAAAAGAAGGCAAAAACCCAGTATTCAAATCGTCTGACATTAACTTGCCAGCAAAAACTGAGTTCTGGAACGACTAATTTATAATGTATCCAAAAGTAAAGATTAACCTTTCAAAGCTGAAACACAATGTCAAAGTTGTGCGTAAGCTTTGCGAGGCTTACAATATGGAATATACAGCAATTACTAAAGTGTTTTGTGGTGAACCAATCATCACAAACGCTCTAGTAGAAGCTGGTGTGCAGAAAATCGGCGACTCAAGGGTCGACAACCTCAAAAAACAACGTGATATCAACGCTGAAAAGTGGTTGATACGCCCACCAATGCTAAGCGAAGCAGAACGAACAGTAAAGTATGCTGACGTTTCGCTAAACTCAGAACTTCAAACAATTAAATCACTAAACATTTATGCAAGCGATCAACGTAAAGTTCATAAAGTCATCTTAATGGCTGACCTTGGCGACATACGTGAAGGGTTTATCAATTATGATGAGCTTATTGAAGTCGCAAAAGAAGTCACTAAACTTAAACATATCGAACTATATGGCATTGGCGTAAACCTAACTTGTTTTTCTTTTATACAATCTAATGCTGAAAAAATGCAAATGCTACTAGATATTTCTGAGCGCATCAAGCAAGAAGTAGGTGTGCAGCTACAAGTATTATCTGGTGGAAACTCTGCAACGCTTGACCTCATGATGAGGGGTGGCATACCTAATGGCGTAAACAATTTACGACTTGGCGAAGGTGTTTTGTTTGGTAAGGAACGTGCAAAATATAGCTACTTACCAGATACTTATGATGATGCTTTTATTTTAGAGTGCGAAATAGTAGAACTGAAAGAAAAACCGTCGCTACCGATTGGCGAAGTCGGTGTTGACTCATATGGCAACAAACCGACATTTGTTGACAGGGGCGAAAAGCGCTTGAAAGCCATATGTGCATTAGGCAAACAAGATTTTGACCCAGAAATTTGCACATGCGTAGACGAAGGTATAATTATGCTTGGTGCAAGCTCTGATCACCTCATGTTAGATGTCACAGATAGCGAAAAAGAATATAAAGTCGGCGACATTGTTCAATTAAAACTCGGATACTACTCTGTTTTAAGGGCGTTTACGTCAATGTATGTGCATAAGGAATATGTATGATCAATGCAAAATCAATCTTCAAATTTGACACAACTAGCAGTACTGCAACATTTAATGACGCTGATATAAAACGTATAGAGAAAAAACTTGGTGGATATAAAATTTCTGAACTATATAAACAGCTTATACCGTATAAAAATGGTGCAGACTTAAAGAAAAAGTTTTTTATAATAAAAGATGACGATGGCAACGTTCAACAAATTGTCCGTTGTTCAGGTTTATATGGCTTAAGCGATGAAAAACAATACTGTGGCATATTAAGTAGCGACCATTTCAATAAAGTCGAAGATGGCAAAGTATTTAGCGCATATGATTACGAAATGGACGGATTTAGTTTCGGATTATTCGTGCCAAATAGCGGGTGGGGCGATTGCTACTTCTACTTTGACTACTCTGAGTGTGGTAAACAAGGCGAGCCACGAGTTTGTGTTTATGTTATGAAATGGTCACACGAGCATAGCCAAGCAATACCGCACACATACGTTGTTGCAAAAAATTTTGAAACATATTTAAATGGCTTAGTATCAAAAGTAGCGGTTGAACCTTTCGACTATGTAGCACTTGAGAAAAACCTTGAAGTTGCAGTTAAACAATCGTGTGAACAGTTCAAATCAGGCGAACAAATTGGAGCATATGGGCTATATACAGATGACGAAGGAACATTTATTGCAACATCTGCAAACACTAAAGAAAATGTTGAAGAATACAAACTAGAAAACCCAAAAGATAAATTCGGCCTATATATAACAGCAGAGTGGGAATACGAAGGCACGGAGCGAAACGAAGGTCTAGCTACCTTAACTAGCCAACTTGAGGACTATGTTGCAATGTTGCCATCAGATAGTGTTAAGGCGAAACATAGGCGCCAACTACTCGAAAGCATGGCGAACGTATTGTTAAAATTGCGTGGTGAAAATTTGTTTGAAGATATATTCGGTGAGCAAGTTATATTAATGGTTGGCACGGCACATGATGACATGTCGCTAGCGTTATTTAAAAAATATATCAAAATGCTCAACCCAAAAGGCTAATTTATGAGCTATACAAAAATGTGTAAGGAAATTACACGCTACCTAAAGCAAAATGGCATGATAACAACTGGCACGGCTTATGACAGCGAAGAACTTACACAAAAAAGGCTGGAGCATTGGCAAATTGGATTTGATGAAATATATCAAAAATGGATAGATGAAAAACGATATAAAGAACTCGTGTCAGTCGCTCATGCAGGTTGGCACTTTGGGTTTGACTATAGGCTTGCAGAACATTTCGTATGCGTGAGGGAGCTTGAGTGGTTACGCTTTTTGCTTGAAAAACATATAAAATATTATACAGATAACTTGATTTGGTTGATAAAATACGAAGGCGATGTTGAGTTATTAACGCTTATAAACGAAGAGCAATTTGTAAAAAGCCGTACAAAAGTATGCTATAGGATTGATAAATATTTAGTGTTTTTAAAAGAATTAGATGTACCTGAAGACTATATAAATTCGCTTGAAATTTTAAGAAAAAAAGTAGATGATATAACAGTTAAGAAAAGTGATTTGAAATTTCTTAACCAAAAAAAGATAGGGTGAAACAATGACTGAAAAATTATGGCAGGAAAAAATAGTAGCTGTATATGGCGACAACTTTAAACGTGCATGCTCTGGTTATGGCGCACTAGACGACAACACTAAAAAAGCTGGCGCATTAGTGAAGATGATGCAAGAAATGCAAGAGGGCGACTTCCTTGACTTTTTCTGCAAATACGGTTTCGATGTTTATGAGTTCGCAGTAGATTCACTTGCAGAAATCGGTGCCGCAGACTCTAAAGCACTTATAGATAAAACACTAGACGTTATCTTAAAATATGAAGATGATGAACGCATCAAAGCATATAAAGACTTATACGATGTGTTGCCAGCAGAAGACAGGGCAGAAATCAAAGCACTTAGCGAAGAGTTTTGCAAAGACAGCGAGAAAATTCAAAAATTAATGTTAGAAAAATATCAGTAAATATCTTGGGGAATTAAATTCCCCTTTTTTTATATTTTAACGAGGGTATTAATATGCTAAGCATTGCTACAAAGCAACAACATGTATCAAGTGATGAGTTTTATATGGTTGCGTTCGCAGATGTAGATGATAATTATATTATTTTGCAACATGCATTTGAATATGACGAGCAAGATATTGAGTGTGGCATGGACGGCGAATATATTGAAGTAAACTCGCCAGATAACTCAGGATATAAGCGTATAAAAGGTGCATTGCTGTCAAAAGATAACTTGCTGATAACATTGGTAGATGATTTCAGAATAACTATTTCAGACATCAATATAAGTGATGAACTAATAAATATATTAAAATCAATTTTACAAGAAAAACTCACAATAATTTAGGAATTAAATTTAATGCAAAATAATAAAATACCAGAAAATAGTTTAATTAATAAATATCAACCGATTGATTATTTCGACTCTTTCTCAAAAGAATTTACAACAGATAAATTTATTTCACCTGATGAATTTACGCAAATGGCTTTTAAGAAATTACCTTTTTGGATCAAGTGGTTATTTGCACTTAGAAGCTTGCTTGTAAAGCCTTTCGGGCTTGAAACAAACGTAAGGTTTACTGACTTAATAAAAGATAAAGTAGATAATGAAGTTGTTTATGGCATGGCGGATAGTCACCTAGATTTTTATGTATCTATGCTATGTGGAGAATTAAAAAATAATAAACAAGAATTATGTATAACGACTACTGTAAAATTTAATAACACACTCGGTAAAATATATTTTGCAGTTATTAAGCCGTTCCATATCATTATCATCAAAGCGTTTT
>CAYJDR010000009.1:51214-62938 GCA_964368965.1 uncultured Deferribacteraceae bacterium
AAAATATATTTTGCAGTTATTAAGCCGTTCCATATCATTATCATCAAAGCGTTTTTAAATCGTGTTGCAAAATAATTAAGGAATAAATTATGGAGTTAAAAAATAAAATACTTGAAATGTGGAATAATGAAGAATTACCAATATTAATGGGTTTATTATTTGATAATAAATTATATACCTTTGCAGATGGTAATTTAATTAATGAGCGAGATTTTTCAGTTGATGAAATAGATGATGAATATGTTGCAGCTGCTTACCATTTTCTATCAGAAAATTACGAAGGCTATCAAGTTTGTGCTGGAGAAGGTAGCTATGGTAGTGATGGTTATGTTTTAGTGCTTGATAGTAAAGGCGAAATTTACTGGGTACTTTTTGATGAAATTAACCCTATTGAACGATTATCTATTGAAAATTATGTTATTACTGCGATAAATAATAACGGTGTAGAATTTATAATCCCATTGCATGAACCATATAATATGAAGATGATAGGCTCGTTATAATGATATCGCTCACAATAATTACACGCAATCAAAATAAAAAAGAAAAAGCAGAAAAATTAGCAAAAGAAATTATAAATAATTTAAATATTGATTCAGAAATAAATATCGAAAAATACCATAAATATGATAATTCGTTTAAAATAACTTTGAGTTTTAAATTAGATGAACAAGGCAATGACTTAACTTGCAAAATACTTAGCTTAACAAATGATATATGTTCCCCGTGGATTATTACATATAACGATGGGATAACTGAGCTTGTATTCAATAGCAATAATTATCCGCATAATTATTCGAAAAATAGCTATAATGTTATTGAGTGGGCGAATTTATTTATAAATTAAAAAAGCCCTAAAATTAATTAGGGCAATTATTTTATTTACTATTTACTTTACGTATAGCGTTTTCGAGCACCATGCCAATATAATGCACGCCATCTTTTGCTGTTGAGTATGGAGGCGAGTATGCTAAGTCTAAGTGGTATAAATCATCAACTGTTGCTTCATATGAAAGCAGCGTAGCAAATACGTCAATGCGCTTATCGACACCGTCAAAACCGACAATTTGCACACCTAAAAGCCTTGATGTTTGAGTATCTGCAATGGCTTTGATAGTCATATCTTTACCATGTAAAAATGATGGTTTGCTAGGCACTTTTATTGTAACGGCTATTGTTTTGAAGCCTTCTTGTTTTGCTTCTCTTTCAGATAGCCCTGTGCTTGCAATAGTTATATTGAACAACCTAAATATTGCGGTGCTTAAGTTGCCTTTATATATTGTTGTGCCCCCAGCTAAGTTTTCGCCAGCTATTCTCCCTGTTTTGTTAGCAGTGCTTCCTAGTGGGCGGTAAACTGGTTTACCTGTGATTGAGTTGAATGTTTCTATGCAGTCACCACATGCAAATATGCTTGGGTCGCTTGTTTCCATATAGCAGTCTACTTTTATAGCGCCTGTTTCGCCAAGCTCAATGCCAGCGCGTTCGGCAATTTCAACATTAGGGCGTATTCCTGTTGCGATTATGACAATATCAGCAGGTGTGACATCATCATTAGAGAGTATTACGCTATCTTTTGTGATCTTACGTGCAATGGTAGATTTTGAAAATCTCACAGAGCTATTTATCAGGTAATATTCAAGCACTTCAGACATATCGTTATCGAGGTTTGCTGTAAGCTTTTCTGATGATTCAATTACATGCACATCTAACCCTTGAGCGACTAGGTTTTCAAGTATTTCTAGACCGATGAAACCTGAGCCAACAACAACGGCATTTTTAGGTTTACGAGTTTCTATGAAGTTTTTGATATTGATAGCATCGTTGATATTGCGCACAGTGAATACATGCTCTTGATCATGGCCTTCGATATCAGGCATGAATGGAGATGCACCTGTTGCAATGACAAGTTTGTCATAATTATCAGTAAATGTTTCGCCGGTTTCTAAGTTTTTCACTTCTATAGATTTATTTTCCTTATCTATAGAGAGCACTTTGTGGCTAGTTAAGATATCTATATTGTATTTTCTTTTAAAGTGAGTTGCATCGCGCGGTGCAAGGTTGTTGATGTCTGCAACTTCGCCACCAATATAGTATGGTATACCGCATGCTGAATATGATATGTGAGTATCTTGCTCATAAATAACTATTTCAGCATCTTTTAGACTTCTTCTAGCTTTTGCTGCGGCAGACGTACCTGCGGCAACTGCTCCAATAACAATTATTCTCATACACCACCTCTAGAATGTGAAAATGTAAGTAAAAAAAAGCGGAGCTTAAAAACTCCGCTATAGTATTATATTAGTTTAACATGCTTGCTAATTCTTTTTCACCAGCTGTTGCTGATATGTTTACATTGATATCGTTTGTTTCAAAGTATTCCAAATCTTCAATTGATATAAACTCATCAGCTGTGACTGTGAAAGAGAGAGTGCCAGGTTTGTCTAGCATTATCTTTAACGCATCAATTAGTTGTATAACCGCAGCTGATATCTTATCAGTTTCGTATGCGGCTTCTTCCTTGCCCATGTCTAGCAACATTGTTGCTTGCATTAGTGCATCTGTAGGTGTAGCGCCAAACATGCTTGCATATGTATTGATAGCAAGTGGAAGTAGGCCTTTATCAGTATAGTTAAATTCAACATCGTTAAATAATGTGTCGTTCATAGTCATCATTGGGTCCATCATTGACGTTAGCAGTGTGTCGAATGAAGTGCCGAAAAGTAGGTACATCCATAGCCCTTCATGCATAAAACTTGCTTTATATTTTGTGTCAATATCGAACATAGAGCTCATGTTAAAAGTGCTGTTGCCGTCCATTATTAGTGTTGCTGGGTCAATAACGTTTGTAGTTGTAGAGTTGATTGCATAATCGCTTGCATTATCGAGCAACTCAACAAGGCTGCTATCAATGCTAGCAATTAAGTTTTTATTAAACACGAGATTGTTAATTGTTGTAGTAGCAGAAGGCATATCGCCATTTTCTAGTTTAACAGCTGCATTCTCGAGCGTTAGTATGTTTGTTAGGTTGTCGTTAAAGTCGATATCTGCATCTATGTTTACACCGCTGATTGTGATATCTTTGAATGGTGCAACATCCTTGTAAGATAGCGCATATTTAAGTGTAGCAAAAAGTGACTCTACAGAAGAATTTGGGTCATCTATAGATTTTGATACTTCAACGATTGCAGCAAGTTGTTTTGCATCAGGCACTACGAAATCGTTTATAGCTAATTCAGCTACATCTATTACAACTTCGCTGTCGTTGTCATAAATTTTTAAACCACTTAAGTGTGATGTGCCAGTCCTGCTAACTCCGTCCCAAGATTGTGTTTGTTTAGCGATCTCTTGTATGAGCAGTGAACCGTCGATTGGGTTAGCAATAATTGCTTTATAATTTCTCACTTCAGCATCGTCTATGTGTGAATCAAGCAACACTGTGAAGAACTCTTCAGAAAATGGAGCTGTTTTATACGTTTGGTAAAGCTTTTTGATATCTTGTGTGTAGCCGTGTATAAGGTAGTCGCTAGCAGTAATTGTTGAAGTTATGCCACTGTTCATATCAGTAGATGTGATTTCAATAGTTTTTGCGTGCAATGTATCAAAGATTTTTGTTTTGCCGCCGTCATCAAGTGCTACTAGGTCAAGTTTTTTAATGCTAACGATATCAGCAGTAGCAGTAGTTTCTGCAAGTGCATCAGCATTAGTGTTTTTGTCGTCATATTTGACGTTATGTAGGTGGAAAGTGCCAGATAAGAAGTCGTACTTAACGTCTTCAACTGTGATAGGGTAGCCCCTAAGTAGGCTTTGTACGTGTGCAGTCATTTCGGGTTCTATTGAAATTTTATAGAAGCCTACACCAATTGCAACAAGTGCAACGAGTAAGATTAAAATTTTTTTCATTACAATCTCCTGGGTAATATTTAAAACATGTCTTTTAATCTACCACAGGTTTAACAGATATGCAACATTATCATTACATATAAATTAAGGTAGCCTACGTGGCTACCTTGAAAGAGATTATTTTATAAAATTAGAACGGCCAGATAACATCAAGTGCTTTAGATAACCAACCTTTTTTAGCAGCTTGTGAGTTTACGCCGTCGCCACTATATGTGATTTGTGCATCTGCGATAGATGTAGATTCTACAGTGTTGTCAGAATCAATGTCTTTTTGCCTAACGATACCTTTTACAGTTATTGTTTGTTTTTCTTGGTCTACAACGATTTCTCTATGCCCTTCGATAACTAAGTTGCCTGATGGCATGATGTCGATAATGCGTGCAGCAATAGTTGCAGAAACTGTATCAGCCTTCGATTGGCTACCTTGCCCTGAGTGCGAATTTGCAGTGTTTGTGCCTATTGAAGGATTAAATGCGTTGCCAGAGCCTAAGAAGTTGCTCATGCCCATATCGAGTGGCAAGCCCATCATGGCTGAGACACTTGCGTTATTAGTAGTCGATTTGCTATTTGCGTTGCTAGTAGAGTTAGATGCAGAAGAATTTTCTACAATGTTTACAACAACGATATCGCCGATGCGTCTACCTTTATAGTCTAGGAAAATTGTACTAGCGCTACCAACATCTGTCCATAGTGATGGGTTAGGGCGGTTAGCTTTTGCCTCTTGTGCTTTATATGCGTCATATTCGCTTGTGTATCCACCTGATGGAACATCAGTAATGACGGCAGTTTCGACAGGCTTTGCACATGCAGAAACTGTAGTTGCAATGATTGCTAATAGTAGTAATTTTTTCATAATAATCACCTTGAATTATTCATTTGATATAGTAGAAGCAAAATACGTGCCAAAAAGCGAAATCGCCCCTGTGGGAAGCAGAGGCGATGTTCAAAAATGGGAAATTGACTGGTTAAATCAATGTAATAACTTATTTTACGTGTACTCGTCCATTGCCAGCATAGTTGCCTGCTACGAGTTTTTGTGAGTTGATGTTCCTAACTGTAAGCATCTTGCCGATGAAGCCATCTTCTTCGGCTATGCCAGCTGTTTCTAGTTTGATGCCGTTGTTGTCATATACTATGCGTACTGATTCGCCTTTTCTAATTTCAGGCATTGTTTCCACTAAGTCAGATGTGATTGCTCTGCCATAGCTCATAGAGCGTTTAGCGATTAGGCCGTCAACATCTTCAAGTGGCATAGTGCGCATGCTTGTAACGTCTATTTTTTCAATTTGTACTTTGTTTGCAATCACGTCGCCAGCTTTAATGCGCTCGACAGATACGTAACCTTCTTTAAACGCTCTAACATAAACATAGAGTTGCGTTTGCTTTTTGCCGTTTTTAACAATCGCATAGCTTGAGCCGAACTTTGAAGTATCAACATCAATAATAAGGTCTTCGTTAACTTCTGTGAAGAGGTCATTATTTATGCGAACTTGTTCAACGATGATTTCAACATCTGGGTGGTCCATCTCGAAAGCACGTTGCACCTGGTCGATTATTTCTTGCTTGGAAACTTTTTCCCCCTCACGTTTAACAAGCACGCCAGATAAAACTTTAGCGTTCACGCCAACACGGCTGAGGTGGTTTTGTATAAGTTCTTTTGCAAAGTATTTCTCTTCGCCTGGCTCTAAGCAAGCCACTTCTTTCGCTTGTATACTTGGTGCTGTAAGCTCATTTAAGTATACGCACGGTTTGTTTATAGTGATAACCTTTTCAGCATGTGCTTGAAAAGATACTATTGTAATCAATAATGTAGTTAATAAAATTTTAACCGCTTTCATGTTATGCTCCTACTGCGTTATCTTTTAAGTGCAGCAACTGTTTGTAGCATTTCATCACTAGTTTGGATAGCTTTCGAGTTCATTTCGTAAGCACGTTGCCCAGTGATCATGTTTACCATCTCGTCTACCATTGAAACGTTACTTGTTTCAAGGAAGTGTTGACGAAGGTTACCAAAGCCATCTTCACCAGGGACACCAACTTGTGGGTCGCCAGATGCGCCAGTAGCTAGGTAAATATTTTCCCCTATAGAGTTTAAGCCAGATGGGTTGATAAACCTTGCGATTTCAATTTGTCCTAGTTCAGTTTCTTCTTGTTCGCCCGGTAATGCAACAGAGATTATACCATCTGTAGAGATAGATATAGATAGTGCATCCTCAGGGACATTTATTCCTGGTTCTAATAAGTAGCCTTCAGGAGTAGTAACGTCGCCATTTGCGTCAATTTGGAACGCACCAGCGCGAGTATAGCCGATGTTGCCATCAGGAAGGTTTACTTGGAAGTATCCATCGCCTTCAATCATAGCGTCCATTGGGTTGTATGTTTGTTGGTAGCTACCTTGTGAGTGAATTTTTTGGATAGCAACCGTTGTAGCACCCATACCAACTTGTATGCCTGTAGGGTGTGCTATACCTGCAGCAGTAGTAGAGCCCGCTGCTTTCAGATCTTGATATAATAGGTCTTGAAAAAGGATACGTCCCTTTTTAAAAGCCGTAGTGTTTACGTTTGCTAAGTTGTTCGACATGTTGTCGATGTTAAGTTGTTGAGCGTTCATTCCCGTTGCCGCTGTCCATAATGATCTAACCATGATAATTTCCTCCGTTTAGTTTAAACTCTTACGCTTGACCAGCAATTTTAGAGTTAGACTGTTGCATGATTTCGTCATGCGTTTGTACTACTTTGGCATACATTTCGTAGCCACGTGATGCATCAATCATTTTTACCATTTCCCCTATGGCATTAACGTTTGAAGCCTCTAGTGTACCTTGCCTAACACCACCGTTTGCTGTAATTGCGCCTTCAGTACCAACAGCTGTGTATTGGTTGCGGCCAACTTTTTGCAGGTTAGCAAGGTCTGCAAACTCTACAACAAGCAAAGCGTCTATAGCTACGTTATTAGCAAAAATCGTGCCATCAGTTGTCATGTTAATATCTTCCCCACCTTGTGGAATAGTGATATTTTCTTCCCCTGGGTTGTTTGCCGATACAAGTGGAAAGCCATCTTGCGTAACGAGTGTGCCTTCTTCATTTATAGTGAATTCACCGCTACGAGTGTAGCGAACGCCCCATGGAGTTTCGATAGCGAAAAACGCATTAGGGTTTTCGAGTGCTAGGTCAAACGTGTTGCCTGTTTCTTTGAAATGGCCACGCTCGTAGTTAGTTGTGATGTCATCAAGTTGCACAACTGAGTTGATTGTTTCGTTATACAAAGACTCTTTAATGAGGTTTTGCGGGTAACGTTGGTCGAACTCAGGGCGATAGAGTGTAAATACAGGTGTATCTTTTTTGTATGCCGTAGTATTTACGTTAGCCAAGTTGTTGGCGATGTTATCCATGCGATGTTGTTGCATTAACAGGCCACTGGTTGATGAATATAATCCGTTTAACATAATCTATACTCCTATCCTTAATATTTAGCAGCAAACGCTTTTGGAAGTGCATTAGCGAAGATTTCTTCTAGCCCATATAGTGTAAGCTCTTTAACAGGCCTAGCGCTCTTAGATGGGTAGTAGTAGAAATTTTTATCTGATTTACTTGTTATAGTAACGTTTGTATAAAATACTGGAGTTTCGTTTTGCTCCATAATAGTCATGCTGATTTTTGAGAATGTAGAGCCTAAGTTTCTATCAGGCGATTCTGATATGTCAGAGCGCAAGATGAAGTCGGCATCTTCAATATTTGTAACAGGTATAGCAAACGAGTTCATCATGAGGTAGTTGCTAACCATTGAAGAATAGTAAGTGCTGTAATTTTTTTCGCCACGAACAGTGATGATAGTAGGCATAACAAATACAGACGAATTCTCAGGTATAATATTGAAAGGGCTGACAACTAAGTTTTCAACTTTAGCTTTAGTTTTATCAATCACAACAGATGATAAGTTTGTTTCAAGCTCTGCAACAATAAGCAACGGATAAAACCCAGTCGACAAAAAGTTAGCAGGGTTAGCAACAGTCGCAACGCCTGAGCAACCAGAAATCATAAAAACTAAAAGTAATAGTGGAAATATTTTTCTCATAATTCAGCCTCCGCAAATGTAGAAGCAAATTGCGTGCCAAAAGTGAGGAGAGATGCGATTGTCATAAGCTTTAAGTATTTATTACAGTAATATATACATTTGAAAGTAAAAAGTGCACTATAGTTTATTTTTAAACTGTTATTAAAGTGTTTGCATTTGTTTTATAAGTTTGATAAGATGAGCGATGTAATTTTAAATATAGATGGTGTGCGATGTTGTCAAATTTATATCCAGTTGTCTTATGTGGTGGTAGTGGCACTAGATTATGGCCGTTATCAAGAACTACACTTCCGAAGCAGTTTATCCAACTTGCTAAACAAAGTCTATTTGAAGATACTCTTGACAGAGTGGTAGAACTCACAAACAAATCATATATTGTATGCAGCGATGAACATAGGTTTTTAGTTGCTAGCATGGTTACTAATAAAGGGTTAGAGTTATCAAGGCATGCTGTTATGCTTGAGCCAATGGCAAAAAACACTGCGCTTGCAATAGCGTTGCCTGCATTTGCAGCATTCGATAAAAGTGAAGACGCTGTCCTGCTTGTCATGCCATCTGACCATATACTCGAACCTGTAAATGTGTTTAAAGAGCAGGTTGCCCAAGCTATGTCATTCACAGAAGATAATATCGTGACATTCGGTATCGCCCCAAATGTACCTCATACTGGTTATGGCTATATCGAAAACGGGGAAGAAGTTTCCCAAGGCATATATAAGGTGAAGTGTTTCACAGAAAAGCCTGACCTCGAAAAAGCGAAATCACTGCTTGAAAACAACGCCTCATGGAATAGTGGCATGTTTTTGATGAAAGCATCTGTCTATCTTGAAGAGCTTAAAAAACATCGCGCAGATATTTATAACACAGCGCTTGACGTGTGGAACAGCCATAAGGTTGACCTTGATTTTATAAGGTTCGATGATGAAGCTTTTTCAAAAGTGCCATCAGAATCAATCGACTATGCTGTTATGGAGCGCACAAGCAGAGCATTAGTTTGCCCACTAAAACTTGAATGGTCTGATTTAGGTTCATTCGAAGCGCTACATGAACGCAATGAAAGAGACGAAAACAATAACAGCTTCGTTGGTGATGTTATCTTGCACGATACAAAAAATTCTTATGTGCATTCTGCATCTTCCTTAGTGGCAGTGCATGGCATGGATAATGTTGCCGTTATCCAAACAAAAGATGCTATCCTTGTCTCTTCGCTCGATAAAACTCAAGATATCAAAAAACTTATAAAACTTATGAAGCATGAAGAGCGCAGCGAATTAGACTTCCACTGCACTGACTATCGCCCATGGGGTCACTATGAAAGCCTTATCAATAGTGATAGATTTCAGGTTAAACATATTACAGTTAAGCCAAAAGGCGTGCTATCTAAACAAATGCACCACCATCGCTCAGAGCATTGGATAGTTGTGAAGGGGACTGCATTAGTAGAGTGTAACGGTGAAGAGCAATTACTCTCAGAAAATCAGTCGATATATATACCGCTAGGTGTCGTACATAGGTTGACAAACCCAGGGCATATACCACTAGAACTGATCGAAGTGCAAACAGGTTCCTATTTAGGCGAAGACGATATAACTCGCTTTGAAGATAACTATGACAGAAAAAGTAAAAAATAAATATAACGGTGAAACAGTGAAAGTTGCAATTATTACAGGAATTACAGGGCAAGATGGTTCATATCTTGCAGAACTACTACTTGAAAAAGGTTATGTTGTACATGGGATTATTCGCCGTGCATCATCATTTAATACAGATCGTATTGATCATATTTTAAGCAATCCAAATGTACATGTGCATTATGGAGATTTGTCAGACTCTACTAACTTGATTAGGCTAGTAAAAGATATTCAACCAGACGAGATATATAACTTAGGTGCTCAATCACACGTTAAAGTTTCATGGGATTGTCCTGAATATACTGCAAATGTTGACGGCATGGGAACATTACGACTGCTAGAGGCAATTAGGGTTAATGGGCTTGAGAAGAAAACTAAGTTTTATCAAGCATCTACGTCTGAATTATATGGCTTAATTCAAGAGCCAGTACAGTCGGAAACTACTCCGTTTTATCCACGTTCGCCATATGCGGTTGCAAAACTATACTCATATTGGATTACTGTAAACTATCGCGAAAGCTTCGACATGTTCGCTTGTAACGGTATATTATTTAACCATGAAAGTCCACGTCGTGGCGAAACATTTGTTACACGTAAAATCACTATCGCAGCAACACGTATCCAACAAGGGCTACAAGAGTGCTTATATCTAGGCAACCTAGATGCTAAACGTGACTGGGGCCATGCGAAAGACTACGTTGAAGGTATGTGGCGCATGCTACAAACTGATACGCCAGAAGATTATGTTTTAGCTACGAATATTACAACATCTGTACGTGATTTCTGTACAATGACGTTTGCAAACTTAGGTATAGATATTGAGTGGAATGGCACTGGCGAAAATGAAAAAGCAACAGATAAAGCAACTGGCAAAGTTGTTATCGCTGTTGACCCTAAATACTTCCGTCCTGCAGAAGTTGAACTGCTACATGGCGATAGCACTAAAGCTCAAACACAGCTAGGCTGGAAACCACATTATAATTTAGAAATGCTTTGCAAAGAAATGGTTGAAAGCGACTTAGTGTTAGCTAAAAAAGAAAAAGTTTTAAAAGATAACGGCTTTGAAGTAAACACTTCATTTGTAGACTAAGTGTAGGTAAGTTAATGGAAAAAACGGCAAAGATATATCTAGCTGGGCATAATGGTTTGGCAGGTTCTGCAATTATGCGTGCGTTAAAATCACAAGGCTATACAAATATCATATGTAAAAGAAGCGCAGAACTCGATTTGTGCAAGCAGGCAGATGTTGAGGCGTTTTTCGAGAAAGAAAAACCAGAATATGTTTTTTTATGCGCTGCAAAAGTTGGTGGCATTATGGCGAATAGCACATATCCTGCCGAGTTTATTTATGAAAACTTGATGATATCAACAAATGTCATACATGCTGCATATAAATATGGCGTGAAAAAGTTATTGAACATGGGTTCATCTTGCATATATCCAAAATTAGCGCCACAACCTATGAAAGAAAATTGCTTGCTGACATCTGAACTTGAGCCGACTAACGAGGCTTATGCAATTGCAAAAATTGCAGCAATCAAACTTTGCCGTTATTACAATGAACAGTATGGCACAAATTTTATATCTGTTATGCCAACTAATCAGTATGGCATCGGTGATAATTTTAACATGGAAACAGCTCACTTGTTGCCAATGTTGTTACGTCGTTTTCACTTAGCTAAATTATTGCAAAATAATAACTTTGATGCAATTAAAACTGACTTGAGAAAGTATAAGTTAGGCTGGGGACTTGATGATAAAATAGATTTTGATAGTAATAACTCTATTGAAAATATTTTAAACGAACTTGGTGCATATCGTGAAAAAGTTGTCGTATGGGGCGATGGCTCTGTTTACCGCGAGCTTATGAGTAGCGATGATTTAGCTGATGCATGTTTATATCTCATGCAAAATAAAGAAGCAAGCGATATTGGCGAATTAGTTAATGTGACATCAGGCACAGATATATTGCTAAAAGACTTGTTTGAAATAGTAAAAACTACTGTTGGTTTTGATGGTGTTATTGAATATGATAAAACTAAACCAAACGGCACACCACGTAAACTTATGGACGCAACAAAAATCAAATCTATGGGCTGGGAGCCTAAGATTGATTTA
>CAYJDR010000010.1:0-2883 GCA_964368965.1 uncultured Deferribacteraceae bacterium
ATCGTTTTCATCAAAGCGATAGTCGGTTACATTAGCGCTGCTAATTGCCCCGTTTAATGTTGAAGCTTCAATTTCACTAACACTAGCAACGCCAGTTGTTGTGCCACTGCCAATGCCAATGCCATCAATACCACTATTGTTATTTGTTGTGTAATATGCAGCCTTAACTGTGCCGCCATTACCGCCAGCTACTCCGCCAACATAGCCACTGCTATCAGCTCTAGTAACTTCACCAGTATTATAAACAGCAAAAACTTTACTACTACTACTATCATTACTGCCAACTACACCGCCGACATAGTTACTGCCACTAACTGTGCCAGTGTTGTAAACAGCAGTAACTGTGGCAAAACGATTGTTGCCAACAACACCACCGACAAAGCCACTGCCAGTAACTTTGCTTGTATTATAGCTTGCAGCAACTGTGCTATCACTACCCTCATTCTCGCCAACAACACCGCCGACATAGTCACCTGTGCCAGTAACTGTGCCACCGATTACAGCTACATTTTCAACTGTTCCATTTTGAATACGGCCAACAGCACCGCCGACATAGCCTTTACCTTTTATATATGGGTTGCTTATTGTTAAGTTTTTGATAGTGCCACCGTCAACAGCGCCAAACAAACCTTGATAGTCTGTATCTGTTTCAATATACAATCTGCTGATTGTTTTGTTATCGCCGTCAAATGTGCCAGAGTATGCATTTGATGTGCCTATCGGTGTCCATTGGTTGCTATCGCTACCATTTAAGTTGATATTACACATTAGTTTAGCGTTTGCAGATGAACCAGCTGTGCTTGCAAAATCTCTCAAGCCTTTTGCTGAGTATATTTCCCACGTGTTACCGTTTTCAACATGATTGTTAGCAGGGTTTACGCACGTTTCATGTGCTTGTATAGTAGGGCTAGTAGTGTCATTTACACCAGCTACAAATATATAGTTTTCACCAGCAAGAGCAGTTGCATCGCTTAGCTCTTTTACTTTTGTGTTAAGTTCTGCGATATCAGCGACACCTAAGTCTGCCGTTGTGTTATCGCCAATGCCATGTATATTTTCATTGTTACTTGTTGTGAAATATGCAGTATTAACTGTTCCTTTATTCTTGCCAACAACTCCGCCGATACTGTCTGTGCCACTAACTGTGCCTGTGTTGTAAACAGCAGTAACTGTTGTATCATAAGTATTTTCACCAACAACACCGCCGACAAGGCTATAGCCATCTATTATGCTACCCATTACAGCTGCGCTTATAAGAGCGACCTTTAGCCCGTCTTCAAATAAATTATAACCAACAATACCACCGACATAAGTGCCACCTATCACTTTACCACCGTTTACTGTTACGTTTTTAACTATGCCGCTATTTTGACCAACAATACCGCCGACATATTCGTTACCTTCTACTTTTCTATCCGTTACTTTAACTATGTCACTATTTTGACTAACAATACCGCTGACATAATAGTCACTTTCCACTTTACCTCTTACAGTTGCGTTTTCAACTATGCCTTTATTAAGACCAACAATACCGCCGACATATTCATGTCCGTAACCCCTCAAGCCACCAACTTCGCTATTAATTACTGTAACGTTCTTAACTGTGCCATAATTATAGCCAGCGATACCGCCGATATATCTCAGACCTACTATGATTGTATCTTGTAAAGCCAAGTTTTTAACTATACCACCAGATCCAACATAACCAAATAGGCCTATATTTTCACCAGATGTTTTGTATGTATATAATCTATTGATTGTTTTGTTATCGCCGTCAAATGTGCCTGTGTATGATCTTCCATATGAGCCTATTGGTTTCCAGTGGGTGTTATAGTCTTCCGTATTACCACCGCCTAAATCTACACTGCACATTAGTTTAGCGTTTGTTGATAGGTTGTTTGCATTTACATGGTCTCTAAAATCTTTCAAGCCTTGAGCTGTGTATATTTCCCAAGTGCCAGCGTTATCAACATAGTTAAGAGGGTTTGTGCATGGGTCGCCAGCTTCAACAGTTGGGCCATTTGCATTATCAACAAATATGTAGTTCACTTTAGCTTTAACTAATGCTGAGTTTAAGTCTTTTACTTTTGAGTTGATATCAGATGTATGTTCGCCAAAACCATTTTCAACACCTTGTGTGAAGAAAGAAGTGTTAACTGTGCCATACCAAATACCACCAACGATACCGCCGACACTTTCACCCGTGCCTGTAATTGCGCCTGTGTTGTAGCTTGCTGTTATTACGCCAGCATCTGCACCATTACCATTATTAGTTCCAGTTATACCGCCAATGTTGTTACTCGTGCCTGTAATTGCGCCTGAGTTGTAGCTTGCAGTAATTATGCCGTTGCTATTCTCGCCAGCAATACCACCGACATGCTCAGCTCCATTAACATTGCTTGTGTTATAGCTTGCTATAACTGTGTTGAAATTTGTCGCAACAATACCGCCGATATTGTTATTACCAGTTATTGTGCCACTAGTTACGGCTACGTTTTCAACTATGCCGTTATTGTGACCTACAACCCCTCCGACATGGTCTCTACCTACAATATTTGGGTTGCTTATTATCAAGTTTTTGATAGTGCCACTACTAGCACCAAACAAACCTTGATAGTCTGCTTGGTCATTATTTATATACAATCCGCTGATAGTTTTGTTATCGCCGTCAAATGTGCCTGTGTATGCATTTAGGGTTGGCGGTTCTACAATTATAGTGCCTATCGGTGACCATTGGTCGCTGTCGCTACCATTTAAGCTGATGTTGTCCATCAATTTTGCATTTGTCGATAAGTTCGTAGGGGTTGCATTCAGATATGTTGCAAAATCTATCAAGCCATATGCTGTCTTGATTAGCCATGTGCCGTTCTCAATTGTGTAATC
>CAYJDR010000010.1:2983-9806 GCA_964368965.1 uncultured Deferribacteraceae bacterium
CTATCAAGCCATATGCTGTCTTGATTAGCCATGTGCCGTTCTCAATTGTGTAATCTACGCCTGGTGTACCAACCATACCATTGCCAGTATCGCCACCAGTATCACCACCAGTATCGCCGCCAGTGTTACCGCCAGTATCACCACCTGTGTTACCGCCAGTATCACCACCTGTGTTACCACCTGTATCGCCACCAGTGTTACCGCCAGTATCGCCGCCAGTGTTACCACCAGTATCGCCACCAGTGTTACCGCCAGTATCACCACCTGTGTTACCACCAGTAGTTCCGCTGTTTGTGTTGTTTCCGTTGTTGCTGCTTCCATCGCCACAGCCTACTGTTAGCAACATTACAGTTACTATCAGTAATAAATATTTTTTAATCATTAATTTTAACCTCTTTTGTTGGGTTGAGAATATATAGCAAATAAAAATAAATTGCAATAAAAAAGCGAATAAACTAGTTGTAATTAGAGATAATTAATGGTAAAATTGGTTCAATGTAAGGCTATTTTAGAGGTGTGCTCAT
Source organism: uncultured Deferribacteraceae bacterium (assembly GCA_964368965.1). GTDB lineage: Bacteria > Chrysiogenota > Deferribacteres > Deferribacterales > Mucispirillaceae > CAYJDR01. The sequence continues at coordinate 3,508 of CAYJDR010000010.1, forward strand.
GGGTGATAAATTATTGATGATTAGCGAAGTTTTTAAAGATGCTACAACTAGTATAAACATGTTGCCAGTGGCGCAAAACGATGTTATCAATTTAGATGGTTTCATCACATTTAATCCAGAATCTGCGTTCGGAACCATATTGATGAACACAGGTGGCATAATTGTCGATAACTTAGTGCGTGTTTATGGCACAGGCGATATCGACTTCTACACGCGCAACTCAGCACTAAAAGGGTTCGACATGATGATAGTAGCTGACGATGCAGTCGGCGGATTGTTCGCCATGCAACCAGACGGAAGCCTCTCATACTTTGCGCCAGACACACTCGAGTGGGAAGAAATGGATATCGACTACTACACATTCCTAAGCTGGCTATGCGACCGTGAACGAGTGCACAAATTCTACGAAAACTGCATGCAAGAAGGCTTTGCAGAACTAATCAAAAATATAAAAATCAACGAAGGCATACTCTACACACCACCACTATGGACCGAAAGCGAAGAAACAAAACGGGAAATGAGCGTTGTAGATATCGAAGAGATATATGGGTTACAACTCGAGCTATACTTCGTACTCTAATTTTTACTTATAACAGCACCACTACTTCGTTCCACTTCACATCACTACTCGGTCACTTATGTCTTAATAAGCTTACTCGTAGTTCGTTCGTGCGCCTAGTATTGGCACTATTCTAAGCAAAAATAACATTTTGCGTCCTAAACAGCACTATTTATACCACAAAATAATTTTTACTTATAACAGCATCACTACTTCGTTGCACTTCACATCACTCAATGATAAGCCTACAAACTATAGACAAATATAGCAATGTGTGATATGTTAGCTGCGTCGGGTACGTTAGACGGCTAGCTCACTACTTTTTAGAAAGGTGGTGGTGCTTATGGCAGATGAAAACATTATTCATATAATATTTCTTATGATTGCTTTTACAAGCATCGTAAATACCATAAAAAAATAGCCGCCTATCGTCTGAAAATAGGCGGCTTGCTCTGTTATAGTACAGAGTAATCTCAACAATTATCGGAGCTAGCTCATAGCTACCCGACACCTATAACTTATAGTTTCTATAAGAAAATGTCAAGTGAAAGTATCACCGATACCAGTTTCATTACACAGAGGGCACTACATTGGAAAACACATTAAAATTACAACAATCAAAATATCTTGCTAGGCATGCGCTAAACCCTATACTATGGCAACCATACACAGCCCATGCGCTTGAGCTTGCAAAGCGACTCGATAAACCTATCTATCTCAGCACAGGCTATTCTGCGTGCCACTATTGCGCACTTATGGAAAAGGAATCGTTTGAAGATGAAGCAATAGCAAACATCATCAACGAACATTTCATACCTATATTAATAGACAAAGACGAAATGCCTGATATCGACAAGGAATACCAATTCTACCTGCAAGCTAGCGGCGATGCGGGCGGTTGGCCGTTAAACGTGTTCCTCACGCCTGATCTTGAGCCGTTCTTCGCTGGAACATATTTCCCAAAAACAGGCTCTGCCGATAAGCCAGCGTTTAGCGACGTCCTCAAAAACATCGCAAACATATACAAAAACAAGAAAGAGGAAGTGCAAAAAGTTATCGACGTACGTAACGAGTTTATGAAGTCGTTCTCTGCACCGCTTGAAACACTTGCGATAGGCGTCGACAGGCTTAAAGAATACGCAACACTAGAATATAAAAAAATACTCGACCCAGAGTTCGGCGGCTTCAGAGATGGTGCAAAGTTCCCATACGTGCCAGCATTAATGATGCTTACAGACCTAGAAGGCGATGAGCAAATAGACCATTTCCTTGCGCTCACAGCCAACCAACTATGCACAAAAACAATATGCGACCACTTATTCGGTGGCTTCTTCCGCTACACAACCGATAGAAAGTGGCTAGACCCACACTATGAAAAAATGCTCACGGATAACGCCCTCGTGTCACGCTTCCTATTAAAGATGTATAACACAACAGGCAACCACCTATATCTAATGACGGCGAAAAAAGCTATCGACTTCATCATAAACAACCTGATGACAGACTACGGCATCTTAAACTCGGTAGAGAGCGACACACGCAACGCCGAAGGTTTGCTCTCAGAAGGCTACTTCTACAAAGTGACCGACCGCGACTTCACAGCGCTATCAGAAGGCGAGCTTAAAAACTTCCCACAAGATGCAGGCGTCGAAAACGGCATGATATACCTAAAATCTAGCGAATACATAAAAGCAGTAGCGCTACAACCGACCCTAGACAAAATCGCTAACCGTGTTGCAGGCGTAAAGCTACCACCTGAAACTGATAACAAGATAGTATCAGGCGCAAACTTCCTATTCTGCACGGCGCTACTAGACTGCTTTGAAGCCTCTGGCGATGAGTGGTTCCTAAACCAAGCGACTGCATTGTTCCAAAAAATCAGCTACTTGATGGTTGATAACGGCTTAGTTTACAGATGTTGCTACGGCGAAGAAGTTTTCAAGCACATCACACTTGAAGACCACGTCTACTATCTCGAAGCCGTGCTAAAGTTCTACGAACTAGCAAAAGAGCGCGAGTTCCAGATGGTTGCAAACAGAGTAGTTGCCGTAATCGAACAAAACTTCATGAAAGACGGCATGCTATATATCGACCAAAATAAAACCATCAAAGACACCTTTGACGACGATAAGCCAAACGCTATAGGACTTTATAGCTACTTACTTTCACAATATGCATATGCGCTAAACTCGCAAATATCTGACGAACTTAAACAATTTATGCTCGATAGGGTAAACCGCTTCCCAACGGGCCACCCAAGCATGGTTAGAGCATACCTCGTAGATATCAACTAAACACTAGCGCCCTCTATATTTAGGGGGCTTTTTCTTGCTTATTTTCATTGACTATGGTACACTATATCATGAGGTGTTCCTATGTTTCAGAATGCGATTAGCAAACTTATAATATTCATTTTCATTTTATTAAATACATCAATGGCTTATGCGCTAGAGAGCGTCGGCACAGTAGTTGATGTTTCAGGTGGTGTTTGGACATCACGCGATGGAACAAAAACACTAGTGCGACATAAAACGCCAGTATTCGTTACTGATGTTATCACTACAGATGGAGATGGCAGGGCAGAGATATTGTTTAACGACGATACATCGCTTACTATCGGTGCAAACTCATCTATCCGTATTGATGATTTCGTGTTTGAAACAAACGAGGCAAGCTTCGCAGTATCTGCAATCAAGGGTGTATCTCGTGTTATCACAGGTAAAGTCGTTGAGCAAAACCGTGATGGCTTCACCGTTAAAACTCCGCTTGCAACAGTTGGTATCCGTGGCACTATCGTCACTACAGACGTCGGCAGAAGCGCAGGCGACCCGATAAACGTAATACTCGACCAAATCGGCGAGGGGCATACACTCAGCGTAATAGGGCTTGACGGCGATGAAATCATCATGACTACACCTGGCTATACTGTTAGGGTTACGCCTGATGGGCAAGTGAGCGCACCGCTACCAACACCAAAACAAACGCAAGATAAAGCAACCAAAGCACTAGACGGCATTGACGATAGCGACGAGCAAGAGGGCGACCCAGCCCCAGACCCAGTGCCAACTAACACAAACACTAGTGACGAAACAGACACTAAAACGAAAGAAGTTACGCAAGCAACTAACACCGCAACCGAAGAACAGGAACGCGCTGAACAAGTACAACAACAAGCTGAAAAAACTGTTTACTATCAATCAGAAAATAAGCAAACAGGCTTTGCGATAAACGTACTTAATGGCGCATTATCGAACGCATATTATAAGCACACCTCGCAAGACGGCAGCGGCGAATTTTTAGCTAGTGGTGGCGAAGGTAACATTGCAGTTAATGAAGGCGCAGTTGCACCTAGCACATCGTTTTCGGCGAGTGGGTTTGATATTGCAACATCAGGCTCGCTAAATGGCGCAAGTATTTCAGATGCACTTATGAACGGTATTTTCACAACATCTAATAGTGGTACGCTAAACTTTATCTATAACTTCAACGGCTCTGCAACGGGCGAAACAAATATACCTTTTGAAAATAACGGCGAGGAAGAACTGTTCGACCTACCAGCACTCACAGAATATAAAACGGCATACTACCAATCAAGCGATAAAAACTCAGGATTTTCAGTATTGCTAAACACAGGCGCAGTAAGCAATGCATACTATAGGCATATTACAACAGAGGCTGACGGCGAGTTTATCGCAAGTGGTGGCACAGGCATGTTGAATGTTAATGGTGGCGTTATTGAGCCAAGTTCATCACTTTCAGCTAGTGGGTTTACTGTTTCAACGGCTGGTTCACTAGATGGCGCAAGCGTTACAGATACGTCAATGAGTGGGATATTTTCATCATCTGATAGTGTAGATGTAAACTTTTCATATAATATAAACGGTGCAGGACTGTTAGTAGAAAATAGCACTTTAGGGGTGCTGGGCGAGAATGACCCGTTTGACATGCCAGAACATGCAGAATATCGAACAGCATACTACCAATCGAGCGACAAAAACTCAGGATTTTCAGTATTGCTAAACACAGGCGCAGTAAGCGATGCGTATTATAAGCATGTTACTACAGACGTTGACGGCGAGTTTATCGCAACTGGTGGCACAGGTAACATAACGCTTATAGGTAATGCAATAGCGGCAAGCTCATCACTTTCAGCAAGTGGGTTTACAGTGGCTTCAACATCTGGTTCATTAGATGGCGCAAACGTTACAGGTATGTCAATGAGTGGGATATTTTCATCATCTGATAGTGTAGATGTAAACTTTTCATATAATATAAACGGCGCAGGGTTGTCAGTAGAGAATAGCACATTAGGGGTGCTAGGCGAGAGCGACCCATTCGAGTTGCCAACGCAAACACAGTATAGATCGGCAAGCTACCAATCAAGCGATAAAAATTTAGGCTTCGTCGTGAACCTAAACTCAAGCTTAGTAACCGATGCATACTATAAGTATGAAACAGCAGGCAAAGACGGCGGATTTTTAGCAGTAGGTGGCACAGGCTTTGTTGAACCTGGAAGATATATAATAAGCGAGGATTTTACAGTAAGTAAAGCTGGTTCGCTCTCAAGTGCAACCATTGGAGAGTTCATACTAAGTGGAACATATGACGCTGCCGCTACTGATATGGATATTGATATCTCTTTCGAGAATAATAGCGTAGTAGTGCGTGAAAATTCTAATGTAACAATATTGGGCGATAGCGACCCGTTTGACATACCAACACTAGGCACATACACAACTGTAAGCTACCAATCAAGCGATAAGCTTTCAGGCTTTTCAGCGATACTTGAAACAGGTGGAATATCGTCAGCGTTCTTCGTGCATAAAGAAGGCAAAGAGGATATCATCGTCGCAAGAAACGGCACAGGCTTGTTATCAAGTGCAGTTGGCGTTGGTGCAACGGCGACTATAACTGAAGGCTTCACATATGATGGTCACGGTGCATATGAAGACACTTCGAAAATTGCGGATACTTCGATGGATATCACATTTAGCAATGAAAATATCGCAAGTACGTCGTTTGAAACACGCTATGACGGCGCTCAAATAACAACCACACCAAGCAATCCAGAGAAGTTGACAGGTGGCGCATCGCTAGATATCTATACAGCGCAATCGTATAGATCAGCAGTGTATGAAAGTAGCTCAGGATTTCATGGCTTCGAGATAGATTTATTCACAGGTTCTGTAACAGATGCATACTTCGTGCATGCAGATGGCAATAATGTACTACTTGCAAGCGGTGGCACAGGCACGCTAACAAGCCATACAACTGGTGTTGTAACAGATGCGAGCCTTGACATCACAAACTTCGCAGCATATGAAGGCACAGGCGACTTTACAGATACAAGCAACGTGACTGCAGCTTCAATGAGTGGTGCTTTCGCTTCGTCGTCGACGACAGCAACAGTTAATACATCTTTTACATATAACACTATCAAATATGACAACAGCACAACAATAACAGAAGCAGTAAGCTTAGATAGCGTACAACTTCCTACGCTCAGCAATTTGGTAGCAAGCTATAAAGGCACACTTACTGGTAACGACCTAGCCTTTGGTATGCATATCAATGCAATATCAGGCGATATCACAAATGCATACTTCGGCACGACTGACAACGACGTTAGCGAAACTATGATGACAGGCGGCTCTGGTATACTTACGACTGGCAGTATTGTGTTAGATTCAAGTACGTTTGCAACACAATCAGTGGATTCATTCTCGTTTAGTGCGACATT
>CAYJDR010000010.1:9906-34586 GCA_964368965.1 uncultured Deferribacteraceae bacterium
ATTCAAGTACGTTTGCAACACAATCAGTGGATTCATTCTCGTTTAGTGCGACATTAAATAATGGTCAAATCAATGTAACTAATTATAACATGTTCGGCATGAGTGGCTCTGCTGGCACAGCTAGCACTGTTGGTGCGCCTAGTATGGTGCATTACCAAGGTGTAAACGGCGATAACTCACTAGGATTTTCACTAGATACAAGCTCTGGCTTAGTTAGCGATGCATATATATCTGAGAGCTTGAATGTAGCAAACCAAGTGCATATGTCTGGTGGCTCTGGTGCATTCACAACGAACGGAAGCGGTGGCTACAATATATATATTGACGACTTCACGACAAGCAACTCTCACGGCTATAGTGACATGTCTCTCTATAGCGCTGTTGCAGGTACACTAACAGGTAATACGGCAGCCCTAGAGTTTGCACATAATGGCACCAGCATTGGCACAACTACAGTAGGTGTTGAATCAACAGCTGGTAGCATAAATGCACTCAGCGAGAAAACGGCAAGTTTCTCATCAATTTTAAGTGAGGTTGGAAGCTCAGGTGGTGATCCAGGTAGTAGTGGTGTACCAATATATGCTGCTGGTTTTGATGTTAACTTTAACACAAATGCAATAAGTAACGCATCTTTTTCAATTACGGCAACAGGGGTACCAAATTCCTTCACAAGTACGTTTACTGGCGGAACAGGTGAGCTAGAGAGTGATAGGAAATTTACTGTAGATACAAATACATTTACAGTTGTAGAGAATTCCTACAACGTTGTAGTTAATAGCTACAGCGGTGAAATTACTTTTAATAGCGGCGTGTTAGGTGGCTCAATCGATGTGAATTTTAACCAAGGTAGCAGTGTTGAGAACTATGAGGGGAATTTAAGTGTACCTACAGCGCCTTAGTATATTAGTTTAGCCATTGAATATTTATTTATTAATCACTATATTATATAAATAGGAGTGTAGTTATGTATAAAACATTTATTAGCAAGCTCATTATTTTGATATTGATTTTATTTAATGTATCAACAGCTTACGCACAAGAGAGTGCGGGTGTGGTTGTTGATGTTTCAGGTGGCTCATGGGTTGAGCGTGACGGCTCAAAAACTGCGCTTAGGCTAAAAACTCCGATATTTGCAACCGATACTATCGCAACGGATAACGATGGTAGCGTGCAAATCCTATTCAACGATGACACTTCGCTCATGGTTGGTAAATCATCTATCGTGCGTATTGATGACTTCGTATTTGATACGAACGGGCAGGCAAACTTTGCTATGTCGGCGGTTAAGGGTGTATCTCGCGTTATCACAGGCAAGATTGTTGAGCAAAACTCTGAGGGCTTCAAAGTTAGCACTCCACTTGCAACTGTTGGTATACGTGGCACAGGTGTTACATTTAGTGTCGACCAAATCGTTAGCGTATTGCTTGACCATATCGGCGAAGGCAAAGATATATTAATCACAAACTTAAACGGCGAAGAACTCTCTATGGACCAAGCAGGCTATATGCTTGAGATATTAGCTGGTGGTGGCTTTGGACAGCTAGAGCAAATCACGCCTGAACAGCTAACAGAGCTATTATCTGCTTTAGGGTTAGTTATTTCAGATACAGGCGATAGCGCAAGCGAGGAAGAGGGCGACAGCCAATCAATAGCTTCGTTCACAACCGAAGAAACGGAGGCTATCGACGCACCAGCAATCAAGGCAGAGCAAGACGCAGCCGACTATTTAAGCCGCGGCGAAACAGTTGTTCCAACAACGGCAGTGTATCAATCAGCTGGTAAGCGCATTGGCTTCAAGGTTGATTTATTGACAGGCAAAGCGAGTGATGCATACTTTACGCATATTACTGATGGTGGTTTGTTGCAAGCATATGGCGGCACAGGTCAGCTAACTGTTGGTGAATATACTAGTGGCTATATTAAGAAAGATGTAACACTCAGTTTAGTAGACGGTTATAGCTACATTGGCGAGGGCGTATATAGCGACACAAGCCAAGTGGCAGAGGCTGGCATGGTGGTTAATTTCCACGGATATGTAGGGCATGACACATCTCACTATGCTAGTGCTGGATATAACATAGCGTTCGGTAGCGAAAATATAACTGGTGGCGATAGCCTTATAATTAGGTTAAGCTCTGGCGATAGTTTTGTTCGCCCTGAGTTAGACGACTTTAAAACAGCAGTGTTTGCAAATGACGACCAACTATCACAAAGTGGCTTTGTAGTGAACTTGATATCAGGCGACATTACAGAAGCGTACTACGTGCATACCGATTGGGACGGCACAGTATATTCACTAGGTGGCGAAGGTACGCTAACATCAGCAAATGTGAGCGCTGCAGGTGTTCATGTTGGTGCATCAGCTAATGTTGGTGGGTTTGATACAACAGTCGGCTTAGGTAAATATAACACAGCAAATATTAGCAATGTTAATATGAATGTTTCGTTTGAAGGTGGCGATGTCGCATATGTAGCACGTCCTTCGTATTCATTTACATACAACGGCGAACAGTACGGCTCGGAAGGTTTTGTGAGCGTATCGCAACACCCTATATTGCATTTACCAACAGGTTCAGAGCTTGAAGGCTTTAACACTGTCTACTATAATAATGGCACAAACTCTAGCCCTACAGGCTTCACAATAAACTTTAACACAGGCGCTGTTACAGATGCATACTTTGCACACGTTACAGGCAAAGGCGCTTTAATGGTTGCTGGTGGCACAGGCTCACTTGATAGAAGCAACAACAGCATAACGCTAGACTTCACAGGTGCAACGATTACTACAACAGGCATGTATAATGCTAGCACAATAACCGACGCTACACTTACAACAACATTACTATATGATGAATATGCAACGACGCCGCCAAACTTCACCTATACAGAGTATGGGCAAACCGTAAGGGGCGAGGAAGGCAAAAATCAAGCTGGCTATATCGCTGGTCAATTACCTGATGTCACAGACTTTTACGCCGTTTATACAGGAGAGTTGACTGAAACAGGTGGAACACTAACAGGCGAGTTTGGTTTTGCGCTAGATATCATATCAGGCGTAATAAGCAATATGTACATAGCGACTAATGACACTGCTGGTGGAACTATGTTCACTAACGGTGTTGGCACTACAGGCATATTAGGTGGCGGTGGTGATATAATTGTTGATACCACTTCGTTTAACAATGATGCTGGTATTTATGTGCTTGATAGCTTCACTGCTACTATGGATAGCGGTACAGTAAATGTTACTGAATATAATATTCGTGAGACGATAAATTCTTATGAGTACACAGGCATTGGCACAGGTGATGTGTTCACAGGTGCGCATACATTAGCATACTTCAAGGCGACAGAGAGTAGTGTTAGCACTACTGAAGAGATAGGCTTCGTGCTTGATACTGCAACTGGTATGGTGTCAGATGCATACGTATACTCAAACGAGTATGCAAACGATGTCTATTATGCGACAGGTGGCTCAGGTTATATTTCTGCTGTTGAGCCTGCTGGTCCTGTAGGTTCACTTTATATTGATGATTTCGTAAACCACTCGGCTGGCTATAATGCTAGTGGTGGTGCTTCAAGCGATGTGTCTGTTACAGGCTCTAAAAGCGAAGGGTTTGTATTTAGCAATATAACTGCTAACATCTCTGGTGTATCAATCGGTGGGTTTAACTCAACTCAACTTGCTGGCGCATCTGAATATAACGTTGCGAAAGACCTAGGAGAGAAAAAGGCGACATACAGCGCAAATAACATTAGCATAACAGGTGGCGACGATGCATCAGCAAATGCAGGCTTTAATGTAGATTTTTTAACAAGCCAAATATCTGGCGCATATCTACATGTAACAGCAGATGATAACGCTGCAATAAACTTCGACGGTGGCAGCGGCGTGCTAGGTGCTATTGATGCTTCAAGTAGGCCTTACAACTTGAGTGTTGATACGTTCACAACTTCAGGCAATGCTGGCACACTATCGAACGCTACGCTAAATAGCTTCTCTGGCACAGTTGCTGAAAGAGATGGAACAGTTGACTTCCAAGTGACTAATAACGCTAGCGAAACTTTAACTGGCAACGGCAACTTAAGCAAACCTTAACAAACTCCCCAAGCCCTTAACATTGTTGAGGGCTTTTGCTTGCATAAACGCGAAAACATAGCTATAGTAGCTGATAAGTGGCGCAATAAGTGCTATAAATTATGTTGCTTAATAACCTATTGATGTATAAAGATAATGATGCTTGCCTATAATGAAATTAACAAAAGAGCATTTTTTTTGCTTGTATTGTTATTTATATTGTGCTATGTTAGGTTAAATAGAGTTAAATATTAATTAAGTATATAAGAAAACACGTGGTAAGGGTGTTGCAATGTATGTTAGCGTTAAGCTTGATACATTGTTAAATGGGGAAGTTCTAGCTCTGTTGATTTTCAATGAGCTAGTTTCCCATTTTCATAACTTTGCTACCATATATGAATTTTGAAAACCCTTGCTTTTGCGAGGGTTTTTTTATTGCAACTGATAGATATCCATGCTAACATATTTGCCGAGGGAGAAAATGTATAGGAGGTGGATATTGATGTTTGGGAATGTTCGTAAAGTTTTATTTATTATTTTTATTTTCTTATGTTACTCAATGGCTTACGCTGTTGATAGTGCCGGCGTTATTATTGATATAGCGGGCGGTGCATGGGTTGAGCGCGACGGCTCAAAAACTGTCCTTAGGCTGAAAACGCCTGTCTTTGTTACCGATGTCATCACAACTGACGCTGATGGCTCACTTCAAATTTTATTCAATGATGATACATCACTTGCGGTTGGTGCGTCATCTTCCGTTAGTATCGACAATTTTGTTTTTGATATGGACTCGCAAGCAGGGTTCGCAGTATCTGCCCTAAAGGGCGTTTCAAGGGTTATCACAGGTAAAGTTGTTGAGCAAAACCGTGAAGGCTTCAAAGTGAAAACACCGCTTGCAACTGTTGGTATACGTGGTACAATCGTATCTTTCGACGTTAACGAAACGCACGAAACGATTATGCTTGAGCAAATCGGCGCAGGGCACGACTTACTAATCTCAACCGCGGACGGCAAAGAGCTATCTATGAACGAGCCTGGCTTCAAAGTTGGCGTGTCTGATGGCGGTGGTGTTAGCTCGCCTACACCTATCACAGCAGCCGACCAGTCAAAAATCAACAACGCACTAAACTCGCCGGGCGAAAGCACAGGTGACAGTGGCGATGATAGCGACGACGATAGCACAACAGCAAACACAGGCGCAACAAACGGCATAAATCCTGGCTTTGATGATGGCAGTTACGGCACAAGCAGCAGCTTAGGCGCACAGCAAGATAGCATCCGTGACGAAGCAAACGAATTTTATCCGCCACAAGCGTCAGTAAACGAGAAGCACGTATCATACCAATCGCAATACGGTTTACACGGCTTCAAGGCTGAGCTTTTATCAGGTAGCGTTACTGAGGCATACTTCACACACAACGATATATACGGCGTTGTGCAAGCGACAGGTGGCACTGGCACAATCAAGGAAAGCAAATACGACCAAACAGGCATACACACAGGCGCAGAGGTTGATATATCAGGCTTTACAAATGTTGAGACGAACGGCGCTTATGATAAAAGCTTAGTTGGCGACATTACTGTATCAAGCAAATTTTTAGACTCAAGCGCAGATGTAGATATAGACTATGCAGACGGCGCAAGGCTCGACTATGCGTTTGATTATAATGGCGTAGAAGATGCAATATCGGATTTTGAGTACTTGTATCCAATCCTTGATGGATCTGATTTAAACATGCGTGACATTAGCACTATGAAAAACGCATATTTTATTGGTAAACAAGGTAAAGTTGCTTTCACGGTTGATTTGGAAACACTTGGCGTATCAAACATAACATATGTTGAAAACACTTATGGGAGTATCGGCGCAAGGCTATTAACTGGCGCTACTGGCACACTAGAGATGAACCCAGATACAGGCGCATATAAAGTTTTAACAACGTCAAACTTCACGAGTGCTGAATATAGTGGCATATTTAAGCTGTTTGAGGGGTCAACAAATACAATGAACATTGTGTTTAATGCTGACGGAGTGCAAAATGCATTTCTTTCAACAGCAGGTTATAGCACACATATGCAAGACGATAATTTTTATATAAACCCTAATGGTTATAACGTTCCTGGCGGTATAGACGGTTTCAATGTTGTGAACACGGCATACTACCAATCGGCTAACAATACGGCTGGGTTTACGCTGTCGCTTGTCGATTTATCGGTGAGTGATGCATACTTTCTGCAATCAACAGGTAACGGCTCTGTATTAGTGAAGGGTGGCACAGGTGCACTTGCATTAAATGGTGTTGTTCAACTTTCAAATATGGATTTCTCTAACGCCACTTACGAAACAAACGGCTTCGCAGAAGAAAACGATATAGACAAATCAAAAACAACTATGTCTGGCTCTCTCACAACTATACAAGGATATTTCTTTACTGGCGCAAGCATTACAACAGGGTTGAACTACAACTCTAGCAACTTAGCAGGCTCGCACTCGGCTATAATAACAGCACCAGATAAATACCAACAACCAACGCTTGGCAGTTCAACAGTTGCTAGCTATCAATATAATAGTGGCGACACAGAGTTAGGCTTCAAGATAGATGTTGCAACAGGTGAAATGGGCAACGCATACATTGTGAAAGAGAGCGCTGGCGACGTATATTTAATGACTGATGGGCGTGGCACATGGCAAGCTGATGGCTCGGGTGGCTATAACATATACCTAGACCAATTTGTTGATAACTCAGCAGGCTTCAACCATGTAAGCGCACAGCCTACAACGGTTACAGGTGTGCTAGGTGCGGATAATTCGTTCTCAGGTTCATCGGCCGACAATGTGTTCACAACTAGTGGCACAGTAGCAAACGGCAACAACTTCGACGAGCCAACAATGGCAGAGTTCACAAAGCAAGCAACATATACGGCTAGCAATTTTACGCTAGGCACATCAACTACATATAATGCGAACGCTAGTTTCAGTGTAGACTTTATCGCAAACGAGGTTACAAGCGCAACATTAAACGTGGGTGACGTTACTAACTTTGCAAACTTTGAAACAACAGGCGCAACAGCACTAGGCGCGTTTGATAGCAATGATTCTTCAAGGGCGTTCAATGTGCAAAACTTTCAAGCGACTGGTACAGGTGGCTCACTCGCAGATGCAACGGTATCAAACTTTTACGGCACTTTATACAACACATCTCAAAACCAACTTCAAGAAGTAAGTGTTGATGTTGGCATAACTGCTGGCGGTAGTAATTATACTAAGAATGGTGTATCATTCACTAAATAATACATTATTTTTTATCGAAATTTTACGCCCGTTTATCAATAAGATAGGCGGGCTTTCTTCGTTACCAGCAATATTATTGTTGTGCTATATTTTTTTACATGTTATCCTGATAATATATATGTATGAACTTTGGAGGCATTTATATGTTTACGAAAATAGTTAGCAGAACATTATTTGCGATGTTGATTGTTTTAAGCTTTTCAACAGCTTACGCAATCGAGAGCGCAGGCATGGTTGTTGATGTTGTCAACAATGCATGGATTGAGCGTGACGGCACAAAAACAGCAATCAAATTAAAAACGCCGATATTCGTTACAGATGTTGTATCTACAGATGCAACGGGTAGGGTGCAAATATTATTCAATGATGATACATCACTTGCGGTTGGTGCATCTTCAACAGTTAGTATTGATAATTTCGTGTTCAACACAGACGCTACACCAAGCTTTGCAGTATCAGCTGTTAAGGGTGTATCTCGTGTTATCACGGGTAAGATAGTTGAGCAAAACCGTGAAGGCTTCAAAGTTAGCACACCGCTTGCAACTGTTGGTATCCGTGGTACTATCGTTACGATAAGCGTTGAAGACGTTGTCAGCGTAATTCTAGACCAAATCGGCGAAGGGCACAACATCTCGGTTGTTGGTAACGACGGCGAAGAGCGCACTATGAACATTGCTGGCTATACTATTAAAGTATCTCCAGAAGGGCAAGTTGGCTTCCCTGAGGAAACAACTGATGAAGATATCCAAATCATCGGGCAAGCGTTAGGCTTAGGCACATCAGACGATGACGAAGGCGACGATGACGACGACAGCGACGACACAGGCACACAATCTGGCACGACATCATTCTTAAACGATGATGATGACAACGATGACGACTTTGACGACGATAACGATGATATAAAATACGCACAAGATGACATAAACGATTTAGATGATAGAGATGACGGCTTAGGCAAGCAAGAAAAACTTGCGACATATCAATCAGATAGCAAACAAACAGGCTTTAATGTTGACTTAAACAGTGGTAGCGTTAAGGACGCATACTTCACATACGTTGGCGTTGGAAAAGGTGTTGTGCAAGCAAGTGATGGCACAGGCACATTAACTGCTGGTAGCTATGATGCGAACGGCATTTTCGTAGACGCAACATTAAACATATCTGGCTTTGATGATATTGAGACAAACGGCACTTTTGATGACGATGGCGTTACAAACTCATTTATGAATGTAACATTCATAGACAAAACGAGAAACCCTTATGCAAACTCAGCAAATGCTAGCTTTGGGTTCACGTTTGGTGGCGATAACTACACAGGTACCGACACTATGTGGCAACAGCAAGAAAGCTCTGAAGAGATTGAAGCACCTGAGATAGACTCATTTACAGAGGCTTATTTCTCAACAGGCAACCCATATAGTAACGCAGGTTTTACAATAGCTTTAGGTAACGGCGCTATTACAGAGGCATACTTTGTGCATACTGATACACAAGGTAGCAATGGTACAGTTATTGCGACTAACGGCACAGGAAACTACAACGCATCAACTGGAACTTATACTGTGAGCTCATATGATATATCAGGTGATGGTGGTTATTTTTATAGTGGTAGTACTTATGACCCAAGTCTTGTGGGCAATGCGTCTGCGAGTGGTTCCATATCTTCTAATATTGCAAGCATGGATTATGAATTTTATATAAATGGTGATTTTTCTGACCCATTGAATCAAGTTACAGGTAACATCAACGGCGGCATACTCATGACTGAAAAACCAGGTATAGAGCCTAGTAAAGACATGTATAGGGAAGTGTACACATACTTCGCAACTGCTGATAACAAGGCAGGGTTTTCAATGGCGTTAGTTGGTGGCTTGATATCTAATGCATATTTCACACACTCAGATGTAAAGGGCACTGTGCTTGCGACAGGTGGCACAGGCTCAGTGCATGATGGTACATTTTATATGGGTGGCTTTACATATACAACTGATGGTGCTTATGTTTCAGAATATGTTGATAACATATATGGAAGCGCTCCTTCATCGTCTGGCTATACGCATGGTTATGGTTTAGTTGTAGATTATGCTTACGGTAATTTCGGTACATATAAATTTGGCTACAACGGTGAGGAAATTACAGGTGTTTACGATGTTAGCCAAGGGCAAGGGATATTGCCAGCAGGTGTGCCAAATGTTGTGCCTACTCTTCCTGAGCGAGTTTTTAATGTGGCTGAGTATAGTGGTGCACTTGTTGTGTCTGGTATTTCAGGGTCAACATCAGGTAACTTCGGCTTTCAACTAGACTTAAATACTGGCTACATTTATAATGCATATGTTCATCTCGCTGAATATTATAACTCTAATAATAGTCTCTTCTTTGTTGGTGGTGAAGGTCTGCTTACAGGTGGCGATTATAATGTTGATGTATCAAGTTTTAGCACTGATGTATCAAATGCTGAAATTTCGGCATTTGGAGGAACTGTTTCAGGTAGCAATGCAACAGTAAATGCTTTTGATATAACAGATGGTGGTTCAACTATTCATGAGTCAGTAGTTCAAGGCAATGCAACGCAGTCTGGTTCAGTAGCTGCAAAATATTCATACACAGATTCACAAGGTGTGGAGCTTGGCTTTATGCTCAACACTGGCAGTGGCGTAGTTACAGATGCTTACGTTGTAATAGATGATGCTGCTAGCGATAACATTTATATATTATCAGGTGGTGCTGGCGCAGCAGTAAGTGATGGCAGCAATGGCTATAACATATATTTAGACGACTTTACTGACCGCTCAGCAGGTTTTAAAGATAATGGTAATGCATCAAGCATCGTAAAACCAATAATAGCTAGTGTGAACGAAAACGGAGAACTCACTAATGCCTCTGTTACTGGCATGGGTCAAGGCTTAGGTTTTGATAATGCTACATCTGTGGATACTACAAACCCATTAGGCAACAACCAAGGTAATTTCGACATACCAACTCATGCAGATTTTACTAAGCAAGCAACATATGCTAGCGGAAATTTTGAGATGTCAAATAGTGCAAGTGGGGTAAATTATACAGCGACAGCAGGCTTCAATATTGATTTTATCGCAAATGAAATATCAGGCGCTTATTTAAAAGTTGGCAGTGGCGATAACTTTGCAAACTTTGAAAACGGCTCTAGCAAACTATATGACTATAGTGAAGGTTCTGGTAGAGATTTTAATATTTACCAACACTTCTTCACATCGCAAACAAGTGGTGGTGCATTAGAAAATGCAGTGCTTAATAGTTATGATGGCAATATAGCTGATAACGCTGGCAACGCTGGTGATGCCATACTTAATGTAGGTGTAACAGTTGGTTCAGACTTTTTAAATAATACAGAGCTAGTTATTCTTAACAGGCAATAACTACACCTTTCACACAGTTTAACTTATTCAACCCCGTTTATATGAAGTAAGCGGGGTTTTTGCTTGCCTAACTTGCTGATAAATAAGCATAAACAAAAATAGTGCTTGCGTTATATTTCCAATGGGTGTATTGTCCTCAGATACATTTTATTGGAGGTAAAACAATATATGTTAAAATCACTTAAAGGAATTTTATTCACAATCACTATATTGATAGGCGCTACAGCTGCATATGCAGTTGAAAGCGTGGGCATGGTTATTGAAACATCTGGCAACGCATGGGTTGAGCGTAACGGCACAAAAACTGTTATCGAGTTGCGCACACCAGTATTTGTTACAGACGTCATAGCTACAGACGCTACAGGCAAAGTACAAATACTCTTTAATGATGATACATCACTTGCAATAGGTGCATCATCAGTCGTTAGTATCGACGAGTTTGTATTCAATAGCGATGCTACACCAAGCTTTGCAGTATCAGCCGTGAAGGGTGTATCACGCGTTATCACAGGTAAAATAGTTGAGCAAAACCGTGAAGGCTTCAAAGTTAGCACACCGCTTGCAACAGTTGGTATCCGTGGCACAATCGTCACTATCCGCATTGAAGACGTTATCAGCGTAATTTTAGACCAAATCGGGCCAGGCCATAACATATCAGTTACAGGCAACAACGGCGAAGAACGCACAATGAACATTGCGGGCTATACTATTAAAGTATCTCCTGAGGGGCAAGTCGGCTTCCCTGAAGAAACTACTGATGAAGATATCCAAGTTATCGGGCAAGCGCTAGGCTTAGGAACATCAGACGATGAAGATGACGATGACAGCGACGACGATAGCGACGACACAGGCACACAAACATCATCATTCTTAAACAACGATAACGACTTCGATAACGATGATGACGATTTCGACAATGACAACGACATAAACGACCTAGACAATAGACAAAATATAGCAACCGAGCGTGAAGCAACTTACGCTGGTAACTTAAATGTCGCAAGCTCTTCAAGCGGCTACGACACAGGTGTGTTTGCATTCACACTAAACCTAGCTGATAGCAAAATAAGCGATGCAAAGTTTATGATTGGTAAAGGGGCAGACCTAAACTACGAATATTTTAAAGACGGCAACGGTGCATATAACAGCGACGGAAGCTTTGATTTATCAGGCTTCAACAACGTGGCAGAGAGCGATATCACTGTTGATATATTCAAAGGTAGCATAGCTGATAATAAAGTTAACCTAGAGTTCGAAATAGGCAACGACGATAGCATATTAGCAACTGGCACAGGCGCTGGCAGCAAAGTTCCAAGCACACCAACGCTAGAAACATTTGCATATGAACAAGATACAAATAAAATAGGCTTTAAGCTTGATATTATATCAGGAGTTGTCACTGATGCATACTTTGTTCTTGAAGATAGCTACGATGTTAATATAGCAACGAACGGCTCAGGCATATTGACACCAACAGCACATGGTGGCTATCATTTATTTATAGATAGTTTCACATATGAGTCTGCTGGCGCAAAAGATGATTATTCTGAAAACTTAACTATAAATGGCTCAGTAGCAAACGGCAACTTTGATGGTAGTTTCCAAAATTTTGGTGATTTTTTCGCAAGTGGAGCGTCGTTTGATTCAAGCAGTTCAGTAGAGTTTGATGAGCCAAGCATAAACGATTATACTAAGCAAGCATCATATAAGGGCACTGAGTTAAATTATGGCTCTTACATAGCAACAACTGGCTTTAATGTAGACTTCTTGTCAAACGAAATCACAGGTGCATACGTAAATGTGAGTGATACAGGTGGCTCGGATATGGTAAAGTTTGAGAACGGCTCTGGCACATTGTCAGCAGGTGTTGGCGAATGGGGTGCTAATCGAGAAAGAGAACTATCAATATCTTCATCAAGCTTCACAACAAACATTGTTGATAGCAGCATCACAAGCGCAACACTAGATAGCTACACTGGTTGGATAGATAGAAGCCCTAACATATCAAGCAATCACGGCAATGTTGAAGCTGGCGTAACAATCAACGGCAATCAAATGAATAGCTCAACAGGGCTAGGTATTCAATAGATATTTAATTGCACATAATAAATGCAACATATTCAGCCCCGTTTATATGCAGTAAGCGGGGTTTTTACATGCGTAAACTATTTATTAATAAACATTAATGAAAATAGCACTTGCGTTATGTTTTTAATGGGTGTATGTTGCTCGGATACATTTTATTGGGGGTTAATCAGTAAATGTTTAAATCGTTAACAAAAATTTTATTTATATTCATGATATCAGTAAGTTACAGCGTAGCTTATGCAGAAAGCGTTGGCACTATCATTGATGTGTCAGGTGGTGCTTGGTCATCACGTGATGGCACAAAGACGCTGCTAAGGCATAAGACGCCAGTATTTGTCACAGATATAATCACAACTGATTACGATGGCAAGGTTGAGATACTCTTCAACGATGATACATCGCTAGCGATCGGTGCGAACTCGTCTATCCGTATTGATGATTTCGTGTTTGATACAGGTGAGAAAGCAAGCTTTGCAGTATCGGCTATTAAGGGTGTATCACGTGTTATCACAGGTAAAGTTGTCGAGCAAAACCGTGAAGGCTTCACAGTTAAAACTCCGCTTGCAACAGTAGGTATCCGTGGTACTATCGTTACTACAGACGTTGGCACAAAAGCTGGCGACCCGCAAATAATCATGCTTAACCAAATCGGCGAAGGGCGCACGCTTCATATCGTTGGTAACGACGGCGACGAAGTCATAATGACAAGGGCTGGCTATTCAGTTAGGATAAACCCAACAGGCCAAATAAGCCAACCGCTACCTACGCAACCGCAAGAGCAACAAAAGGCTAATAAGTTGCTACAAGGTGACGGCACAAATGACGAAGGCGACAACAGCGACGACAGCCAACCAACAGGCGATGCTGGCAACACTGGTGACAACTTTAACGATAACGAAAAAATAGTCACGCAAACTCAAGACGACAGCAACGGCTTATCACAGCGTGAAAACGAAATATTGCCACAAGATAAAATCGCCCACTATCAAGCAAGCGACAAGCTTACAGGCTTTAATGTGAACTTGAACACGGCATCGGTTACTGATGCTTACTTCACACATATAGAGCAAGGCGGTATTTACCAAGCGACAGGTGGCACAGGCTCACTAAGCACAAGCGAGATAGGCACAGGCACAACGGCTAACGTATCAGGCTTTACATCAAACAGCGGTAACGGCATGTTTGCTGATACTTCGAAAGCTAGTGGCGATTCAATGGATATATTCTTCAATGATGAAGACTCGGCAAAAGTTGGCTATGAGTTTGACTATGACGGCGACCGCTACGGCCTAGGCGAGTTAGAGGTTGGCAAAGTTGAAGATGAACTAGTTATACCAAGCGTAACGCCAGATAGAATGGTGCACTTACGTTCAAGCAACAACGCTTTTGGCTTTACGGCTAACGTTGTGCTGGGCATAATTAGCGATGCATACTTCACCGTAGCAGGCACAGGTGCGAACAACTCAAGCATGTTCCAAGGCTATAACGGCTCAGGCACGTTAACTGGTGGTAGGGTGAGCATTGACGGCTTTTCATATAATGGCACAGGTAACTTTGCAGATGTTAGCAAAGTTGACAGCGCAACAGTTTTCGGAACACTATACGGCAGCGAAGAAGACTGCTATGCTACGTTAGGCCATTTGTTTTACTATGATGGTGCGATAGGTAGCTCTGGCTCAGGCACAAGGTTAGATGATGTTGATGTTGGTGCAAGCGCTCCAGACTTAGACAGCTTCAACGTAAAATATACAGCAGCTCTAACAACTTCAGCGGGTGGCGCTGGTAACTTTGGGCTTACAGCAAACTTGCTAAACGGTGCGATATCAAACACATATTTCGCAATGGCTGGTGGCGTAGCGCTCATAAATGGCACAGGCACGTTAAATGGCAACAATATTGAGCTAAACAACAACTCATTCTCGACTATTCAAGATGCTTATAGTGGTCCACTTGTTGATGTATATTCGCTAGATAGCTTCACGGGTACAATAAACAACGACATTTTAGATATAACGGATTTCAACATACTACATAAAACCGGAAGCTCTGTAGCGAGCGGCACAGGTAGCGGCGGCAAGCATGAAGCACCTGCAAACATAGTGGAGTATAAATATGAGGGTTTAGACGGTGATGGCGATTCACAAGCTATTGGCTTTAAACTAGACCTTTCAACAGGTGTAATTTCAGATGCTTATATAGCTGAAGAAAATTCAACCTTGAATAGTGTGTTTGTTGCAACAGGTGGTTCAGGTATTGCATATTATGACCCTAACAGCCCTGCGATAAACATATTTATCGACGACTTTGTTTCAACATCGTCTGCTGGTTTAGCTGTTGACCAAGCTTATTTAGATGGTACAGATGCATCTTTATTAGGCGTTGCGGATACCTCAACAGGTACATTTGACGGCATTACTAATGGCTTTGCACTATCAAACGGACAGACTTTAGGTGGCTCAACATCAAGCGGCAGCTATGGCCCACCAACTGATTTATCAGCGTTTGCTGGTGGCGATAAGATACTAAATTATAGATCAACTATAGGATTTAACATGGTTGGTGCTAACACATATAACACCAGCACAACATTTACTTTAAATGCGTTTACAGCTGAGATATCTGGTGCAACAATCAGCATGAGTTCAGCATCAGCTGATAGTGTAAATTTTAGCGGTGGCACAGGCACATTGGCGCTAGACTCAGTAAGTGGCAGTAGCAAAAGAGATTTCACTATCGGAGGCTTCACATCAGACGTTTCAGGCGCTAGCGTGAGCCAGTATGAAGGGTACTTAGATGCTGGTTACCCAAACGGTGGCGAAGCAAGTATTACTGTTGAAGTAGGTGGCTCAGAGTACCAAGGCTATACAGCTTTAACCCAACAGTAATTGTAATTATTTTAAATATTTTTTCAGCCCATTTATCAATAAGATAGGTGGGCTTTTTCTTTACTCTGGTACAGGTATGTGCGATAAACATTGCATTTTTGTTGAAAAAGTGTTATATTGTTTTAATTTACAATATATCGCAATATTAATATATATTGTAGGGGGAAAAAATGAATAAGAAGCTACTTACAAGGCTATCGCTTGTATTTATGATGGTTTTTAGCGCGTCATTTGCGTTTGCTATCGAAAATGCAGGCATGGTTGTGGATGTTACAGGCAGTGCATGGGTCGTACGTGATGGCTCACAAACTGCAATAGAGCTCCGCACGCCAGTATTTGTTTCTGACGTTATCGCAACTGACTCAGAAAGCAGGGTAGAGATACTCTTCAACGACGACACATCACTCACTATCGGCTCATCATCAGAAGTAAGCATAGATGACTTTGTATTCAACTCAAAATATAGAGATTCAAGTTTCGCAGTATCAGCAATCAAAGGCGTATCACGCGTTATCACAGGTAAAATTGTTGAGCAAAACCGTGAAGGCTTCAAAGTGAACACACCACTTGCAACAATCGCAATACGTGGCACTATCGTCACATTTAATGTTAGCCAATCAGTCACAGTTATACTAGACCAGATAGGCGATGCACGCCACGTTAGCGTTACAAGCATCAGCGGGCAAGAACGTGCAATGGACACAGCTGGCTACACCGTGAAAGTATACCCTACAGGGCATATGAGCGAGCCAACACTCACAACCGAACACGACTTGCAAGAAGTTAAAAGAGCAATAGGCGATAACGCACCTAACACTCGCACACCTGTAAACACAGAAGATGATGAAAACATCAGCGCAACAACATTTCCGTTGCCTGAGATTACAGTTACAGAAGTTAGTAAAGAGGTTGCACAAACTGTTGTAGATAACGTGCAAGCAAACAACTCGACACTACAAACAGAACAGCTAGAAAAAGATATGCCACAGCTGTTCCCTAATGCTCCTATGCCAACGCCGACACCAACACCTACACCAACACCTACACCTACGCCTGATCGCTATGTGTATTATAAAGGTGGTAATGATGGGTTTGAGTATGGCTACACATTGAACGCAACTACAAGCCAGATATCGAATGCATATATATACTCAAGCGCTAAAGGCGATAACATTTACTATGCAACAGGTGGCAAAGGCTCAGTTGCAAGCGATGGCACATTCTATGTCGACCAGTTCACAGACCAAACAGCAGGGTTTAGCGCTAGTAGTGGCAACGTAAACTTCTCAGGCTCTACATCTGGCAACTTGTCATATAATATGAACGGCTTCACAGGCACAAGCACACCAACAAGTAGCGACGTTGCAAACAATGTAGGAAGCTTGGCAAGCATGGGCACAAAGACAGCTACGTATGCAAGTAGCGCATTTGATTTCAACATGAGTACGCTAACAAATGCAACAACAGGTTTTACTGTGGATTTTTTCACAGGTAATATATCTGACGCATATGTGAGAACGGTATCAAACGTAAATTTCTCGAACGGCAGCGGCACTCTTGGTGCTATGTCTGGTGGTGACAGGTTGTTCACATTAGGCGGCTTTACATCAAGCATGCCTGATAATAGTATTACAAAATATGAAGGAACTATCGCAAACAACAACGGCGTTGCAGTTAACGCAAGTGTCGATATCACCATCACAAACACAACATCTTCAACTGTTTATGAAGCTGATAATGTGATAGTTAACAGACAATAAAATTTTTAATCTAAATTAATACGTCACCCCATTTATCTTATTGGTAAGTGGGGTTTTTTTATTAATTAACATTTTATTATAATAGCTATTGATAAAAATATTATGTTGTAGTATATTAAGAGCGAATTTTTATTTGGAGGATGGAATGAACGGAGCATTATTATTAGCCTTATCAGGCGTAGTTCTTCTAGTTGCTTATTTCGTATATGGTAGCTACCTCGAGCGTGTATGGGGCGTAGACCCTAGCAGAAAAACACCTGCACACACTCATGGTGATGGCATAGATTATGTCCCAGCATCGAAAGCAGTTTTATTTGGGCACCAATTCGCATCAATCGCAGGTGCAGGCCCTATCAACGGTCCTATCATCGCAGCGATGTTTGGTTGGGCGCCAGTTTTAGTTTGGATTCTTGTCGGTTGCGTATTCTTTGGCGCTGTGCAAGACTTCGCAGCACTTTACGCATCAGTACGTAACGAAGGTAAAACAGTTTCTGTACTTATCGAAAAATACGTTGGTAAAACAGGTAAAGTGTTATTCTTATTATTCGTATGGTTGTTCTGTATCCTAGTTATCGCAGCGTTTGCAGATATCGTTGCAGCTACTTTCAACGGCTTCACAGGTGTTGAGGCAACTAGTATCGCAGGTGCAGCTACTGCTAGTACTTCACTATTATTTATCGTGTTTGCTATCGGATTAGGTTTACTTTTCAAAGCTAAACAACTATCACAATCAGTTCAATCGTTAATCGCTATCGTTATCTTAGTTGTAGCGTTGTTTATCGGTTTACAGTTCCCTGTGTTTGCAGAGAGAACTACTTGGTTGCTATTTGTTTACGCATACATTTTTGTTGCATCAGTATTGCCAGTTTGGTTACTGCTTCAACCACGTGACTTCTTAAACTCGTTCCTACTATTAATCATGCTTGCAGCTGCATTAGTGGGCGTTTTAGTTGCACAACCTACAGTTAACTTGCCAGCGTTTGCAGGCTTCAATGTTAAAGGTTTACCGTTGTTCCCTATCTTGTTTGTAACGGTTGCATGTGGCGCTATCTCTGGTTTCCATGCGCTTGTGTCATCAGGCACATCTTCAAAACAAGTTAGCAACGAAAAAGATATGAAACTTATCGGCTTCGGCGGTATGTTGCTAGAAGGTTTCCTTGCTGTTATCGCATTGATCGCAGTTGGTGCATTAGCTACAGCTGACGGCATGCCAGCAGGCTCGCCACCAGTTATCTTCGCTAACGCATTATCACAATTCTTAGCGAAAGTTGGGCTACCTACTGATATCGTTTACACGTTAATTACACTTGCTATCTCTGCATTCGCATTGACGTCGCTAGACTCGGTTACACGTGTTGCAAGGCTTACACTACAAGAACTTGTTAGTGACGCTACAGGCGCACTTGCAATCTTCAAAAACATGTACGTTGCAACAGTTGTAACATTAGTATTAGCGGGCATGCTTGCTATCGGTGGTTATGCGGCTATCTGGCCATTGTTTGGCTCTGGTAACCAACTACTTGCTGCACTAGCGTTGATCGCTATATCTGTGTTCCTAAAGCGCACAGGCAAAAAGAACTTCATGCTAACTATACCTATCGTGGTTATGCTTTCAGTTACTGTTACATCACTATGTATCTTGATCTACAAGAACATCATGGTGCTTTCAGCTGATATGTCTAAGATTTCTACAAACGGCTTACAATTAGTGTTTGGCGTAATCTTGCTTGCATTAGGGCTTGTTGTTGCTTACCAAAGCTTTGTTAAGTCAAGAGGCGACGAAGTTGTCGAAGGCTAAAATCTAAAAGCTTTATAGATTGAATATATTACCCACTTGTTGAAAAATGAGTGGGTTTTTTTAATGTTAAATATAGACTTATTGATAGGTTTATGATAGGTTTGTGTGGTCGGGTTTTGCTCGGATGGTTAGCCTACTTCTATTTTTAGGAGGTGGCTTATGATTAAAGTTGATACATTCATTGAATTATTAATTATTATCGCTTTTACAAGCATGATATATGTCATAAAAAAATAACTGTTCGCGGCAACGAACAGTTATTTCAATTAAACGAATAATCTTTCGGGGCTAGCTATCTTAGCCGCCCGACACTTATAATTTATATCACAGTGTTTATTTTGTCAATATATTAATCAACTACTTGCTCTCATTAAATATAGACTTATTGATAGGTTTATGATAGGTTTGTGATGAGAGTCAGGACGTTAGACGGTTAGCTCACTATTTTTTAATAACTTAGAAAGTAGGTGATGCTTATGGCAAAAGAAGATATTATATTAATATTCCTCACCATTATCGCTGTTACAAGCATAATAAACACCATAAAAAAATAGCCGTCTACTGCGAATAGACGGCTTCTCTGTTTATGCGACAGAGTTTTTGCTCAAAATCGTGGCTAATCACTAGCCCCTGACTCTTTTAATCTATACTACGCCACTTTGTTTGTCAAGTGGTAAAACTGGTTGTGAGGAGTGATGTTTATGAACTTATTTGAAGAAGCAAAGCAATATATCCCAGGCGGTGTAAACAGCCCTGTGCGTGCGTTTGGTTCAGTTGGTGGCGAGCCATATTTTGTTGACCATGCGAAAGGCTCAAAAGTTTGGGACACTAACAAAAACGAGTATATCGACTATGTATGCTCATGGGGCCCGTTGATACTTGGCCACGCTGATGAAGATGTTAACAAAGCAATCGTTGCTGCTGTTGAGAAAGGCTCAAGCTTCGGCGCGCCTACGCCTAGCGAAATAGACCTTGCGAAAAAGATAGTTGAGTTGTTGCCATCAGTTGAGATGGTGCGTATGGTATCATCAGGCACAGAGGCAGTTATGAGTGCGTTGCGCCTTGCACGTGGGTTTACTGGCCGTGATAAAATCATCAAATTCGAAGGCTGCTACCATGGCCACTCAGATTTTATGCTTGTTAAAGCTGGTAGCGGGTTACTTACATTTGGCGAAACGTCATCTCCAGGTGTTCCAGCCGACGCTGCAAAGCACACTATCATCGCGCAATATAACGACCTAGACAACGTGCGTGAAATATTCAACCAAAACAAAGGCGAGATCGCATGTTTAATAGTTGAACCATTAGCTGCAAACATGGGCTTAGTGTTGCCACAAGAGGGCTTCTTACAAGGCTTACGCCAACTATGTGACGAGAACGGCGCATTATTAATATTTGATGAAGTTATCACAGGCTTCCGCTTAGCACCAGGTGGCGCACAGCAATATTATGGCGTCAACCCAGATTTAACTACAATGGGCAAAATCATCGGTGGTGGCTTACCTGTAGGCGCTTACGGTGGTAAAGCAGAGATTATGAAAATGATATCGCCAGTTGGCGCAGTTTATCAAGCTGGTACGCTATCAGGCAACCCATTAGCAATGGCTGCTGGGTTAACTACGTTGAACAAACTATCAGAGCCGACATTCCATAAAGATTTAAAGGCTAAGTCTGATAAATTATATGGTGCAATGCGTGAGAACTGCAAGTCACTAGGCTTGAACTATGCGTTCAATACTGTTGAGTCGCTAGGTTGTTTGTTCTTCACAGAGGGCGAAGTGAAATCTTATGCTGATGCTGTTAAATCAGACACGGCTAAGTATGCGAAGTTTTTCCACGGCATGTTAGAGCGTGGTGTAGCGCTAGCACCAGCGCAGTTTGAGGCTATGTTTGTATCTATCGCACACAGCGATGAAGATCTTGAAAAAACAGCAAAAGCACACTACGAAGCACTAAAAGCACTATAGAAATAGTTTGAAAGGGTTACCGATTGGTAGCCCTTTTT
This sequence comes from uncultured Deferribacteraceae bacterium, assembly GCA_964368965.1. Classification (GTDB taxonomy): domain Bacteria; phylum Chrysiogenota; class Deferribacteres; order Deferribacterales; family Mucispirillaceae; genus CAYJDR01. The sequence goes on from CAYJDR010000010.1 coordinate 31,211, forward strand.
TTGTGCATTGTTTTGTGAAAAGAATAAACGAAAATCAAAATGTATAATATGCTTAAACGATTTGTACTTGTGATGCAATATGGTTAAGCGGGAGCAGGTAAACCCCTAGGAGAACATGAAGTTTTAAGAACGAGTGTTATGAAGAAGCGATAGAGAATGTTTCTTCGGAACCATGTCTGACGAACGCAGTGAGGAGTTGTGCAGAAATGAACTTGAGCAAGGATTGGTTATCACGAGTAAAAACTGAGAGTTGCTCCTAGGAAAAGAAAGGGTCAAAATGTATAGTGGTAGAATAAGTCTTTTATAGTTATGCAACAACTAACACAATACCCCCCCATCTTTACAATCTTTATATCATATATGCAATAAATCCATTGTAATTTGTGCATTTAACATGTACAATGCGATAAATATTTTATGAATGAGGGAAATTATGTCATTTAACGATTTACTATTAAAAGCACTGCATAAAGAAAACGTAGAGCGCCCACCTGTATGGCTCATGCGCCAAGCTGGCAGATACATGGCTGAATATAGAGCAATACGTGAAAAAGTTAGCTTTCTTGAACTCTGCAAATCACCAGAGCTAGCTTGCGAAGTTACACTGCAACCAATCGACGCACTTGGCGTTGATGCTGGTATTCTATTCTCAGATATCCTCGTGCCGATAGAGCCGATGGGTGTTGATTTATCGTTCAACCCAGCTCCATTTATCTCTAACCCTGTTAGAACTGAAGCTGACGTTAACCGCCTAAAATCGTTCGACCCTACTGTCGAAGTGCCATACGTTTATGAAACTATCAAACTGCTTGTTAAAAAACTAAACGTGCCGTTAATAGGCTTCTCTGGCGCACCGTTCACACTTGCGTGCTACATGGTTGAGGGGCAAGGCTCTAAATCGTTCCTAGAAGTTAGAAAGATGATGTTAAACACTCCGAAAGTGTTTACAGACCTTATGGATAAACTGACTGATAGCACTATCGCATACTTGCAAGCGCAAATCGACGCTGGTTGTGCAGTTGTGCAAGTGTTTGACACTTGGGCTGGTATCCTGCCACAAATCGAATATAAAGAAATGGTGTTCCCACACGTTAAACGCATTGTTGACACGCTAAAAGGCGCACCTGTAATCTACTTCGCAAAAGAGGGCGCAGCATATTTCGACACTATCAAAGAGCTTGATTGCGCAGGCTTAGGCTTAGACTGGAAAACGAACATCAAAGAAGCAGATGAAAAACTTGGCCACAAGTTCTGCCTACAAGGTAACGTTGACCCAGCTATATTATTCGCTGGTAAAGATGCCGTTAAGCGCTATACTCTTGAGGCGATCGCCGATGGTAAACACGCTGCTGGCCACATCTTCAACTTAGGGCACGGCATTATGCCAAAAACTCCAGTTGAGAATGTTAAATACATGGTAGACTTAGTAAAAGGGTTGGCGTGAGGCACGCATTAATTGCACTTGGCATGGGCGGACCTGATAGCGTAGAAGCTATCCGCCCATTTTTACGCAACCTATTCTCAGATAGAGAAATTATCGACTTTGGTATCGGCAACTTTCCACAAAAAGTGCTTGCCAATATCATTGCATATAAACGAGCAAAACGCATAGCCCCATCTTATTTAGAAATGGGGTTCGGCGGTGGCTCACCTCAAAATTATTACACTAAAAAACTACTCGAAAACATCAAGCCAATCTATGAAGCGCAAACAGGCGCAACACTAGATACATATAGCGCTATGTGCTACTATCACCCGTTCATACACGACACGGTTGAACAAGTGCTTAAAAACGATTACGATAAAATTTACCTATTGCCACTATATCCGCACTACTCGATGACTACTACTGGCGCATGCTTCTCAAAGCTTGAAAAAGCGCTGAAAGGTAGGGAGTTTAAAGGCGAAGTTGTGAAGATAACTGATTGGTATAAGGCAGAAAAATATAACGATTGCATAAAATCACGCATACTAGCGGCAAGCGAAAAGCTGGGCAAAGCCGTTGCTGATTGCCATGTTGTGTTCTCTGCGCACTCTATCCCTGTGATGTATGTTGAAAAGGGCGATAAATACGTTTCACAAGTTGAACAACATGTTGAAAACATCGTCAAAATCACCGGTATTAAGAAATTTACACTTGCATACCAAAGCAAAGTTGGTAAAATGGAATGGGTGAAACCAGCAACAGATGAAACGATAGAGTCGCTCGCACATAACGGCGTTAGCGATATAATCGTGGTGCCGATAGCGTTCATATCAGACCATATTGAAACGCTGATAGAACTTGATAAAGAGCTTATCCCAGAGATAGTTGCAGAGGGCGTAAGCATTGTTAGGGCAGATAGTTTAAACGACGATAACGACTTTGTCGAAAGCGTCGTAGATATATTGATACACGAGGAAGTTTAGAGTTATGAAGAGTTTAATGACGTTTTTCCGTTTGGTAAAGTTTGAGCACACAATATTTGCGTTACCGTTTGCATTTGCATCTATGTTTATCGCATCAAACGGGTTGCCATCGTTGCATTTTACTATATGGGTAGTTGTTGCTATGATTGGCGCAAGAAGTTTTGCAATGGCGCTTAACAGGCTTGCAGATGCCGATATAGATGCCGAAAACCCACGCACAGCAATGCGTGATATACCTGCTGGCAAAGTTTCAAGGCAGACAGTTCGTGTCTATATCGCTATTAGTGCAGTTGTTTTCTTTTTCGCAGCTTATCAGTTGAATACGTTGTCACTGTTGTTATCGCCAGTGCCGATACTTGTTTTTATTCTATATTCTTATTCAAAGCGTTTCACAAACTTGTGCCACATCGTGCTAGGTATCGCGCTTGGGCTTGCCCCAATCGGTGCTTGGATAGGTGTCACGGGTGAAATTAATTCTGCTGTTCCTTTCATACTCTGCTTTGCTATCATGTTTTGGGTGGCTGGGTTCGACATCATGTACGCTATACAAGATATCGACTTCGACAGAGAGAAAGGCTTATACTCAATCCCATCGCTACTAGGCGTAAACGGCACACTCATCTTAGCGAGAATGTTCCATATGCTAGCGTTTGGCTTGTTCTTAACTGTGAAATTTTATGGCGGACTTGGCAACATCTACTTAGTGGGCGTTATATTGACAGGCTTGTTCATGGTTTACGAACACTCACTCGTATCGAAAGACGACTTATCGAAGCTAAACTTAGCGTTCTTCAACATCAATGCATACATCAGCGTTGTGTTGTGCTTGTTTACTTTAGTTGATATATTAATCAGGGTTTAATATGAAGCGTGTATTTGTGGCGTTGACAGGCGCAAGTGGCGCAATTTATGGCGTGCGCATAATATCAGAGCTTTTAGCGCAAGGTGTGGAAGTGTTTGCAACGGC
>CAYJDR010000010.1:34686-60248 GCA_964368965.1 uncultured Deferribacteraceae bacterium
TGTTTAGGGAGATGCCGTTATCGGTTATCCATTTAGAGAATTTGACAAAACTTGCAAAAGCTGGGGCAATAATTATGCCAGCAGCACCAGCGTTTTATCACGCTCCAAAGTCGATAGATGATTTAATTTGCTTTACTGTTGGAAAAGTTTTTGATAGACTAGGTATATGCAATGATTTATATAAAAGGTGGCAATAGTGAAACTGCTATGCGCCGATTGTTTTGAAGATGTAGTTATCAAAAAGTCGCCCATTGCAGAGTGCGTTGCATGTGGCAGGCAATACAACTTGCGTGAAAAGGCCTCGCTGTTCAAAGTTAGGCTCGAGGGTGGCTACGTTAAAGACGGCATGACAAAGGCGGAAGTGGTGGAGCTTATCAAGAGTGGCAGGGTGAAGCCTGATGAGTACATATCATCACAAAGCGGTGCATGGGTTACGTTGTTTAACTCGTCGCTAGCGCACCACGTTGCCATAAAGCAGGTCAAAAACACACGCACTAAGCACATGTTGTACCAAAAACGCACAAGCAGCAGGCTAGCAAGGTTTGCGCTATTATTTGTGTTGATGTTGTCGCTGTTGTCAAACGGCGCGTTATTATATATTGTTTTTACGCAACAAACACGTATTACTGAATTAGTTACAAAGATTACAGGAGGGTTTTAATATGGATAAATCTGAAGGTAAAGATTGGTTCGCCAAGACGTTGAACAGCGTCACAGAAGAAACTGCAAAAGTTTATAGGATTTCTACAATCAAGCTAGAAATCGCTACGCTCGGGCGCTCACGCAACGAGAAAACAAGCGTTTTAACACGCAAATTATTAGACTTGATAGAAAAAGGCGAGATAGATGCAAACCTGTTCGAGCCAGAATACTCGGCGGTTAAAACTATCGACGAAAAACGCCAAGCACTCGAAGAAGAAAGCAACGCTATCAGGAACAACATAAAGTTCGGCTTCTCATCTACCCCAACAGGTAAAAAAGATGACGACAATAAAGAAGACAATGATGACGACAAACCAGAGCCAGAACCAGAAATAGAAAAACTAAAATAAACCACAAGGAGCTTTCATAGCTCCTTTTTTTTACGCCCATATATCACTATTTCAACTTTTTGCAACTTGACATTTATAATTTTTATTGATATTTTGTTAATATACCTAAAATAAAATATATAGGAGTTGCATTATGGAATTGATAGAATTTACCAACAAGATTAATGTGCATGCTGCTCGCGTTAGGGACTTGAAGTCGCATGCAACAACTGAGGAAAGCACTAAGAATGCGTTAATCAATCCTTTTTTACAGACGTTAGGTTATGACACGTCAGACCCGCGTGTAGTGCAGTTTGAGTACACGGCAGATGTTGGCACAAAGAAGGGCGAAAAGGTTGACTATGCGATCGTACGTGATGAAAAAGTTATCATGGTTATCGAGGCGAAAAAGGCGGGTTGCCCCCTTGATGCTGGCAAGGCGTCACAGCTTAGGCGCTACTTCCACGTTACATCTGCACGCATTGCTATATTGACTGATGGCATCGTTTATGAGTTTTACTCTGACCTCGATAAAGATAACGTGATGGACGATAAACCGTTTATGGTGTTCGACATTGAAAGCATTGATGATAAACTAATAGCAGAACTTAGGAAGCTTGCGAACGATGCTTTTGATGTTGATGTAGCGCTAGAGGCTGCGCAAGATTTAAAGCACACTAGGCAAATCAAGCAGAACTTGAAGCAAGAGTTCCTAAACCCTAGCCACGATTTTATAAAGCTGCTTATCTGCAATTTTATGGATAAGAGGAGCTTCCGTGCAAACTTGCTTGATGATTTTAAACCAAAAGTGAAAAGCGCTGTTGTGCAGTATTTGAATGAGGAATTGATAAACCGCATACAAGGTGTCACCAAGTTTGAAGATGACGCAGAGGAAGAAAAGGAAGCAACTAACAAGGCCGATAGTGTTGTAACAACCCACGAAGAAATTGAAGCATACTTGATTGTGAAATCTATCTTACGTAAGGAAGTTCCCCTAAATAAAGTTATCATGCGTGATACGCAATCATACTGTGGCATCTTGTACGATAACAATAATAGGAAACCGATATGCCGCTTCTACTTCAACTCTGATAAAGTGAAGTATATTGCAATTGTTATGGACAAGGCCGAAACGAAACATAAAATTGACAGCATTGACGACATTTATAACTATAGTGACGAGCTAATCCAATCGGCACAACAGTACATATAAAAAAAGGGCTAAGACGAAAAATCTTAGCCCAAAATTATTTGTAGTTAGAATAGTAGCCCGACACCGAAAATCGCTTTCACGGTGTTTTCTGTCAAGCCGTCGTCTTTAAATGGTTTATGTTCGTACTCAACGCCGAAGTCCATAATCATTGGTGACATGAGTAAACGTACGCCAGCTTTTGCGCCTAAGCCGTATGCTGTGTGGTTACTCTTTGAGTGTGGGAGTGTTGGTACGGCAACGTCGATATTTAGCTTGCTGTATATTACGCCCACGCCGATGTATGGTGCAGCTGAAGAGCCTGACCTTGTAGGGATTGATGGTTGATATAGTGCATATGCTTTAAAGTCTTGCGAATAGACTTCATATTTAGAGCCTAGTGTAGTGCTATCGACAGTTAGTGCCGATGTCATAAGGTAGCTATTGTAGCTATATGATATTTCATAAGCGATAGAGTCTGATGACATGCCTAACGTAGCGCCGAAAACTGTGCCGTTGTTGCCTAGCCCGTTTGTAGATATATCATACTTTGCGCCTGAGATGTCATACATAGGCATAATGCCAAGGTTAGCAAGCACGTAGATGCCACTAGTAGAGGCTGTATGCGGTGTGAATATAGGTTGTGCATAAGCAGGTATAGACGCAACTATCAGTGTAAAAAGTAGAAGTAGTTTTTTCATATAACCTAGCCTATGCAGAGTGATTAGTCTTGAGAGATACGGATCTGCCAAATTCGTTCTTTGTTTTTCAAGAACGCATCAACAACGTCTGGGTCGAAGTGTTTGCCACGCTCAAGTGTTATCAAGCCTATGATTTGGTCGAAGTCCCATGCTTCTTTGTATGCTCTGTTAGAAGATACAGCATCGAACACGTCTGCGATAGCGACAATCCTGCCAGCTAAAGGTATATCTTCGCCTTTAAGTCCGTTAGGGTAGCCTGTGCCGTTCCACTTTTCATGGTGAGATAGTGAAACGATAGCGCCCATTCTTAAATATTCGCTAGTAGCGTTTTTAAGTATAGCGTGGCCTTTTGTAGTGTGCGTACGCATGAGGTCGAACTCTTCGTCTGTGAGCGGGCCGTTTTTATTAAGTAGTGAGTCAGGTATGCCGACTTTACCGATGTCGTGCAATGGTGCTGCCCACTCAAGTGTGTTTTGGAACTCTTCATCTTGCCCAAGTTCTTTAGCTAACAGCTTAGAAACCTTAGCAACACGAACGGTGTGTTGGCCTGTGTCTGTGTCGTTATACTCGGCAACGAGGCCTAATATTTCGAGTGCTTCACGCTCTCTTTCTTTGATAACAGCGACAGCTTTTTCAACTTCAGCCTGTAAGTGAAGTGCTTTATCGAGTAATAATAGCTGAGATATACGCAAGTCAGTCATGTTGCGTAGCCTAGCTCTGAATTCAACAACGTCTAACGGTTTGTTTAGAAACTCGGTAGCACCTGCTTCAAGTGCGTTGATACGTAGGTCATTATCGCCACTGACAGCGGTGATCATGATGATAGGTATATCTTTGTAAAGATTACGCGCACGGATAATGAAGTCGACGCCGCTCATCTCAGGCATCATGTAGTCAACCAAGATGATATCGATATGGTTAGATTCGTCCTCGACGAAATTTATAGCTTCAATAGGGTTGGAGAAACTTTTTATGTTAAGTCCAAGCTCTTTAGAGATAGCTTCAATAAGCATTAAGTTTACAAGGTTATCATCAACGGAGATAACATTCAATTCAACAGGCATGGTTCATCCTAAACATCTAATACTTTTTTACTGTTAAAAATTTATACAGTACTTGTTCTCATTATTATATGGATAAGTTATAAATTTTCAACTGTTTTTTTTAAAATTAGCAATAAAAATTAATATTTATTGATTATTTTTTTTCAACCAAAGTTACGACGAATGTATTTCCGTTTTTATTGTTCGTGTGCACAGATGCTGAGCCGTTATATTGTTTAGCGATGTGCTTAACTATTGCAAGCCCGATACCACTGCCAGAGCGCCCCCTAGTGCGTGCTTTTGACACAGTGTAGAAGCGTTCAAAAATTCTTTTTTGCTCGTTTTCAGGTATTGCTGGGCCTTCATCTTCAACGGCAATTCTGACGATGCTGTTAGTGTGTTCGATTGTTACATCAATATTTTCGCCCTTTGAATATTTTATAGCGTTGTTCACTAAGTTTGATATAATGCTGAGTATATGTTCGCCACGCACCATAACATCAACTTGTGGCACGTTGAATGTGATATTTTTGCCGTTCTTATCAACTATCATCATGTCTGCATCTTCTACAGTTGCTTGCAGGTTTGCAGGCGCTTCAACAATGATTGTGCCGTGCTCTGCCTCTAGCTTGTGTAGGTCGAGTGTTTCGTTTATTAAGTTGTTAAGGTCTTTCGAGTTGCGAAAGATTGACGCAAGGAACTTGTTGCGTGTTTCTGTATCCATCTCTGGGTCGTTAATGATGGTTTCAGACGCACCAAGCATGAGTGCCAGCGGTGTTTTTATCTCATGTGTGATGTTGCCCACCAGTTCAGACTTGAACGCTTCATATTGTGCGCTTTCAGTAACTTCGTCGAACACTACTAGTGTGTTGCTTGCGATTGTTCTTGAGTATAGGTCAAATATGCGCTCGCCTAGTTTTATGCGACGTTTTTCGCTTTCCTTGTTTCTTAAAACTTCTTTGAAGAATAAGATAAGGTCGATATCAGATACATCGTCTAGTACGTTTGTGTTCACGTCAATATTGTGGTTGAGGTGTCCTTTTGCGTTGTCGTTCATGTATGTGATATTTGCGCCGTCGTCGATGAGTATGATGCCTTCTTTCATTGATGAGAAGATTGTGTTGATCTTTTTCCTCTCGAATGACATATCTCTTTCTTGCGTTGTGTAGTTTTTATATATGCTATACATTGCAGAGGCGATGTTGTCGATAGCTTGGTCATTAAAATCTGGGAAGTGGATATCTTCCGTGTTGCCAGACAAAATCTGTTTAGATAGTTTATCTAACGCTTTGATAGGGCGTGTAAATTTGTTTGCAAAGTATGCAGACGCTAGTAATATGAGTATGAGTAGTGAGATGTAGACTCCGTATACGTTTTTACGGTATTCGCTAAGTTCATCAGTTAGTGCTGATGCTTCATAGGAGATGCGCAATACGTTGCCGTCGTTACCACGTTTAGCATAGTAGATAGAGTTATATTTAGTAGTTGCGCTCATCCTAACAGAGAAACCAGGGTTGCCGTTTAGTGCGCCCATTACTTCTTCACGTTGTTTGTGGTTTTGTAGCTCTTTTATCTTGTCATATGGTGTGGCAGAGTCGTTGAGTACAATTCCGTTAGGTGCGATGATAGTTATCCTCGAGTTTGTATCTTTGCCGATAGCCGTGAGGTGCTTGTTTAGCACATCTTGGTCGGTATTTGCGAGGTTGAGCTCGTTTATTACGCCCCATTTTTCACGCATGTCATGTTCGAAGTTAGTTTTAATATCATTTGTAGTTAGCCTAACCCCGATGAAAAATAATACAGATATTGATATTGATATAACTAGGAATAGCCTAGCGAAAGTAGCTTTAAATGAGTTCATATTTCTATTCCGTATCCTATTTTTGGTATTGATTTAATTATCTCGCCTACGTTGCCAAGTTTTTTGCGTAGCGTTGATATGTGCGAGTCTACAGTTCTTGTCATGGAGTCTGAGTCATAGCCCCATACGGTGTTTAGAAGCCAGTTCCTAGTGAACACTTTTTCAGGGTGGCTCATAAATATTTTCAGCAGTTCAAACTCTTTCATTGTGAGTTTCACTTCCTCGCCGTCGACGAAAGTTTTATGCCTAATCAAATCGAGTGTAATGCCTGCAAACTTGATTGTATCGGTAGCGTGTTCATTGCCTTGCGTGCTTCTTCTGAGGATAGATTTCACCTTAGCGTTAAGCATCTCCATGCTGAACGGCTTTGGCAGGTAGTCATCAGCGCCTTTTTCAATAGCTGCGATTATGTCATGCTCAGCATTCTTAGCCGATATAATAATAACAGGCACATTAGGGTTATGTTGCCTAGTGCGCAATATTTCAAGGAAGTGTGTTCCCTTCAACCCTGGTAGCATTATATCAAGCAGTATTAAGTCAGTATGTGCATCTTCAATAGCTATGAGTGCGTCGTTTGCGTTTTCAAGCGCAAGCACGTCATGGCCGCTTTTATGTAGGTTATACTTTATAAGTTCCCTTATTTCTTCGTCGTCCTCGATTAGCATTATCTTAGGCATAAGTCACCAATATGTTAGATTTTATCTGCAATGCGTCGTGTGCCAGTGTGTATGAATGATACAACTTCGGCCACGTTCGTTGCGTGGTCTGCCATACGTTCAATACGGCGTGTGATGTTTATAATCTTCAATATGTTTTTAGCTTGTGTAGGGTCAGCCGCAATCATTGTTAGTAGTTCAGCGTTGATTTCATCTTGCAGGTCGTCTACTGATTGGTCGGCGCTGAGCACTTCTTCTGCTAGTGCTGGGTCTTTGCCGAAGAAAGCTGTCATAGATTTTTCCATCATGTTTGCGCAGATTGAAGCCATCTTAACGATCTTGCTGAAGTCGTAGTTGATTGGTAGTTCTGCTAGTTTGATAGATTGTTTTGCAATCTTTCTTGCGTGGTCGCCCATTCTCTCGATATCTACAACTATGCGGAGCGCAGTAACGATATACCTAACTTGTGCAGCTTTTGGCTCGTATAGTGCGATGATTTTTGTGCAGATGTCGTCTACTTTCAGTTCGAGTTCGTCGACTCTAGCGTCACGTTGCATTAAGTTTTGTGCAAGCTCTACATCTTTGCTAACAAGTGTGCCAGCTGATTCTGTAGCCATCTTTAGCACTATGTCGCTCATTTCGGCGAGTGCTTGTTTTAGTCTTATGTATTGTTGTTCTTCGTTTGAACGTATCATTATATTTATCCTCTTGTTGTTAATTTTAGCCAAATCTACCAGTGATATAGTCTTCTGTCAGTTTCACTTTAGGTGTTGTGAACATGTTTTCAGTTTTATCATACTCGATAAGTTCGCCTAAGTACATAAACGCAGTATAATCAGATATACGTGCTGCTTGTTGCATGTTATGCGTAACGATGATGATAGTGACTTTATCTTTAATTTCTACCATTAGTTCTTCAATTTTCGATGTAGAGATAGGGTCAAGCGCACTTGTTGGCTCGTCAAAAAGTATAACATCAGGCTCAACAGCTAATGCCCTTGCGATAACAAGCCTTTGTTGTTGCCCACCAGATAAGCCGTTTGCGCTAGTGTTAAGCCTGTCGCTAACTTCGCCCCATAGTGCAGCTTGTTTGAGTGCTGTTTCGACTCTGTCGCTAAGTTCTGTTTTGTTGTTAATGCCCCTAAGTTTTAGCCCATATGCGATGTTGTCGAATATAGTCATAGGGAACGGCGTAGGCTTTTGGAAAACCATGCCCAGTTTAGCGCGTAGTACAGTCATGTCTGTGTTTGGTTGCAAAATGTTTTGCCCTTGGTATATAACTTCGCCTTCGTATTTGTTGCCAGGGTATAAGTCGTGCATTCTGTTGAAGCACCTAAGCAAAGTAGTTTTACCGCAACCAGATGGGCCGATTAATGCTGCAATTTTGTTTTTCTCAAACGATATTGAAACGTCTTTAACGGCCTTTTTTGCACCGTAGTAAAAGTTTAGGTTTTTTACATCAAGTAAAATATCTTCTTGTCGCATTAGTTTTTGTACCTCCACTTGATGAACTGTCTACCAAGTATGTTAATGATTAATATAAAAAATGTTATTACAAATGAAGCCGCCCATGCCATCTTTATCCATGATTCGTAAGGCGAGCTAGCGTATTGATATATCGTAACCGTTAGCGATGGAACAGGGCCAGACATATCGTATGTTAAAAAGTTGTTGTTGAACGATGTAAATAGTAGTGGAGCAGTTTCACCCGCAACCCTAGCTATAGATAAAAGCACACCAGTGAAAATACCAGCCGCAGCACCACGCCACACGATATCTATGATAACTTTATGGTAAGGTGCACCTAGTGCGAACGCTGCTTCCCTAAGTGTCCACGGGATTAGGCGCATCATTTCCTCAGTTGTTCTTATAACGATAGGTATCATGATGATAGCAAGCGATATCGCACCAGCCCAACCGTTATAGCCACCAAAAGGGCGAACTAGTAGCGAGTATACAAACGTACCAATGATGATAGATGGCATACTAACGCTGATGTCTGCTAAGTTGGATATGAACGAGCCGAACTTGCTATTCCTGCCGTATTCAGCAAGGTATGAGCCACCAAGCACGCCAAGAGGCACGCCGATAAGCGCCGCAACGCCTGTTAGCATAAGTTGCCCAACAAACGCATGGCGAAGTCCGCCTTCAACACCTGGTATCATAGGTGGCGCAGCGTCAAGCGTGAATAGGTTTAAGTTTATGCTTGAAATACCGTTCCTAAGTACGTCTATAAGTATGTAGAATAGGAAAAACAAGCCAATCAACGCCGCAAGCACAGAGAGTGAAAGCGCGATTTTATTTACAAGTTTTCTACGTAAGATTAATGTTTTGTTGCTCATTTTACACCCTTCTTAGTGTATATTTTTGCGAGAGCTAGCGTCGTGAAGTTCGCTATGAATAATATAAACGCAAGCATGAATAAGCTAGACATCTGCAAGCCAGAAGCTTCGTTAAATTCGTTTGCTAGTGTAGATGTGATTGTTGAGTATGGGTCGAACATTGAGCCAAGCGAGCCGTGCGAGTTACCGATAACGTAGGCGATAGCCATTGTTTCACCAAGCGCACGCCCAGCAGCGATAATTATACCACTAGTGATACCCGTTTTACAGAACGGCATTGTCACATCGCGGATAACTTCCCACCTTGTAGCGCCGATTGCGTAAGCCGACTCTTTCAATATGTCAGGCGTTTGCACGAATGTATCTCTGGCGATACTAGCAATGAACGGGATAATCATAATGCTTAACACAAGGCTTGCCGTAAATATACTCACGCCACCAGCATATTGCGCTTGGAATACTGAGCCAATTAGCGGGAGCTGGCCTAATGATAATGTTATCCACTTTTGCAATGTGCCTTCAATAAACGGTGCAAACGTAAACAAGCCCCACATACCATAAATGATACTTGGGATAGCTGCTAATAGTTCGATAGCCGAGCTGACAGCGCCTTTTAGAAAGTGTGGGCATAGTTCTGTGATGAATATTGCTATTCCGATAGCGATTGGTACAGCGATGATAAGCGCACCAATTGAGGTAACTAATGTACCAAGTAACGGCTGTGCAGCACCATAGATATTTTCAGCATAGTTCCACTCAAAGCTAAATATAAAGCCAAAAAAGCCAAACTCTGCTATAGCTTCACGTGATTCATACATCAATGTGATGAATATACCAATGCTAACTATCAATACAGGTAGCGCAGATATAAGCGTGACACTAGAAAACAAGGTACCGATAAAGTTGTTTTTACTTTTCACGAGTTCTCTCCGATTAAATTCTACCTATGACGATAGTAGAATTTTAAGCTGTTCGTGTCAAGAAAATGTAAAATTTTTGTAAAATGCAACCTCTTTTTGCACTAATTGCACAAGCTTTTATCCGTCGCCTTGTTATCTGTATTTATGCTAGAGCAACCTAGTATTGCGTAGAACAAATCGCCTGTTTTTAATATGGAGCTGATGTTGTTCGGCAGCCTGTTTTCAACGGTTTTATTAGATTGCCAAAAAATAGCTGATGTGTTTTCAAAACCTTGCGTAGCTTCGCCACTAAGCGGCACGGCTACCAATGTTGCATCATGTGTGTCTAGCAGGTGGATTGTTTCATATAAGAAACCATCAATGAATGATGTATAGTTAGCATAACTTTCGCCGTTTTCAAATGTGCTAGGGTATCTGCTTTCAACACTCTTTGGTGTGCCTTCGATGTTTATGATTATCAAGCCGTTTTTGTTCGCTTGCATGAACTCTTTCACTTTGTCTACAGCTAGAAACGGGTTAGGGAATACCGAGTTATCTATAAATGTATAATTATCAGCCTGGTGAGCATATTTATATGTGATAGAGTTGTTAGCTTTCAGCGAGTTGCTTATGTTTATCCACTCAGTAGGCACGTTTGCGTTTTTAAACGTATGCAAGAGCGATGTGTTATCATAAGTTAAGAGGTGCTCAAGCTCAAGCACGGCTGGTGTTTGCTCATGCACATATTCTGCTGTTATTATGTTTTCATTATTTATAAGTGTGTTGTTGTCGGCTGTGAAAACAACGTCAGCGAACTTATCTAACAACACAACAACTGTGTATCTATCATCTTGCGTAGCTGTTGCTGTGATGCCTTGCGCCTCGTTATCAGCCACTAGCGAGTAGGCTTGCATCTTCGCATAGTCTTGCATACTTGTGAAAAATATATAAGGCATAGGGATATATGTAGGGAATTTATCTCTGATAAGGTTCACAGAGCCAAAACATAATATAAGCACAGCCGCAAACATCTGCCCCTTTCTAACGGTGATGTTATCATCTGTATACATGAGGCGGATAGCACCAACGGCGATACCTGTCATAAACATAGCTATCACAAAAAACATTGAGCCAGTATTTGAAACGATATCAACAACAGCATTAGTGTTGAAAAACATAGGCGCGTTAAGCGGTGTGACATGCTCGCCCAGCTTCTCGCTATACATGTTTGATATTGTGCCTATATAAAATAGTAATGGCATTAAAATTACTGTCGCCCATTTGCTCAAAAATATTACGAAAAATAACGGCAACACACATGATGCCGTAAGCAGTGTAGCAAGCGCGCTATCCTTGCCAGAGAGTTCCATAAGCGCTGTGTGTGGCGGTGTGAACATTGCTGAATATAATATCGCCGTGAATAATAGCAGCAGGTAAAATAACGCTGCTGGTTTATCCCAACTTGTTTTCGTAAATATGCGGTACTTTTGCATGTTGTTTTGCATGTATGTTGCCTCGTTCAATCGTGATAAGCAAAGTTAGCACGATATCAGTTTTAATGAAAGAGAAATTTTTGCTCTCTGATGGATTATAAAATAAGGCTAAAAGTAGCCATCTTGGCATAAAACTAGATTATGTAAAGCTAAAACGGCTATAAAATAAGCCATGAAAATAGAACAAGAGATGTGAAAATTGTAAAAATTGAATATGTGCATTAAAAATGTATCTGATTTGCTTATAATGCCTTGTTTTAATCCCTTGTGGCTATATTTACGCTTATAAATAAAGATGATAAACGGTGTTATATTTTTTGCATTTAGTGTAAGAAAACTCTTGAAAAACGTGTGATTTAGTGTTACATTAAATTATAAGGCAAATTAAAGCTTAAATAATAACCAATCAAAATATTATTAAGGAGTGCGATATGGCAAACTTTCGTATGGAACACGACTTTCTAGGAGATAAACAAGTACCGATAGATGCATACTACGGTGTGCAAACGTTGCGTGCAGTTGATAATTTTCCTATCACTGGCTATAGAATTCATCCTGTGTTGATCAAGTCGATGGCTATCGTTAAAAAAGCGGCAGCTATTGCAAATAGAGATATTGGCGAGCTTGAGAAAGATAAAGCAGACGCTATTATCCAAGCAGCATCTGACGTTATACAAGGTACACTTGATGATAGTTTCCTTGTTGACCCTATCCAAGGTGGCGCTGGTACGTCTATTAATATGAACACGAACGAAGTTATCGCAAACAGAGCGCTTGAAATCATGGGGCACCCTAAAGGTAGCTATGATATCATCTCTCCAAACAACCACGTAAACATGGCGCAAAGCACAAACGATGCGTTCCCAACTGGTGCACATATTGCTATGGCTATGCTTCTGCAAGAGCTAATCATGACTATGAAATACATGCATGAAATGTTCATAAAGAAATCTATCGAGTTTGATGATGTTATTAAAATGGGGCGTACTCACCTGCAAGATGCAGTACCTATCAGGCTTGGGCAAGAGTTTGCAGCTTATGCTAACGTTGTTAAGCGTGATATCAGCCGCTTATCGAACTGCTTAACACATTTATATGAAGTAAACATGGGCGCTACAGCTGTCGGCACTGGCTTGAACGCTGAGCCTGAATATATTAAGAATGTTATCAAAGATTTAGCTAAAATTACTGGCTTGCCTATCGTTGGCGCTGATAACTTAGTTGATGGCACACAAAACTGTGACTCATACACAGAAGTATCTGGCATGTTGAAAGTTTGTATGATTAATATGTCTAAAATTTGTAACGATTTACGCTTGATGGCATCTGGCCCAAGGGCTGGCTTAGCTGAGCTAAACTTGCCACCACGCCAACCTGGTTCATCTATCATGCCTGGCAAGGTTAACCCTGTTATGGCTGAGGTTATCAACCAGATAGCGTTCCAAGTTGCTGGTAACGATGTTACTGTTTCTATGGCTGTTGAAGCTGGCCAGTTTGAGTTGAACGTTATGGAGCCTGTGTTCGTATTCAACGTTTTACAGTCTATCACTATCATGAACAACGGCTTCAGAGTATTCACAGAGTACTTATTGAAAGACCTAACAGCAAACGCTGAACACATGAAAGAATACGTTGATAACTCTATCGGTATCATCACGGCGCTAAACCCACACGTTGGCTATGAAGCAGCATCGAAGCTAGCACGTGAGGCAGTTGCGACAGGCAAACCAATTAGGGAACTCATCTTGAGAGATAAGATTTTAACAGAAGAAGAAATCAACATTATATTAAACCCTAAGAACATGACATCACCTGGTATTTCTGGTGGCGAACTTAGAGGCAAGTAAAACTTGTTTGAATAGAGTGAATTAAATAACCCCTTAGTTTATATGGCTAAGGGGTTTTGTTTAAACTATTATAACTGGTTTGCCATGTTGCACTCGCAAAGACACACGAACGGTCATTGTGAGTTCAATTTATTGAACGTGGCAATCTAATTTTTGTAGTTAGCTTTGATGTAGTCGATAACTTTGATAAATCCGCCACCAACTTCGTCGTATTTGAAGTGGTCGTCGGTTAAGTCTTCTAGCTTGAATACGGCGTTTTTCACGTCTTCAACCATCTTTTTGCGAGTATCAGCAGGGATGGCGTTAAGTCGCTCATCTTCAACAGTAGTGCGTACATTTTGCAGAAAATTTATGATGTCAATATATAAATCCTCGTTGACGTCAAACACCGTAAACTCAGGGAACAACGCAATAAGCTCACGGAAAGCGTTTGCAAGTTCGTGCAGTTCAAGTTCGTCAAGTGCGTCGGCTATGTATGGCACAAGCTCTGCTTGTTGGCACACAAGCAACCACCAGCCATCACCCATCCAGTTGCCAATGGTGTTCATAGCCACATGCGCTGTAAACAACTCTGGCGATACTTTTGTTTTTATAACGTCAAGCGTGCCAAGTTTCCATATCTTCTCAGATATTTCAACAAGCGCCATTTCATCTAGGTTTTCAGTTGTAGTGAAATAGTCTTTTATAGTTAACATATTAAACCTCGTCAATTTTACTGATGATATCATATTGATTAAAAAGTATCAATGTTAAATAGTTGTAATATCTTAACAAATACTTGATTTAGTATAGCGTAAAGTATATTATTAGTTAATATAAGGTGCGTGAGGTGAGCAACAATGAGTAACAGTATTAAGTTTAAGTATCATCCGAATGTATTAAGCAATAAAATCGTTATGCATGAAAAGGGTGTTTGTGAAGTATGTGGCGACGAGGTTGAAGTGTATACCGACCATATTTACGCGATTGATGATGCCGAGTGTATTTGCCTTGAGTGCGTTTCAAACGGTGAAGCGGCAGAGCATTTTGATGGCTCGTTTAATGACTTATTAAACCCGCTTGATGACGACGAGAAAAACGAGATTTTGGCAAAACGTACACCAGGTATTTCGTCATGGCAAGAGATTGAGTGGGTGAAATGTTGTAACGATTATTGCCAATATATTGAAAACGTAGGCACGAAAGAGCTTGAAGAAAAAGGGCTTTTAGAGCTGTTAGACGAGTTCCCACAAGTCATAAAAGACAACATGCATAAAGATGGCGATTGCACAGGGCATCTGTTTTATTGCCCAATATGTAGCAAACATTACCTCGTGAACGACGCAAGTTAATCAAATAAAAAAGGGCTACTCAATGTAGCCCAAAATTTATCTCACTTCGTATACTAAATCAACCATTCCGTTATAGCTTTCTGTAGATTTCAACTTCAACGGGATAGTTTTATCAGCCGTAAATAGTTTTATTCCGCCACCTAAAATTATAGGTATAACCGCTATGTGGTAGATGTCTATCAAGTTTTGCTCTATCAGTTGGTTAGCTATGTTTGCGCCACCACATATCCATATATCCTTGCCGTCTTGTTGCTTCAACTCGCGTATTAAGTCGCCTAAGTCGCCGTTAGTGATGATGATTTCATCGTTGTCGCTCTTGATATCTCTGCTTGTTAATACATATGTTGTTTTGCCCGCGTATACCCAATTATCAGGTGATAGTTCCGTTACTATCTGGTTATATGTGCTGTAGCCTAAAATAACCGTATCGATACTTTCAATAAATGTTGGGTAGCTACCCATGTTGTCGCTGTCGCTACCGTCGCCAGTTAGCCATGCAACGCCGTTTTCCCTATCTGCAATGTAGCCATCTAAACTGTTTGCAATAAATAATACAACTTTACGCATATTTCACCTCGCATAGTAAAAAACCGCTACATTATATAGCGGTTTAGATAATAGTTAGAAACTTTTTTTACGGTCAACCATATGTTTAATTGAAAGCGCTGTGAACGCCACACCAGCGATAGCGTGTAGCCTTCTGCCGAAGAATAGCGAGCCAACAGTTAAACCAAATGTAGCTGTGAGCATTGCTAGTTCCTTTTTTCTATCAAGGATTTTCGCGCATTTTTTAATAGGTGAGCTTGGCACTTCGCTTTCGCCAAACATAGCCTGCATCATGCTTGCGATGCCTTGCAACGATTCTTCGTCGATTTGTGCTGTATCATATGTCACTAGCACGCTACCTGTTTTCAAGTTAGGTGTTATGCTTGTGATGCCATCAACTGTGCCAGCCAGTCCTAGCAATGTGTCGATATTTTCTTGTGATTTTAGAGCGTCGTTTCTGAGCCTAACTCTACCTGGTATATAGCTTACGATCATTTTATCTCCTTGTTTTCGAGCTTAAACGGCTTCAAGCTACCCATTGATAGCGCCGCAGTAGTTGTGTTGTGCAACATTGCAGACATAGTAGGCCTAATAACGCCAAACAAGCCGCCAACGAGGAACGCAGTGTTCCAGCCGACAGATTGCCAGAAGCTTTTCTTTATCCTTGCTAATGATTGGCGAGAGATTTCCCTTGCGACCAATAGCCCAGATAGTTCGCCGTTCATCAATACGATATCGGCTATTTCTCTAGCGATGTCAGCGCCTTCAACCATTGCTATACCGACGTTTGCTGCCGATAGTGCTGGCGAGTCGTTTATGCCGTCGCCAACCATAACAACAGTATGGCCTTGCTTTTTCAACTTTTCGATATATTTTGCTTTGTCTTCAGGCAGTAAGCGTGATTTATACGTTTTAATGCCTAGTTGTTTAGCGATGCTAGCTGCTGTTTTGTCAGAGTCACCAGTGAGCATGACAACTTTTTTAATGCCGTCTGCTTTTAGCGCTTTGATAACTTGTTTAGCATCTTCACGGATAGTATCTTCGATGAAGATAGCGCCCTCAACTTTATCACCCATTGCGAAATAGAGTGCGGAAAGTCCTTTAGATGTTCTTTCCTCGATTTTTTCTTTATCAGCGTCGCTCAGTGATTTATGTTCGTCTTCTAAAACGAAGTGTTCGCTACCGATAAGGATTTTTTCATCGTTCCATGTTGATGCAATACCGTGCGCTACGATGTAGTCGACTTGTGTATGTTCTTCTTGGTGGTGCAGGTCACGCTCTTCTGCTGCCCTAACAACAGCTTGCCCAACAGGGTGTGCGAAGTGTTCCTCTAGGCATGCAGATAGTTTTAGTATCTCGTTTTCGCTTTTGTCGCCGAAGCTAACCACTTCAACAACAGTAGGCTTTGCTTGCGTGAGTGTGCCAGTTTTATCGAACACTACAACATCAGCCGTAGCGATAGCCTCCATAAACTTGCCGCCTTTAATCAATACGCCATGTTCAGTCGCTTGCCTCATACCTGTGAAGATAGAGAGCGGAGTCGCCAACTTGATAGCGCAAGAATAGTCAACAAGCAGCACAGAGCTAGCCTTCATGACGTTGCGTGTAAGTGCATAAACGATACCACAAAGTGCAAAGTTGTAAGGTACGATAGCATCAGATAAGTTTTCATACTTACTTTGGATAGAAGCTTTCGCCGTTTCCGACTCTTCAATAGTGTTTAGTATAGCGTTAATGCGTGTGTTGCTACCAACTTTAGTAACTTTGATAACAAGCGTGCCATCCTCAAGCACTGTGCCAGCGTAGACAGTAGCGCCAGATGTTCTGTGAACAGGGATAGACTCGCCTGTCATGCTTGCTTGGTTTACAAGCCCGTCGCCTTCAACAACTGTGCCATCAACAGGAATGATAGAGCCTGAATAAACGACGATGTTGTCGCCTTCTTCGATAGTGTTGAACGGAACTTGGATATCTATATCATCACGGCGTATCCATACCTTATCTAGCTTGATAGCTAAACTATCGGCAAGGTTTGCGCGTGATTTTTTACGTGTCCAATCTGCTAGGAATTCGCCTAGCGCAAAGAAAAATACGATTGAGCCAAGTGTTCTAAAGTCCCTCGTCAATATGCAAACAGCAACGGCAGCACCGTCGAGTGCATCAAGGTTAAGTTTGCCCGTGAATATTGCTTTTATGCCACTTAATAAGTACTTCACAGATGACATAAGCGCATGCGAAGTGCGGTATGCAGCAGGCATAAATTGGCTAAAAACTTTGTGAGGGATAGGGTTTCGCACGCTTTCCACAACTTCAACAACATTGCTTTCACATTGCGAGTTTAGCACTAGTTGAGTGAGGTCGTTATTTGCGGCGAAGTCGAGGCTTTTTTCGATAAAAGCGTTATATAGTTCAATAGCAGATTGCCTTGAGCCATATATAATGAGTATGCTGCCAGTTTTTTCAGATATTGAGATGAACGCATCTGTCAAACTAGGGCAGATATCAAGCAGAAATATAGACGCAACAGTATCTTCAACAAACTTAGCCTTTGGCCTAAGCCTTACGCGCCCAGGGATATTGTGCACAACTTCATATTGAGCAATGAAGTGTTCTTTTGCTAAAAAGCTAGGCTCATCAATAAGCCTAGCTGTAAAATTTTTATAAGATGCCATAATTTAACACGTAGTTAAGCGTTATCTGCTGCTTTACGTTGTTCTTTAGCATGCTTAGCTTCTGCTGCGATATCGTCAAGGCTTTCTTTAGCCGTTTCAATAAGAGTAGATGCTTTATCTTTAAGATCCATACCTTTGCTAACAGCATTAGTAAGCGCTCTTTTAGCCTCTTCCGAGTTTTTAGATGCAAATAAAACTGCAGCAGCACCAACTACCGCACCAGCACCAAACCATATTGCACATCTTGCCCAGTTACCCATATGTAACCTCCTGTATAAAATAAACTACTGTATCCCACAATATATATCAAAATAAAAAAATGTCAAGTTTTTTAGTTATATATCGCTAACCATCTTTTAGAAATAATTTTACTTGTAATTAATGCTGTAAATATGTTATCTTATAAGCAATATTGATGAAAGTGTGAAAATATATAGATACGAGGTTGTCGTATGGAAGCTTTTAAGAGCTTTATTGTTTCTGAAGAAAACGGTACTTATGTCGGTAAGATTGACGTTGTTGATACAGCAAGCCTGAAGCATGGCGATGTCTTGATTAAGGTTATGTATTCATCACTTAACTACATTGATGCACTTGCGTTTGCAGGCGATAAGGCGCTTTACAGTAAGTATCCTATCACGCCTGGCATAGATGTTGCAGGTGTTGTTGTTGAGTCTAGTTCGCCATCATTCAAAGAGGGCGATGAAGTGCTTGCA
This sequence comes from uncultured Deferribacteraceae bacterium, assembly GCA_964368965.1. Classification (GTDB taxonomy): domain Bacteria; phylum Chrysiogenota; class Deferribacteres; order Deferribacterales; family Mucispirillaceae; genus CAYJDR01. The sequence continues at coordinate 53,014 of CAYJDR010000010.1, forward strand.
ACAGGCGCTGGCATTGGCATTACGTCGGCTGGTGGCTTCGGTGGGTATGTTCGCACAAGTGCAACAAACATCATATCGCTTCCAACTGGCTTATCATTGAAAGAAGCCATGATATTAGGCACAGAAGGGCTTGCTTCGGCTATCGCAGTTGCAAACTTGAAGGCCTTCACAGGCATAAAGCCAGGCTCAGAAAAACCTATATTAGTGACAGGTGCAAAATATGGCACAGGGCTTTTTGCAGCTAGGATATTAGTGAACTTAGGCTACATTGTCGACGCAGTATCATACGATAACGAAGCGTGCGACTTCTTAAAAGATGTAGGTGTCAGGCACTTATTGACAGCGCAAGAGTTTGTTTCAAGTTGCGACCGCAGCTATGAGGCAGTTATCGACACTATTGGTGGCGACGTGCTAAGCAAAGCAATCAGCTTGCTTGAATATGCTGGCACGGCTGTTGTTTGTGGCTATAATCCAGTTGCTAAGTTTTCGTCGCCGACATCTCCGTTTGCACTAAAGGGCATCAACCTACTTGGTGTTGACGCCGTTAATTGCGATATCAAAACTAAGGCGAACGCATGGAATATGCTTTCAGGCGATTGGTTTATGAAAGCGTTGCCACTTTTCGGCAGCGAGATATCTATGTCAGAGATACCAGAATATGCAAAAAGAATACTAGCTTACGATATCAAAGGGCGTGTAGTTATTAACCATGCGTTATAGTATAGCTCGAGCAGGTTAAATTTGTTGAAAAAATTTTCATTTCTACTCCTTATTGCGTGTATTAGTGCACCAGCATATGCAACCGATTATAGTGTAAATTTCGATAGGGAATGTATTAGCGAATATTACTCGTTTCTCGATTGCGATGAACCAATATATGACTTAATCTATTTCAATAAAATCAGAAATATTCCTGACACACCATATACTTATGGCGTTGCACAAATCGACATACACGGCACAGAAAGAACGTTGCCATCTATAGAAATCAACGATATTGTTTACGTAATAGTACCTGATGAAGATAGAGATGTTGTGCCGCTAGGTAACACATTTTATTTAGGCTACACAGCGCATAATATTGTACTTGGTGTAAATAGCGAGCACGGTGGCAGAGATGCGTGGCTTATATCGCTTGATGTGAACGGCGGTGTTGTATCTCCAAACGATATCGTAAAGTTCGGAAACTTCGGCGTGAAGCGATACGACTTCTACCACGATCTATCACTAATTTCAGACCCTATGGAAATAGCAGATATCGACGGCGATAAAAAGCCTGAAATAATGCTAGACTTCTATGAGCACCAGTTCAGGTTGTTGCTATCTGTTGATAAGAATGGGTTGAATATCAAATATAAATCGCCATACTACCTAACCCAGTTTAAAAAGTTGAAAGATAGGGAAGCGCTAGATAACTACCAATACAACGAGCGACTTTTGTACGGCGTATTCACAAAGCAGTTTTCGACAGCGCAAGCTATTGATATATATGAGCTTGATAATAACTTGAGCGATATAAATACACCATACTTAATAAGCCTTGCAACTGACTTGAAAGATATAAGCACGCGCAATAAATTAGTGGACGAAGTTGTGAAATATATGCGTGGCGAAATACAAGAGTATGAAGTGCTTGTTGAGGCGCAGAAAACAGCTGTTGACACTGTGCGCTTTATGGAGCTGCTAACGTCGCTAGAAACAGCGCTGCGTGACCCATCTATAGATGAAGACGCTTTCAGCAACTTCACAACATATCTATTAGGTGGCACAGGTGATAACGACTTCAGGCTTTATACAACGTTGTCATTAGCTAGAAAATCTAGCGATATGGAAATGTTGCTGAATAATCCAGCGCTTGTGAACACCATAATACACCCGTTTGAAAAGGTTGCAATCATTCCGTTTGATACGAGGATAATAGAGGAATAAAGTAAAGGCGTACATATTAAGTACGCCTTTTGTGTTTTATAGGAACTTATATTTAGAGTTTTTAAGTTCTTTAATTTCGTCGAGTTCTTTTTCAACCCTAAAGATAGCTGTGTTGCCGTCTTCAAGCACGAGTTTTAGGAAAAGTTCATCTTTGTCATAAATCATCACGCCTACAGTTTCTAAACGTTCTGCTAAAGAAGCGCCAGCTGGTAGTTGTATAGATACAGTGTCATACATGTATTCATATTGCTTTAGTGATGCGTCACTTTCAAATATTTTGCCTTCGATTTGCATTTTGTAAGTAACAGTAAGTGCGTCACCGCTGAGGTTGATTGTCATGTCGCCTCTGCTATCGTCGATAGGTGCTTTTCTGCCGTCGTCATCTTCTGAATCTAGTAATGTTACACCATCTTTTTTGATGAGTAACTGGTCGATCTCATAAGTTCCGTTAAGGCTTGCAGGGTTAGCTACTACATTAATCTTTGTGTAGTGGTCACGTGCAACAGCAATGTTAGCAGTTGCGATAGTCGCTAGTGCGATAAATAGTAAAGTTTTTTTCATATCAATCTCCTATATGGTTTATAAGCTCTATGTTGCAAGCTCTCTAAAATAGGTTACAATTTTTTTTCAATATTGTGTAAATATATTTTTTCAGTTTTAAAAAATATTTGTAATTATAAACTATATATGTTAGTATATGTGGGTATAAAAATTTAATGGAGATGACAAATGAAAAAGTTGTTTGTTTTATTATCGGTACTAGCTTTGTCAGTATCAATAGTAGGTTGTAAAAAGAAAGATACACCAGCAGAATCATCTGAAAAAGCTGTTTTCGTTATTGGTGCACAAAATCCTGAAACAGGCCAATATGCTGTTTATGGTTCAAGCACAGTTGCTGGCGCAAAGCTTGCGATTGACGAGGCTAACGCAAATGGCGGTATCAACGGCATGCAAGTTGAGCTACTAAACTACGACTCTCGTGGTGAAAAAACAGAAGCAGTTAACTTAACAAAAAGACTTTTAAACGCAGATGTTTGCGCAATCATTGGTGAAGTTACATCAGGCGCATACCTTGCTATGCGTGACACAGCAGACAGGGGCAGCACTATCGCATTCTCTACTGGCGCTACTGCAAAAGGCGTTACTGAAAGGGTTGTTGACGGCAAAAGCGAGCATGTTCCATTCGCGTTCAGAAACACTCTGCAAGACTCAGACGGCGCACCAGCATTAGTAAACTATGTTATCGACACTAAAGGCGCAAAAAACTTTGCAATCATCACATCTGTTAATAACGACTACTCAGTTGGTTTATCTAACTTCTTCCGTGATGCAATAAACGCAAGTGGCGCAACTATCGTTGCTGAGCAGTCTATCTCTGATGGCGACACAGACGTATCTGCACAAATCACATCATTAAAGAATAAAAACATTGACGTAGTTGTATACACTGGCTACTATCAAGAAGCAGCATTAATATTAATCGAGCTTGCTAAGCAAGGTATCAACGCTCCATTGATCGGTGGCGATGGCTTCCAATCACCAGAGCTTACAAACCTAGCTAAAGAAGCTGCACTAGGCGCTATGTTCTTCTCGGCGTTTGCACCGACTATCCCTACGGAAAAAGTGCAAAACTTCCGCAAAAGCATCGAGGCGAAAGGCGTACCAGCTGACTCGTTCTCTGCACATGGTTACGATGGCGCACGCACGTTAATGCTTGCTATTGAGATGTCTGGCGTTAAAGGTTGTGGCACTCCTGAAGAGAGAGGCAAAATCCGTGACGCATTAGCTACTATCCAAGGTTTCGACGGCATCACTGGTACTACATCTTTCGATGCTATGGGTAGCGCAGTTAAAGAGCCTGTTATTTTAGAAGTTGTAAAAACTAGCGAAGGCACACTTGACGCAGTAGCTGTTAATAAGTAATAATTGTTTAGTATCCGCACCGCTTGTTCGCTATGTGCAGGCGGTGTTTTGTTTTATGTTAGTTGTTTCCAAAGTTATAGTTTTAAGCACATAGTGTAGCAAAACATCAGGAGCATAATTATGCCAATGACTTATGAAGAGTACGTTCGCGGCGAAAAGGATAAACTTCAAGACGTAAAGTTTAAACAAGTGAGAACTTGGCTAAAACTGGCGCTAGCGAAGCATATTCAAGAATATGGCGATGGCAAACTTGAAAGAGTTATCGAGCTGTTTGTCGGGCGCGACCCTAAAGATAGGGATAGCAAAGAGCTTGATTTACCGCACTCGTTCCTTGATGAAATGCTTAAAATGACTGACATTATGGAAGAAGCATTCGCACAAATCGGCGACGCTGAAGAAGGGTTGCTCGCATCAAAACTAAGTAGCGTTTCAGCTATCTACATGGATAGGCTTGCAGATTTATGCATAGATGTTAGGCTTAACAATTTCCCACGTTTCAAAGAAAAGTTCACCGTAGATATATCAGAGGAGCAAGAGGTTAAAAACGTTGTGCCTCGTATCGCTTTCAAGTCAATCAAGATGTTTTTAGATCGTTATTATTATGTGTTCAGGCAATGTTCTGTAAACCCGAAAGCACGCATTGTGTATGCAAAGCTTGATGAGTTCCGCACAAAGCTGGTGCTGTTTGAATATAATATCGGCTACTCTATCTCGAGGGTAAAGGGCGACCACTTGAAGCAAATCAAGCTGTTCTACCGTGATACAAAGCGTGCATTATTGATGATGCGCAAGTTTTTTGAAGCCGTTGAGGACTCGCAATTTGGCAAGATGACTAAACTGCTCTATGATATCGCATTTGAGTATGCTGCAAGGTCATACGTGAAATATCACCCAGAGATGACAATCATGACGCCGATACACAAAGGCAAGGTTGTCCCAATGCAGCTAATTTTAGAGCGCTTTGATGACTGCATGGCACCTATCAGAAAAATGGTGCAAGAATTCGATGTGCTAAAGGCCGATAAGCAAAGGCGCACCTCATTCGGGCAAGAAAATACTACAACGTTTTGGGATATCTCAAGCGATATTTTAAGCTTCAAGGAACGCATGGGCTACGTTATCGACGATTTTAGCAATGTGGTTAGCCCAACAGATAACGACTTGAAATTCTTCACACATACTGTGCAGATGGTTATTATCCCTTACATGAACCAATCACGTGGCGAAGTGAACGAAACATTCGCTACAGGCGTTAAAAACTTAGACCTATTCTTTTGGAAAGTTACTATAAAGATTATCGAAATGTGCCAAGACGAAGAAGAAAAGATGGAAGAAGTAGCAGGCCTAGTGCTGAAACTGAAACCAGCTGAACTAGTTAGGCCTCGCGACGATGAAAAAGCACCAGCCGCCGATGTCGACATATCTGACTCCGTACATACAGAAATCACGTAATAGGGCAACATCATTCAGTGGATATGCAGTTAAATATAGCTCTGCATAAGTGACTTGCTTGCCACTTGTTACCCTATTTTTAAGGTTACTTAATTCCCCAATATAGCTCTGAGCATGCTATACGCTCGTTTTCAGGCATTGTGAATTTCATATCGTTTATGGCTAAGTCAACATTTTTTGATGCATTCTTACGTGCTGTATTATTCCAAGTCATTGCTGTAATTTTATCAACTGAAGATAGTATCTCTTCTTTTTCCATAGCTGGTGTGCTTTCTGCATAATAGCCAAGCCTATAGAGCAAGCAAATGCGAGCGTCCATACCGCTTTGAACAGCTTGTTTTATCTTTTCCTTACTCATGGTTTCGAGGTTTATTTTGCTTATCTTAGCTTGTGCATACATAGTGTAAGACATTGCAGCTTCATAAGCATCTCCATTTGCTCTAAAAGTTTCATTGAGATAATTTTCAACATTGTCACGTATGCCGTTGTTGTTTTTGTCGGTGCCTAGTAAGTTATTGTCAGCTTTTTCAGGCGCTACGTCTGTGCTTAGGAAGTATGCTACAGCTAAAAAAGGTAAAAGAAATATAAGTAAATTTTTAATCTTCATATAGTCCCCCTATCTGATAGATATCTATAGTTGGATTATAGCATATTGTGAATGAATATAAAAGAGATAATTTGAAGCGAAAAGAGGGAGCATAGCCCCCTCGATATAGTTAGTTGAATAAGTGTGTTAAGTATCCGTAGCCTTCTTTTTGCATGTCTTCAAGCGGTACAAACTTTAGTGAAGCGCTATTCATGCAGTATCTCAAGCCGCCTTTGTTGCGTGGGCCGTCGTCAAACACGTGCCCTAGGTGAGCATCACCAGTTGTTGAGCGAACTTCTGTGCGTGTTACGAATAGTTTTTTATCTTCCTTTTCAAACACTACGCCTTTTTCGATAGGCTTTGTGAAGCTTGGCCAACCTGTGCCAGAGTCGTACTTGTCACGTGATGAGAAAAGTGGCTCACCAGTCGTAATATCTACGTAAATTCCGTCACGTTTCTCGTCCCAATATTCGTTATCGTAAGCTGGCTCTGTGCCGTCTTTCTGTGTAACTTTATATTGCATGCTTGTTAAGTTCTTTTTTAGTTCGTCGTCAGACATTTTTTCATACACGGGTCTATCTCCGTTAGTTAGTGATGTATCGACTGATTTTTCAGCCGCTTCAAACTCTTTTTTACCGATGTGGCAATAGCCGTCAGGGTTTTTCTCCAAATATTTCTGGTGGTATTCTTCCGCCCTGAAGTAGTTTTGCAACGCAAGCACTTCTATTTGTATTGGTTCACGGTAATCTTTCGCTAGTTTGTTGATAGATTTTTCAATAGTTCTCACGTCGCTATCGTCGGTATAGTAAACGCCAGTGCGATACTGCGTGCCGATGTCGTTGCCTTGCTTGTTTAGCGATGTTGGGTTAATCACTTTATAGTACATATCAAGCAGGTGCTTTAAGCTCACTTTTGCAGGGTCATAAACTACACGCACAGCTTCCGATGCGTTAGTGTTGCCTGTGACAACTTGCTGATATGAGGGCTTGTCGACAACCGAGTTAGCATAGCCGACATCAGTTGCAACAACGCCTGGTATCATCTCGAAGTATTTTTCAACACCCCAAAAGCAACCACCAGCGAAGTATATAGTTTTGTGGTTTTTATCAATGTTTTCTTTCATAGGTTCTACCGTTTTGATAGGGTTATCATGATTATTCACGACCTTTGCAGGTGCAGTTGCCAAAGCTAAAACGTTATAGCCGATAACTAGCGCTAAAAGTATTAGCAATCCTTTGTATGTGTGCTTCATATCTGCCTCCATGATAGAAGAAGACAAATGTTGTCTTGATAGGTTCAATTATACGCATGTCTATGTGTTATGCAAGTGATAGTTGTGGCGTAT
>CAYJDR010000011.1:0-57600 GCA_964368965.1 uncultured Deferribacteraceae bacterium
GAGTTCCGGCTCAAACCTTGCCACACCGGATAAAATGGGGTAAATAACGGGGTAAGCAAATTTAGGGGTAAAAGCTTTACCCCATAAAGCGCGATATTCTATATTATTACATATAGATATAGGCAAGAAAAAATGATAAAAACTATTCTTATGGTAAATATATGTGGTAAAAAATACTATGCTTGAATTTCACCCCCCTCATCTCCATCATCAAACACAAATACCAATATTTTTAAAATAAAAAAGCTATAAAATCCACATATTACATAACACACTGTTCCATACTGACCCACTCATTCCTTGTTCTAAGATGTAAAATAGTGTATATAAGGGTAAAAATTTGGGGCAGAAATTTTACCCCACGAAGCACGATAATTTCTTTTATTACAATGAAGTACAGAGGTAGCTTATGGCAGGATAGGCTCTTAATGATACCACCATCAAGGCCCTAAAGGCGCGAGATAAGGCATACAAAGTCAGCGACGGTAGTGTAGGAGGCTTACATCTCAGCGTGAGCCCCGCAGGCAAAAAAGTGTTCAGGCTCAAATATCTTTTTGCCGGCAAGGAAAAACTTTTCACCATTGGCGCGTACCCCTTTTTTACCCTACGAGATGCACGCGAAGAGGCCATGAAGCTCAAAGACCTCATCGCCCACGGCATCTGCCCTTGCGAAAAAAAGAAACAAGAAAAAGACGCGCCCAAAGCCGAGGTGGTGACCTTTGGCTCGTTGGCCGAAGATTGGTACCACAGCGAAAAAGAGTTTTGGTCAGAAAATTATATCAAAGACCAACGCCAGAAATTGGACGCCCATATTTTACCCCTCATGGGCAAAAAACCTATTCTGGAAGTGACACGTCATGACGTGGAAAAAACACTCACAATACTAGCTGACCAGAAAAAACAACCCACCATGAAAAAGGTGCGCGTTATCCTCAGCCAAATATTGCGCCACGCCATGCGCAAAGATTATCCCGTCACCGATTGGACAAGCCTGTACACCCATTTAGGGCGTGGACACGTCGTACAGCACCGCGCCTGCCTTACTGCCCCCAAGGACATCGCCCATCTCATGCGCTGCATCACGGCCTATGCAGAGCGTAGCCTGCTCACCAGCCTTGCCCTGCGTTTTAGCGCCTATACCTTTTGCCGCCCCGGAGAAGTTCGCCATGCTGAGTGGAGTGAAATTGATTATACAGAAAAATTATGGCGCATTCCTAAAGAAAAAATGAAGATGAAAACACCTCATTTGGTACCGCTCACAACACAGTTGCTGGCTCTGCTGGAAAAATTGCGTCCCCTTTCGGCGCAAAGCCCCTATCTCTTCCCCTCAGCACGCGGCCGCCAAAAACCTATGAGCGAAGCCTGCACCCTCTCAGCTCTGCGCGCTCTCGGCTTTACCGAGGAACAAATGTGTAGCCACGGCTTTCGCGGCACAGCCAGCACCGTGCTTAACGAGAAAGGCTATAACCGCGACTGGATTGAACGCCAACTCGCGCACCAAGAACAAGATAAGTCTCGTGCCCCATACAAGCATACGGATTTTCTGCAGGATAGAAGGGCCATGATGCAGGAGTATGCTGATTATTTGGATATGTTGGAACGCACTGGAGGATAAGTGGTAGTGTTTTTTAGAACAGCCACGAGTCTAACATATACAGTGAAAGATGCTAAAAAGGGCAAGAAGTAGTGAAAGTAACAACGGCGCCCTTGACGATGATAGATAACTGCCAAGCCCTCTTTTTTTTGAGGGCTTGGCAGTTTATTTATTCTTTTTCTAACCATTCAAAAATTATACGCATATAATTTGTACTACAGCGATTTTTCTAGAACATGCTAATATATTTAAAAATCTAAAATTGTATTCAATTTTTAGCATCAAATTTCCATCATTCATGCCAGAAAAACACGTTACTTAAAAGAAGACCATGCCTTATAAGAACATAAAAAATTAGATAATTTTTTTTCTTTTGTATCAATATTGAGACATTTAATTTTTTGCGCAGCACCTTTGCACGTGCCCCTTTTAGCGTGCTCAAGAACCCATCCTTTATTTGTGTACTTTACTATACAGATGGTTGCTTGAGGCTGAATGTAACGTACGGTAAAATCTGTCGCATTAGCATTTATTTCAAAATTTAGACCAACCCAGTCTTTTTTATATAAAATTTTAGAAAGCAATTTTTCTATATATTCAATATGCTCGCACAACATTTTAAATGACGTGACACGAACTCGAGCTTTTTTTTGAGCGTCACACAAAATCTTTTCTGCCTTCATTTCATCAATTTTAATTTTCATAATAATTCCTCTTTTTTGTTAAAAAATTATGCAAAATTGCAAAAACTAAAAACCAAACACGCACTACAAATAAGGCACTAAAACTACACATTTTATAGCTATGCCACTGTTATTTTTTACTTAAACGAACACCCAACGTGCACACTCTCTTTAACAAACTACTGTACAGACTTGAGATAAAAAAATAAGCCCGCTGTATAAGAGCTTGCTGCGATTTACACATTCGCAACAAGCTAAAATACTTAATTTTAAATTTCGAGACGTGCCCATTGCGCCTCAACAGGACAAAGTGACTGCCAACAGGAATGTAAAACATGAGTTAGAATTTCATCGCGCCAAAGTTTAGGAGCTAAAGGTTTTGTAGTAACAAAATCATTTTCCTTAGGAGGTATTTCCCAACTTTCCGAAAATTCTACCCATTCTTTATCAATTTTACCCAAAAAGTGTTCGCGCGAGCCATATTTTCTCATTTGTGCCTTAAAGTATTTTTGTAAGGAAAAATCATAAAATTCACGCTTCTGCCCAGCAAAATCAGCTAAAATGAAGTTCGTGGGTAAATGTATCCCCCAGCGCTCAAAACAGTTGAAAAGCTTTATTACAGAACCGCAAGACTCCACGGGGTTTCCAATTATATAAAAAATACGGATATCTATCTCAAATCTTTCTTTCAACATAACAAAATCAGAAAGTTTATCTTGCACAAAGTCTTGTGTATTAAGAGTCCCATTTATAACGACATCCATATTATTTTTTCGATTTTTAATAATAAAATCTTTAAATTTTACAAAAGAATATTCATCTCTTAGTTTAAAATCTGTTTCCAAAAATGGCATAGTCTCAGACGAGTACCCGCTTTCACTGTAACAATCGCCGAGAAATCATGTCCTTTTCTTTTGCGCATAAAACAAAAATTCTCGCGAAAGCATATTTTTTATGACATCACAAGCATAGAGCTCGCGCGCATAAGCTTCAACGAGAGAGTCTGCATAACGATGAAAATTAAAACGTGGTACCATATCATGATTGGGGCTCAATAAAATATATAATTTCATACTATTCTCCTTATATAGTTAAAAATTTAAATCAACACGTTCATGGCGCGGCAGTTCGGCCTGGTAGGCATTTTCCATCCGCTCAAAACTCATTAAAGCTTCCTCAATTTCATTGCTACGCCAGCCAATACGCCGAGCCCCGAGTTTATACGGTGCCGGAACCTCCTTCCGCGCCACCATGCGCCTTAGCGTCGACCTACCAATTCCAAAAACTGTGCTTACTTCCTTTTCGTTCATGTAATAAAATGGCATATTCATACGTATCTCCTTATATTTATCTGTTATATTCTTCTTTAATTTCCCACAGCCACAAGACAACGTTCAGCCGAGGGTAAACTTTTTTACGTTTGAGCAAAAAACCGCCGTCCGGCCCAAGGCCTTGGCTGGATAAATTCGCCAAGGTATTACGCTTGTAGGAGCTATGGTTAGCTATCTCTTTGTAAGTAACGAGCGGCTTAAGATTTTCATAAAGATCACGTACCCAAAATGGAGCATTTTTCAGCTTTGACGCATCATCATTTTTTTTCATAATTATTCTCCAATAAATTTTAATTGCAGCATTTCTACTTGCTATGTGCCTAAATTGTACTGAGAAATTTATGAAATTTTTGATGTAAAAAGTTGCCAGATTTTCATGATAACCATTTAAAATGAATAAATAAAAAACAACATTGTAAAATTCACTTAAAAAATTATCTTCTTTTATAATTAAAGAATTTACGGACGGCTTAAAATGACAAATAAAAACAGTAATAAGAAAACTTTAGACAAACTAAAAGAAGCAATAAGCGCACTAAACAACAATAACATATACGTATTTAAAGATATTTTAATCGACAATTTTGCAGAATGCTTTGACTTAAGGGTTCTCAATGATTTTTCTGAGGTACAAGATGCCGATGGGTGGGATGATTATATAAAATCAAATTTTGATGAAAATATGGCACACCTTCCCGGAATGCCTTTCTCTTGGAAAAAACTTCATGCCATTGTGCAACAATTTGAAAACATAATTCATTCTGAATACTTAAAGACAATAAAGGGAAAATTACATAATCATGCTCTAAAAGAAGAGCAAGCACAGCTGGCATTTCAAGATGCGCACAACACAATGGAGCTTTACTATCTTTTAGAAAATAAAACCAATAAAGAATTACTTGTATTCATTATCAAAAATTATTATCTTCCGTTGTTTAAAAAAAATGTTTGGGTAGAGCTAGGCAATAAACTCGAATTGTCATTGCAACCAAGCTTAACGTCAGAAGAAAATTTAATTCTCCAATATATACGATGTTTTGAATGTGACATTGATATTGTTAAAACTAAATTTTTTGATTTTTTTGAGAAACAGACTAAATTAAATGAGTGGCAGCAAATTCACCAGCACATGCGCCACATTTTCACACTTGAAAGTATCCATATAAACGACGACGACTTCCCATTACCGCAAAACAGTTTTGCAAAGGACCTGCTTTGTGTAAGAGATAAAATTGTTGAAACCATAATATATTCGCATGGTAAGAAAGATAAGCATGAAGAAGTAAGAAATATCACCTCGCGCGAACTTTTTTACTTTGTTAAAAATAGCCCCATGAAAAGGTCAGGCAGATCTGATGAGATTTCCACTAACAAAAAAAATATGACTAATTTTGACGCCGAAGAGCTCTATATGGTCTTAACAACACTGCACAGCCTCAAAGAAAAATTTCCAACAACTTTTCATATTTACTACAACACATGCGCCTGTTGTTGGCGCCCTGTCCCTGCACAGGTCATGGGAAATGCCGAAAATTGTACCTGCCAATTCCACAATCGGCACCCCAAAAGTCCTGTCAAAGAAATGAAAACGGAATATGAGCGCGCGAATATAATAAAAAAAGCTCATACCTTAAGCCCATACATTAAAAACGTAGCATTAGCTTATGAAAATATATGCGAAAATGACTTTGAGCAGGGGATCAGCACTATAAAAAGGCGCTTAAACAACTACAAAAAAATTTTAGAGGAGCTCAATGCTCGAGCTTATAAGAAACTTCCCTTTACACCTGAAGAGCTCGAGGCGGAACTTTCAACATATCAGATTGAAGATATACAAAAAATTCGCAGAAAAGGTTATTTTTTAAGAGATATAAGCGTACAATTGCACAGCGGAAAGCAAGAAAAAATTTTAAGAGATGTGCTCAATAACTTATGCAACTTAGGCGACCATGAAAAAATGAACATCATAAGCGAGCAAATAGCCCCTGAGTGCACTGCTATAACTATGCAAGAAAATATACAAAGTGCTTCGCCATGGCCTCAAAAGGAAAACTTACTTGAGCATATTCCCTACATAGCTGAGCAATTATATCGAAGCAAAACAAAGTACCCTACATCCGTTGTAGAGCTTCTTACCCCCATGTACCCAAAAATTAACGCGCAAAATAAAAAGGACATGCAAGCTCTACGGAAAATTTGGACGGAAAATTTCTATCTTTTCATCCCCATTTTGGCCAAGGCGGAAATCTGGCTGTACCAATGCAAAGGAATAATTGGAAAAACACACTTTCCAAGTTGAAAAAACGGCAACTTTTTAGAACAAAAAAAACGTGATTTTTTTCATATAACAAGCCTCATCAAGGGGCTTTTTTTTGGCGTGTGGCCCCTTATAACTTTAACCTTATAAGGATACATTATGAATTTTGAAGACATGAAAAAGGAAATTACCTACTACGACGCTGCCTCCACAGCACAAATTGAAGCGAAAAATTTTATCATCCCGGGCTTTCCACAAGGCGTCGTGGGCGCCTTGGTCGCCAGCGGCGGTGTGGGGAAATCTTTCTACACCTTGCAGTTATGCATCAATATCGCTTTAGGACGTGAAGGGTTCAAGCAAGGAAAGATTATTTACCTACCAGCGGAAGACCCGCAAGACGAAATTTTTTCACGCATTCAGGCCATAAACATGAGCTTTGAACTATCCACAGCCGATATTGAGGCAGTGAAAAAAAGATTTTTTATCATTAAATGCCTTGGGTATAACGTAAATCTGCTCAATGCCCAAGAGCAGTTTGAAGAAGGAATTATTAAAACCTGTGAATCATTAGAAAAATATGGTGACGACGAAAAAGCGCATGGTAAAATTTCTCTTATTATTTACGATACTTTTAGACGTTTTCATCTTGGAAACGAAAACGATGCAGCAGAAATGTCTAAAATGCTCTCTGCATTGGAACGCGTAGCGGAAAAAACGGGTGCGGCATGCCTATTTCTACATCATACAAACAAAACATCGGGATTAAATTCCGCTGTGAGTGCACAGCAAGCCAGCAGAGGTTCCAGTGTACTTGTTGATAACATTAGATTTCAATGTTTTATGCAAAACATGAGCGAAGCTGAATCTAATTCCTTATGCGATGTGGGCACCGAGCCCATTGGCGATGAACATAGGAAGCACTATGTGCGCTGGGGGGTAAGCAAAATAAACTATGGCGCCCGCCCCGATGACCAATGGCACCGTAGAAACGACTTTGGGGTGCTTGAAAAAGTCACGTTAAAAAAGGCAGTTAAGAAGAAGAAAAAAGGGAAAAGCGAAGAAGACAGCGAAGGCTCTAATAACAATTTGTCCAAGGGAGGTGAATTATAATGCGTAAAACAATTCTCTCTAAAGACGCGTGGATTTCTAAAATTTTCCCTAAAAAAAATATGTTTTTCTTAAAATCTGGGGTAAAAGATGGAGACTTTTCTTTGCATTCAAGAGTAGGAAAAAATAATGTGCGGGTGCAAGCTCCTACCCCTCTGCAAGTATTTGATTTACGCCTTTACACAGCTTTGCTAGGTATAGCGAAGCTAGATTACGGCACTGTACGCGGTAAATGGTTGTCTTCTGCCCCCAAAAGCGTAGACGGGAAAAACTTGCGTAAAGCTTTGCACATTGAAGGGCATCACCATGATACCCACCTGCTGTGCGTTAGCACAAGCTTGCGCAGACTTGCTCGCGAAATGGGCTACGCCAGTTCTGGCCTTTTCGGCCAATATATTATGGCATCATTACAAATTTTGAGCCAATGCCGCATCGATGTGGATGATTTTGTAAGCGGTACTGCCAGCTTTCATATGCTCTCATATATTCAGCAAGAGGATAAGCAAAAAAACTTGTTAATCACCTTAAATCCCTACGCTTCTGAGGTTATTGCAAAAGCAAATGGCTACACCCCATATTCCTTAGAAGAAGCTCGCTTGCTAAGGCATAATGGGTCTATCTTACTACATTACAGCCTCTCAGCTGTCATTGATAGGGGTAAAAAAATTACGCTTAATCATAAAACCTTAGACGCCTATGTGTACCCTAATGGCGCTTTATCGCAAGCCCAGAAAACTACCGTCAATAAAGCCCTTGAAGAAATAAAAAACACATTGCAATGGCCTATGGAAAAAATGTTCAGTGTTAAAGGCGAGGAACAACTATCCATCACGCGCCCAACATCGCCCCAAATAGCAAGTAATGCAGACAAAGAAAAAAATCTAGCATTTCAAAAAATTACTTGCGCGCCCGCCATGCGGGCAGCTCCCTGCGAAGATTTTATGGAAAACCACGATTCTCACTTCGCATAAGAACCCTGGGTTAACATTAGTGAAGATGGGATTTATGTAATATCTACTTTTTATCCTACATTCTCCCTACGTGAGAATGTAGGATAGAGTAGAATAAGGTTTATATATAGAAATAATAATTATTAATTCAACTACTTACCTGTAATAATAAAAACTTCAATATCGCAACTAAGTACAGCACTTATCGCATTTTATGTTATAGTTTATCGCAGTTAGGCTACCTTCCCTTAATAGCATATTTCACCCGGGGTTCTCGCGTGCTAGACAAAAGCCTAAAATTCCTGAAAAAAGCCGCTATAGCCTTGCGCACGGCGCAAAAAAAGCCGGTTTACCGGCTTTTATATTATGTATAACTGTTTACTTATATAAACAAAAATGGTGCAACATCTTTTTTCTTACAATACAGCGCTGTTCTGCTGGCATAGCGTTTTAAATTCTTGGCATTATGCTTATCTTTTTGCGTAGCATGGCGCATAAGCCAAGAAAATACCACTTCTTCCGTACCCCCCTGTGCATACAGATAACACCCCAGCATCACATCTGCGCGCGACCTATCTATAGCAGCTCCATATTTCAAAATAATATTTTTTTGATATGCCAGCGCTCCACGTTCAACATCTGAAGGCACAGGTACAAGGTCAAGAGTAACAGGTTCATCTTTAATAATCACATTGTTACTATAACTAACATACATTTCATCCAAAAGCGTTTCTAATCCTTTACACCGCATACGCGTGGCCGATTTTATTTCTACATAGGGATAACGCCCACTCCCATCAAGCATGGGCTTCTTGTGGTTGCTGAAGCCTGCAAGCCGTGTATTGTGATTGGCCTTAGTAACAGCAGGGTCACCATGGCGTTTATTGAACCAAGCTGTTGCATAGTGATAAAAACATTCATCATATTTCTTTTCAAGCACATAGTGAGCTTGCATACTACGGTCGCTTGTCTCCAAAAGAAGTGAGGGTCTATGCTCATCGCAAAAACTAAACTCCACATCATCTATATATAATGATATGCGGTCAGAACTGTGATGCCCTTGAAAATAGATATCGCTTCCTCGCACATTATGGCTTGCCAAATATGGGAACATTTTGAGTAAGTGCTCTGCACTTATACCGTCAGGATACTCGCCCCCCGTAGAGAAACTTTCGCGTGGATTTTTTGCTTTAACATTTATAGTCAACCGCTCTAGCCCTAGAATTTGTAGCTGCTTTAGAGCCATTTGTGCCATTTTCGCTAATTTTTTCTCGAGCTTAGTATCTTTAATGCAAATCGTAGGGCTTTTCTCGGCGGGCGGCGTAATAATATCAGAACCATTAGCAATTGAAGGAAATGCTTCTGCTAACAGCCGTACTGCCTCTCTATACTCCTTACCGCACTCCTTCATGAGCACATCGATGGGGGTACGTACATGGCGCTTGGCTTCCCATTGTGAGATATTAAATTTTTCACGCACAGCATCTAAGGAAAGTTCATTCAGGTTCAATATTAGTTCTCTATCTTGCATACTTAGTCATCCTTTTGTTTACGAGGTGTGAAATGAGTGCAATCAACAATGGGCAAAAACAACTCTCTCTCGTAACTTTCATCTATTCTCTGGTGTAGTACGAGACAGTGCATCCCCGTTTCATCCATCACTAAATCATCTCCATTGGATCTTGCAGACATAAAGCAATTGGCACATACAGCGCAAAGAAAGTACTGCTTTTTTCGCTGAGATATTTTTATGAGTGTTTGAATTTTTTTACATTTTTCAAAATGAATATTTAAATCTGAGAAGTCGTAGTAATGTTCATTAAAATCTATCATCATTTTTTATCTCCATATGTTGTATAGTATTTTCTAAAGTAGGTTGTGGCGCGGCATGACCTTTGGTAAAGCTAGACGAATCGGAGGAACTAGCGCTCGTTTTCAAAATATTTTCATAATATTGAACAGATTGAGCACTGTCTGACAGGGAATTTTCTTTTAAAATGGACTTTATCTTAAAAATATCTTCAATCTTTTTCTTTGAAAAACGCCTATCAATTTCTGACAATTTAACTTTATCTTGTTCTTTATTAAAAGCGATCACGTATGAGCCGCCGCTAGGTATTAGGTTGAAATTCTCTTGCGCCAAAGCGTGGGCTATCGCCCCCCAACTTGAAGCCTCTACCAAAGCCGTATCCAAAATTTTTTTCAATTTCTTTTTAGCAGCACGCACGGTTATATTTTTAGGGTATAGGGCAGGCATGCTCACAAGATATGATTGCAATGTGAGCGTTTTTTCATCTATAGGACCGAAGCGACGCTGGAGTCCTTTGAAAGAATTTTCATCTAACAGCCTAGAACTTTTTACTTGAATAGTTCGGTCATAAGCATCCATAAAAACTGCGCCTTTAGGTTGTCCATCCTTATTATAGGAAAGCTCCATGATGACCCTGTGCATATTTAAAAGAATGAACACATCCTTCCAGCCTTTGACGATAGGCAAAAGTGCATTTACTTTTTCAAGTAGCAAACGCTCCGGTGACTTTAGCCCTGTGCGCAGTTCTGTTTGCGTCGCCGCATTACTAAGCGCTGTCTTTGAAGATTTCTTCAGCCTTTGCCCTTTATTATCAACAAGACAAAAGGATGTGTCATAACCTCTACGACGGCATATTTCATACATGGCAGCATGCATACAAAGCGCGTCATTACGGCGAACTTTTCCCTGCGCGTTAATAGAAGTTACTGTTCCCACATTCACGGGAATGAAGAGCTCGCCCTGTGCATTGGGCTCCAGCGACACCCTATCTAATAGTATATGAGTATGTATATTTTCCGTGTTAGAATGCACAGTATACAGACACGCATGCTCAGCCATGCCCAAATGCTTGAGCAAAGATTTCACATCGCGGCGGAAATCCTCTGCTGTGAGAGAATCATCAAGGTCACTACGATAGGATATAATGATATGATCCAGCATACGGCCTGTGCCCCTATAAAGCGCGTGGGAGCGGGCGATTTCCTGTACTTGCTTTGTTCGATTATCAGAAAGCACATTAAACGCCCCCTGCACCGGCATCCCATTAAGAACATGTATTTTATCACCATGCCCTGCGGCGTTATCAATATAAGTAGCAGTGGCTATGAGGGAGCGACGAGATTGCTTTTTACCGCGTGAGCGAACACGCTTCATAATTAACGCTGAAGACATTATGCCACCTCCTTGAGTTTGGCTTCTACTTGGCGCACAAGTTGTCTAATTTCTTGAATGACGGGATTAAAATCTTCGCGTGGTGCCTTTTGTTCTACAATGAGCATTTTTAGTAATCCCCCTTGGCGCCTAAGTTCACCTTTAAGACGCAACAGTTCTACGCGGTCTGACGTATCAAACAGCTGTTTTACAGGCGCCGGGAGACTTTCCGTCTGTAAAGGCGCCAGCTCTGCTGACACGGCCGATGGACTAAAGAGAAAATCCGCAATAAGCTTACGCAGCAAATCTGAGGGCCTCACACCAAGACGATGCGCCCAAATTTTGAACCCAAGACTGGTACTTGGTTGCAACATGAATGTGAATTTCGATGAAAAATTTTCTTTTATCATTTTTAATCCTCCTAATGGATATAGCTACATCATGCACCGGGGAGAGATAAAAGCAACTATTTTTTAAGTATGTTACATGAAAAAAACTACGTCGCGGTACGCAAAAGTATGCTTTGGGATAGTTAAAATTCATCAGCAAAAAGATTTTTTGTTTTCAAAAAGGAGAGCGTAGCGAAAAACACGCGTGCAAGCGAAGCGCCGCAAAGCGATCGCCTCGCAGAGCAGGAAAGACCCCTCTCAACATATAGCTTTGCTATCGTGTAAGGGGTCATTCCTGCCTAGACGCTATATTTATAGTGAGAGGATGAATTTCTGCGCTTTATAAGCACCATGAGGAGATGTAAAAAACTTTTGCTGATAAATTATTGCTGATAAATTATTTTGATAACAAGTAAACGCGAGCATAAAGACAGGGCTTTGCACGGATGTTATGGAGGATATGAGGAGAAGAAAAGGCTGAGCCCTGTTTTTATGGGAGTTAATATGCTTAAGCTAAAAGTATCTATAGCCAATCACCTCCCTGAAAATCAGCATTCATTAAAAGCTGTGAGATTAACGCAAATAAAAATATTGACTAGTTTTGCCACATTATACTATGTTTACCCACCGAAAATAGCCTGTATTTAATGACACTAAACAGAAATTTTGCATTACCTCTGGAGTACGCATTGATTCCATTCAATAAGCCATATATGACGGGCAAAGAACTATTCTACATAGCAGAAGCTCACTTTGGGGGAAAGCTTGCAGGTGATGGGCCCTTTACACAGCGCTGTCATGGATGGCTTGAAAAAAATATTGGTTGTAAAAAGGCTTTACTTACGCATTCTTGTACTGCAGCACTAGAAATGACTGCTATCCTCCTAGATATCCAGTCTGGCGATGAAGTCATCATGCCTTCTTATACTTTTGTTTCCACGGCAAATGCCTTTGCTTTGCGCGGTGGTGTGCCTGTTTTTGTAGATATTCGTGAGGATACATTAAATATTGACGAAAAACTCATTGAAGCCGCCATCACCCCTAAAACAAAAGCTATTGTAGTAGTTCATTATGCAGGAGTCGCTTGTGAAATGGACAGCATTATGGAAATTGCCCAGCGTCATAATATTAAAGTTATTGAAGACGCCGCACAGGGCATCATGTCCACATATAAAGGGCGTCCTTTAGGGAGTATCGGACACCTAGGTGCATTAAGTTTCCACGAAACAAAAAATATTATCTCAGGCGAAGGTGGTGCCTTACTTGTCAATGATGTTGAGGTCGTACAGCGTTCTGAAATTATACGAGAAAAAGGCACAGACCGTAGTCGTTTCTTCCGCGGCCAAGTAGACAAATACACTTGGCAAGATATCGGCTCATCTTTTTTGCCGGGAGAACTCATCGCGGCTTTTTTATGGGCGCAATTGGAAGAGGTAGAGAGAATTCAAGACATGCGCTTGAAGGCTTGGATAACGTATGATTCTCTTTTAGAGCTTTTAGAAAAAGAAGAGCTCTTACAACGCCAAAAAAATTTGCCTTATTGTCAACATAATGCCCACATGTATTATGTTATTTTACCTAAACACATAAACAGAGAAAAAGTTCTTCTCCGCCTGAAAGAAGAGGGAATTTATTCTGTTTTTCATTACGTTCCTTTACACTCTGCTCCTGCCGGCCAAAGACTCGGGCGCACACATGGAAAACTAGACGTGACCAATGATTTATCCTCAAGGCTGATTCGCTTGCCGTTTTATACGAACATAAATATTGAACAGCAACAGTTCGTTTGTGAAACACTGCAAATTGCTTTACGATAAATTAAAAATTTAATGAGTACAAAATGAAATTATCCATTGTCACTACGCTTTATTTCTCAGAAGTGTATATTGAAGAATTTTTTTTGCGTGCTACAAAAATAGCAAAACAATACGCAAGCAATGACTATGAAATCATTATGGTAAATGACGGTTCTCCAGATAGTAGCTTAGAGATTGCGACCAGTTTAACAAAATACGACAAACATTTAAAAGTTATAGAACTTTCAAAAAATTTTGGTCATCATAAGGCTATGATGACAGGGCTTATGTACGCTCAAGGAGAAGAGGTTTTTCTCATTGATGTTGATTTAGAAGAAGACCCAGAGTGGCTAATTCCTTTCTCAAAAATGAAAAAAGAACAAAAATTAGACGTTGTTTATGGAGTTCAAGAAAAGCGTAAGGGCGGATTATTTGAAAAATGGAGTGGAGCGTTATTTTATAAAGTTTTTAATACACTTACTTCGATAAAGCACCCTGAAAGTCCTACCACAGCGCGTCTTATGAGTAAAAAATATGTGACCGCTTTAACCTTGCATCAAGAGCAAGCTGTCGCTTTTTTCTGTCTTTGTGCGCTAATAGGGTTTAACCAAAGAGAATATATTGTCACTAAAAAAAATACTTCGCCAACTACCTATAGCTTGCTTAAAAAAATTAAATTAGCTTTTATAGCTTTAACTTCTTTTAGTAGTGTTTTTTTAAAAATTATTTTTTGGTTAGGTTTATGCATCTCTCTATTTTCATTTGCAATCATACTATACATATTTATAAATTCTTTGTTTAATAATTTTGAAGTGCTCGGATGGGCATCTATCATGAGTTCTATCTGGTTTTTGTCAGGTATTATTTTAATGTCATTAGGGGTAATAGGTTTGTATCTTTCAAAGATATTTGCTGAAACAAAGGGCAGACCATATACTATAGTAAAAAGTATACACATAAACAGTTCTTCATTATTAGAATAAAAATATTTGAGAAATAAAAATGAAAAAAAATCTAATAATAACTATTCTCACAGATAAAAATAGTTATATGAATACCTTTAATAAAAAATTAAAACAACAACTTAAAGAACTGAAGCATGAAGTTCGTTTAATAAATAAAAAAGAAGAGCTAAGAAACGGAGATATTCTTTTTTTATTTAGCTGTTTTGAATTAATAGAAAATCAATATCTCTCATTACATAAATATAATATAGTCATTCATGAAAGCGATTTACCACAAGGCAAAGGATGGTCCCCAGCAAGCTGGCAAATTTTAGAAGGACAAAGGAAAATAGTTTTGACAGCGTTTGAAGCAACATTAAGCGTTGATTCTGGTGATATCTATTATAAAGACT
Organism: uncultured Deferribacteraceae bacterium; assembly: GCA_964368965.1. Taxonomy (GTDB): domain Bacteria; phylum Chrysiogenota; class Deferribacteres; order Deferribacterales; family Mucispirillaceae; genus CAYJDR01. The sequence goes on from CAYJDR010000011.1 coordinate 14,646, forward strand.
TTGTACAACTGGAGGGATCAGAACTCGCACCTCAATGGAGAGGCAAAATTGCATTTAAGAAAATGGAAATGTGTTTAAATATAGTCCAGGATTTTCACATCTTAAAATCCAGTCCTCAAGTAGGCACAGAAAGTTTTTACGCAAAACGCTGTAAGAACTCATCTAAATTAGATGTCAATAAAAGCATTCTAGATCAATTCCCGCTATTGCAAATAGTTGACAATGACTTGTATCCTGCATTTTTTGAATTACACGGGAAAAAATATATACTAAAAATATACGAAGAAAAAGATTTGAGCTAATGATAGGTAACTTTTTCTTCTTGAAAAGAAAACAAAGCTGGAAAACTAGCAGTTTACTATTTCTCTTTCCTTCCCAGCACAAAACGCGACCCCCCAAATGGAAAATTTAAACCAAATTTTATGCAAAGCAGTTCTAGCTGCATTATTGCATAAAGTGTGGCATTTTGCCATTGGGGTATAGTTAATCCAGATTCCTTATTATTACTCTTTCTGGTAAGCCACATGAGGGGCAACAGGAAAGAAACAAAAGAGGTGGTTCTCACAATTTTAAAGCCTTCATTTATCATCTTTTCTTGCAATTCATAACGTCTATACCTTCGCACGTGACAGGCCTGGTTATCAACATCACTCCACATCCACATATGCTGTGGCACGGCAATAAGAGCAAAGCCGCCGGGTTTAAGAGCTCGAAAAATTTCGGCTATAACCTTCTCATCATCTTCTATATGCTCTAGAACATCAAGGGAACCTATAACATCAAATTCTTCCGTATAAGGAATATTCCTCGCGTCCATTTGAATAAGCGTAGCATTCTCTGCAAGACGATTTGCGGCCTTATCAAGACCATTTATATAAATCTCACTACCTGTTATAGATATGTGTGGAAAGGCTTTTCTAATGCCAGTAGAAACAAAGGCTGTACCACAACCGATTTCTAAAAATTGCTGCAAGTCGGGGCAATATTTTTTGAGAAAATACATAATCAAAGTATTTCGAGAGCGAAACCAAAAATTACTATCCTCATGTTTAATAAGCTCGTCAAAAGCCTCTGCGGGAAAACCATCGTTTTCTGCCGCCAACTCTGGTGCATAAGCCCTAAACCCCTGTATCATGGGGTACTCATAAGAACAAGAAGGGCAAGAGCTTAACTCTTCTGAGCCTTGCCATTCAAAGTGACATTGCAAACACCTACGCATTTTATTGCCCTCGAGAGATAATGATAATTCCTATGATGATGAATAAGGAACCAATGGTTTTGGGGAAATTTAAAGACTCGCTTAAAAATAGTATGGAAAATGCGATCACGAGTACATAGTTCAAAGCCATCCAAGGATAAGCATAACTGATTTCAAACTTTGTCATGGCCATCATCCAGGTAATACCACCTAAAAAAGTAGCAACCAGGCCAGAGAAGACCCAAGGATTTAGAAAAAGCTGCCCTAAAAATAGCGCTTTTCCCTGTAGGGTATCCGGTAAAACACCTGCCATGCCCACTTGCCAACGCATAATAAGCTGGCTGTAAACGCCAAGGAAAAGTGAAAGAAAAATGTATAAGTGATCTATTATTTTTGATGATAACATAACTATTCTCTATTCTGCCACAATGAAAATAAAAAGCATCTATTCACTAGCAAGGTCAATGACATGCAATTTGTCGTTCTTAATATGAAATAAGAATTTTTTACCGTCTTCCCTGGCAATCTTAATGATATTTTCTAGCGTGCGACTCTCTTTCGGCATAATATTTCTTTCTGTAAGCCCGTAAAAAAGAGGTTCTCCATACGGCTTATAGGGAATACCATTACCCATAAAAATCTGCTTACCGTCCGTATATATATTTCCATAGGATACAAGGCCCGTAAAGGCTGAGTACATAAAAACGTAGGACAAAACACGGTGACGTATATCCCTTAGAAAAAGAGGATCTTCTTCGAAAACAGCGTAGTCAATTTTATTGCCAGATGATATGGAATTAATCTCTTCCACTATCGCACAAAAGGAGGTCTTCTCATATTCCCTATTAGGTGAAAAATATTTTTCAAAGCTAGAGTATTCTTCGCCAGGCACAAGCAAAGCTTGCGAGACCCGCTGGCCTTTTAATTGTTTATAGTCTGACAACAATACTAACGAGGATTTAGCAGCATATAGCCCAACAAAAACAACTAGTAAAACTAAAAAGCATACATCAAATGAATTTTTCATGCCTCTTAAATGAGTGCAGATAACATTTAAAATATTAAACCAATACCTTGTCAAGGATAACATCACTACTGCTACAAAAGAAGCAGAAAGGATAAAATAATCCCCAAATGAGCCAAGAAGTAAATTTATAAAGACACATAAAAAAGTCATTACAAAAAACGACTCTTCCAGGACAAGTTTTTTTGAAATCACATCGACTAATAAGCCCTTAAAGGTTACAGAGCAGCGAACAATAAAGTAAGCTAAAAACACAATTGGTATTGAGTAGATATAAAAATAAACACTTGGCATATTTATTTTCAGCTCAAGACCTATATCCTCAGCCGTACTTCCATGACTAACGTAATACGCTAAAATAAAACACATTAACAATAAACAATACAATACAACATTTTTAAGATTCAATGAGTTTTCGCGAAATAAATACCAAAGCAGTCCGCCGGTAAAAACAAAACCCATTGAAATTTTAGACAAAGAAATAAAAAAAACAAATAACGCTGCAACTACAAAAAATGTAAAACTAGTATATATTTTATACTTTAGTCCGTATTTTATAAATATATATACAAAACTCAATGTCAAAATCATTGATACAAAATGAGATTGACTAATGACATGCGTACCATAATCAATAAAAACATTATACAGGAGTAATGGAATTAAACTTTTGACATATAAAAAACTCTTTTCAGAACAATAATTCGAAATCATGTGAATAAGCTTAATATACACAAACAAAAATACAGTTACTGAAAATTGGGGGTAAATAAAATTATAGACATAAAGTGCTGGCAAATCAAAAATTTTTGAAAAAGACGCAACAATAGCATGAGAAAAATAGTGATACTTAAGAGGAACAAGTCCATCTTGTAATATACTTGGAGTAAAATAATGTCTTAATGATTCAGCAATGCTTGAATGAAACAATAAATCAACATGAAGCTTATTGCTCATAATTTCATTAAAAGGATTCAGCAATCCATAATTATTATCATATATAGCATCAGAATAAAGTAAAATTATAAGCACAAACAAAATAGACGATACAAAAAAATCTATAAAACTTGTTAGATATTTTTTTGACGTAAAAAGCAAGCCAATCCAAAATAAAAAGAATACAATATTTATTCCTATCAATTTTTGAGAGAAATCAAGCCCATTGTTATATAGTGCAGAAAAGGTTAAAAATGCGAACCAAAACGCTGAGAAGGCCGCAATTAACATCGGAGCATTATATGAAACTTTAGCCTTTAACAACATCCGCAAACCTCTTTAACATATTGTATACAGCTACAAAATAGCATGAAATATTAAAACAAGTCCCATGCCAACGGTGTCCCCATAGCAATATCAACACAGGCCGTCTTGCCTAGCACTGTATCTAAATAGCGCGTATGCAATCCGTGTCCTGGGCGAATGCTACGCACATTCTCAGGAGTAAATACTTCTCCAGCTTTCACATCTTTAATCACAAAAAGAGAACGTCGGAAACATACGCTGCCCTGCTCTTTCGCTGTACGCTCATAATTAACATGACCTAGAGCTTTTTCCACCATGCGGATGTCATCTACCATGCTCTTAAATTCATGGGGTTCCATACTGAAAGCACCATCAGGGCCACCATCAGCACGGGCAAGAGTGAAATGTTTTTCTATAACGGTAGCACCGAGTGCCACCGCCGCCACGGCGCATGCTGAGCCCATGGTGTGGTCGGAAAGCCCTACCCTACAATTAAAAGCCTGTGCTAAATGCGGAATGGTGCGCAAATTAGCCTCTTCCACTGGCGCAGGGTAAGATGATGTGCATTTAAGCAAGGTCAAATCTGTGGTGCCATTGTCACGTAAAATACGCACGGCTTCATCAATTTCTGCAAGTGTTCCCATACCTGTGGACATAATGACAGGCTTACCCGTTTGCGCCACTTTTTTAAGAAGAGGAATATCCACAAGCTCAAAGGAGGCGATTTTGTGCTTGCTCACGCCGCATTCTTCTAAATAATCCACAGCTGTCACATCAAAGGGCGTGGAAAAAAGCTCTAATCCCAAATTCTTTGCATAAGCCATCAGACGCGGCGTCCACTCCCATGGAGTGTATGCCTCCTGATACAGGTCGTGGAGAGTACGCCCAGCCCAAAGTGTACCTTTTATTTTAAAATATTCATTAGCACATGGAATAGTAAGCGTATCCGCTGTATAGGTCTGAATTTTTATGGCATCAGCACCGGACTCTGCGGCGGCTTTAATGATAGCTTCTGCGCGCTCAATGGAGCCGTTATGATTGGCTGATATTTCAGCGATGATGTAAACAGATTCTTGAGATGTCATTCCTTAACCTTGTCGTTCCAGCAGAGCTGTCTCTTCATGAGGTGAGTTGATTTCTAAGAAACCAACTCCCAAAAAAGTAGCTAACGAAGCAGTGTTAGTTTTTTTTATATATGCTAAAATGCTTTTTGCCTGACTTTGTGTAAAATATTTTTCGCACGCTTGCTGTAAAATACCCTTTGCTAAGCCAAGATTTCTAAAATCTTTATGTAAGGCCATGCTAATTACATGCTGTGAATTATCCACCGCAAAACGTACATAAGCGCAAGGAGCGCTATTGTAACATGCTATATAAAATGGCGTATTACGCTCTATTTGTGCAGAAAACCATAACATGTGTTCATTATATGAAATTTGATTTTGGTGAAAAGACATAGCGCGCGTCAACGGATCATTAGCAATTTCTAAAACAAAGTCCGCGTCTTCAAGCGTCACTTGCCGCATGCTTAATATTCCAGTACAGCTCTCGCCTTTCATGCAGCGTAAAATATTCTTGCTACCCTCTCCATCTACTTTAAGGCGCTGCTGTGAGCTTGGTTGTACCGCGCCAACAGTTTCTAACATTTGTCCAAAAACTTGTCTCTCAAAGCTAAGCAAGTCCTTAGCTACATTCTTTTGAGCCAAAAAAGATACAATTCCACGTTGATTCTCTGCCACTTCCACCGTCAAAAAAGGTACACCAAGACAAGCCAACTCCCAACAAGTACTTCCGCCTGCGCTAATACATAAATCTGTATCTAAGAGCAGTGAGGGCATATCACGGACATTATGCAAAATTTCTATCTGTACCGGACAATCTTTTAGGATAGTTTTGATGGTATCCTCTTGCATGGCACCGGCTATGACGCGCAAGGTGCGCCCTGTCATTTCTGATATGGAAAAATACGGCGCTATCTTTTTTAGATGCGATGAAAAATCACCGCCGCCCAAGGTTAATAATATATTTTGAGGAGTTTCTGGGAAGACACGTTTTTCAGCTTGAACTCTAGCTTGCACAAATTCCTGCCGCAAAAGCACATAGTCTAAACCCAAACATTTTCGCCCAATATCACCCTTATACTCTATACTCTCAGCTCCAATATTTTGATTTAACAAAATATCACAGGAGTATTCCGGTAAATGTGCATAATCATCTATTACTAAAAGCTTATGCCCTGCAGCACGTACTGCCTTTTGACATTCTAAAGTAAAGTGATAACCGTCTAACACTATCCAAGAGTTTTGCGGAACCACTTCTAAGCTCTGCAAAAGCTCTAGCGGATTTTCCTTTTTGGGAATCTCACCTAGAATAAGAAGACATTCTATACCCTCTTGCGCTAGCCTTTGCTCCACCCACGGCACATAAAAACGCCCCATAAGCGTACAAGGAATGCCCAACACCCGTGCCCATTGCGCCAGCGCCATACAGCGCATTACATGCCCTGTGCCCATGGAAGGAGAAGAGTCAGCACGGATGATGAGTTGCATTATATCAGCCCTTGCACTTGAGCCAGCTTTTCTGCAAATTTCCAATCGTCTTCGGTGTCGATGTCGATGGCTCTTTCGCTAGGCATAGGGATAAGACTAACACCATCTTTTATACCCAGCTCATCGCGCAAAAAGGCTTGCGTATTAAAATAATACAAATGACCAGCATCAATATAGGCAGTAGGCATATCTTGCGAGCGCATGGCTGCTTTTTCAGGAGAAAATAATGCTTGGATTGCACCATCTTCTCCTTCAATCACCACTTGGTAAATGGGGAAAGAAATTTTCTGCGCTGTATATGCAAAATTTTTCCCGCTTTTAATAAGCTCGTACCCATGGCAAATGTCCTTTATACTCAGCATGGGAGACGTGGGATAAATATGCGCAAAACTGGCAAAATCACCCAACTCTTTCAGCGCCCATTCTAGCATATGTCTAGCCGCCACATGGGCATGGGTAAAGTCATCGGCAAGCTCTTGTGGACGCATAAAGGGTACCTCTGCACCGCATTCTTTGGCTATTTCGGCAATTTCTGCATCATCTGTACTCACCAAGACATGCGCAAAGCACCCCGAGTCTAAAGCAGTCTCAATGGGCCACGCAATCATAGGCTTTTCACAAAAAGGACGTATATTCTTACGCGGAAGACGCTTAGAACCGCCGCGGGCTGTGATTATGGCAATACTATCTTTCATTTATGCAATCCTTTTGAAACCAGAAATGGCGGGCGCACCTATAAGCTTTTTATGAATATTACCCGCTTGTTTAGCTTCACCTAACTTTGCAAAGCTTCGCTCACAAGCAGCAAGATACGTATTGATATGCTCTTCCGTATGCGCATCCATGAGATAACAAAGATTAGAGGCTAAAATCCCTTCCTCAAGCATGCACTGCACAAAATATGCCTTATAAGCTAAAAAATCAACATCATCAAAAGAGAAATGGCTCATGGCATACATGCCACCCGCATGAGTATGAAAACCATTTTTAGCCCCCATATCTTCCCAAGCTTTTTGAATGCGCTGACCAAACTCCGTAAATTTTGTGTACGGTTTACGTTTTTGATAGGCTCGTATAGTCGCCAAAGCCGCCGCAGGGCCTACGCGTTCTGTCCAGTTCGTGGACGATACAAAAGTTTTTTGTGCTGACTGCATGACATCACTTTTACCTATAACCGTAGCAATGGCATAGCCATTACCTAAGGCTTTAGAAAATACTGCCATATCAGGCACGGTTTTATGCAAAACCAAATGAGAGCCGCCTGTGCAATAACGGAAACCGGCAGAAACTTCATCCATAATGAGCACAGCACCTGTGGCATCAGCCATGGCGCGTACACCTTCTATAAAGCCATCTACTGGCATATCCGAACGGATAGGCTCCATGACAATGGCAGCCAAATTCTTACCATGTTTTTCCACAAGGGCTTGTAGTTCATCTAATTGATTATAATGAAACGTGTGCGTAGTTCCCTGCAGGCCACGAGGTACGCCGGTAGGCTCAAGGCCTGGCATAAGATGCCCATCGAGTGCTGCATCTTCAGCCAAGTTGGCGGCTAAATACCAATCTGACCAGCCATGATATCCGCAACACGCCACTATATCACGCCCTGTATGCGCGCGAGCAATGCGTACTGCCACAGAAAGAGCTTCACCGCCAGAGCGGGTATATCGCACCATATCTGCCCAAGGATGAATTTCACACAACAGTTCTGCCAGCTCTACCTCTTCTGGGCAATTCAACGAAGAGCCAACACCCTTTTTTATACACTCAATGACAGCATTATCCACTTCGTCATCAGCATAGCCCAAAACACAAGCACCTATGCCAGCAATGGACATATCTAAATATTCTTTACCGTCTAAGTCCCAAACTTTAGCCCCTTTGGCTTTAGAATAGTAACCAGGCCATACGCCCAAAGAATATAAATCTGGACGTTTAGAAAGAAGCTGCGTCATGCCGGGAATACGCTTGGAGGCGTTTTTTTGAATATCTAATGATTTTGACATTATCTTTTCCATAAAGCTGGGTTTAAGAGTTCTGGTTCTTGCGGTATTTCTATCGAATCTAGCGCATGCAAAAATTCATGTAGAATAATTTTTTTCGTCCACACACTGTCTGTATTTTCTAGTACCTGCTTAGTACTTTCTGCACCAAAAATCAACAGCGCCTCTGGTTCCCTAGACTGCACCCATGTAAGGGCAGCTTGGGAAGGAGAACAAGCATATTGCTCACAAAGCGCATGAAATTTTTGTACGCAACTTTGTAATGGCGCCAAATAGCCTGGCAGCCTTTGGGCATTCATACAAAGCACCCCTTGCAAAAAAACAGAGCGAATATGCATTTCTTTTTTAAGCTCTTTGGCTTTTTCAAAAACACCAGCCTGAATAAATCTTTTATCAAAAAGCGAAGAAGGTATCTGAACAATGTGAATAAGCGGATGCTCAAGAGCTTCTAAGGCTTTTTCAGGTGAGTAGACAGATATACCCACATGCTGAATCTTTGCCTGCTCTTGCCATGCGCGTAAAATTTCTCCCTGCCATGTATCAAGATAGGCAAGATATTCTTCATGATGCAGCATAAAACAATACAAAGAAGGGATGCCTAAATTCTGCAAAGATAAGCTAAAAGCCGCCTCAAGAGCGACTCTGTCTTGCAGATTTTCGGACGCTACTTTTGTAATTACTTTAGCCCGAAACTGAGCCTTTGAAGAAGCTAAGGCCTTGCCTAATACTTTTTCACTTTCACCATATACTTGCGCGGTATCAAAATACATCACACCTTTATCTAAAGCTGTGCCTACAATTTGCGTAGAAAGAGAGATGTCGGGTTGACCAGAGGTATTGGCTATGCCGTAAGGCATACCTAGCTGAGCTGTGCCGAGAATGAGGTTATTTGGCAACATTAGTATTCCACGGATTAGTGGATAAAGCTTCGTCTTCAGTCACCTTAATGATAGTTGTCAAAGCTAATCGTTCGTTAGGATTTGCATCAAAACATGCTGTAGAATGGGAATAGGAACGTTTTTCACTTACAATATACTGAGGATGCCAAGTAAACATTTTCTCATATTCCATTTTATATGACCAAATACTTTGCTCTGTGTGACAAAAAGAATTTCGCAAAGGAACTCTACTCTCAAAGTCAAGAATCATAATAGCACCACCATCGCGTAAAACACGGTGTGCCTCTTGCGCAATGGCAAATAAAGAGCTTCGGTCGCACAAATATAGACAAAAACCAAAGTATACTATATCGAAAAAGTTATTTTTAAATGGAAGTGAATCTGCCGTTCCCACTTTCAAATGTACGTCTGAACTTGAAAGCTTACTCCCTTCTGCAATAGCTGAACTTGATGGGTCTATACCATAGCATTCACAACTAAATGTTTCTGCTATTGCTTGAATTTTTTTACCAGAAGAGCACCCTATTTCAAGAAATCTTTGGGGTGAAAAAGGCAATCCTTTCACGGCATCAAATAAGTAGGCTTGTGTCACATCAAAAGTACTCTTTGCGTTTACACTTCTACTATACCACGCATCGCCTCCTTCATTCAAAAAAAATTCTTTCTGAAAAAGTTCACTCATAGATTTTCTCCACAATAAATTGGACACACGCCCCATCCATCCCCACCCACAAAGGCAAGGTGAGCATCTCACTAAAAACCTTTTCCGACACAGGGCAAAGTCCTTTCTTGTAGCCAAGATTTTGATAATATGGATGTAGATACACAGGCATATAGTGTATATTGACGCCTATACCAACATCGCGCAGTTCTTTAAATTTCTTATCTCTTTCTTGCACGCGCACGACATAGAGGTGGTAGGCATGGAGCACATCATTTCTTTTTATAAGAGGCCGAACGTCAGAGCCCGCAAAAGCTACATCATAGCTTTGTGCTAAAGTATTTCGCTTTTCAATCCACTGAGGGAGTTTTTTAAGCTGACTGGAGCCAAGGGCGCATTGAAAGTCGGTAATGCGGTAATTGTAGCCGATCTCCTGCATTTCATAATACCAGCCGCCCATTTTTTCGCGCTCAGCAGCGGTGGTGGTGATTCCATGACCACGGAAGTGACGCATCTTTTTGGCATATTCGGTATTATCCGTCACCGCCATGCCCCCCTCACCTGTGGTAATATGCTTCACAGGGTGAAAGCTAAATACCGTTATATCCGCTAAGGTGCCAACCTTGCGCCCTTTATATTCCGCGCCAATGGCATGGCAAGCATCAGCCACCAGAGCAAGACCATGTCTATCAGCAATAGTGCGCAAGGCGTTCCAATCGCAGGGCTGGCCGGCATAATCCACTGCTATGATAGCCTTAGTGCGCGGTGTGATGACTGATTCCACGGCGGCAGGGTCTATGAGCAAGGTGTCTTCTATAACATCTGCAAAAACTGGCGTTCCACCGCAATAGAGCACCGAATTGGAGGTGGCCACAAAGGTGATGGGAGGGACGATGACTTCATCTCCCTTGGAAATTCCAAGAGCATGCATGGCCGCATGCAAAGCCGCTGTGCCGTTAGATACCGCTACGCCATATTTCGCTCCGGTGAAAGCGCAGACATCGGCCTCAAAACGCGCCACTGATGGCCCTGTGGTAAGATAATCCGACTGCAAGACATCAATGACGGCTTGAATATCGTCTTGATCTATAGATTGACGCCCGTAAGGGATAAAGTCTTGAGTCATTATTTTATATCAAAACCTTGATTTTTGAGTGTTGCTTGCAATTCTCCAACACTAAGCCATTCCTCATTGGTGCCGGAATTATACTCAAAGCCCTCTGGCACAGGAGTTCCCTCAGGGCCACTATAACGAAAAGTTTCAGGTTTAATGACGTAATACTGACCAATATCAATGGTATGACGGCTGTCTTCGGAGGTTATCATGGTTTCATGTAGTTTTTCACCGGGACGAATGCCCACTTCCACCGTAGGCATACCAGGAGCGATAGCTTCTGCAAGATCGGGAATTTTCATGCTGGGAATTTTAGGCACAAAAACTTCTCCGCCACCGGAAAGTTTAAAGGCATTAAGCACCATATGCACACTTTCCTCTAAAGTAATCCAAAAGCGCGTCATACGTGGATCGGTAATGGGTAAAGGACCACCCTCTGCGCGCTTATTGATGAAGAAAGGAATAACAGAACCGCGCGAGCCCATAACATTACCATAGCGTACCACGGAATAGGTAGTTTCACAGGCCATAAAAGCATTGGCTGCCACAAAAAGCTTGTCAGAGCAGAGCTTAGTGGCGCCATAGAGATTTACAGGCGCCACAGCTTTGTCAGTGGATAAAGCTACAACTTTTTGGACACCGCAATCTGCCGCAGCGTTAACAATATTTTCAGCACCTTGAATATTGGTACGAATACATTCGGTGGGGTTGTACTCCGCCGCTGGAACTTGCTTTAAGGCTGCGGCGTGAATCACAAAATCCACGCCCTTAAAGGCGCGATAGAGGCGCTCTTTATCACGCACATCACCGATAAAATAACGTAAGCAGGGATACTTCTCCGGAGAAAAGACTTGCTGCATTTCAAATTGCTTTAACTCGTCACGCGAGAAAATAATGAGTCTTTCTGGTTGGTAATTACGCAAAATAATTTCAATGCATTTTTTACCAAAAGAACCTGTACCGCCAGTTATGAGGAGAGTTTTATTTGTAAACATGTTATGTTCCTGCTAATACCATTAGTTAAAACCTATAAAATCATAATTCAATGATTCATAAGTATAAACTAACTATTTTTTAAAATTTGAAAAGTCAATTTTGTCTTGCCAAAACTCAGGGTCGTATCTTTCAAAAGCATGACAACCAAACGGCAATTCATAATTATTTTTTACATATAATACTTTAGGGTTTACCTCAAAAGAAAATGAGAGAGCAATGCTTGCTGGTGCTACTTTAAAAGCTTTATATATCATATTTGCATAATTTGCATAAAGCCAATCTTCATTATATAAAGTCATTGAAAAGACCTCTGTGATTAAAGGGCGCTGCTTCAAGAAAGACCATAAAAAAGAGCAATATGATTTTCTACTTATTTTTTTTCCAACAGCAAAATGACGTAGGGTCAATCTCATATTCAATAGTTCAATAAATGATTTAACATGCCGCAAAGAAAAACCACCATTACCAGAATTTTCTAACATAATACTGTCTTCATTTGCAGCAGAAAACCCTTCAAACCATGGAGCTCCGATATAGCTATAGCCTTTTTCACACCAAAAATCTAACTCATCTTTAAAGATCCAAGCATCTAGCTGATATATTAAAATATAATCATGAGTAGTAAAAGTATCATAAAAATAGGACGTCAACATTAAATTATTATATGACTTAACATTGGCAAAGTAAGCATCATCAAATGAAATCGGGAAAAACTCAACCCCAGCACTTTGAGATACTTTAATATATTCATTTAAATCTATTTTACATGGATGCACAACATATATCTTATGCTTCTTCATAACCCTTAAGCATTGTGCAAAAGAAGCTCTTTCAGAGTCCGAAGGACAGTCTTTATAAGTGATTATGACAACAGCGTTCTTATAATTTTTTTTTATCATCAAGGCACACTAATATGCAATTAAAATTAAATCGGCCATAGGTATTACCATTTCACTACGCCTAATCATAAACTTATAATCTGGATTAAGTTCAAGTAATAAATCTTTTATTTCAAAGAAGTCTACAGGGTTATGGTATATAGCTGCCACAACAACAGGCTTATCACGTTGTATGATTTTCTTTGCACCTTCAAGAGCCTTTTTTTCAAACCCTTCAATATCTAACTTAATTAGCCCTACACTATCTTCATAGTTCTGGAAAAAAACATCTAGTGTTGTAATGTTTATATACTCTGTAGGCACTTTATTATATTTAGCGTTACTATTGCAGGTACCGCCTGCATCTACCGCACCACCTGTAAACAGTTGCAACGTTTCTTCTGTATCACCTAGGCCTTTATTAATAAGAATTGTTTTTTCAACAATTTCATTTAGAGTTACATTTTCTTGCAATTTCTCAAACGTTGATTTTTGTGGTTCAAAAGAATATATTTTTGACTTAGGTAGTAGTATGCTAAATAAAAAGGCGGTATCACCAGTGAAAGCACCACCATCAACTACAATCTTACCATTCATTGCCCCCCAAATATTTTGAGGTAAGTCAGACATGCCATATTTATTAGCATGGATAAACAAAGCATTATTGTTTAGCGAATGTGGGGAAATAAAAGTTTTTGCGTTATTTTTTAATTCTAAATCCTTAGCAGTCCATCCGTAATCTTTTTTTAATAATATATTGTCTTTATGTGGAAGTATATTTACTAAACTAATGAATGTTCTAACATATTCTTGAGATGTTGCATCCATATTTTGAGTCAGCTTTTTTGACAACTCATAAATATCATTACTTTCAAAATATTTTTTCCAAATATCAGCCCAATAAAAAACAAGTTCAGCATATTTCCCATTGTTATGTTTATTGCAACATGCATTTCTTATTTTTTTCCACACTCGGTGTAAAAATTTTACATAAGTATCTTTACTTAAAATGATTTTAAAAAATGATATATATAGCAAAATTGAAAGCTTATGTCGTGAAATTGTAGTGTTGATACCTAAGTATTTCTCAGCTTCATTTTTTTGTTCTAGGGTTACAGCACCGCTATTGTGAGTAAATAACTTAGAAACTCTTTCATACTCGTTGGTTTTATAAAAAGATTCATACAATCCTTTTTCAACATTGGCGTCGCTTACATTATAGTAGCTTTCCTTTTTTCCGTATAAGAAAAAAGGAATTCCTGCTTCTACAGAGTACCAAACATTACTCCCTAAAGTAGTTCCCGTAGTCCATGAAAAATTATTCAAAATAGCATAAAACCTTTGCGCAAACCTAATATCATAGGCAGAGCCTGCAGTATACACAGGGATGTCTTCCTGTAAAAAAAACTTGTATATACCATTATGTATATCATGCATATGCAAACATACACACACAGGCTGCATATTATCAGGGATTTTTTTTAAATATTTTATGTACTCTGAAACAACACTTTCAACTGAATTCACAAATCCAATATGGGGCGTTGTATGTTGAAAAAAAGCAAGCGTCCCCTTAGCATGTTCAGACCTAACCCAATTGTTTTTCTTCCGCAACCAAGGCAATGGTGCGATTATAGGGTAGCAAGGTTTATTAGAATACTTTTTAAATTCACTAACTTTTTTCTCGTTGTATACTAAGTGAAATGCAGCATCGTTTTCTATTTCATGTGGGGGGATTATTAGATCAAAGTTCACGCCATGATTTGAGTAGCAATTTAAAGGCAAAAATGGCGGATACCACCCATATTTGCGCAAAAACTTTCCGCTAGAGTAGCACTCTGAAGTCCAATATATCCACGGAGCACTACCTCTATCAGCATTGCTTTCGTCACATAATCTTTCTAATTTTTCTGCAGTGTAGCCTTTATAGTCAAAAAAGTCCCCCATTGCTAATCCTCTTCCTGCTTTAAAAATCTCTTATACTCTTCCAATGCTTTACCATCACCGTCTACCTGTCGCATCTTTCCCTCATGCAACCAATACACTCTGTCACATCCTTCAACAGTGCTTAAGCGGTGGGCGACAATAACAATAGTTAAGTTTTCACGCAAGCTTAAAATAGTCTTCTGAATGGCAGCTTCGGCGGCGCCGTCAAGGGCAGAGGTAGCTTCATCAAAGAGAAGAATATCTGGTTTATTGTATAAAGCCCTAGCAATGGCTACGCGTTGAATTTGTCCACCAGAAAGGCGTACACCGCGGTCACCAAGGCGTGTATGTATCCCTTCAGGCAATTCATCTAGAAAGGTTATGGCCGCCATACGACAGCATTCAAGCACTCTTTCTTCGTCCAACTTTTTACCCCAATCGGCAAAAGCTACGTTCTCTGCCAAGGAGGCATCCATAATATAAGGAGCTTGTGGTACATAGCCTATATTTAAAAATCCAGGGCTAGGAGTAACAGCGACACCATCTATTGAAAAAGTTCCTTGGCTAGGAGGCAAAAGTCCAGTAAGTACCCCCACAAGGGTACTCTTCCCTGCTCCTGATAAGCCCACAAGTCCCACCATAGCCCCCTTTTTCAACGTTAAGGAAATATCACTCAAAGCAGATTTTTCAGTGGTAGGATAGGCAAATCCCAAAGCTTTAAGCTCAAGTGCCTTATTAAAAGGGGTTACGTCTTTGGCTGTATTTTCTCGGGGCATGGTCATATACATTTCCACCAAACGCATGGCAGGTGAGAAGGCCGCCTTTATTCCCAATGTAGCGCCCACAAATTTATTCATAGCAGGAAGTAGTCGCCACGAAATTCCTGCTAACAACGTCAAGGTGCCAGTAATAGTAGGTACATTCTCCCCTTGCCATTGCATGAGTAATACCGCTCCCAACAACAGAGTCAGCCCCATGCTTTCCAGCACCCATTGCGGCAGAGGAGGATATACGCTTTGTTTGGCGCTGTTAAGTGTAACTGGCTCTGCATAGGCTGCGTACTCATCGTAAAAAGATTCACGCTGATTATACATGTACACTTCGCGTATACCTTGCAAAGCATAGTGAGTCACTTTACCGGAAGCCACCTCTTGCTGCGCTTTTGTTTCTCCAAGCATACGCACCTTTTTTTGCGTAAGTTTATATACCAACACAGCTGTAAAACCACACACCCCAAACAGGAGTAAAGAAGGTAATGGGGCTAGGATAAAAGAACTTGCCAACAAAAAAAGCATAATGCCAACTTGTGTCATTGCTGTCATAGAGGCCTGCCAAAGATTGGAAACATACACTCTCCAATTCAAGTAACCTCCCAGTTCACCCAAATTCTGCTGTGTATGCCAAATATAAGGAGCATACAAGTACCCCTTAAAAAGGTGCATTCCTATATCCCAAGAAATCATGTTTGAAACATAACTTTGTCTATAGGTCATATAAGCAGTGGCAAGATTTTTACAGATGGTCGCCACGGATACAAGACACAATACAGCTATAAGCGTAGTAACTACTGGCGAAGCAGAATTCTGGCCGGCAAGATTAACAAACATTTCCCCCAGCACAGGCAATTCTTGCAGACTCTCAGGCGAAGCCAGAGCAACACCTAGTAAAGAAATAACCCCGGCAAGGGCAATCTCAGAAAAACCCACCAAAAGTAAAACCAATCCCGACCAAACGAGCTGTTTTTTGTGCGCAGGTGGAAGAATGGCATAAGTATGTTTTAATATATCTAGTGTTGTCATAAAATAGCTCTGTAGTTAATATAATAAAAACTAACTTATAACAGAAAAGCCCTGCTAAGTCAAAATGCAAAAAAGTCCCTTAATGAGTTTTTCACGCAAAACGCTGCAATATCATTATAAAAGTAAGCATCCCCCTAGCAATATCAGAAGCGTCTACCCTAGCTCTTTTAGGCATTGTTCGAATACTTTATTTACACCTCTTAACAACGTGCACATGAATTTTATGCTTGTAACATATCAACAACATAGCTATATTAAGCCATGCACACCATACACCGCGCCATAGCTGTAGTTATTCTTAATTATAACAACCACAAAGACACAATAACCTGCGTCACATCTGTACTTTCAAGCGTGCAGACTGCCCGTTGGATTTTTGTGGTAGACAATGCTTCCACAGATGACTCTTTATCTCAAATACAAGCATGGGCACAAGAAAGTGATCAACCCTATACACTACTTAGCTCACAGCAAGAATGTCCTCACGCGCCAGACTCTCGCTTAATTATTTTTTCCAGCACAGAAAATAAAGGGTATGCGGCGGGCAATAATCATGGCATTGGACTTGCCCTGCAATGGGGGGCAGACGCCGTGTGGATTCTCAACAATGACACGGTGGTGGAAAAAGAAGCCCTCGGCGCCATGCAAGAACGTCTTTTTTCTGCATCGCGCCCTGGTCTTTGCGGATCTATAGTGCAATACGTAGACACAGGATTAGTACAATGCCTTGGCGGCGGAAAAACACAACCTTGGACTGGGTTATCACAATTATTTGGGCACAAATTACCTCTAGTAGACGCCCTACAATATACCGAACGCCAAGTGGAGCAGAATATAAATTTTATCTATGGAGCCAGCGTCATGGCCAGCCGTGAATTTATCCAAACCGTCGGCCTCATGGATGAGCGATACTTTTTATACTGTGAAGAGCAAGATTGGGCCTATGCAGCCAAAGGACGCTTTGATCTGGTCTATGCAAGCAAAGCGCACGTACATCACAAAGAAGGGAGTACTACAGGCTTTTCCGGCAAAAAAATGTCTTTACGCTCTTTATGGTATTTGACGCGTAGTCGCATTTTACTTACGCTCAAGCACAAGCCTTGGGCCTTTCCCACAGTGTGTGCCAGCATAGCTTTTGCGGCCTTACGAATGCTGTTCCGCCGTCTGCGCAGTCGCATCATGCACATAGGACACATATAAATGCAAAAAGAAAAGGTTATTTACACCTGCATCACCGGTGGCTATGATAACATCACTGCCCATCCTTATGTGGACGATACATGGGATTATGTTCTCTTTACCGATGACGCAAAGCTCATAGAACAAGGAGTAATCCATCACTGGTGCGTCAAACCTCTCCCCTTTGCTGAGCTTGATAACTCACGAAATTCGCGCTTTCCAAAAATCAATGCGCACTTGGTACTCCCAGAATATCGCTATAGCTTTTATTTGGACGGTAATATCACTATACTTTCAGCCAAGTTTTTTTCCCGTCTAGACCGTCTTATACAACAAAAAACGCTCATAGCCATTGCACAGCATCCACAAAGAAACTGCCTCTACCAAGAAGCGGAAATAGTGAAAAAAAAATGTATTGATATGCCAGAAACGGTGGATACGCAAATGGAGTTTCTACAAAGCGAAGATTACCCAAAGCAACGTGGACTCTTTGAGAATAACCTCATATTCAGACAGCATACACACAAAGATATCAGCTCATCACAAGACCTTTGGTGGCAAATGCTTGTGCGTTTTTCCAAAAGAGATCAGCTCTCCGCTGCTTATGCTTTTTGGAAATACAACATCCCCATCGAACCATTATATACTAGAGGGGAAGCAAAGGTAAAACGTCAAGAGTTATGCATTACCACCACAGCCTCGCACAATAGATATCTGGCAAACAGTAAAAGTATTTTCCCTGCATGGTGTATTAACAGTCTCGTTGCGCTGTGCCCTGCAGAAAAGTATAAACATAAAATCCGTCATAAATTGGAATCGTACCGCAAGACCACAGTCTAAAGCGTGTACCTTACGCATGAGAGCGCTTATGAAAATAATAAAACGAATTGCCCACGCTGATGGACGCACCCGCTGGTATTTTTTTGGTTTGCCTGTATTTTCGCACAAAAATACCCAAAATATCATAGCGAATATGCCTAGCACCCCTAAAAAAATTGCCTCTCCTTCGGCTATCCTAGCTGAGCGCAAAACGGTGACGCTCATCATACCTGTTTACCAAAACGACGACAGCAATTTTCATAAGGTCATGAACCATTATACGTCTTTTTCTAAGGAAACAAAACAAGGCTTCCAAATTATCTTTATTGACGATGCTTCCCCCGTACCTGTACAACTCATTGCCAATACAGATCTTAATGTCAGCGTATACCGAGTGCAGGAAGACATTACTTGGAATATTCCCGGAGCACGCAACCTTGGAGTCATGTGCGCGGACACGCCACATATTGTCTTTGTGGATTTGGACCACACCTTCCCCGAGGAAAGCATCAAGGCTCTTATGAGTTACAAGCCAAAAGACAATGAAATTTTACTTTTTGAAAGATTTAAAGACAATGCGCCGCACCATATCCATCCGGCCACCTTCTTCATGCCTAAAGCACTTTTTCTTAAGCTCCATGGCTGCGATGAAGATTTTGCAGGACATTACGGCTCCGACAAACATTTGCGTGCATGCATCAGCGCCTATGGCTGTGATGTTATCACTAGCAATTTGCGCGTAGATACCTTTACCAAGATAGAATCACAGCACAATTTGGTACGCGACACTTCGCATAATGAAACAATAATGGCAGAAAAAAACACAGCACCTTTAGAGAAACATTCTAAAAAGATGCTGCGTTTTGCTTGGAAATTTGTGGCGCAGTCTAAGGTAAGCCAAGAAGAGAGCCCAACATAATAACCTGCTAAAAAGTTTTTATAATTTGCTTTTGGTACTGTAGGGAATTTTTATTAAATTTGTGTGCCTTTTTTTCCTCTGCGCCTTGCAAAAACCATGTATACTCAGTATCTAAATTACCTATATCCAAAGCTTGATAGCCTGCTTTATGCAGGTCATACGCCATTACTGTTGCTGTGGGCCCAAGACAAAGTAAGATAAGGGCATCTTTATCCAGCGTACACGCATAGGCCAAGATTCTATCATAGATGGCATAAGCATCTTTTTCCGGACAAAGGACACGACGTAAAGACTTCACATTATCAAGTAGATCATTATCTACCCCAAAGCCCGTATTTCTCCCTTCAATAATTACAAGATCTCTTTTCTCCCACAGACTCTTCAGTAAGGTAAAATACGCCTGACAAACCTCTCTATTTTTATCTTGAAAAGTAATATAAGGGCGTGAGAGTAATGCGTCATAATACAATGACTGGGGATTAAGTTTCTCCACAAGATCTTTGCGATATTGATGCAAAACACCTCGCCAAAAACATTGGGAATACGGCGTAAAGACTGAGAGAGAGCCAAAAACATCTGGTAAACAGACAAAAAAATTGTCACTACTACCTTCACGCAATATGGCTTCCATCCTCTCCCCTAAAGTTTTAGCTTGGGCTTGCGTGGGTATACCTTTTTGCGCCATTAGGTGAAATTCCCCATCACCAAAACGTGAAATGGACGCTTTAATCTGCACAATTTTACGTATCGTATCTTGTTTAGAGACAATAGTAGGAATATATTTTTGAGTTTGACTGGGATCATGAAAATTTTCATAAGGAGCATTTTCAAGAGCACAACAAATCATTTGCATGATATCTTGTTCTTTCTGCTTAAGGGCTTTGCCCAAAAAGCTTCTCTTTAAAACTTGAAATAATATTTTTTTTAAACCAGCCATACACTTCCTTTGAAAGTTAAACTTACTTAAGTAAAGCCCGCTTAACTTTTTGTAATCTGCACCACAAAGACCGCCCTACAGAGGATTTATTTATCCATTGCTTAAAGTGCAACTTTACGGGAAATAGGAGAGAGTCTACACAATAAAAGAGAGCTTGATGAGCCTTTGAGGGAAAAACAAATAAATATCTTAAAATAATCATCCTTTTTTCAGACCTCAAAAGCGATGCGCTATGAGTAGAGCTAGAAATCCCTCCTGCAGCCATTTTTGTTATCATGAAATCTAAAGCATACATTTGCTCTTGACGACGCCAAACTCTGCGCAACCAATCATAGTCGCCTGCTATACTATATTTTGAGTTGAACGGGTATGCACGTAATAAGCTATAATGCGCAAATAAAGCAGAATGTGGGATCATACCAAAAGCAAGTGATGCAAAACTTTGGTCAGATTGAAACTGCAGAACATCCCCTTCATCACCTTCAGAAAATTGCTGTAACCCCCCCGCAGCCAGCACTACTTCAGAAGGCAAGCTCTCACAACACGTCTTCACCCTTTCAAGTACATTTGGCCCCGCCAACAAATCATCCCCGCCCAAAAAGAGCACCCATTGCCCAAGACTTTCCCCCTGATGGGCAAGGGCTTTATTCCACGCGTCATAAATGCCCGTATCTTTTTCACTGGCAAGGCTTATGGCTGGAAGACGAGTACGCCATCTCTCCACTATATCCAATGTATTATCAGAGCTTTGAGCATCCTGGCACACCCACACAAAGTCTTTACAACTTTGCTCAGCCAGGGATTGCAACAAACGCTCAAGCGTAGCTCCTGCATTGTAGGTTGCAGTAATAATAGTAAAAAAAGCAACTTGGTTCATAATCTTTCTTACAGTTTTAGGTTTATTTATCTTGCTAAGTAAAAACCTTCACCCAAGTCATGGGGATTACGCATTCGTAATTGAGAGTTAGCAAATCCGCAAGGAAGGGGAGCAAGCCCGCACCGATCATCTCCTTGTGATGGTGTCCAGAGCGTGAAAGATTCGCCTTCCACATCTGCAAGAATACGAATTTGCTCTACTGGGCGCGTTGGCCAAGACGGCGTTATCCATGCTAATGACGGTTCAGCTTGCATAAGTTGCACAGAGCTAAGAATGCAAAATACAGCGCAGACAACGCAAACCACTTTTTTATAATAGGTTGAAAGCAACGCAAAAACCTTCTCCAATGCAGAAGAAGCCCTACTGTGTAGTGAAAGAACAACTACGCCCGATGCCCATGCGCCCCAAACAAACTCCAAACCAAACCTGCTATCTGGGTACATATAAAACCAATATAAAATTGGCAAAAAACACAGAGTAAAAATAAATTTTGATACTAATACAAACTTAGAACACAAAGCCCACAACCATATAGACAGCGCAGCCAGCAAGGGCAAAATAAATGTTGCCCACTCCTTTTTTGAGCTCAAAAAAGCGTGTATCCATGATGGGAACCAATATGAAATACCTGTTTCCAAGGCCACTTGATAACCAGAGCGCGGCCAACGCGCCCACCCCATAACTGCAATGCGATTTCCCTCCACGATTGACTTATCTAAAATCCAATCCACAGGAAAAGCAAGCAAAGTCAAGGGAAACACAGGATACCCTGTCAAAATAACATTACGCGCGCACCACAACACCCCTAAAAAAGCCGGAGCAAGTAATACTTTTATAAAAAAAGCTCCTGTGAGTTCTTTTTGAACAAGCAAAAAACATTCAAATATCAAAACCAAAAGAAGAGGTACAATAACTAAAGGTTTTATGGCAAAGCCTAAAGCAAGAAAAAGAAAATTTTGCGCATGTAAAGAATAGCTACCGCGCTGTTGACACAACCACATTCGCAAAAAATTATATAGAACAAACAAAAAGACAAAAAGAGAGATACTATCCACATACAGGTTTGCATAAATTTTCCACCGCGTTTGATAGAGAAAACACAACGGAATAAGACATAGGAAATAGATTCTCTCCCAAAGATTTTGCACATGCATAAGATGAGAAAACACCCATCCCTGCGCCAAAACCATAAAAAGAACGGACATAAACGTGGGTAATAAGGCAAGATCTAAGGGAAGCATGCCTCCTAAAAGATACCATGCAGAGCCATTAGCTAACCGCGAATGAAGATTACCAAGCCCCGGAACAAGAGCATATTCTCTGGCCCAAGAAATGATTTGCAAGTGATACAAGTCCGTATCATACGCTTGGCCCAAGGGACTTAACACAAACAGAGCAAGCGTAAGAAAAGCTATAAAAACAAAAAAACTTCCCTGAAAGAAACAGTTTTTTACTCCATGGGCACACCATTTTTTTGCCCGTGAAAACAAGCCCGGAGCTCCAAAGCAAGCAGGGAGTAAACACAAAAAAGAATATGCACTTTGCAAAGGAAAGAAAAAGTTCACCACATAAGCCATAGTTGTCACAGGAAAAAGTCCCACCCACATAACTGTGAAAAAATTTTCCTCTCTGACGCCGAGCAATTTCAACATGAAAAAACCGGAACTTGCCAATACCGCAAGAACGCTATAGAGGGGCAGTAATAATTCCATCAACTATTCCTTTCACTGCACAGTAGGTGCACATTAAAAAACAAAATACTTCCGCAAGGAAAAGTTGCCCACAAAGCCAACAAGAATCCCCATAACCTTGCTCATAAAAAGACTAGTCCCCAGAGAGTGTAAACCGCTGGTTACACCAAGGTCTATCGCTGCCATAACCACTACCGTAAGAGCATATGCCAATATCTCTCCCTTAGTAGACCAGCGCGCCTGATGCTTAAATAAAATGGCTATACATAAAAAATAGTTGACCATAGCTGCAATGCCAAAAGCTAACAAGGTAGCTCCTGTGATGGCTGAGCCCATGGCAAGAAAAATTGAAAAAGCTATAAGATTTACCAAGGCAGCGCAAAAACCAATGAAGGTATATAGTAGGATTTGCATGGGTAAAGGTGCGCAATGCGCGCTATAGTGCAAGATGCAATACAAAGCACGGACGCCGTCGCGCCAACCTATTTTCTTGCCTTCTTCATATGAACGAGGATTATAGCTGATAGCACATTCATACACCCGAGCCTCATGTTGAGCAACGAGAGCAGTTACTTCGGGTTCAAAGCCAAAGCGATTTTCTTGTAATTTGGGCGCAATGTTTTGAATAGTTTCACGGCGGAAAAGCTTATAACACGTCTCCATATCACTAATATCTAAATTAGTGAACATATTGGAGGTAAAAGTCAAACTTCTATTCATCCACGTATGCCAAAAGTACAAAACACGACGTGTACCTTGGCGCAAATAGCGTGAACCGTATACTACATCGGCCTTATCCTCCAATATAGGTCGCATTAAAGTAAAATAATCCAAAGGATTATATTCTTCATCTGCATCTTGAATACCTACCATATCGCACTTGGCGCGCATAAGGCCTGTTCGCAAGGCCGCCCCTTTTCCTTGATTTATTTCATGCTTATATAATGAAATTTGCTCTGGATAACGTGCTTGTAAATCTTGCGCTATACTATAACTTTTATCTGTTGAACAATCATCTACAATGATAAGCTCCAGAGAAAAATTTTCTATGGGACTTTTTTCGCACAAAGCTAAACAGCGTGCTACACACGATTCCAAAGTCGCTTCCTCATTATAACAAGGAATAATCAACGATAAAGATGGCATATTCTCTCCATAATAAAAACTTTAAAAAGCATTAGACCTTTTCAAAGGCTTCTCATTCAAATTATTCCTGCACCGTGGGCACTGTAAACCCAGCCTGGATACACAAGCTGTCTTGCCTTGCGCCGGCAAAGTCAGCTTCCACCATTTCTTGTACTAATTCTGTAAAGGAAATCTGCGGCACCCAGCCCAACTTTTCTTTGGCCTTGGCAGCATGGCCAAGCAAGGTTTCCACCTCTGTGGGACGGAAGTAGCGTGGATCAATGCGTACCACCACAGTACCCTTTTGCAAAGCTTTATTCTTACCAATAGTACTCATGGTATCGGCAATAAAGGCATCTTTAGTGGCGGAGTTTTCACCCTGCATTTGTTTTTCTAAAAGCGCCACAAGTACACTTTCATCAAAACTTTCCACCATGCCCACTTCGTCCACGCCTTCGCCTTGCCATGCTAAAGTAAGCCCCAGCATCTTGGCAGAAATTTCTATAAATTCACGTACAGAGTGTTGTTCACCACTGGCAATGACAAAATCTTCAGGCGCGTCTTGTTGCAGCATAAGCCACATCATGCGCACATAGTCTTTAGCATGACCCCAATCACGCAAGGCATTGATATTGCCCATGTATAGACAATCTTCCATACCTAAAATAATACGTGGCAAAGCACGAGTGATTTTGCGTGTTACGAAGGTTTCTCCGCGCATGGGGGATTCATGGTTAAAAAGAATACCATTGCAAGCATACATGCCATAAGCTTCACGATAGTTTACAGTAATCCAGTAGCCATAAAGCTTAGCCACAGCGTAAGGAGAACGAGGATAAAAAGGTGTTGTTTCCTTTTGTGGAACTTCCTGCACAAGACCGTACAGCTCTGAAGTTGAAGCTTGGTACACGCGTGTTTTCTTTTCTAAGCCAAGAAGACGTACAGCCTCCAATACACGCAATGTTCCTACGCCCACCACATCAGCGGTGTATTCAGGCGCATCAAAAGATACTTGAACATGGCTTTGTGCACCCAAATTATATATTTCATCTGGCTGAATTTTTTGCACCAAACGCACCAAATTGGCACTATCTGTCAAATCACCATAATGTAAGAAAAAGCGTCTCTCACCACTGTGCACACCTTGATAAATATCATCAACGCGCTGAGTATTAAAAAGGGAAGAACGTCGCTTAATACCATGAACTTCGTATCCTTTTTCCAAAAGAAAACGCGCCAAGTAGGCACCATCTTGCCCTGTGATGCCTGTAATGAGAGCTTTTTTCATACATACTTCCTAGGAATAATCTTGTTAAGTTACGGCAGTATATAGATTTTTGGTAAAAAGTCCAGTACAGCCAAGATACATACTTCGATGCTTCTTAGATCACATATTTTACATATATCTTTAACTACTGAAAGTATTGACATTGGCATATATTTTAGTCAATTTATCGGCGCTATACAAATGCCCAAATGTGCACAAAGATAATTCACTCAGAAAGATTTTCGTGTACGAAATAAAAAAAATTTACTTGGAAAACACATGATTAAAAATAAAGAAAATGTCCTCATTTATGCTATAAAAGCAATGCGCATAACATCTCTTCGCTTATGTCTTTTATGCGCCCTAAGCATAATAACATGCTTTATCATTGGCTCTGCAGCCTATCCCTTTATGGTTTTGCTACTTTTATTCTCATTAGCCATGTTTTTTCTTTCTTTGTCTCTTGCAGTACAAAACACATGGATGAAAAATATATGTGTGGGACTTTTTTCCTTGGCTCTCCCTTTAGCTATTTTTGAAGGATACTTTCTCATCACATATAAGCCCGTTACCATCACTACCGAGCTGCCTTCCGATACCCCCATAAGCGCTAGTCTTTTACAGAACTTAGATCCAAGTGAATCTTACACACGAAAAAGCTCTAAACGTATACTTTCAGCAACAGAACAAGTGTTTTTTGATACTATTTTCACCTATGACAGTTTAGGGAGACGCATTACTCCCCATGCACCGCAAGCTAAAACTGCCGTGGTTTTACTTGGATGCTCTTTTACCTTTGGTGATGGTCTTAAGGATGAAGAAACCTTTGCCTACAAATTGGGCTTAGCCCTAGGCGAAGAGTATCAGGTTTTCAATTTAGGAAAAAATGGTTACGGTCCACATCGTATTTTGCATGACCTTGAGCGAGGACTAGCAGGGCTAGAAGGCTATTCTCAAATACTATTTTACTATTTTGCCATAGAAGATCATTTAAAACGCATCTCCGGTGCAGCTGCATGGGATAAAAATGGCCCCCTCTACGACGTGCGCGATGGAAAGGCCGTTCTTGTGGGCAATTTTTCGGAGCTAAACCCTTTTTATACAGCAAAGAATATCTTTTTTTGGGTAAAGAGAAGTCATCTATATCAGAAAATACAACCTCAATTACAACATAATATAAACAAATCACTACCTCGTAATACACAAGAAAAACAATTGGAATTACAGGGCGCTATCATGGCAAGTATGAAAGATATTACTACGGAAAAATACTCCCACAGCTCTTTCTCGGTACTATTATGGCCACCTAAAGCTGCATCCTTGATGAAATCTTTTCTCTCTCAAATTCCACATTATGACGTGGAAGCATGGTTTCCTGACTATGATGCCAAACAAGATTTATACATCATTAGCCCTCCCCACGAATTCCACCCTTCTGCCCATGCCAATGCCATAGTAGCGAAAGAAATGGAGAAGATCGTACGCCAAGACACTGCACGTAATTAAATATAATCGCAACGCGTTATGCAAAAAGCGCTTAAGCAATTTTAAAGAATTAACGTTAACTTTATTGCGTTCTTAAAAAATTGCCTCTTGTAAATTCTACAGAAAAAGCCCCTTAACATAAGAGGACATCTTAGCTAAGGGGCTTTGACTAGTATATCACAATTTTTTTTAATCTAGCACATACAAAGAACGCCAGTCTTGGTCATTGGCCAAAGGCTTTTGGTCTTCTTTGCAAAGCACCATATCGCCCAGCACAAGGTAATCCATTTCTGTGCGCATGAAGCACAAGTACGCATCTTGCGGTGTACACACAATGGGCTCACCACGCACGTTAAAGCTGGTATTCACCACCATGGGGCAATCATGACGCTCTTTAAAAGCGCTGATAAGCTGCCAATAGCGCGGATTGGTCTCCTTGCTCACCGACTGAATACGAGCGGACAAGTCCACGTGAGTAATGGCCGGCACATCAGAGCGCTGCCAATACAAACGATCCCATAAGGGCAAGGAGGTATAATTTTCTGGCAACTCACGACAATATTTTTCTGCCACAGGAGCCACCACAAGCATGTACGGCGATTGCTCTTCCAAGGCAAAATATTCTTGCGTATATTCTTCGAGTACAGAAGGAGCAAAAGGTCTAAAACCTTCGCGATACTTAATTTTTAAGTTAAGCTTTTTCTGCATTTCTGGATTGCGCGGATCTCCCAAGATGGAACGACCACCAAGAGCACGAGGACCGTACTCCATGCGCCCTTGGAACCATCCCACAACCTTACCGTCATTGAGCAAGTCTGCCACATTGTCGCAAAGGTCTTGGAAATTTTCATACACAGTTCCGTTGGCATGAAACTTCTTACACATGCGTGCAATTTGTCCGGCATCAAAGCTCGGTCCAAGATAAGAACCACGCATGGAGTCCCGACTACTTGCAGGTGTTCTAGGTTGTTCTAGGCCAATATGCCATAAAGCTAAAGCCGCCCCAAGAGCGCCACCAGCATCACCAGATGCAGGCTGAATCCAAACTTTATCAAAGATTTTTTCTTCTAAAAGCTTACCATTGGCTACGCAGTTCAAAGCCACACCACCTGCTAAACATAAGTTTTTGCTTCCGCTCACCTTGCGTGCAGTGCGAGCCAAACGCAACACTATATCTTCCGTGACTTTTTGAATGGCCAAAGCTAAGTCCATATACTCTTGCTCTAATTCCTCAGACTCAGCAGTACGAGGCGCCAGACCAAAAAGCTTTTGCCAAAGAGAAGTATTATACATACGCACATCGGTGGCATAGGAAAAATAATCCATATTCAAGACATAGGAACCATCTTCGCGAATCTCAATGAGGTTTTCACGAATTTTTTGCTCAAAGGTCTTGGTGCGCTCTGAATGAGGATCCCCATAAGGAGCGAGCCCCATGAGTTTATATTCACCGCTGTTGACCTTAAAACCACAATAGGCGGTGAAGGCGGAATATAATAATCCCAAGGAGTGCGGAAAATGAATTTCGCGCAAGGTGGAAATATCTTTGCCCACGCCTTTATTTATGGAGGTGGTTACCCATTCTCCCACGCCGTCCACCGTCAAAATAGCCGCGTCTTCAAAAGGGGAAGGATAAAAAGCCGAAGCTGCGTGAGAAAGATGATGCTCAGGAAAATACAGCTGAGGCAATTTTGCACCTTCAGGCAAAAATGGCGCAAAACCGCGCTCTAACATGGTGCGCATGAAGAGCTTTTCTTTTATCCACACGGGCATGGACAGCAAAAAGCTCTTTAAGCCTCTGGGCGCAAAAGCATGGTAAGTTTCCAGCAATCTTTCAAATTTTAAGAAAGGCTTGTCATAAAAAGCTATGCCTTGCACTTGACTCAAGGTAATGCCCGCTTCTTCCAGCACATAAGCTATGGCTTTTTCAGGAAAGTCAGGGTCATGCTTCTTACGCGTAAAGCGCTCTTCATGGGCAGCAGCAACTATCACGCCATCGCAAAGCAAAGCCGCGGCGCTGTCGTGATAATACGCTGAAATACCTAAAGTATAAATGGGATTTTGCGACATGGTACTCTCTAAAATAACGTATAAATAAAAGGTGCCACGGCAGACCCGCTAGTGAACACAACAAGCGCCCCAATGAGCAATAAAGACACAATAAGGGGTAAAAGCCAGAATTTTTTGCGGACCTTTAAAAAGCCCCATACATCAGAAAGAAAATTCATAAATACCTCAAATTAATACGGATGTACAATGTCGTCTTTGCTAAAGGTGTGCTCGCGCACCACAAAAGCGGACTCTTGATTGTCTTTATAGCTTCTTATGCGCATACTGTCCTTAGCTAAAAGGCGGCGCATAAGAGCAACGGGCATAAGAATAAGCATGTAAATAATGCTTAACAAAACCTTGGACATGAAGGTGCCAAGCACATGGGAAAAGCCAAACCAAAGCTTAGCCGGATATATCATGGCTGAAGGCCAAATCATGGTTAAGAGCACAAGCCCCATACAGCCATAAATCCAAGATATATTTTCTGTAAAAAACCAAACAAGTAAGGTAATAAAAGCAAAAGCTAAAGCCGTATCACGACATTGGATGGGGGTAATTTTTTCAGGAAGCATACAACTCTCGAAATAATGTTTTGAAAACAGTGATATATGTTTTTTCACACTCACAATAGATGCTTTTCGGACTAATTTTTCTTAATTAAACCTAGAAAAGCACGTCACCATGGTCTCACGAAGCGAAAAAGGTAGGGAATAGTAGATTTAACCAGAGCTATTTAATACAACGCATATCATGTGTCAATTAAATAGCTCTGCATAATTATTCTTGAAAAAACCTTGTTTCTTATTGTATCTATTTGTATTTTTTGATATTTATAATAAAAAATGAGGTTGATATGATAAGCAGAAATAAGCCACATAATGGAATAGCAGATTTTGCAGTTGCACGTCGTAAGCGCAAGCCAGATTTTTTTGATGCTGTTGGCAAGGCGATTGATTGGGAACCAATTAGCAAATTTCTTAATAAAAAGCTTAATCGTAAAGCCAATGTAGTAGGTAACCCTGCATACCCTGCTTTGCTGATGTTCAAAATTTTACTCCTTCAAAAGTGGTATAAACTCAGTGACCCTGCCATGGAAGAAATGCTTATAAATCATTTAGGTTTTCTTCGTTTTGTGGGGCTTTCTGTTGAGCAAGATGTTCCTGATGAAACAACCATTTGTCGTTTTCGTAATGGTTTAGTAGCTCTTGGGATTTTGGAAAAAGTAAATGAAATGATATTGATGCAGCTTGAACATGCTGGCGTTTTAGTTCGCGAAGGTGCTATTGTTGATGCTAGTATCATTGAGTCGGCTTGTCGTCCTCGTAAAGTCACCGAGGTTATGCCAGAAGACCGCAATGAAACTGACTTAAACCAAGATACTAAGGCCTCTGAACAATTCTCTGAATTTTGATTGAGGCCTTAATTTTAAAAAGCACTACCGACTTAAATAGTAAACGAACGTAATCCCTTCATAAGCCAAACATAAAAAACACTTTATACAATCCTCATACAGGTACCATACTTCCCTTAACTATTCAGAGTGTCTTTTATGAAGCACGCCCCAAGGAAAGGTAGCGACAGGTTTATAGTTTTCGTGCGTAAAATCAGCATCTCCCACAATGAAATCATATTTTTGCACATACTCTTCCGGCGCGGTGCGACCAAAAAGATATTTTTGATTTTCCGGACCTTGCCCTGTGGGTTCAGAAAAAATACGCTGTTGAGGTAAGGCACCTGTAGCCACATACACACGGCATCCCGGCACGCGGTTAAGATTTAAAATAGCACTATCTTTATGCACTCCAGTTTCTTGGAGCAAAGCCTTTTCCTCTTGCAGGGGCGTCGAATCAAAGCGTAACACACCTTTTATTCCTGTGGCCGCCAAAACCAAACAAAGAAAAAGCGTGCAAATTTTAGGCGTGGTCATCTTTTGCAAAAGAGCATAACGAGTATACACTCTTTGCCACCATTCTTGCGCCGCAAGCCCCAAAGTAGGCATGGCTGCATAGCAAAGAAAGAAATGTGCAGGTAAAAGAGTTATCATATAATGATGATAAGCACGCCCAGCAAGTAAGCAGCCTATGAACAAGGTGGCGAAAAAAAGCACAATAGACTGTAAGGTAAGAATATTTCTTTGCTTTAGCACAAGCCAGCCCATCAATAAGCTATCCATTATAAGCGTTGGGGTGTATCGCCAAGCCATTTTGAGCATGCCTTCTGACGCATCATCATGGCTTACATATGTAAGATTATACCATAGAGCACCGTCTAGCAGTAAAGACAAAGCGTCATGCATATAAAAATATAGAGCGGTGGGCAACATGATACTTAAAAAGCCCATCAAGGCTGCCACAAAAGCTTGCCTCCACTGTTCAAGCGAGCGCAACTGACAAAAGGCAAAAAAACATACGACTAAAGGTACAATGGCATTGTTCATTCGAAATAAAAAAGTAACCGCACCACATAATCCATAAAGAAAAAAGCGCCATTTCAATGAAGTATTTTGACTAAAGAAAGCAACAATACAGGCCATGGCAAAAACAAGGCAATACTCCTCAGTAAAGTTACCGCCATTATGCGCTTTACCTAATAATATAATGACACCTGAGAGTAATGCCCATAAGCCATAGGTGGAATTTTTCCTAAAAAGCCAAAAGGTAAGAGCAAGCCATGCCATGCCAAAGAGCACTCCCAAAAGCACAATGCCAAGCTCTGCCTGTTCGAAACCTTGCCCCATGGCCATGCCTAGCATATTCACAAAAAATATGGCTGGCCCTTTATGATCAAAAAGATCCACATAAGGCAAGAGCCCTTGTAGCCATCCATGCCCCATGGTTGCAAAAAGTGCTGTATCTCCTGTGCCAACAATGCCGGGCAAGAGCCTATTGTCTAACAAAACAAAGAATATATAGGCAGCACAAGGAAGTGCATAAGGAAGCCATCTTTTAAGGAAAACAGTATGCATAAAAACTCTCTCTAGTGGTGAAAAATGCGTTAACTTTTCGTATACATACAGTGGAATATTCCTAGAGTAAAGAAAATAGCATCCCCTGTGAGACTTCGCTCTTTAGCCTCTACTTTGCCTTATCAGTAAGCTAGTTTTTATACATAAAACATTCATTTACCTTCAAATAAAAACGCCACCTTAAACATTCTGCAAAAATTGGTAAAGCAAGATAGCAGAGTTCGCGTGCTCTCTTTTTCAAAACGCTTTTTTTGCACAAGAATTCTATAAATTTTTCAATAGAACATCTGACACAAAATTAGAGGTTGATGCCGATACTTTCCTTGCTCTATGCGGCCTACATGGTGCTGGACAAGCTTATCAATGGCAATCCCGTTCCCGGCTATCCGTCTCTCATGACAGCAGTGCTCTTTTTAGGCGACGTACAACTTATCAGCCTTGGAGTCCTGGGTGAGTATCTTGGCCGGGTTTACACCGAAGTGAAGCAGCGCCCGCGTTATATCATTGAAAAAACTTTTAATGTGGAAAAGAAAAACTAGGGTTGCCTTTTATAAAGAATTCCCCAAGAAAAAGTGGCGGCATAGGTGTAGCTATCATGCGTAAAGTCTGCATCTGCCACAATGAAATCGTATTTTTGCGCATAATCTTCTGGTGCTGTACGGCCAAAAAGATATTTTTGATTTTGCGGCCCTTGCCCTGTAGGTTCAAAGAAAATGCGTTGGCGAGGTAACACTCCTGCCGCCACAAAAACACGTCCGCCGCGCACCTTATTAAGATTCAAAATGGCACTGTCTTTATGCACGCCAGCTTCATGAAGTAAAGCTTTTTCCTTTTGCAAAGGGGTGGGGTCAAAACGAAATACGGTTTTCCCCCCCACGGCAAGTAAAGCTACACAAAGAAAAATTATGCAAGCCTTAGGCGTAGTCACTTTTTGCACAAAAACAAAGCGCGTATATACCCCTTGCCACCACTTTTGCACCGCAGGCCCCAAAGTGGGCATGACTGCATAGCACAGAAAAATATGCGCCGGCAAAAGGTTTATCATATAATGCCCATAGGTGCGCCCAGAGAGCAAACAACCTATACCAAGGGTGGCAAAAAAAAGAATACTAGCCTGTAGAGTGCGAACATCTCTTTGTTTCGCCACAATCCAGGCTAGTAATAAGCCATCCATTATCAAAGTAGGACCAAACCACCATGCTAAGGTCTGCATGCCCTGCAAAGCGTCACTATTATCTACGTATGTAAAGTTATAGCGAAGAGCAGCGTCTATGAGTAGTGATAATGCATCGTGAGCATAAAAATACAACAGAGATGGCGCCATTACGATTAAAAATCCCACCAACGCCGCCACAAAAGCATCTTTCCATTGAGCAAAAGTTCTCAACTGGCAAAAAGAAAAAATACATACCATAAACGGCACAATGGCATTATTCATGCGAAATAAAAAAGTTGCCGCGCCGCATAGACCATAGAGAAAAAATTGCCACCTCAGTGAAATATTTTGACTAAAGAAAGCCACAACACAGGCCATGGCAAAAACAAGACAATACTCTTCAGTAAAATTACCGCCATTATGCGCATCACGCATAAGCACCACGATACTGGTAAGCAAAGTCCACAGGCCATAGGTTGGATTTTTTCTAAACAGCCAAAAAGCAAGAGCAAGCCATGCCGCGCCAAAGAGCACTTCCAAAAGTACAATGCCTAGTTCTATTTGCTCAAAGCCTTGCCCCATGGCCACACCGAGCATATTCACAAAAAAGATAGCCGGTCCCTTATGATCAAAAAGATCCACATAAGGCAAGACTCCCTGTAACCACGCATGGCCAAAAGTTGCAAAGAGCGCTGTGTCCCCTGCTCCGGCAATGCCTGGCAAGAGTCTATTATCGAGCACAACAAAAAAGACATACGCTAGACAAGGAAGCACAAAAGGAAGATATTTTTTAAGCTTGGCAGTGTACATACAAATTCTCTTAATAGGTGAAACAAGATATATCTTGCTTTGAGTACCTACAATGAAAGGTGCTTAGAGTAAAGAAAATATACGTACAAACTTCGTTTTAAAAATTATACATAGGCGTACACCTAACCTTCCTAAAAGGAACATGAAAAGTATTTTCTTGAACAACAAAGCCTTTCTTTATACATTGCACGCGTTGGCTGCACCTTTAACAAGCCAAAATACGAAAATACTCTATGGAAAATATGCCCCAATGATACAACACTTTTTTCTTTTACCTGAGAAAATCCGCTTTCTCTTTGTGGGCGGCCTTAATACAGGCATAAGCTACATTCTCTTTGTGATCTTGCTCTTTTTTATGGGCGAAGCTCATTACCAAAAAGCTTTGGCTTTAGCATGGATTCTCTCTTCTTTCATTTCTTTTACCATGCAAAAGATTTTTGTTTTTCAAAGTAAAGGAGCGTGGCTGGCTGAATACGTGCGCTGTCTTGCCACATGGGCCATTGCCTATGCCATCAATGCGGGAGTGTTGGAACTCTCTGTGCGCTATGCTGAGTTGCCCCCGTATGCGGCACAACTTTTTGCCCTGGCATTTACCACCATATTGACCTATTTTTTATTTAAATATTTTGCCTTTAAGCCAAAGGATGCCTCATGCCCAAACAAATAGCTTTTGTTGTGCCCTGCTATAACGAAGAAGCCGTCTTACACGATAGTAAGGAAAAACTCTTAGCCTTACTCAAAGATATGATTAGCCAAAACCTCATTGCTGAAACATCCGCCATATATTTTGTGGATGATGGCAGTAAGGATACAACATGGCAACTCATAGAAAGCTATAGCCAGCAATCTCCCCATATTCAGGGTATTAAATTGGCGCATAATGTGGGACATCAAAAGGCATTACTGGCAGGATTACTCAGTGCTGAAGGCGATGCGCTCATATCCATTGACGCCGACTTACAGGACGATATTGCCGTTATTCCTCGTATGGTGCAAAGCTACTTAGCTGGGCATGAAGTGGTTTTTGGTGTGCGAGAATCTCGCGAAAGCGATACCTTTTTCAAAAAAGCCACAGCAGAAGGCTTTTACACCATTATGCAGAAGCTGGGCGTGGAAATGGTCTATAATCACGCCGATTTTCGCCTACTTTCGCGTGAGGCCGTGGAAGCCCTTCGCGGCTACAAAGAAGTCAATCTTTTCTTACGTGCTCTCATTCCCCTCTTGGGCTTTTCTGTGGATTATGTATCCTATGCCAGATTAGAACGCCTTGCCGGTGAATCAAAATATCCCCTGCATAAAATGCTCTCTTTCGCTTGGGACGGCATCACTTCTTTTTCCGTGGTGCCCTTACGCATTATTACGGTGCTCGGCTTTAGTACGGCACTCCTTTCTGGCCTTTATGCCCTCTTTGTTCTCTACCAAGCTTTCTTCACTGACCAACTCATAGAAGGCTGGGCCACCACCACCATTCTTATTCTTTTCTTGGGTGGTGTACAGTTACTGTGCGTAGGTCTATTGGGCGAATATGTGGGAAAAATGTACCAAGAGGTCAAAGGGCGTCCGCGTTATCATATAGAAAAAAATACAGCTGAAAAAGAATAAAATTAGAAAAGGCGCTGCGTTAAAAAGTAGCGCCTTTTTAGTCTATCCTGCAAGGAATCACTCTATACTAACGCTACTCAGCCAAGACATAAAACTTACTACTAAAATACAAAAATCTTTTTTCACATGCACTTTTCTTGAGAGTGGCACTTTACAGCAAGTTTTTTCCCGTGCTACATTTACAGGAAACTCAGTGGGAGTTCTTTATTAATTGTAACAGCGGAGGTTTCTTTAATGCAACGTGTCTACAGTTTTATGCTCATCTTTGTGCTAACAGCCATGCTGTCACCCTTTTCAGCACAAGCGAAAAAGGCCATTAGTGTTCAAGACTTAGGTGGTTATCACATAGGTGGTAATGAAGTGCAATTAAAAGGCTTGCCAGTGGAAGAAAAAGCCCTCACTCCAGGGGGGCCCGTACGCAAGCTTGACCCCAATGGAGAATTTGAAGCAGGTCAGATGTATGTCCAGTATGTACATCTGGAAAGCCCTAAGGCCAAGTATCCTCTTTTATTATGGCATGGCGGTGGACTCACAGGCGCTACCTGGGAAAACACCCCCGATGGCAGAGATGGCTGGCAAATGTACTTCTTACGCCAAGGGCACAATGTGTATATCTCCGACGCAGTGGAGCGCGGACGCGCCAGCTGGGCAAAATTTCCTGAGATAAATACCACAGCTCCGGTGTTTCGTTCCAAACAAGACGCATGGCGTATTTTCCGTTTCGGCCCCACATACGACAAGATTTCTGAACGTAAGCCCTTTGCCGGGCAACTCTTCCCCGTAGATAAATTTGACCAGTTTATGAAAGGAAGTGTACCCCGCTGGACCAGTTCCAATGCGTGGATATTAAAGGCCTATGGGCAATATGTTTCTAGCTTTAAAGATGGCTGTGTTATTGTAGCTCATAGTCAATCGGCTAACTTTGCCCTCACCACAGCCCTTGCCCATGCTAACAATGTAAAAGGCTTAATCATTCTTGAAGGTTCCGGCGCCCCAAAAGTTGACGGAACCGATTTTGCCAGCATCAAGCACATACCCCAACTACATATTTGGGGAGATTACATGGAAGAATCCCCCATCTGGCAAAAATACCAAGTAAATGTAAAGGCTTTTGCCGACGCTTCCAAAAAAGCCGGCGCTTCCGTTACGTGGATTGCATTGCCGGAAATAGGCATCAAAGGCAACAGTCATATGATTTATCAAGACAAAAACTCGGATGACATAGCTGCTCTTGTTCAAAAATGGATGCAAGAGCAGGGTCTTATGAAATAAAAAACCATAATACCTAACTCACCTAAATATAGCGCCAAAGCACGCACTTTGGCGCTATATTTACTTTAACGTGAACATCGCCCTCTGCCTGCAGTGACCTCATGCTTTTCCCACTTCATACAGCGAGACCCTATACATCGCTCATAGACATACTTTGAGGTTGATTCTGACCGAGTACCATTTGTCTTGTTGATCTGCTTAATTTCTTTTTCCTCTTTAGCAACCATATAAGGGCATATTTTACCCTTAGCTTCATTTTCAGTGTGATACATATATTACCTCCAAGAAAATTTTACCTCTGCGGAAGAGAAGCATAACATTTTATATATCAAAAATACTATATACGCAAGTTGGCTCAAATAATCATCTTTAACTTTCTTCCACCTATGGCCTTGAGCACCCCACTTCCTCCCCCTGCGCCAGATTGGAACGCCTTGCTAGTGAATTCAAATATCCTTTGTACAAAATGCTTTCCTTGCTTGGGGCGGCATCACTTCTTTGCGATAAATGAGAACATTATAACATTCAAACACTTGCCAACACATGAGCTTTTATTGTAATATTCATTGGTATTATGCAAAAGAACGTTCCCTAATTGGTCTCATAGGCAGATCATAACTTTTTATATACCTAGGAAAGTATGTTCCCTATAATTAAAGACAGAAAAATAAAAGTAGCCATCATAGGTTGTGGGCGTATTTCTAATAATCATTTTGGTTCTTTGGAAAAACATTCAGCAGACTTTGAATTGGTTGCCATTTGCGATGATAACCCTGCCCTTGCCACAGAATTTTCTAAAAAATACGATGTGCCAGGATATGAAAACTACAGCAAGCTACTACTAGAATGTGATTGCGATGTGGTGTCCTTATGCACCCCCTCAGGTTTGCATGCTGCACAAACCATTGCCGCGGCTAAAGCTGGGAAACATGTCATCACCGAAAAACCCATGGCCACACGCTGGAAAGACGGCCTCGCCATGGTGAAAGCCTGTGATGACGCCAACGTCCGTCTATTTGTCATTAAACAGAACCGACGCAACGATACTTTACAATTACTAAAGCGCGCCATAGACGAAAAACGTTTTGGCCGCATCCATATGGTTCATATAAATATTTTTTGGTCACGCCCTCAAGAGTATTACGATTCAGCAAAATGGCGTGGCACATGGGAAATGGATGGTGGAGCTTTCATGAACCAAGCCAGCCACTATGTAGATTTATTGGAATGGCTCATAGGCCCCATTGCAGATGTACAAGCCATGACGGGCACATTGGCTCGCGACATTCAAGTGGAGGACTCTGGGGTGCTCAATGTTAGATGGCGCTCTGGTGCTTTGGGATCCATGGCTGTAACCATGCTTACATATCCCAAAAATCTCGAAGGCTCCATCACCATCATTGGAGAAAAAGGCACCGCGCGAATAGGCGGCGTAGCTGTTAATGACATCCAAATTTGG
Organism: uncultured Deferribacteraceae bacterium; assembly: GCA_964368965.1. GTDB lineage: Bacteria > Chrysiogenota > Deferribacteres > Deferribacterales > Mucispirillaceae > CAYJDR01. The sequence goes on from CAYJDR010000011.1 coordinate 52,553, forward strand.
GATTTTGCGGAAAAAAAAGACTATGATGAACAGGTTCAAGCGGCCAACTATCAAACAACCTCTGTCTATGGATTTGGACATCCCCTCTACTTCAAAAACATCATTGATGTGTTGCGTGGTGAAGCAGAGCCTGAAACAGATGGCCGAGAAGGATTAAAATCTTTAGAAGTCCTCATTGCGGCTTATTTAAGTGCCCGAGACAACGTAACCATATCTTTACCTTTAGAGTATTAAATACCCACACGGTGCGCCATGAAGGGTTGAAAAACAAAGCTGCCGTTGAGGGCTTTGGCTATCGCGTAACTATGAGATAACTTATAGATAGTGTCGTCAGATTTTCCGAAACAATATGGGACTTATAAAAATTTTAGAGGTATTCCATGGATTTTATCGACCTAAAAGCACAACAGTCACGTATAAAAAGTAGCGTAGAAAACCGTATTTCCCAAGTGTTAGAACACGGGCAATACATCATGGGGCCTGAGGTAAAAGAACTGGAAGGACAGCTTGCTGCATTTACAGGCGCAAAGCATTGTATGGGTTGCGCTTCGGGCACCAATGCTCTAGAGCTTGTGCTCAGTGCCTGGGGTGTGGGAGTCGGTGACGCTGTTTTTACCACCCCCTTATCCTTCATCGCCACGGCTGAAGTCATAGCCAAGGCAGGCGCCACCCCCATATTTGTCGATATAGATCCACACACATGGAATATCAATGGCACCCAGTTGGAAGATGCCATTCTTGCCGTGCAAAATAATGATGCTACAAAACACCCCCTCCCCAGCATTTGTAAAACAACACAGCTCACGCCTCGTTGCATCATTACTGTGGATTTATTTGGTAATCCTGCTGATTATGAAAATATTTTACGCATTGCGCAAAAGTATAACCTCACCGTCTTAGAAGATGGGGCGCAAAGCTTGGGAGGCAGTTACAAACAAGACAAACTTTGTAACTGTGGCTGCCATGCTTCCACCACAAGCTTCTTCCCTTCTAAGCCCTTAGGGTGCTACGGTGATGGCGGCGCTGTTTTTACCAATGACGCAGACCTTGCCCATGTGGTGGACTCACTGCGTTACCATGGGCGCGTAGATGCTCAAAATAAAAATAAAAATATCCGCATTGGCTACAATGGGCGCTTGGATACCATGCAAGCTGCCATACTTTTGGCAAAGATGGAAATCTTTGAGGAAGAAATCTCCCTTCGCCAAAAAGTCGGCGCCTGCTATACAAACTTTTTACTTGAAAATGCCGCTGGCTATATTTTACCCCAACAAATAGCCTCCGAAGACCAATCCATTTGGGCTCAGTACACAGTACTTTTACCGGAAAATATTCTGCGTGGTGAAGTCATACAAAAACTCAAAGCAGGAAAAATCCCCACAGCCATCCACTACCCTCTGGGCATGCATGCGCAGCCATGCTTTGCCTACTTAGGGTATGAAGCTGAAGATTTTCCCATGGTACAAAAAGTCAGCAAAAGAGCACTCTCACTCCCCATGCACCCCTATTTACGGCCAGAAACACAAGAATATATTCTGCACACTCTTTTAAACATTTGCCAAGGATGCTAACGAGTCGACACTGAAAAAGGACTTAAATGGTAGTAAAAAATAGAATTTATAGCTCAAAAAGCTTAATAAATTTTGCCAGAAATAAACGTATGGAATACGTTTTCTGGCAAAATTTAGACATATGAAATGCTTTTTTCAGCTGTCGGCTACACAAGACGTGCCTCTGGCATGGCTTGCCGCCACGTAAAATAAGCCGTCACTTGCTTACGGCGTCCCCGAAAGGGGTATTTGGAGTGAGCGTGCCTTTCTTAAAAACGAGTGGAAACACGTTTTAAGCATCGACTAACTAGAATACGTACATTTGCCCAATGACGGGAGAGTCATCGCCAACCAAACCTATTCTCGCACAATTTTTTTGGAATGAATACTTGATAGATGACAAACTGCATTGACCAAACGCACCATAGAAAGATCTAGTATTGATAAGACAGAGTTTTGGGCTCATTCGTTCTCTCATGACCCCATGAAATAGGACGAAAAGCCGTAGCGCCTTACGCCAAAGCGCCATAGCTCAGGACATAAATAAGGAGACACCACCATGTCAGCCGAGTATTTTGTGCACGAAAAAGCCTGCATTGACGATCACGTTACCATTGGAAAAGGTACACGTATTTGGCACTTTGCACATATCCTTTCCCATACCACCATAGGAGAGCAATGTACCATTGGCCAAAATGTCATGGCAGGCCCCAATGTAAGTATCGGTAACGGCTGTAAAATACAAAACAATGTCAGCGTGTATCCCCATGTCACCCTAGAAGACGATGTCTTTTGTGGACCGAGCATGGTTTTTACCAATGTTCACAATCCAAGGGCGCATATCAGCCGCATGCATGAAGCGCGCAAAACCTTAGTTTGCAAGGGAGCCACGTTAGGCGCCAATTGCACCATAATCTGCGGTGTCACCATAGGTAAATACGCCTTTGTGGGCGCTGGCGCTGTTATTACCAAGGATGTCCCTGCCCATGCCTTGGTATACGGCAATCCTGCTCGCATGCATGGCTATGTATGCCAATGCGGTGAAAAACTAGAAGCCATGACATGTCCTGTTTGCGATCTTCAATACATACAAAGTGAGCATGGCGTACATCTTAACAAAGACCCAAACACAGACTAGGCGTGCAAGTATTACAACAAAGCACGCCCTGCGGTAGCACCTTTTTTACACCCACATGGAAGGAAGTACTGTTTAAATACTTCCACGATGTAAAAAGGTAATAAAGAAAAATAGCAACTCCCCAAAAAAATACATCTTACTTTATGAAAAGATGTATTTTTTCCACTTAGTCTGCGCAAAAAGGCTGCGCCTTGGCGTCTTTTTCTGACAAAACGGGATTTTCTACAGGCCACTCAATGCCCAATTGAGGAGAATTCCAAGCATACACGCCTTCATCATGGGGGTCATAAAAGTCAGTTACTTTATAATTAAAGTGCGCCGTGGGGCTGGTCACCACAAAACCATGAGCAAGCCCTGGCGGAACCCACAATTGCCAATGATTATCCTGCGTTAACTCTACGCCATACCATTTACCATAGGTGGGCGAATCTTTACGAATATCCACCGCCACATCAAAAACAGCGCCCAAAGATACGGACACCAATTTGCCTTGTGGCTTGGTTTTTTGAAAATGCAAACCGCGCAAAATACCATGACTGGAGCAAGAGTGATTATCTTGCACAAAGGGCACATCTATACCCGCCTCGGCATAGCGTTTTTCTTGCCAGCTTTCCATGAAAAAGCCTCTGGCATCACCAAAAACCTTTGGCTTTATGAGAAGAACCCCTTCAATTGAAGTTTTTAACACTTCCATATTATGCCCCTTTACTTCCGTCTGCCAACTCAAGCAAATATTCACCGTAGGCGGATTTCTTTAAGGCCACACCGCAGGCGCGCAATTGTTCATTATCCATAAATCCCTTACGCCACGCGATTTCTTCGGGGCACGCCACATACAAACCCTGTCTTGTTTGCATGGCTTGCACATAAGAAGAAGCCGCCAAGAGCGAATCGTGCGTTCCCGTATCGAGCCAAGCAATGCCGCGTCCCATGAGCTCCACATGCAAGTCACCGCGCTGTAAATAGGCATTATTCACATCGGTGATTTCCAGCTCGCCGCGCGCAGATGGTTTTATGGAAGCAGCAATATCCACCACGTCGGCATCATAAAAATACAAGCCCGTCACAGCATAGTTAGATCGCGGCATTTTAGGTTTTTCTTCTATACTTATGGCCTGCTGAAATTCATTGAATTCCACCACACCGTAACGCTCAGGATCACTCACATGATAGCCAAAGACTGTGGCTCCATGCTCTTGTGACGAAGCATTGTGCAATAATGTATCTAAATTATGCCCAAAAAAGATATTATCTCCCAGCACCAAGCAGGAGGGATGCCCTTCTATGTAAGGCCTTGCCAATAAAAAGGCTTGAGCCAATCCATCGGGGGAAGGCTGAACTATATAGCGAAAAGTGCAACCCCACTTTTGCCCATCACCGAGTAATTCTTGAAAAAGCGGTAAATGCTCTGGCGTGGAAATGATACTAATGTCCCGTATACCCGCCTGCAACAAAATGCTTAACGGATAGTAAATCATGGGCTTATCATAAATGGGCATGAGCTGCTTACTAATGCTTAAGGTCAGCGGATGCAGGCGCGTTCCGGAGCCACCGGCCAAGATAATACCTTTACGTTCTTTCATGACATTCCACCTAGCGGCTTGTATAGTTTTTTTGTAGCCAATCTTGATACGCGCCGCTACGAGCTCTGGTGACCCATTCTTGATTTTCCAAATACCAACGCACCGTTTCCAAAATACCTTCATCAAATGCATGCGCAGGCACCCAACCAAGCTCTTGCTCCATGCGAGAGCAATCTATGGCATATCGAAAATCATGCCCAGGGCGATCGCTCACATGGGTAATCAAATCTGCATATTTTCCGTGACTGCGTGGCACAAAATTATCCAAGGCTTCGCAAATGGTTTTCACCACATGCATATTGGTCAGCTCGGCGCGCCCTCCAATATTATAGGTGCGCCCCACCTCACCCTTTTGCAAAACTTGCTCAATGGCCGCGCAATGATCTTCCACATGCAGCCAATCACGAATATTTTCACCCTTTCCATAAATGGGTAAGGCTTTTCCCTCAAGGGCATTACAAATGACCAAGGGAATAAGCTTTTCGGGGAATTGGCGAGGCCCATAATTGTTGGAGCAATTGGTAATAAGAATGGGAAAGCCATAGGTTTCATGAAAAGAACGCACCAAGTGGTCACTGGCAGCCTTAGAAGCCGAATACGGGCTATTGGGCGCGTAAGGAGTGTCTTCAGTGAAAGGAGCATCATCAAGACCCAAAGTGCCAAAAACCTCATCGGTGGACACGTGTAAAAAGCGAAAAGCTTCCTTTTTCGCCCCATCTAAACCCTGCCAATAACGCAAGGCCACGCGTAAAAGCACGCATGTGCTCAATACATTGG
>CAYJDR010000012.1:0-54657 GCA_964368965.1 uncultured Deferribacteraceae bacterium
ACTTTTGCTATACAATATGGATATTACTAAACACTATAACAAATTAATATTATAGGTGCAACATTTATGACACAACTTTTTAAAGTGATTATACCACTCACAATTCTTTTAACCACATCAAGATATATAAACGCTTATGGAAGCTTAGTTTATGCCATATTGGTGCCGATTGTTGCAATGTTTTCCACACTCGCTATATTCTATCATATAACAGTGCGAAAAAAATTAAACAGTATTAAATACCAGATAAATGCCTTCACAAACTTTTTGATACGTAACAGACGGCTACCGTATTTCTTCACTACTGTGATTTGCATTCTTGTTGCAATGTACTTACCTGTAAAGCTATATTTAATGAACTATATTGAAATATTTGCAACTATCATTTCACTCGCAATCTCAATATTTATATCACTCAAAATAAATAAACTTACTTATAATAACGAATATGCAACATTTGGCTCTGGCGTGTTGCTAAAGTTTATTACTATCATACTCTCATCATTAATATATCCTCTGCTGATGCACGCTATAAGTTCAGATATAGACATTAGAGCACTTACACTCGATAGTGAAAAAATTACTTCACTAAAAAATAACCCTATCGCATACAACATTGCAAATATGATAATGTTGGCTGACAGCACCTCTAATGCATTGTTATATTCGGCGAAGGGTTCTAGTATTGCTAAATATATCATAGGGGTCATTTTTTTTAATGGATTGCTTTTTTATGGGCTTATAAACCTTGTGAATACTAGCATACTTAACAAAGAGAGCTTAACAAAAGCAGTAGCACCATACAATAGTGAAAACACAGGTAACTATAAATATCTACCAGCTTTATTTCTAACAATATTACTCACATTTTTCTATCCTACACTTTTTAGCAAATTAGAGTTGCAAGCAAAAGATCACATGAGAAATATCAATATGGTAGCAGATAACTTTATAAATTTAATTAATGACAAATCAAACAAAACTAGTGCACCTACAGAATTAAAATTAGACGGAGTATCATTAGACATCTATAAAAAAATCGACAGATACATTGACTGGAATCGTGATGGAGAAATCGATGTAAAACATTCACTAATAATCATTGATTATGTAACAGGAAATGTACAGGATACATTTACAACCAGCAGGGATAAAGCACGCATAACTTCTAAAAAACTCATTGACAATATGAAAGATTTTTTTGATGGTGAAGATTAACCTATAAAATAATAGAAAAACCAAGCAACACAAAATATACTTGGTAATTCTTCAAGCAACTATTATGACACAACTTTTTAAACTGATTGTACCAATAACAATTCTTTTTGTAGCATCAAAACATATAAACACTTATGGAAGCTTAGTTTACGCAATATTGGTGCCGATTGTTGCAATGTTTTCAACACTTGCAATATTTTATAGTGTAACTGTGCGGAAAAGGTTACACAGCGTCCAATATAATCAAAACTTTTTCACCAATGTGTTTATCAAAAGTAGGCGCTTACCATATATTGTTACTACAGTAATATGCTTCATTATCGCCATGTATTTACCTGTAAAGCTTTATTTAATGAGCGCAATAGAACTCTCAGCAACAATCATTACGCTTGCAACATCTATAGCGCTTGCAATAGCTATCAATAAAAAAATATACAATGTCGACTACAATATATATGGTTTAGGCAGGTCATTAAAATTTATTAGCATCATGCTATCTATCATTATATATCCGTTGTTGATGCTTATTGCACGCTCATACATCGAAATTGAAACACTGACATTTGAAAGTGAGAAACTACAATCGCTCTCAACTAATGCAATAGCCTACACTATTGCAAACTTCATTATATTGTCTGATAGTCTCCCTAATGCATTATCACAAATTGTTGCGAACTCTAGCTTAATTAAATATTTGATAGAGTTGATATTTCTCAATGGTTTATTTTTCTATGGTTTAATAAACATCACAAATTCAAGCTTATTGACAAAAGCTAGTTTAATTGATGCCTTGACGCCTATAGATAAAGAAAGTGCTGCAACACATAAGTTTTTATCTGCACTATATTTGACGATACTGCTTATCTTTATATATCCATCACTTTTTATAGTGCTACAAAATAGCGCAACAGAACATCAAGCAGAAATCGCTGATGCTGCAAAAACTACGGCAGAATTAATTGATAACCAAACGTATAAAGTTGGCACATATTTAGAACTAGAACATGCTAGGTTCAATTACTTGAAAAATAATGAACGCACAGATATCATTGGCTCTATAAATACTCAGTTTGATACAATGGTATCAAATGTTGATAGCTACCTTGATTGGTACTATGGGCTTGGTGCAGAGTATTCACGCATATTTACATTAATCACTGGCACACTTGAGGAATACCTCATGGAAAACTTGCAAAAGAAACTAGCGCAAGGTGCTGAAGGATCTAGAATACAAGTGATGAACTTTATTGATAACGCTACGAAATATATTAACGAAGTCGACGCAATCAAAGCTAAAAATATACTTGATTTACCACGTGATCAAGTAGACATCATTTTAAAAATCAACAGCGCAGGTAACCAATATGCGCAAAGTGACAATGTCGATTTTATCGGCTTGAAGGAACGCTTAATAATATCAGGCACATCTGGCATTGCGGGTGCGATTGCTGCAAAAGTGGCAAGCAAAACAATCTTTAAGACTGCCTCAAAAGCTGCTGCTAAAATAGTTGTGCAGAAAGGAATGTCTGCAACGGCCGGCGCATTAGCTGGTGGTGTATCTAGCATATTCACATCACCTGTTGGTGGTGTTGCTATTGGGGTTGGCGTAGGGGTTGCTATTGATAAATCGTTATTAGAGTTAGAAGAAGCAGTCAGCAGAGATGAATACAAAGCAGAAATTATAAACACTATTGAGCAAGAAAGAACAGAAATTTTAAATTTATTAAATTAGGGTATTGCATTTTTATTTTCAAGTTATATATTGTTGTATATAGAGGGCAGTAAATCGCTTGGGTGATTAACCCATATTATGATGATGTACCTATAATCCTTCGCCCTCTTTTTCTTAATGGTACGAAATACTACACAAAGGAGGATTACAGTTTTGTTAGAAGCAGTTCGATAGCCCTGTTATCAGCATGAGGATGGCAGGGCTTTTACATGCCCATGTATCTCATAAGTGCAACCATACCAATACCAAATACAATTGTTCCAAAAAAGTTTTTAGATATAACGCTCACCAAAAATGTAGCAACACCACACCATATGTATATATTATCAGGCGATAAATTTAGCGTAGGCACGCCATCTGGTTTTATAATCAATAACTCAGGCAACAATAAAGCCGACATAACCGTAACTGGCACAAACGAAAGCCATACAACAATATTTTCGCTTAGGCGCCTTTTGCCAAGCACTAAAAAAGGCAATTCCCTTGCAAAATAAGTCACAGCTGCCATGCCAAAAATTGTAGAGTAAATATAGATTGGGTCATGCATTTCCTTGCCCCTTGCTTAGCACATATCCAACAGTAGCACCAACGATTGATGCAACAATAATACCCCAAACATGCCCATGTGCAGCAAATACTAGCGATATAACGCCAGATACAACAGCTGCGATAATATGTGGTTTGCTAGTTAATTTTGGTGTGAGTAGAGCTATAAATAACGCTGGTAAGGCAAAGTCTAACCCATAGTCTTTATAGTCGCCAATGAATAGCCCTAGATATGCACCTAGCCCAACACCAAGCACCCACCCAGCATGCGCTGTGATGTTTATGCCAGATGCTTTTGAGCGACTAACGTATCCTTTAGACATCTCTGAAGATAATACGCCGAACGCCTCATCAGTAATTTCAGATGCGAATATAGCCTTTTGGATAGGACTCCAATCGCTAACGTGTGGATAAAGTGATGATGTATATAAAATGTGTCGCATGTTGACAATCATTACTGTAATTGTGATAGACATTGCAGATGCACCTGCAAGTATCATCCCACCGGCGATATATTGGCCAGCACCAGCATATACTAAAAGCGACATAACGATAGATTGGAACAGCGTAAGCCCAGCACCAGTAAGGATAACGCCACAACCGATACCAAGTGGCAAATAACCAGCAACAATTGGCAACGATAGCTTACAACCTGTGAGAAATTCTTTTAAATCAAACTTATTTGACACGTCACACCTTCAAATGTAGATGTGTTGATATAACAGAGTGGTGACCAATAGTCAATAAAAAAGCCACTCAATTTTATTTGAGTGGCTATTATGATCATGATTATTTATTAAACGCTATAAATCTTGCGCCTGTTTGTGTAAGTACTTTCAAGCCGATTATATCGCCGTCTTTCACATTGATATACATTTTATAGAACTCTTGTGGAGTTGATACAGGCTTCCTGTTAAACCACACAACTATATCGCCAGGCTTTAGCCCTGATCTTTCAACAGATGAGTTCGGCTCAACCCTAGTTACTTTAACGCCCTCTGAGATGTTTAGCATTTTCATCTCTTCGCGAGATAGCGACGATACACTAACTGGCGCATCTTTTGGTGCTTCTGGTTGTTTATTGCCACCAGCAACTGCATTTTCCATAGGTCTTTCGCCTAGTTTAACAGGTAGTTGCATACGGTCACCATCACGGATGATTGTTAAGCGTACAGTTTCATTAGGATTTTTAGCACCTATCATGTTGATAAGCTCTCTGCTTTCTTCAACAGTTTCGCTATCGATACCTACAATAATATCGCCAGCTTTAAGCCCTGCTTTATCTGCTGGGTCGCCAGCTATCACATCTGCAACAAGCACGCCAACTGTTTCTGCTGGTAGTCCGAATGACATTGCTAAGTTTTCGTTAAGCTCTTGCAACGTAACGCCTAACCAACCGCGGCTAACTCTACCTTGCTTCAATCTATCTAATATATCTTTAAGCATGTTAACTGGTACTGCGAATCCAAGCCCTTGAGCCGACTGAATGATAGCCGTGTTTACACCAACAACTTCGCCGTCCATATTTAACAATGGACCACCTGAGTTACCAGGGTTAATTGCTGCATCTGTTTGCATGAAGTTGTCATAAGGTCCACCACCAAGCACCCTATCTTTTGCAGATATGATACCAGCAGTAACTGTGCCACCTAAACCAAGTGGGTTACCGATTGCTACAACCCAGTCGCCGATTTCAGCTTTATCTGAGTCGCCCAATACGATAGGTGTAAGTTTGACGCCTTTGCTTCTTGGGTCTATCTTTAGTAGCGCTAGGTCTGTCAATGGGTCTGCACCAACAACAACAGCTTCTGCTTCTGCGCCGTTTGTGAACTTGATGATGATTTCATCAGCATCGGCGATAACGTGGTTGTTAGTAACTATGTACCCTTGCATATTTATAACGAAACCAGAGCCGAGTGCGCTAGTTTTATATTGATTTTGTGGGTTTTGTGGACTTTGCCTTTGGTTCATATCTGGCAATTCGCCACCAAAGAAATACTTAAAAAACTCTTCCTGCCCGAACTGAGGCCCTTGCCTAGTCACAAGCTTTGTAGTGCTGATGTTTACAACTCCGTCTGACGATTTTTTCACAACTCCTGAAAAAGTGCTAGGTACTGATTGTGCAAAAACAGAAAGAGAAGTAAAAGATAATAAAAACATGATCATAAACGTCTTTTTGACAATACTCATTATTTTCCTCCGTCAAATTCAATTAACGCTTTATTATATAGGGCTTCTGTAATGTGGTCATCTGCCTCTATTGCTTTAACTATTGCTGCACGATGTTCAATGAATATATCTGCGATATTAGACATCGTCTCGTGTGGTGCTGCGCCAAGTATAGTATACTCGACACCATTGTGATACCTGCTATATAGATAGTTACCATATAGCACGCGCTTCATTTCTTTATCTTCTTTATTACCTATAAATGGGTTAAGAAACACAGAGAAATTATTCACGCCATCTGTAAAGCCCAAGTGTATTGAGCCATCTATAACAACATTAGTAAATGTATGGTAATAACCTGCATAAAATTGTTGTTTAGCACGTGCTGGGGTTTGTGTTGTAAGTTTCTCACCTTGTGGCGGCTGTGCGCCTTCGGTAATGCGGCCATATTCGATAACAACCACACCATCATGATTTGTTGTTTCGTTTCTGATAATCTTGCCATTGTCTGCAACCCATACAATGCGTGCAAACCTGTTGTAATCTAGCGGTATGATTTCATATTGAGTTACATTAGTACCTAACAACATGATGTTGTAAGTTTTTTTCATGCTGTAATATTTTTCAGGCACTAACCCTACATCGAACTTAAGCGAAAAGAAACTCTTAACCATAGCATTATCAAGCGAATTGTTTGCCGTTATGGAGTTGTGATCTGCAACAAGTGTCGTGTAGCTACCATCATGATTGATATATTTGTACATATACATGGTTTTGGCCACACTTTCACTATGAGCAACAAAAAGTAATATTAGTGTTGTTAAAATTAAATGTTTCATTATTTCTCGAAATTTACAGCCATGACTGATGGTGCAGAATAGTTGTCAGTTTGCTGGTTTACGTGTTCTAGTGCGTATTTTTCAAACTTTTTCTCTTCGGCTACGAGCATGTCGGAGCTTTGCCCAACATAAAATATAGTGCCCCATATTGCGCCGAACATAACAGCAGCTGCAGTGCCGTATCTATAGAAGTATTTAAGCGATTTGTTTTGTTTACGTGGTTGTTTAAACTTTTTAGGTTCAATGCGTGACATAATATTTGCCGCAAAATCAACCTCAACTTTAGGAGCATATACACTTGATACCATCTCTTTGATAGTATACATATTAGCTAGCGCAACTTTACAAGATGGGCAGACAGAAACATGTTCTATCACCATGCTGCTTTCTGTCACCCCTGCTTCGTTGTCTATATATGCTGACATTGATTGCCTTACAACAGTGCAATTAACGGTTAAGTTTCTCATATCGCTTGACATAATTATTTAGCCTCCATGAATATATCATCAGTTAGCCCTTGTTTTATGAGCCTGTCTTTTACAATTTGTCGAGCATTGAAAAGCCTTGAACGCACAGTACCAAGCGGAATGTTCAGCATATCTGCGATTTCTTCATAACTGAGGTCTTCAACCTCGCGCAGCATAACAACAGTGCGTAGCCTCTCAGGCAGCGCATCAACAAACATACGTACGTACTTTTTCAGTTCATCTCTGATAAGGTAATCTTCTGGAGTGTCACCAGAAGGTATGTTTTCAAAGTAGCTGCCGTCAGAATCTTCTGACTCAACATCGACAATGCGTTTACCCCTGCCATATTGGTTAAGTGCCAAGTTGACAGATATACGCTTCACCCAAGGGTAGAACTGGTTTTGGTCTTGTAATGTATCTAGCTTTTCATAAGCTTTTAAAAAGGCCTCTTGACAAATATCTTCAGCAAACTCTCTGTTTTTCACGATATTTATTGCAGCGTAGAATACTTGCCCCTGATACTTACGTATCAAGAGTTCAAACATCTCGGTATCGCCCTCAAGTACCTTTTCTACTATTTGTTTATCGTTCATATTATGCAACCTCTTAATCAAATGACAACCGTCATACAAATTGGTTCAAAAATTATACTCATTAATACTATGATTTTATATCATAAAAACATGATGTCAATATATTGTTGCGGTCTTTAATGTAAAATCACAAAAAAACCCAACCTTATGACAGTTGGGATATAAATTTGTTCATATAATACAAGAGCCTACTGCCTAGCAGACTTACCCCTTGTAACAAAAAAGACAGCGCCAATAATTAACGCACACGAAAGAATGGTTACGCTAGTAATCTTCTCACCAGCGAGTATAACCCCTAGCGACAAAGCAACAACTGGTTCAGCATAGGCATATGAGGTTGCGATAGGCGTGGTGGTATTCATCAATAACCAATAGTAACAGCCATATCCAACAACTGATCCAAAAAAAACTAAATGCAAATAGCTTAAAAATGCCACTGGTGTTACATTTGCTAATTGAAATGCTTCATATTCGCCTATGAAAAATGCAACAACAAACATAAACAAACCACCAACAACCATCTGCATACCTAACGAAACAAATATAGGCAACTGAATTGGCCTCTCTCTAGCATAAAACGAACCAGCTATCCATGCCCATAGGCTTGCAATAATAATCAACACGCCAGTTATTGAGCCACTTGCACTATGCCCTAGCGACGTAACAAGCAACACGACGCCTGCAAACCCCACAACTAACCCAACTATAACCATATTGCTTGGGCGAGGGTCAACACGGAACACATACCCCGCAACCACCATCCACACAGGGAGCGATCCCGCCAATATCGCAACACTACCAGATGATAGATATTGTGAGCCAATGTTTAAAGTCATGCCTGATAGCGCAATCATGAAAAATGACGACCATAAAACAACTCGCCACTCGCTTATACCTTTTGGTAATCGAAACTTCTTGCTCACCAATATGCTATAGCCTAAAAGTAGCGAACCAGCTGCAGTAAAACGCATTGCAGAAAGCAGAACAGGTGGAAAACTCTCCAATGCAAAATTGATTGTTAAATATACCATACCCCATGTCAAGTATAGTGCAAGGCAACAACCAATAATTGCCACCAGTCGCCTATTTTTCATCAGCATACTCATGTGTGTTAATACCTCTAAAAATATCTACAGCCATTAATATCTTAATCAGAAAAAAAAGCAAGAAATTTTATTGATTGAACTTTATCTATCGTTTATTTTTCTCATTATGAAATGTAGCTATTGACAAAAGTAGTCAAATGCATAATAAATAAACAGTATAAATATCAAATTAATGGGAAGTTGATTACTATGATAATGAATCATGACAAATTTAAAGACGAATGCGGCGTTGTCGCAGTTTATGGCAATCCTGAAGCATCAAAACTTGCGTACCTTTGCTTATACGCACAGCAACACAGGGGCCAACAAAGTGCTGGTATTGCAGCGTCTGACGGCTCTAAAATAAAATACGTGCGCGAACACGGCTTAGTTGCAGATGTTTTCACTGAAAAAAAGCTTAAAAGCTTAGTTGGCAACATTGCAATCGGTCATAACCGTTATCCTACTGATGGCAACTTTAGCACTACTAACCTACAACCTGTCACAGCTGAGCTACCAATTGGTGACTGTGCACTTGCATACAACGGCAACTTGATAAACTCTGCAGAAATCAAGCGTGAGCTTATATCTAAAGGCTCAATATTCTCAACAACTACAGATTCTGAACCTATCATGCACCTATTAGCAAAAGAGCTACAAAAAAGCGATGTAGTTGATGGGCTTGCAAAGGTTATGAACGTCATTTCTGGTGCTTATTCGCTTGTGTTTATGACTGGCGACACACTTATCGCTATGCGCGACCCTAACGGAATCAGGCCACTTGCATTAGGCAAACTTAAAGGCGGCTATGTTATCGTTAGTGAAACTGTTGCACTCGACTTAATCGATGCATCGTTCATTAGAGAAGTTGAACCAGGTGAAATGATCATCATCACGCCTGACTCTATGCGCTCTATCTTCCCATTTGGTGAAAAAGCTAAACCTGCTCCATGTATTTTTGAGCATATATATTTCGCTAGGCCAGATTCTTATATGTTTGGCAAATATGTTTACGAAGCACGTAAAGCTTTCGGACGCACATTAGCTGAGGAACACCCTATCGACGCTGATGTTGTTATCCCCGTGCCTGACTCAGGAATAATCGCTACACTCGGCTATTCTGAAGCAAGTGGCATACCTATGGAAATGGGGCTAATACGTAACCACTACGTCGGCAGAACATTTATTGAACCTACACAAAGCATACGCGACTTTGGCGTTAAAGTTAAACTTAACCCTATCAAAAGCGTTATCGAAGGTAAGCGTATTGTTGTTGTTGATGACTCTATCGTTAGGGGTACTACTAGCCGTAAAATTGTGAAAATGTTGCGTGACGCTGGTGCAAAAGAGATCCACATGCGCATTTCTTCACCACCTACAATGTTCCCATGCTTCTACGGTATCGCTACACCGACTAACCGCGAACTTATTTCTAACACGCACACGATTGACGAAGTTAGAAGCTATATCGGCGCAGACACGCTAGGCTACTTATCACACGATGGCATGCTGAACGTATTTGGCGAAAACCCTGAGTTCTGCTCAGCATGTTTTACAAATGATTACCCTGTTGACCCATCACTACTCAGGAGTAATTCATAACATGAAAAAACTGCTACTAACATTATTAATAACAATAACAGCGACATCTAGCTTCGCACAATCAGAAAATGATAAATATCCAAAAAGTGTTGGCTATGCTGAAAGTATCGGCATGGTTGGCGCATATATGAACTTGCCTGAGTTCACAAGCAGCAAATACTCAAATGGGCAGCCACGTGGTGGCGCTATGGTTTATTTCAACCTGTTCAATGAAATATGGGGAAATGTTGCGTTCGGTATCAATGCTGAATATCGCTCAGTAGAGCATAAACACGACTCAAACGGTTATAACTTCGACGCTAAGTTAGACATGTTACCAACGTCTGTAAACGTTGCATATATGACAGCGTCTGACCTTGTGAACGCATGGGCTGGTATCGGTTTCACTTACGCAACATACTCATATAAAGTTGACAGCGGCACACTAACAAACGGCGCAACAACTACAAACTATAGCTCGCAAGGTAGCGATTCTGGCTCGGTTTATGGGTTTGATGCTTTCGTCGGTGCTGAATATATGTTTACTGAAAGTGGTAACCTTGGAATATTTTTAGAATTTAGATATAGCATGCTTGGCGATGTAAAAGTTTCTAACGACATACTTGGAACAAGCGTAAATCAAGAAATCCCACTCGATAACTTTCGATATGCACTTGGTATCTCATACCATTTCTAATAACTTAGGTAGCCTTAAACAGCTACCTTTTTTTATTTAAACTATAAAGCGTTGCAAAAAACGTAGGCGATATATATGTAAAGTTTGCTGGCAACCCACATTTAAAACCAACAGCATAGTCACCACCAGCTTCAAATATGTTTTTTTCATTCTGTTCCTCACCTATCATTTGCGAATATACAACCCTGCCATATACACTATAGCCACGCATTAATAAATGCACCCACAGCGCCATATATTGCATTGTTGTAACGTATTTATCCTCACACAATATAAACGCTCTGCACCCTTTACGCTTAGGTATATCAAGTGACTTCACATCGCTACTAGCAGATACTAAAATATCACCGCCAGTGCCAACTTTTGCATTTTCGCGCACTGCGCCTTTCATAAATACATTAGCGTTTCTATCACTCTGTTTTTGTTTATCTGTGAATAATTCTATAGTTGGAATTTCCTTTTGTTTATAATACATTACTTGGTAATTTAACAGCATCGTAATAACCGTTGGTACGATTAAAAAACCATCGATAGCACTAGCATTCAACACAGCAAGAAAAAGCATCGCGCACGCATAAGCATATGTAGTAACTGCAACCCAGCGCTTGCCAGAACGCACTGACGCTATCAAAAAAACAGGCGTGAATATTGCAAAATAAACTGCAAACACATTATGAGTTATAAACGACATTACAGCAACATAAGCCACCAATGGCACAAGCTCTGCCGACATCCACCTAACGCCAAGTGATACTGCAACAGGAGTTAAAAAAACGAATAAACAAAACAATATAGGAATATCCAGCTCGGCAACAACAACATAAAAACACAGCACCGAAATTAACAACATCCTTAGAAACAACTTGCATTCAGGGCACATTTTGAACTCCTCTCTGTTACGGCTATAATTATTTTTATATTTTTTTTGCAAAATAATAAAGTTTTATTTTCATTTTTCAATAATTTATGCTAGTATCGTTTTATGATTACTTTAATGACACTTACAAACAACAATGAATATGCAGACAGAGTGGCAGTTTTTTGTGAACGTGAGAACATGAAACATGTTATAGCTCAATCACTTAGCGAAATAACCACTAACACAGCTGCACTCCTTTTAACAGACTACAAGCTCACTAAAGAAGAGATTTCTGTTATACCGATGCCAGCTTGCATAATTGATGATGAAATTGCATTTCCATTCCATTTCCATCTTCAAACAAAGTTTTCTGATGTGTCACTTAGGTTTCTACTTGATAGCGTTCTACACGAAATTCAAGCAAAGGTTTACGAACACGCTATATCACCTGTCAAAATTGACAAAGAATATGTTGTCCGTGGCGAATTTTACGACATTGACAGAGTTGTTCACACTATCACACGTGATCTTATTTATTTCTTCACTTTCTCAGAACTTGAAAAAATTAGAACTGGCATCTCCGAGATACTAACAAACGCTATCGAACATGGCAACTTAAACATCTCTGGTGAAGAAAAGCAAGAAGCTACTGAAAATAGCACATACTACGAACTAATCAACGAAAGAATGAAAGTTGAAGAATACGCTAAAAGAATAGTTAAACTTGCTATCAAATATGATCAAGATGAACTCACAGTCAAAATATGTGACGAAGGCAAAGGCTTCGACACTAACGACTTACCTGACCCTACTTCACCAGACGCACTACTTAAACTTCATGGGCGTGGTGTATTTATTTCTAAAATGTACTTCGATGAACTCACCTACAACGAAAAAGGTAACGAAGCTACACTTTATAAAAAAAGAAAGTAGAAAAACTTATATCCCCCTTCACAATTTTAAACCATATGTTGATATAATATCTTTGCGTGCTATAATAGGCATAGCAAAACTTTATAGCGAGGTTCTATATGAAAGAGTTTGATAGACTAGTCGAAATAGTTAAAACATTGCGCTCCGAAAACGGTTGCCCGTGGGACAGAGAGCAAACACTCTACAGCCTTAAAAACGCAATGATTGAAGAAGCGCACGAACTATTACACGCACTTGATGCAAAAGATATACCAAACATCGAGGAAGAACTAGGTGATTTATTGTTGCACATCGTTATGCATGCAGATATCGCTGAAAGTGATGGACTTTTCAAGTTAGAAGACGTCATCAATGGCTTGAACAATAAGCTTGTGCGTAGGCACCCTCACGTTTTTGGTGAAGAAGAAATAACAGCAGTAAACGACGTCATCGACCGCTGGGCAGAGATTAAAAAACAGGAAAAACAAAACAACCCTAGCACATCTATACTAGACAATATCCCACACTCGCTACCATCGCTATCAAAAGCACAGAAAATACAAAAACGTGCGTCAAAAGTTGGCTTCGACTGGGAAAATGTTGAAGGAATTTTCGACAAACTATCAGAAGAAATTGAGGAACTAAAACAAGCCTATTCAAATAAAGATAAACATAATATCCAAGAAGAAATAGGTGATATGTTGTTTGTTATCACGAACTTAGCATCACACATGAAAGTAGACGCTGACGAGTCGCTACGTGGCACTATCACAAAGTTCAAAAAGCGCTTCTCACACATTGAGCAAACACTTAATGAACGCGGCGAACAGCTCGAGGACACACACATAGACATATTAGAAGAACTGTGGATCGAAGCGAAAAAGAACGAATACTAACCCACTATTTCTTAAAACGGGATTTATTAAATTTTTGCGCACTAGGCTTGCTTGGTGCGCTATTAAATTTACCTTTATAGCCACCGCCTTGTGTTGCACCATGTTTATATGTTAGCACATCTTTTTGTGCCTCTTTCTCTCGCTGAGATTTTTCAACGAATATACTACGACCATTAATATCAAAGCCTGTATAGTATGCGCACGTCGCCCATGTTGAAGGCGTTGGCGTAAATATTTGCACTTGTTCTGGCACAAGTTTTAGTTTTTCATCTATATATTTACGTGTGTTTTTTGCACTTGCATTATCGCTTGCAGGGTGTGCCACCATAAAGTAATAAGTTAGATAACAAGGCTTATCAGCTTCACTGCAAGCATCTTTATATATCTTTAAAAAATTATCTAGCACTTCTGTGTTAGGTTTGCGCATCGCATTTAGCGTTCTCACATCTGCACTTTCTGGCGCTAACTTTAACTGCCCAGACACATGCGATTTCGCAACAGCATTAACATACTCACGACCAGCAGTTTTATCAGCAACTATTATATCATAACGCAACCCAGATGAAGCAAACACATGCTTAATACCTTTGCTTGCTTTCGCATCTTTCAACAAACTAATCAGCGGCTTGTGGCTAATATCCATTGACGGACAAACTGTAGGGTATAAACACTGTTTATCCTTACATGCGCCATGCTTCTGCATTTTCGCACACTTCATACCGTACATATTACCCGTTGCACCGCCGATATCGCTAATAACACCCCTAAACTTTTTATGCTCAGACATATCGCTAATTTCTTTCAGTATCGACTCTTTACTACGTGAAACAACATGCCTACCCTGATGAACCGATATAGCACAAAATGCGCAACTGCCGAAACAACCCCTATGGCTAGTGATAGAAAACCTAATAGTATCAACAGCTTTCACAACTCCTTCTACAAGGCTATGCACACTGCGTTCATACTCTAAGTTGTTTACTTCGTCTAACAGCTCTTGTGTAACTAACCAAGGCTTATTTTGCACAAGGTATCTATCCAATGTTTTTTGCACTATAGTTGATGATGAAATTGGGTCACAGTTTTCGCTAAATGTTTTGAACATTTCATAAAATTTTGCTTTATCGCTAGCTACTTCCTCAAAGCTAGGTAGCTCTTTTGCACCTTTCGGAATTTCTTTTGATATATAGCATACTCCATCAACATTTCGCCAATCGTTGCCGCTCTTAATTGCGTTTGCAACATCTAGTATGCTTTTTTCGCCGTTGCCATATATTATGCCGTCTGCTTTCGCATCAAACAGCACGCTTTTACGCACTTTATCTGTCTTTTGGTCATAGTGGGCGATACGCCTAAGGCTTGCTTCGATACCGCCTAAAAATATCGGTTTCTTTTCTGCCGAATATCGCTTGATAAGCCCTGTGTATACTATTGTTGCCCTATCTGGCCTGCGGTTGTTCACACCAGCTGGTGTAAAATCACAAGACTTTCTAGGCTTCATTGTAGCTGTATAGTTTGCAACCATCGAGTCAACACAACCAGCGCTAACACCCCAAAATAATTCTGGCTCACCTAAACGCATGATGTCATCAGCGCTATCAATATCTGGCTGTGCAATCACACCAACACGAAACCCCTTTGATACTAGATATTTACCTAAAAGCGCAACACCATTAAATGGTGAATCTATGTAAGCATCGCCAGAAACAAGTATAACATCAAGCTTTTGCCATCCTAGCGCTTTCATTTCAGTAGTTGATATAGGTAAAAACAATTTAGTATCCTCGAAAAATATTGATAATAGATAACTTACGTTATATTATAAATTATGCAAGAAATAATTTACACAATCACACGAAAAAAACGCAAAACAGCTATGATAAAAGTTGAACCTAGCGGCAACGTAGTTATAAGCGTTCCTTTAAGCTGGAGCGCTAGCGACATCAACATGCTGATAAACAAAAAGAAAAGCTGGATAACAAATACTGTGCAATCAGTGCTATCAAAAGTCAACAAGCAACCGACAATCCCTGCAAACCACATATATTATAGAGGTGCGTTATATAAATTTATACGCAAAGCTGGGTTGGCTAAAGAATACATAATAGATGATAGCAAACAAACAATAACCGCAAGCATAGACCTGCTAAAAAGTAGCGAACAGCAAAAATTTTACAGGGCGCAAGCAAAATTCCTAATACCTGCAATGGTATATAAACTCGCAAAGGAACTTAACTTAAACGTCAAAAATGTACGTGTTGGACATGCTAAAAAACTCTATGGCTCATACAGTTTGAATAATATAATGATTACAGAGCGATTAATCCTTGCGCCACAATCAGTTATAAACAGCGTAATATATCACGAGCTTGCACACATCACGCACGCTAACCACTCGAAAAGCTTTTACAATTTGCTATATAAATACTGCCCAAAGTATGATATACATAATAAGTGGTTGCAAAATAACGGATATTTCATATCAACGCTATTCTATGACTAAAAAACTGTGCAAACTTTGCACACCATTTGCACAGTTGCACAACAACTGCACAAATTATATTTTATTTTATTCTTTATTATCAACAATTTAACTTTTGGCACACTTTGGCACGGTATGTGCTACTTATAGGGCGTAAGGAACATCAAATAACTAAACTAATCGGAGGAAGATTATGAAAAAGTTTCTAGCATTATTAACAGTTGCATCATTTATGGCAATAGGCACAGCTGCTTATGCACAACAAGGCAACGGAATGGGCGCAGGTCAAGGCTATGGCATTGGTGCAGCACAAGGCGATAACTACACTTGCCCATGTGGTATGCAAGGTAAAGGTATGCGTGGTCACGGTATGAAAGGTCATGGTATGCATGGCATGCGTGGACAAGGCAGACAACAACAAGAAGCACCTACAGTAACATCTGTAGAGCAAGCTGCTGAAATTGCAAAAACTGCAATTGCTGAGAAATTTAAAGGCTACACAGTTGGCGATGTTACTGCACACGAAGGCAGACGCGGACAAACTGGCTATACTGTTGAAGCTACAGATGCAAGCGGCAACCAGTTCGTATTCATGGTTAACCCATGGGGTCAAGTTAGAGGTCCATTACCTATAGACGCTTTAAACGCTTTACAAGCAAAGTAATAACATACATATCATCTCTTCTCATGGTAAGGCGGGGCTTCGGCTCCGCTTTATTTTTTTGCACTTTTTTCTTGTGTTCTTCCTCATTTGCTAGTAAGTTTATTAAGATGTTATTATTTTTATATAGAGGGGATGTTTATGAACTTAGAAAAACTTTTTAAGCTTAAACAAAATGGCACAACTGTTCAAACGGAAGTTATTGCAGGCCTTACTACTTTTATGACTATGGCGTATATCTTAGCACTTAACCCAAGTGTTTTAGGTGCGGCTGGCATGGATAAAGGCGCAGTATTCACTGCAACTGCAATCAGTGCAGTTATCGCTACTGTTATCATGGCATTATCGTCAAACTATCCATTAGTTTTAGCGCCTGGTGTTGGTCTTACTGTATATTTTTCATATACAGTTGTTTTACACATGGGTTACTCTTGGCAAGTGGCACTCGCTGCCGTATTTGTCGAAGGTGTGATATTTATCTTATTATCACTTACAAACATACGTGAAGCGATATTCGACTCCATACCAATGAACTTGAAGTACGGCGTATCTGCTGGTATCGGTCTTTTTATCGCATTTATCGGCCTACAAAATGCTAATGTAATTGTTGATGGCGCAACATTAGTTTCTATATTCTCATTCAAAGCATCTATTGCTGATGGCTCGTTTTATAGCGTTGGTATCGGTGCAATATTAGCAATCCTCGGTGTGCTTATTACTGGCATACTTTTAATCAAGCAAGTTAGAGGCGGTATCCTTTGGGGTATCTTAGCAACGTGGGCTATCGGTATGCTATTGCAAGCGGCTGGCATCTATGTGCCAAACTTTGATTTGCAAATGTATAGCTTGTTTCCTGATTTTTCAAACGGTTTCGCTATCCCTAGCGTTGCACCAACATTTATGCAGCTAGATTTCAGCAAACTATTCACACTTGATTTTGCAATCATCGTTTTTGCGTTCTTATTCGTTGACTTGTTTGACACGTTAGGAACAGTTGTAGGCGTTGCCGATAAAGCAAAACTATTGCAAAAAGATGGCAAACTTCCACGTATTAAGCAAGTGCTTTTAGCAGATGCTATCGGTACATCAGCTGGTGCAATGCTTGGTACATCAACAACTACAACTTATGTAGAGTGTGCAGCAGGTGTTGCTGAAGGTGGCAGAACAGGCTTAACAGCAGTTGTTGCAGCGGCATTATTTGCAGCTTCGTTGTTGCTATCACCTATCTTTTTAGCTATCCCTGCATTTGCTACTGCTCCAGCGTTAATCATTGTTGGCTTCTTAATGATGTCTGCAGCACTTAAAATCAACTTTGACGATATCGCAGAAGCACTACCAGCATATATCTGTATGATTGCTATGCCGTTCACGTTTAGCATATCAGAGGGTATCGCACTTGGCATTATCTCATTCGTTGTGATAAACTTAGCAGTAGGTAGCACGAAAAAGATTAGCATACTCATGTACTTACTCGCATTCACATTCATACTAAAATACATTTATGTCTAACATACCAGCCCTCGCAAGAGGGCTTTTTTTTAACACTACAATATGCAGAATCTATTAGAAACGCTTAAACAACATTCTAATAATGTTTATGTATTTGCAATATCTTGCGCTCTTTCTGCATCGCTATTCTACATCAACACTTATGCATATCTTTTGTGTGGGTTAGTTGTTGTGTATTTATTCTTTCAAGGTCGTACTAAATACGTGTTGCTTGCGTTATTTCTAGTTGTGCATGTTATTGGCACACATACGTTTTTAGTGGTTGATGTCAATGAGTATAAAACACGCATAATAGCAAAAACACCATCAAGCAGCCTCATATTAAAAACATCTGATAACGTATCAATAGGCGACGTTATTATCGGCAACTTTCAAAAGCAAGAAAAACGTAAGACATTCTTTAAACCTAGCTATACAGTTGATAGTTTTACAACTTTTCGCATACCTATAGTATCTCATATTTTAAAATCTAGGCTTGATATATCTGATAGGTTGTTCTTTTCATCTGCTGGCAAGGTTTCTATCGCCCAAGCGTTAATATTTGCAGACAAACGCTATATTTCAGAACATGTTAAGGATAGCTACACCATTTCAGGTTTGTCGCACTTGCTTGCGATGTCTGGCATGCACACAGGTATCATGATTGCGATTGTGATGTCTGTTTTAGTATTTCTGCCGTTAAAAATTCGTATGTTTTTTGCAATACTATCAATGGTTTTGATATGCACAATGGGTGCGTTTTCTGTCACTGTAGTACGTGCATCAATATTCGCAATGGTTTTTATGGGCGCATACTTTCTCGACATTAAAGTAAACTCAAAGCGCTTTTTGATGTTAGTATTTGGATTTATAATACTTTTTTCACCTAACTCATTGTTAGATATATCTTTTCTATTATCATTTGGTGCAGTATTTGGTATAATCTATTTTGCTATGGGCACGAAGAACTATTTGTATGCGAGTTTACTAATCGGTATCGCTGCCACATTGATAACTGCACCACTTGCGATGTATGCATTCGGCATGACGAACCACCTAAGCGTGCTATCGACTGTAATAATGACGCCAATCACGTACTTGCACATATTGTTCGCATTGATTGCCGTGGTCGCGCCGATAGGTTTAGATGCGCTAGTTGCTATCGAGCAGTTTTCAAACGGTATGGTTTACATATTATCAGAGTTAACGTACGTTGGTTTCATCATAAAATCAATCCCATTGTGGCTATTAATTTTGACGGTGCTATTTATCATCATGACATTATGTTCACGCTATAAAGTATTATCATTATTAGCATTGTTGGTTATATTTTATCCATCACCAACAGCACCGAGTTACCTGTTTCCAAACTTCAAAGGCTCAACGAAAGGATTTATCGTGAATGTCGATAACAAGACAGAAATATTTTATCAAGGCATGATTGGCGGTTTGAAGTATGACATGATACCAACGGTTGCAAAATACGGGTTGAAAAATTTCGACTATGGCTCTATACGAGTTTTCGGTGGAGAAAACCGTTATGTCACAATAACTAGCGAAGGTGTTGACTTCCACAACATCTGCTTAAATCGCACTAATGATAGCTGTCAGGTCGTATACATGACAAAATCAAACTCGCTAAACGAGGGTAATGTTCTGCCACATGTTACATACGTTATCTATAAAAACGAATATAAAGCAAGCAACATAATTGAGCTTTCAACACGTTCAGAACCGTTTGTTATCAAATAGTTACTCTGGTCGCATATCTGGCTTTATGTCTAGCAACATTGTACCATTCAAGCAATCAAGCCCTTTCACGTAGACGATGTTATCTTCAATTTTTTCTATCTTTAGTGTTGCTGCACCAATTGGATTTGGACGTTTTGGCGTACGCAAAGCAAACGTGCCCTTTGTTTCGCCTGTGCGTCTTGATGTGCCAAGGCCAGTCGTGCGTTGCCCGTTATATAGCCAGTAAAGTATTAATATTTTATCGCCAGCTGATAAGCCGAACAAGCCGTTTTTATACTCCTCGTTCACAACTAAGCTACACATTGGTCCATCAGGCGATACGTTGTTTGGGCATTCGTCAAGTGTGTTATATGGCGTGTTTATTTTGCCGATATAAATTAAATCTTTTTGCATAAATCACCTCGTCATTTAGATATTCTTGCATATTTTAGTTAATATGTTAAGATATATTTGAGGTGTATTATGTACTTTGATTATGACGATAAAGTTATTGAACATTTAAAAAAACGTGATAAAAAACTAGCACAAGTCATTGACACTGTTGGCAAAATAGAACGTGCAGTGCATAACGATATTTTTACGGCTATTATTTTCCACATAATAGGTCAACAAATTTCAACTGTTGCACAAAAAACAATATGCAATAGGCTTAGTGAAAAACTAGGCACAATCGACGCTGAAAATATCTTGAAACTATCAGATGATGAACTTCAACAAATAGGCATATCGTTTAGAAAAGTCAGCTACATCAAACAATTCGCTGAAAAGGTAGCAAGTGATGAACTCAACTTGGAAGCACTCAACTCAATGAGCGATGAAGACGTCATCAAAACACTCTCAAGCTTAAACGGTATAGGTGTTTGGACAGCTGAAATGCTTTTGATATTCACTATGCAACGCCCTAATGTGCTTAGCTATGGCGACCTTGCAATCATTCGTGGGCTTCGCATGCTATATAGACACAAGAAGATAGATCGAACTTTATTCAACAAATACATGAAGCGATACTCGCCTTACTGTAGCGTTGCAAGCCTTTATTTATGGGCGATTGCTGGTGGTGCAATCCCAGAGCTTACCGACCCAGCACAAAAGAAAAAGGTGAAATAAATGAAGCTTACAGAACTAGAAAATCAATTTGATATCAAATATCCTGAACTATTCAAACAGCTTGAAGCAGATGGCATGCTTGATTGGAGCGACGCAATCGTAAAGATGAGAGCTGGTAAAAGTGTAACTACTCCACCGTTTTTATGGTTTGATTTTCATAATATCACGCTTGATTTTGAAATATGGCGACATGATGATATCGTAGAACATATCGCTGAGCGGTGGCCAGCACCTAAGCCAGAACTGAAGCTTATTCCGTTTGGAATGAACGGCGCTGGTGATAACTATAGTTTTTGTTTTGGGCTTCAAGATGGCGATGATGTGCCGATTGTTTTCGTTCCACATGATGATGTAAATGCAACAATTATCGCAAAAAATATTCAGGACTTCATGTTCATCTCGATGTTGAAATTTGCAACTATGTTAGACCTTGAAGATATTGAAACTGAGGAGCAGCAACTTGAGTTCCGCAATTCTATGAAATCGACCTTTGCGACACATAAAAAGTATCTCACAAGCGAACAAGCAGACATTATCACAGATGTTTACGCACGTGAGTTGCAAGAATATACAGACACATCACTACGCATACCATATACGTATAAGTCATTGATATCAGAAGAGGAATTAGAAGAAGTACTCAACAAATATTGCCCGTATGATAGACGTGGCGAAGAGTTTGAATACGAACTATAAACTTTTAACAACTTTGCAAGGATTGCCGAAAGCTATCGAGTTTTTCGGTATATCCTTTGTGACAACACTACCTGCGCCTATCACGCAGTTATCGCCGATTGTGACGTTTGGCATAACGCAAACACTCCCGCCGATCCATACATTATCGCCTATTGTAATTGGTGCGCCATACTCAAGCCCTGAGTTACGCTCATCAGCATCTATCGGGTGCCCAGCGCCATAAAAACCGCAATTTGGGCCTATAAATACGTTATCGCCTATCGTGATTTTGCACACGTCTAAAAAAACGCTATTATGGTTCATATAAAAGTTTTTACCGATGTGTAAGTTATAGCCGTAGTCGCAAAAAAAGTTCGGCTCTATTGTGAAGTTTTCGCCTATGCTATCAACGATAGATTTTATGATTGATTGTTTTTCAGCTTCATTATCTGGTGAGAGTGAGTTATATTGCATACATAGGTTTTTACAATGTAAACGTTCGCTAGCAAGCTCGTCGCCACTTGAAATATACATCATGCCTTGTAACATTTTTTGCTTTTCAGTCATACGTCACCTAGATTTGCTTGACAACTTTGCAAGGGTTGCCAACAGCTATAGAGTTCGCTGGGATATCTTTAGTAACGACGCTACCAGCACCGATAACGCAATTATCGCCAATAGTAACACCCATCATAACACTCACATGCCCGCCAAACCACACGCTGTTTCCAACTGTGATTGGTGCTTGCGTATATACTCGGTTGTTGCGCTCAGTTGCATCTATTGCATGCCCAACGGCGTAAAAACCACAGTTAGGGCCGATAAAAACATTATCGCCAAAAGTGATTTTACCGCAATCAAGTAAAGTTAAATTGTGATTAGAATAGAAGTTTTCGCCGATTTCAACATTATAGCCGAAGTCGCAAAATAGATTAGGCTCAACTGTAAAGTTCTCGCCAATTTTACCAAAGATTTGTTTGAGTAGCGCTCTTTTTTCATCTGGTTTATCGTAGTTTAGCGCGTTATATTGCATGCACAGTGTTTTACGACGTTTAAGCTCTTCTGCAACTTTCATGCCTGCATCAGCAGTATATTTAATCGTTTCAACTTCATGCATATTTTCACCTATTTGAAAAAATGTTTAATTATATCAATAACTTCATCTTCTGACTGTGTTTGGTAGATACGCACACGGAAATCAACTGCACCTTCCATACCTTTGCAAAACCACACAGCAAACTTACGTAAAATGTGCAGATAGTGCGTGCGCTTCGGTGCAACGTCGTTTGCATGTTCAAGCATATAGCCCCACATCTCAAGCAACAACTCACAAAGTACTGGTGCTGGTAAGTAATTCTCTGACGGTTTGTTGTTCACAATGCTTTCAAATATCCATGGCGCTTTCATCATGCCACGGCCAACCATGATGCCATCAACACCCGTTGCTTTCATCTGCATGTATGTTTCGTGCGAAATAATGCCACCGTTACCGATAAGTGGTATAGTTGCAAGGCTAGCCATTTCTTCTAAAATATCGAGTCTAACCGTGCCACCAAACATATCTGACTTAGTACGCGCGTGTATAGTTAAAGCATCTGCGCCTTCGCCCTCGACTATCTTCAAAACTTCTTTATATGATAAGCTGCTTTGGTCAAGCCCTATCCTAGTTTTTACTGAAAGTGGCTTATCTGTTGCTTTGCGTGCTGCCGATATAACATCTTGCATGCGTGGTAAGTCGCCAAGTAACGAGCAACCACCACCAGCCTTGATAACCTTTTTCACGGGGCAACCCATGTTTATATCGAACGCTTCAACATTTGCAATATCTTCCGCTGTTTTGATCGCTTCGACGAAGCTTGCTGGTTTTCCACCAAATAGTTGAAAAACGAGTGGACTTTCGCCCTCTGCTCTATCTAAAAACTCGGTGCTTTCAGGATTTTTGCGAGCTATCCCTTCAACAGACATCATCTCGCTGTAGACAAGCCCATCAAAAAACTTGCGAAGTATCCGCCTAAAAGGTAGGTGCGATATGCCTGCGAGTGGTGCTGCTACTAAATCATTCTTTGCTAAATTATCTTTAAAAAAATTACGATTGGATTTCATGGCTTGTATCTTTTGCTGTTCCTGTAAAATCAAAAAATTTGCGAAATTTATAAAACTTATGTGCTGAGTATGCAATCATTTCACCGTTGTCGGTACAATGTTTAAACTCTGGTAAATATACTTTCAACTCTTTACTTTCATTAAATATACGGCGCACTTCTGCGTTGCAAGCAACACCGCCACCGATAACAACTTTATCTCTGCCACACTCTTTTGCTGCTTGTAGAGTTTTTGCATAAAGTGTTTTTGCAACAGTATGTTGAAAAGAAGCTGCGATATCTTCTAGTGAATATTCTGCCTTGTTTATAGCTGTCAATACTGCTGTCTTCAACCCGCTGAAGCTGAACTTTACCTCGCCCCTGAATGCAACAGGGAACTTGATTGCATTACGGTTGCCTTTTTCTGCCAAGTCTTGCACAAATTTACCACCCGGGTATGGGCCACCCATCATCTTTGCAACTTTGTCAAAAGCTTCACCAGCTGCATCGTCAACAGTTCTGCCAAGCAACTTAAAGTTGAGCGCTTCATCAACATCATAAATATGCGTATGCCCACCAGATACAACAAGTGCTGTGTATGGCGGTTTTAACTCAGGGTGCGATAACTCTGCTGAAAAAATATGGCCTGATAAATGGTTGATAGGCATAACAGGGCATTTAAGCGTGTAGCCAAGCCCCTTTGCGAACGAAACGCCTACAAATAGAGCACCAATAAGCCCTGGAGCATTCGTGACACCGATCAAGTCGATATCCTCTTTTGCGATACCAGCGTTCTCGAGTGCCGCTTGAAAAAGTGGGCGTATCTTTATGATGTGGTTACGTGACGCAACCTCAGGGATAACGCCCCCAAACCTAGCGTGTATAAAATCTTGCGAAAATGTTTCAGATGATAAAACACCCCTTTTGCTACAATAAACTGCAATAGATGTTTCATCGCATGATGTTTCAATACCTAATACTATCAATATGTTACCTTACTATCTAGCTAAATCTGTCACAGGTACAATAGCTACGTTTAAATCTTCCAATATTGGCAACGCATACTCTAGCGCTTCAAGAGTTTTTTCACGCACGTGGCCAATAGTTACTACTTCGCCGCCATTGTTTTTAGCGTATTCAACAGCTTCGTATAGTTTACCCACGATATATGGGACACTGTTTTCGTTATCTAAAAACTTCCTATTCATAGCGCAAGACATGCCAGCCTTTACGCATTCATCAAACGCAACAGTTTGTGCAGTTGTACGGCTATCAAGGAATACGTTAGTATGTTGCTTCATAAGTTTCATTACTTGTGACATCTTTGAGCTATCTTCGGTAGCTGCTGAGCCCATGTGGTTGTTGAAGCCATCGATTGGCACGCCAAGGCTTTCCATATTTTGCCTAACTACACCCTCAATCAACATCTCAGGCATTGAAAGCAATATCGCGCCCTCGCCTGGGTCAACATCTGGGTATGCTTTTGGTTGCATAGGGAAATGCAATAGCACAGTTTTTTTATACGCGTTAGAGATAATTGCCACCTCTCTTGAATGCTCAAGGTTAGGCAATATCGCTATTGTAAGCGGATAGTTTATCTTAACAAACCTTTCAGCTAACTGAACGCTGTTTCCACCGTCATCAAGCACGATTGCCATCTTTAAAACAACTGGCGATTTTGCAGGAGGAGTAGGCATTTTAGCCTCTTTCACTGGTGCTGGGTTTGTAGGCGGCTCAGTTATTACAGGTATTTTTGCGGTCTCTTTCACAGCATTAGCATTAGGGTCAAACACTAGCTGTATTTCTAATGTATCATTACTTGCAATAAGCATTTTATTATTTAGCACAGTATCAAACTCATTTTTTGATAGATATGCGTTAACTGCGCTTAACACTTCAATGTAGTCTTCTTCGTTATATTTTTCAACGTTGATGTACACATTCTTATAGCCGTTTGTAGCTGTCGATATGCGCTCTTCAACTGCGCCACGCTCAATTTCATGGTCATATAATATAACTTTTACTTGGGCGATAATATCAACATCTTCAACCGTTTCTGGTGTAGTGTCTTTTACTGTTTCAGTTTTTTCTACTTTTGCTACTTCTTGCTTTGGTTTTTGTTCTGTAGCGACATCACTATTGCTACCTTTGAACGCTATCATACTGATAACAACAACTGCAATGAGGATAGCTACTGCGCTAATCCCCATTATTGCAACGCGACGTTGTTTATCTTGTTCTATTTGTTTTTTCGTACGTCTTTTCGGCGCCGGTCTTTTTGTGACAGGGGTCTTTCTTGGCGGCCTACTTGTTGTTTTTGCCATACGTTATCATTCCTTTTAATACTTGCATGCCAGCTAGGTATTGAGTGTCATCTGCACCTGGTAATACTTTGCTTGCTTCTGTTTCTGTTTTAGTTTCTTCTTTTTTGCCTTCGTTTTCGCCAACTAAGTGGTTTTCAAAGTCGCTTTCTTTCAATGTGAAAGAGTTTGTATCATATTCGATAGTGCCTCTTTGTGCGATAACATCAGGCTCGATACCAACACCTTGGATAGAGCGACCTAGTGGCGTATAATATCTTGCAGTAGTTAGCTTCACAGCTGAACCATCACGCATTTCGATAACTGACTGCACACTTGCTTTACCAAAAGTAGTTGTACCTACAACAACTGCTCTGCTGTAGTCTTGCAATGCTCCAGCTAAGATTTCACTAGCTGATGCTGAACCTTCATTCACAAGCACAACTATCGGAGTGGAGCTATTTCTGTAGCTAAAGCGCCTTGTGTTGAAGTGTTGCTCTTGTCCTGAGCGGTCTTTTGTGTAAACTACAGATTTGCCAGACTCTAAAAATAGGCTTGCAGTATCAATAGCTTCAGTTAATAAACCGCCGCCGTTGTTACGTAAATCTATAATGATGCCATCGACTTTTGCTGCGTCGAAAGATTTCAATGCTTTTTCCATCTCTTGAGTAGAGCGCTCTTGGAATTGCGTCAACCTAACGTAGCCAACATTTCCAGAAACTTCTGATTTAACAGACTTTATCTCGATAATTGCACGCACGATATCAATATCAATCGGCTCAAGTTCGCCTTTTCTTGCGATTGTAATTGTAATTTTTGTACCTGGCTCACCACGCATCTTAGCAACTGACTCTTCCATTGAAGCGCCCGCTGTTGGCTTGCCATCAATCTTAACGATGACGTCGCCCGCTTTTATGCCCGCGCGTTCTGCTGGTGTATCTTCGATTGGCGATATAACTGTAAGTAGGTCATCTTTCATACCGATAGTGATACCTAAGCCACCGAATGATCCTTTTGTGTCAGACTGAAAAGATTTGTACTGTTCAGGAGTATAAAACGTAGAGTGCGGATCAAGATTTTGTAGCATACCCTTAATTGCACCGTAGATAACTTCCTTTTGCTCAACTGGTTCAACATATACGTTTTCTACCAGTGACATAGCTTGTGAAAGTGTTTCAAGTGCAAGATATTTGTCATCAGCAGCTGCATGTGCGCTTGTATCTTGTACTTTGTTTGCACCGTACGAGACAACAAATACCGCAACAAATAATATTAATGCTACTGAAAAATTCTTTCTGAAATTATTCATTTTATATTCTCCTTAATTTACCTTTTGACTAACCAATGTCTAGGGTTGAGTGCGTTTTCGTTTTGGCGCACTTCAAAATATAAATATGGGTCGCTATAGCCTTCGCCAACCGATACATAACCAACCGTATCAAGCTGTGCTACAACGTCGCCCTCTTTAACATATAATGATGACATGTTTGCATATATCGTATAGTAAGGTGTGCCGTGTGTCAATACCACAACATAGCCAAACCCACGCATATAATTAGCATAAAGCACTGTGCCACTTGCAATAGCTTTTGCTGGTGCTGTTGCGCTTGGCCTAATCTTTATGCCTTTATTGAAAACTTTTATATTTGCTTCTTTCACAAGGTGTTCGCCATAGTTTTCGATAACTCTGCCAGTAATCGCCCATGGATATTTACCTTTGTTTTTAGCAAAAGAGCCGTCGCTTGTAGTCACCATGCCAGCAACTTCGTCTATCTCGCTATTTAGCTCATTGCGCCTAAACTCGAGCATTTCGATATACTCACGCCTGCCTTGCTCATCATGTTTTAACATTGCAAGCATGTTGTTATATTCTTTCGTTTCTGCCTTCAATTCGTTGATAGCTTTCACACGTTCTGCTTTCAGCACTTTCAATTCATCGAGTTTAGCAGTTTCTTCATCTTTTAAGATATTAAGACGCTCAGTATAGCGTTTTAGTTCGTTAGTTTTATCTGCCATCAGCTCTAATGCGACTGATAACAACTCAACAGCTTTGATAGCGTCGCCTTGCGGAGATGCCGAAGCTATTATCTTTACATTTGAATAGCCTAAGTTGTCAATAATAAACGTATTACTTTTTATAGCTTCGTCTTTAATCTGTTTTATAGCACGTTCAGTTTCTTTAACTTCTGTACGTATCTCACGCACACGCACATCGCTCGCATTGATATCAACATTCAACTTAGCCAATAAATTTTGGTAAGTGTCTTGCTTTCGTTTAATAGCGCTCAACTGCTTGGTAGCACTAGCTTTCTCTGCTTTAAGTTTTTTAAGTTCTTGTTCTTCCGCAGCGATTTGCTTCTGTAAGCGAGCATACTCATCGTTTGACTGAGTGTAGCCGTACATTGCAAAAAATACAAGCACTATTAGTAAAATACTTTTAGTCTTCATTTACAGATGACACCCTACGCAAAAACGACACAACACTAACAGCTGCAGCCAACGTAGACATTACACATATTAACAGCAACACTATAATAAAGTATGTTGCTGAAGGCATGGTAAACACATTGATACCCGAGCTTTGCAAAATGCTACTATTAAACAATGCAAACGTAGCAACAAATACAGCCGTCGAAAATAAAAATGCCGTAAGTGCATTAAAAAAAGCTTCAATAATATATGGCACAGAAATAAACATACGTGTAGCACCAACTAGGCCGTATAACTTAATTTCATCTTTAAACCTAAATAAACTTAGCTTCACTGTGTTAAATATAACAAACGATATTGATAGCGCAAATAACATGCTTATAAAAGTGATAAACATCGAAGCACCAAAACTAATGCGTGAAAACTTCGATATATAATCCTTGCCATAACTAACGCTTTCGGCCTCTGGTATCGTCGCCTCTTTTACGATATCGTCCATGAGGTCGTCATTTGTTCCGTTATCAGTGTATAGTTCAAAATACGCTGGGAAAAATTCATCAGATAAGGCTTGCAAGCCAACAACTGTTGGAGCATTTTCAATAACGAACTGCTTCGCTTCGGCTGGTGTTGTGTATGTAACGTCACGAACACCTGAGATTGTTTTATACTGTTCTATCGTTTTATCTATATCAAGTTCTGCGCCTGTTTTCAAATATACTCTAACTGCATTCGCTTGTGAAATATGCGATAAAAACTTAGCCGTGCCCACACCAGTTGTAAAAAATATGTGATACACAAATATAAGTGTAGCAATCGTTAGCAGTGTGAATATGTTACGCTTAAAACCTGCAAAAAAATAACCAAGCCCACGAAAAAATATGAACACAAATTTGTTGTTATTCATGAGCGCACCTCGTCACGAATTAGCCTACCTTTTTCAAGCACTATTTCTCTTGCTGGATATTTTTCCCTGAGTAGTAAATCGTGCGTAGCCATGATGACTGTAGTGCCTTTGCCGCACTCTTCGTTTAGTATGTTCATGATGTTATCGGCATTTTCTGGATCAAGGTTACCTGTAGGTTCATCGGCTATTAATATCTTTGGTTCGTTTATTAAAGCCCTAGCGATTGCAACACGTTGTTTTTCGCCACCAGATAAGTTTTTGACAATATCGTCACGTTTTTCGAACATGCCAACACGTTTCAACAACGGCCACACCCTTTCACGCGCTTGGGAGCGTTTCATATAGAAAATATCTAACGCGAGCTTAACATTGTCAAACACTGTTGCGTTTTCAAGCAGTTTATAATCTTGAAATACAACACCTATTTGCCGGCGTAAAAAAGGCACTTGCAAACGGCCCATAGCATTCAAATCGCTACCCTCGATAGCGACAACGCCGCTTGTTGGAACAAGGTCTGCGTATATTAGCCTAAGCATAGTAGATTTACCTGCGCCAGACTTACCAATGACGTATACAAACTCGCCACGATTAATATTTAAGTTAACAAATGATAAAGCGCTATACCCATTACGGAAGCTAACGCCAACATTAACAAATTTTATCAAATTTAAACCCTTCTATGAATATTATACCTTTTAATAATAACACATTAAGCGATATTTTGCAATGTAATAAACATGCTTATATAGCTTAATATTAATAGCTATGCTTGACAAATATGTTTTTTAATATTATAACCATATATAATATTTTAGTAACGCTATTATGTAAAATCAAATGGTGTATAGATATCCATTTAAAATTGTATTATTAATCAACTTTTGTGTATATTTAACTTTATTGAACTTTTACTAAACAGCGCTGTCTATCATGTTAGGCAGCTAATTGATTGCAATGCATTCTGTGCGCCTATTCAACAACAATACACACATGCACATACTTCACAATATGTACAACCTTGATAATGTGTCTTGATGCTAAATAGGACACTGTGCATGTATTATATTCTGCCAAAACAACATATGCAAACCTATGGTAAGGGGGGTTTTCTAATGCTTGGAAGAAAGCTAAAGGTACTATTGAAGTCTGCAAATTGCAAACAGTTAGACCTTGCAAGGCACCTTGATATTTCGCCTTCAAGACTTTCGAACTATCTCAGCGATAAGCGCGAGCCTAGTTTCGACATGTTGGTTGAGATTGCAAAATTTCTTAACGTAGACATGAACTTTTTTGCTGACACAACTTTTTCAAAGAAGGTTGGTCGCAATGCTTCAGTCGTAAGTGACAACACAGCTACATACAATGTAGCAAACAGAGATGAAATCGTAGACGTTCCTATCATGCCTGTAAATGCGAAAAAGCACAGCATGAAGACAACGACTATTCCATTCAGCAAAGTATTTCTTACTGAATGCGATGAGCCAGAAAAACAGTTCGTTATTTTTGAAGTGAACAGCGCAATGCCTGCTGAATACGCTCAAGAAGGCGACTATATTTTATGTGCTAAGTGCGAAAATATGCCACTTGAAGATGGTGATTTCCTGTTTGAAAACGGTAGAAACACAAAATACTACCGCTACTACAAACATGGCGACACTATCATGCTCATTAACGAGTATGATAAATCTGAGCATGTCATTATAAGCAATGAAAGCGAGCTTAACAGCTATTTCAAAGTTCTATGGAAAGTTTCAAAGTTCAGATAATTATAAAAAAATCGTTCATTTTAAAGTGAACGATTTTTTTTATGCCCTATTCTATTATGAGGTTATTTGCTTTAGCTTTGTCTTTAAAGCGACTTTCTTCGGCCAAGTTTATCACACTGCCATTATCCATATGGTTTTTCATGTACGTTTCAAAATTCTTCTCTTTGAACAACTTAATAGCGTGAACCGTTGGCTCACCAGGGTAGTATGACACTTTGCTTGCATACTCTTTTGTCACAAAGCCTAAGTCTACCATAGAGTTTATGATATTCTCCTGATTAGATGATGTGTAAAATGCAAGCCCGTCAACATCGCCAATGCGCTCTTTCGTAAATTGCGTCACAGAGCGAATGAATGAACGTATTTGATATAAGTTATCAAGCTCTTTTTGCGTGAGTGCGACTTCTGTAAACCTATCGCGGTATAGGAATATTCCCTCTGGCTGCTCACGACCAATCAAATTAATCGTTAGCGATAAATCAACATTTTCACGTATTAGTTCTGCCCTTGATTTAAGCTTATACTGGCTATCAACCATGCCTTTACTAATAAGCATTTTCACCACTTGAAACAATGCCGTAAGTGTAATGCCGTCTGGTGACACACCTGGCTTTTCAACTTTAGATACAGTCAGCTTATCGCTCACCTCTAGTATATTGTTGCTACCCCTTGGTTTGATATTCATGAGGCTATATTCTTCCAATGCCGTGTTGCGCATATCTACAAGCACGTTCTCGTTATACATATAAACCCTATCAAGCATATCAAGCGATATGATTAGCCTATTTTGCTTTTCAACAGTTAGTAACCTGAAAAAACGTACAATATCTTTGTTTTGTTCATAAGGCATTATAACTTCGCAAAGCAGTTGCCCTACTTCAAACTTGAAATATCTGACAATTTCATAATACGATTTTGCATCATATGCTTTGTTATATGGTATTAAAATCAGCACTCTGTCGATATCTTTAATCTTTAGCACACCGTGGACAAAGTCTGGCACAAGGTTGCTATCAATCACTTCTATAAGGCTTTCCTCTGTGTGTGTTATACCTTCTGATACGATATTATCAAGCGCAGCCGCATAGCAAAAGTGCCTAACGCTATCTTTTAATTGCACCATGAATATGCCATCAGATGAGCCTTCTGTTTCGTGGCTATCAAGCATGCTTACTTTCTGCATCGGTTGGAATTCTGATATAGATACTGTTTCGTCGACTTTAGGCACATCTAAAGTGTTGTCAATATTCAAACTATCGTCAAGTTCAGGAGCATTCACGGCAACTTCTTCACGCTCCTCAGTTGCGATATTTATCACTTCTGCCATTTCTTCAGCTGTGAGTGTTGCTTGTGTTTCTTCAATCTGTGGCTCAACCTCTGCTTGTAGCGATGGTTTCACGCAAGACATTTCGCTGATATCTATTTCGATATCGTTTTTAATATTATGCCTGCATGCAAGTCGATAGCCGCTATCTAGGCTAATTTTTGCAAGGATAAGTTCTTCTTTACTTGTGGCTTTTGGTATGTTTGTGCCAACAAAGCGCACTTTACACTTACCACATTGGCCAGATCCGTTACAAAGCGTAGGCGTAACGAACTTTTCATCTTGTAGAAATTGGTATAGGTTAGTGCCTGATTTTGCTTCTATAACTGTATTTAGATTACGTATATTAATTTTGATAGTTTTTTTTCTAAAAAACATTCAGATAACTCCCAACATTTTACTAAGCTTGATTATTGCAAAATTAATTCATTTTAGCAATGCAAAATGCAATAAAAAAGGGGACAAATTTGCCCCCTCTGCCAATTTAGCAAAATACTTTGTAGTCGATATCTTGGAAGATAGAGTTTTTTTGCTCTAACTTTTCAAGTAAGTTGAAGTCGAAATTATTATTCTCGAGCATTCCATATAGCATCATAAAGTTATGTATGTGTTCCTTTGTGCGCTCAGTTGAATACTCATTCGCTGTGCCTGTCGTCATCAAGAACGCCCAGTCACTCGACTGGCATAAAAACAGCTCACGAGCAAGCTGGTTTAAACACCTAACTTTCACACTATCAGTATCGCCTTGATACTTATTTGCTAAGTCAGTCATGTTATCAGCCATGAAGTGTAAGTGCCTGTATATCCAGTCGTTTCCGCTATTCAACCATACTTTATAGTAACCTTCGTCGCCCCATGATGATGGGTTTACATCAACAACTTGGTTAGTTGGGTACTTTTGCAGATATTCAACTGGCGTGATAGGTTTAATAGAGTCAGATTTATCCATCTCTCTAAACACGTTTAGTAGAAAATCTGGCCCTTCAAACCACCAGTGGCCATAAAGTTCTGCATCATAAGGTGATAATATTAACGGCTCTCTATCAATGATGTTGCCGACTTCGTTAGCTTGCTTTTCACGCTCTTGCACGAAGTGTTTTGCATGCCCAACTGTTTTTTCATATGCGATTGCTGGTTGATAAACTTCTTTATATTCACTTTCGCCAGTAATTCTGTGATATTTCAAACCTGTAAACACACGCACACCATCAGGGCTGATGAACGGGCTTATGTAGTCATAGTCGAGGTCATAGCCGATATCACGGTAAAAATCTCTGTAATATGCATCACCAGGGTAGCCTTCTTTCGAGCTCCATACTTGCTTAGATGAGTAATAATCGCGACCAAACGCAGCAACACCGTTAGTAGTGTAAACTGGTGCATAAGTTCCATATCTAGCACGTGGCTTAGAATAAAGCACACCATGAGTATCTACGAAGAAGTATGTAATGCCTGATTTCTCTAGCACTTTTTCAAGCCCTGCGTAATATGCACACTCTGGTAACCATATCCCTTTTGGGCGCTTGCCAAAGTGTTTTTCATGCGTGCGTGCGGCTATTTCTATTTGCGCGTGGACTGCTTTTTCGTTAGTCATCAACGGCAAGTAGCCATGAGTTGCACCACAAGTAATAATCTCTAAATAGCCTTTATCTGAGAAATATTTATAGCCATTAATTACTGAGCCACCTAAATCTTCCACTAGGAATTTCTTTAAGCGTTCTAGCCTCTCTATATACATATCAACCACAGGTTTATAGAGTGGGTCAGCACCTACGCGTTCGCGCTCTTTATATGCTAGTGTAATGCTTCTATCCATATAGTGGATATACTTTGCTTGCAAGTTAGGGTCTGCAAGCATCTCTGCGAGTGGAGGAGTAACAGACGATGTAAGCCTGAAGAACACCCCTTCGCGCTCAAGTGTTTTCATGTTGTATAGCAATGGTAAGTATGTTTCAGTGATAGCTTCAAACAACCAATGTTCTTCGTGAAAGTAGTCATAATCTGGGTGTTTCACGAACGGCAGATGTGCATGGAGGACTAATGCCCAATATCCTTTGTTCATACTTATTCACCAGCCTTAAAGCTCATGTTTGATGAGCCTGCATGGATCTGTAATTGCTTTATAACTTCCTCATGTATGCTTATGCTTGAGTTTGCATCACGCATGCCTACGCCAGAGAGTTTATATAGTTTGTCTAGGTCGCCACCGATTGTCATCCATGTTTCTTCATCAACAATTTCTGAAACTTTATCAGCTGGCATTTTGATAGTTTTAGATTTTATCAACGAGTGATAAACGCCATCTTTATCAACATAGCCAAGCTCTGCCCAAACGATTTTATCCGCTAAGTTTATGTTGAAATACCAGCAACCTATGCGCTCAACTTTCACAGATGCAAACTCTAGCACTTTTTCAGGCTCATGAGCGAAAACTTTTAACGTTAGTTGCTCGTCGTTTGCGATGTTTAGCCTTTGTTTTGCCTCAGACATAGTATGGTCGCTGATTTCCCAATAAACATATTCGCTTGTAGGGTCAACAGGCATAAGTGCTATCATATCTTTGTTATAGTAAGCTGGGATTGGGTACTCATCACGCTTAGGTTTAACATTTTTTTCAGGTTTTGGTGCTGTATCATAGCCGACATTATTTGTGCTAGATTCTGCATTAGTAGAAGCTTGAAAAAAGGGCTCTAGTTGAGCAACTAGTTCTGCCTTATTCATTTTAGTTCTATTTTTTATCTGTTTTTCCTTAGCTAAGTTCATCAGCTCATTTTTTGTTAACTTGCTCAAATTCACTGCCTCATACCTCCGTAATTTCTTTATATAGTTTTCTGTATTGTTTTGCTGTATTTTTACTAGAATATTCTAGCGACATCAACTTCTTCACAGCCTCTTCTCGTCTATTTGAGTTGTAGATTTCAACTGCATCTTTCAATGCTGAGTACATAGCTTCTCGTTTGAAGTCTTCAAATATGAAGCCTACGCCACTTTTCACAGCTTCCGACACAACATCGGCAAGCCCCCCTGTATCCCTAACAACAGGTATCGCGCCATACCTCACACCAACCATAACTTGTTCGCCACGTGGCTCATATAGTGATGGCGCAAGTATAATATCAGTAGCAGCAAACAGGTCTATTAGTGCGTCAGTTTCTTCTTCCATCATGATGCGTACATTGTCATATAGCTCGTTTTTAGTGCATACGATGGTATTATTTGCAGGATTTACATTATAACCTAACAATATGATATTTGCGTCCATCTTAGCCATGTCTGGTAGTGCATCAAGTATCAGTTCAACACCTTTCGTCGGTGCAAAACTAGACACATGCGAAATAACTGGCAATTCAGGGTTCAGCCCATATTTTTCACAAATATGTTGCCTACATTTTTCTTTGCCCGATATATCATCAACGGAGAAATTAGCTACTGTTGTTTCACCATTTTCTGGGTCTAGTATGCTATAGTTAATACCTTTTAACACGCCACCAAGCTTATTGGAATGCTTTGAAAACAACCAATCTAGCCCTAAGCCAGACTCCTGCTTTGACAACTCATTTGCAAATGTTGGGCTAACTGTAGTCACATAGTCTGCATGCACAACGCCACCTTTCAAGAAACATACGCCATCAAAATATTCAAGCTCATTAATGTTATATAAGCTCCAAGGCAAGTTTATGGACTCAAGGCAGAACTTACTAAACACGCCGATGTTTTCTGATGAGTGGATTGTTAATATTGTTTTGCAATCCATATCAGCATAGTTGACATTTTTATAAACTGGTATAAGCGCTGTCGACCACTCGTGTGAATGCAGCACATCAGCTGGTATATCGTGGTATTTAATATAGTTCATAGCAGCTTGGCAAAAAGTTGCATAGCGTAGGTCGTTATCTGCATAGTCAAACGTGCCTGAGCCGTATATACCTATGCGGCTGAATAGAGTATCATTTTTAAAAAACACGTACTTGACATTATCAATCTCTACTTCAAAAATATCATATTCATAAACAGTATAGCTTGCATCAACCCATGTTTTTAACCCGTTAGGCACTAGGTTGAATTTTTCAATATCAATTGATGCATAGAGCGGTGCAAACACATAAACATTGTTATCAACAGCAAGTTCAGTTGCTAAAGTATAAACAGCTTCCGACACGCTGGTATATTTAGTAAATGGGTATATCTCAGGGGTTATGTGTACAATGTTCATCATGCGTTTACCTCCCTAAGATATTTTGCTGCTTGCTCTGGTGTAACTGGGTTAATAGCAATGCCTGTTGCCCATTTAATGTTTATAGAGTGGCTAATCACAGGCCTAAAAGCTAGGTGCCAATGGAAACATTGCTTAACATTTTTCAACGTGTTGCTAGTGCCTGCCCTAAAGTCTGTTAAAGGCGCATTTCTAAGCGCTATATTAATTGCAACATCGCCTAAAACACCACTATACCTTGCAAGCAATTCTTTTGTAATATCAGCTAGTTGGCGTAAGTAAATTTCGCTACTATCCTCTAACCTGTGTTTATGCTCTTTAGGATAGATTTCCACTTCAAATGGGTCGTGAGATGCATAAGGAGCAATCGCCACAAAATCTGAATTTTCTGCCACTATGCGTACTTTTGCTTCGCGTTCGCTCTTTAGTATGTCACAAAATAGGCAACGCTCTTTCTCTATGTAATGCCTATCTGCGTTTGCCAACATATCTGTAATATTTTTTGGT
Organism: uncultured Deferribacteraceae bacterium; assembly: GCA_964368965.1. Classification (GTDB taxonomy): domain Bacteria; phylum Chrysiogenota; class Deferribacteres; order Deferribacterales; family Mucispirillaceae; genus CAYJDR01. The sequence continues at coordinate 37,285 of CAYJDR010000012.1, forward strand.
ATAATAGGTAACGCAAGCACTTGCGTGTGCGGGTGGCGGATAACCTCACCAGCTAGAAACCCTATGTTTTTAATCACCGCGATATATTTAAACCTAATGTCGTTTGTTAGGTCTAAAATTCTCGCTTTGATAGCTATAAACAGGTTATGAAGTTCCTGCTCAGTATAGTCGCTAGCTTTTAGGTTGTGCCTTGCAGAGTCGATGATGATTTCGTTAGCGCCGATGCCGTTAATGTTATCGTAAACACCTTCTCCATTGCGAGTAAGCGTGCCTTCGACTGATAGAGAAGGCTCTCTATTAGGCGTAACGACTAGCTCCTTCACACCGTTTTTTGTGATGTTGTATATCTCCCACATATCTTGAGATAGCACACTATCAACACAGAACGGGCACTCAGCCTCTTCAATTTCCGCAACTCCACCATCTATAAACATACCATGATGTTTACCTCTGTTAGGTGCAAGCACTGTCCAAATTTTCTTTACTGGGTCTAACCTTAGCTCTGACATTTCTACCTATTATACTCTATTTGGTTTATATATTGCATTAGCAATACCCATCGAACCTGACAACTTGAAATTAGGCTCAAATGGCACACTTGCAGATATCGACAACCCTTGCGAGGTTAAGTCTATGCCTGCTTCCGATTGAGAAACCGTGTATATATTGTAGTACATAAACGTAACTTCTCTATCGTATTCTATAGTTATACATTTCTTTAAATGGTAATCTTCAATCTTTATTTTTTTACCAACAAACTCGCCCCTATCTGTAACAAGTTCATCATTTATCCACACTTTCGATAGATCGCAAAAGTGGAAGTTAAACTCTTGGGCATAAACGCACTCAACATCTTCTGTAGTTTTTGCAGCGATCGTAAAGTCGATTTTACCACCATCAACATTGTAAGTTTTCGTAAGCTTTAGCGGATACTTTTTAACATCAACATATACGCCACCATCACGTTTAAATGTAAGTTTGCCTGCTTTTTCCGTGAGTTCTGCCGCTTGGTTTGCAAAGTCGCCAATCTCTTGGAATGTGCAACGCTCATAAGTATCAAGCGTAAAATTGCATGCAAAGTGGTCGATAAAGCAGTTTTTGTTGTACCAATCATACGCTATCTTTTCCTTAACTTCTGGTGGAATATGGTAGCTTTGCTCGTGTATAGTTTTTTCGCCTGTGTTTTCTTCTTGATGGTCATCAACTGTATATTTAGTGTGATAGCCTTCCATTTTTCTTGAAATTGTGTTTAGCAAGTTGAAGTTTTTATCTTTCAACTCGATAATGCCTAGTTGTCCACAATCTCTTGAGACGAACTGATAATTTATGTTTTCAGTTCTAACAAACACTTCATCATAGCCATCTATATCCATGTCGCGTATTTCTGTTTGCGGATATTTGACACCTGCTAGTTTTTCATACATGGTTTCAGCTTCAATCAATGCGCCCCATGCGTTGTTTCTAAGGTTTGGCAAATATAGCCCGCCAAAAACACCATGCCATAGCGAGTCGTTACATTGGCTACGGTATATTGCGTCAGTTAGTTTATCATCGTTTTTATATGGCTTCGCACGTTTAGATAAATCAAGTGTGCGTTTATGTAAGCGGTTGCTCTCTGGGTACTTCGCAAAAAAGTTTTTCCATATGCTACCTTTTACAAAGTGCTTCATATCGTTCTTGAACTGGCTATCTTTTACATAGTCTTTTAGCTGTTCAAAGCGCTCTAATTTATCAGCAAATAGCGACCACTCGCCCATCTCCTCATAACTTGTGATAGGTAGATATGCAACACCAGCTGGTTTAATCTTTTCAACAGCGTCGCTATAGTGCATAAACTCAACTTTATCATCATCGCGCACAGCTTTTATAAACTTATCGAGCCAGCCATTTTTATAAACGTGTTCAAACGTACCAGGCCACACGCCAAATTTTTCGCCGTCGTCAAAGCATGTGATTAGCTTCGCTTTTTTATCGAGAGCGTCATGCATATGTTCAATCACTTGTTCTACAGGTTTGAACGGTGTCAAGTAGCGCAACTTCATATCAATAGGGAACAAATTCACATCATAGCCATCTTGTTCTGTTTTAAAGTAGCTTGTTATGCTCTCTTTTGGAAAACCGACAGAAATTAAGTGGTAATCATCTATAATGATATTCTTAACGCCACACTCTGCTGCGGCTGGTATGATAGATGGGTCCCACACACGCTCTGTAAGCCACATGCCCGTAGGCTTAACGCCGAAATGGTTATTTACATAGTCTGATAGCATCTTGATTTGCCCGTATCTATCTTCCGCTGGGATAGCCGATAAAACTGGCTCATAAAACCCTGCAGTGAAGAACTCTATCTGCCCTCTGTCAGACAGCGTTTTCAAGTTTGCAAACGTTTCTGAGTGGTTTTTTCGTATGTATTCAAGCAACCAGCCACTATAGTGAACAGCAAACTTGAACGATTTATTCTTTAGAGCAACCTTTAAGAAAGGTGCATAACTTTTCTCTGTAACTTCGTCAACAACGTGGTAGAAATTCTCTACAGGTTGGTGGCAGTGTATTCCAAACATAAATGGCAATTTCACATCGCACTCCGTAATCATATAAGCCAATCACGCCTAAAGTCGTCGAAAACATCAATCTCAATAGGCGTATAAAGTGGAGCTTTTTCAATAACTGTGCCTTGCTTCAAAAGCTTTAGAGATGTATAGAGCTTTTCGCCCTGATGAACACCTAAGCTGTTTAAAGTGATAGCTACTTCAAGCACTCCACCAACGCTATAGCTGATGTCACTATCTTCGTGTTTTTTCTTAGATAGGTCTATCGTGTATGTAGCGTTTTTCTTTTCTGTGTTTATGTCTATCTCTACAACTTTATCACTTACTTCTGTGAAGTCTGCATTGATAGCTAAATATAATTTTTCGCTATTGAAACCGAATTGCAATGTTGTAAATACTGCAGAATCAGTATGCATAGCGCTTGCATCTGCTTTTAGGTCATATTCGCCAGCGCCTAGCCACTCGAAGAAGTTTGTATACTTCCCATCAATGCTTGGAGATATGGCGCTTGTAGGTTTCCTTATCAGACCTACCCTGCTTTCTGTTTTGATAGGTATGAAAAGTTCTGACGGCACATTAACTTTCAATAACCTATAAATATTTATCAAGTGGTTACGGAACAACCTGTCAAAAACGTTTGACTGTGCGCTGAAATGGTCATCACCATACCACCAAAACCAGTCGCTACCTTCAGCTATGTGCAGTTCTTTATAAACTTGCGCTTTCGTTGCTTCATCTTTTTGTTCGATGTGCTTTGTGATAGCTGTTTTTGTTTTTGTAAGTAGTTCCCACGCTTTGTTTTTTTCAGCATGCCCTATCCATATCTGGAAGTTGCCCATTATCCATGAACCAGCCGTGATATTGTTTAGCGCTTCCTCTGGTATGTTGCCGTTTTCTACAACATTTGAGAATGTTTGCAATTCAATCCAGTCTTGTTTCGCTAGTTCTTGATAAAGTGATTGAAAAAACTCATAAGCATTATTCTTGTAATATTCCCAAGCGTTTTCGCCGTCTAATATCACCGACACGTGTGGTGAAAAGCTTGTTTTATCATATATATTGCGTAACTTTGCTACAAAATCGGCAACTGCGTCGTTATGGTTCCATGATGCGTAAGTGAAGCCGATTAAATCAGATAGTGCTTTATCTCTGAAGAATATGTTTATCTTGTTGCCATCGTGGTATTGAAAACGGCGCATATATAGCAGATGTCTGTTTGCATCATCACGTAAGTTCATGCGCATGCTGTTTGCGAGCACGTCTTCATCGGTCGCTATCCATTTTATGCCGTTTGCAACATACTTAGGCACAGTCTTTTGGCTAACGCTACCCTCTGCTGGCCACATGCCTTTCGGTTTGAAGCCAAAGAAGCGCTCAAACTCTTTTAACCCTTCTGCAACGTGCCAATCGGCGTCTTCATCTAGGCTTGTTGTATGCTCAGGCATAGGGATATTTGGGTACGATTCCTTAGCCGAGTTAAAGTCTGCTAGAAGTGGCAATATCGGGTGATAGTAAGGCGTGCAAATTATCTCCGCTTTGCCCTTTTCCTGCAATTCTTTATGTACATCAACTACTTTTGATACCCAATATGCACAACGCTCTAGGAGCTTCATTTTCTCTTGCTCTGTGAAGTATTGCCCTTTTTGCAATAGCGAGTGGATAAACTCATCCTCTTGCCTGATGAACACGCCACACCAAGAAAGTATGTATAATACTGATAAATCAAGAACTTCTACGTTATCAAATGCAACACCGCTTTTATATTTATCAAGTAGCGATTTATATCTTGCGATAGGTGAAATCATGTTATCATGGTTAGCCATAAAACATTGGTAAATAAGCGCATCACGCTCATCTTGTGTAAGATTTTCGACTTGTTTGCGCATTAATATCAAAAACTCGTCAGACACGTTCACATCTGTATAGTCTTGTAGCTGAATTAACAGCGATGGAACATAGTTAAATGTAACTGCAACATTATCAACACTGTCAATATGTTTCGCCATCTCGTAATAATCCTTGAGTGCATGTAGATACACCCAAGGCATATGATAATGGTTGTCAAAATCGTCTTTGTAATATGGCTGGTGCTGGTGCCACAATATCGAGAGATATAGTTTTTTCATAGCATACAATCCCGTATCGGTTATTGTGTTACTTTTCCTCTGATATCCATTCGTTTATTTTTTTCACGTATTCTTTATGGATACTATTAGCAACGCTTTCTGTAGCGCCCTCAACGTAGAGGTGTACATCTGGCGAATATTGGTCTGGTATCATGTGTACCCAACCATCTTTATACATTAGTTTAATGCCGTCTAAGAAAGACGCATCGCGTTCGCGTGCCTCTTCGCTCATTTTGCGCATTAAGTAGCCCTTCACTTCAACTGGGCAGTTTATTACTGTGTGCTTATACTTATATTTTGGTAATTCTTTAATAACGTCTGATAGCTTTACGTTAGCTGCACAAGTCATTTCATGTATTTTCATGCTTGCGAACATTGCGTCAGTAGCTGCCATATGGTTAGTGAACTTGAACCTGCCTTCCATATCGCCCATGAAGAAGTAATCTTGCAAGAACTGTGACTTAATGCCCGTAACCTTGCCACGCACTATCTCAACATTTTTCAACATGCTATCAACAGCTGTTGGTGTGTATGCTGGCAGATAAATTTTAACAGGTTTCTTAACTGTTTTATCAATAAGCAATATGATTGCTAGCAGCAACTTATCACCACGCAACAACTCACCTTTATCACAAACAACTGCAAGCTTTTCACCTGATGGGTAAATAACATAACCAGCGTCAGCACTCAATGCCGTAACAATGCCAGATAAGTTTTTAAATGTCTGCTCAATTTGTATGTTTGAGCGTGAAAGTTTCGCTTCGTCATTATTTGCATTTAATATAACAGCCTCTACGCCAACTTTGTTGTATAAGTCAGGTAAGATTGAATCTGTCACGCCGTTATGTACATCTACAACTATCGTCGAGTTTTTTGACTGGATAGCTGTAACATCGAGCTCTTTTATGAAGTTTTCTGTATAGTAGCTACGTACTTTCTTTTCAAATATGTCGCCTACTTCGTTGTAAGCAACACGCCTGAAGTTTTCACGGAAAAATAATCTATCTAGGTTTTTTTCAACTGTTGAGTTTATGTTGTCACCGTTTTCGTCATAGATTAGAATTTCAGTATGTGTTGCATCTTTAGCCGATTGCCTAAAATGCACTGCGCCAACTTCGCCAAATGTAGTGAGTTTATACCTAGCAACTGGGATAGCCTCTCTTTGCAAGTCAACAGCGTTTACACCAGTTGAGAGCAAACCACCTAAGAACGCACGCTTAATCATGCGTGATGCTTTGTGATAGTCCCTAGATGTTAAGATTTTAGAGCCTTGTGGCAACATACTGCCGTAAGCAGCGCCAAGTTTTGCAGCCATATCAGCGGATAGCTCAACATTTGTGCGTGCAGAAACCATGCCGCCTTCAAAGATTGCGTTTTTCCACTTATCGCCCCATATCAAGTTAGATGATACGATCGAGCCGTCTTCTATAGTTTTATCAGGCCAAGCCATGATATCTTTTTCAATAATTACGTTGTTGCCGATTGTAGTGCCTTCTGCTATGATTGCGCCATTTTCACACTTAACATGTTCGCCCACAACCACATTATCACAAAAAACTGCATTATTTATGTTACAGTCGCTACCAACAGTAACTTTGTTCCACAAAATCGACTTAGTGATAACAGAGTTAGCACTGATAACACAATTATCACCCGCTGAGATATCGCTCAATGTAACATTTGCGCCGATTTTACAGTTATCACCAACAAGCACTGAGCCTGTAATAACAGCTGTATCATCAATTTCAACATTGTAGCCGTGATATAGTATGCCTTCTGGGTAGTCCCTTCTTTTTTGTTCGATAGGTAGTTTAACTTGCCCAGCTGTAATCTCTTGCAGAGATGTTCTGTATGAGTCAGGGTTGCCGACGTCACGCCAGTAACCTTTTGCGTTATATCCAAAAATATCTATACCCCTAGCCATAATGCTTGGGAATAAATCTTTTGAGAAGTCAAAGTTTTTGTTTTCAGGAATATAGCTTAGAACTTCAGGTTCAAACACATAAATGCCCGTGTTGATAGTGTCGCTAAACACTTCGCCCCAGCCTGGTTTTTCAAGGAAGCGTACAATTTTGCCATCTACATCAGTGATAACAACGCCGAATTGTAATGGGTCAGCAACAGATGTAAGTGTGATTGTCGCTTTTGATTGCTTTGCATTATGATAGCCAATGATTTCAGGAATGTTGAAGTCTGTAATCAAGTCGCCACTAACAACGATAAACTTTTCATCAAGAAACTTTTCAGCCTTTTTAACCGCACCTGCTGTACCATAGTCATCATCTGGCGTGAAGTATTCGATATTAACGCCGAACGCCTTGCCATCACCAAAATAGTCTTTAATAACCTCTGGCTTGAAATATAATAAAATTGCGATATCCCTAATACCTGCGTCTTTCAGAGATAAAATAATGTATTCCATCATCGGTTTATTTAAAACAGGGATCATTGGTTTTGGAACACTTGACGATAACGGCTGGATACGAGTACCGAATCCGCCTGCCATAACAACAGCTTTCATAGCTACCACCTAACTATAATTAATTTTATAAAAACTTTACTGCTAATACTAAAAATTTGTGATGCTTAAATTGTGATACTTAAAAATATAGGCTATACCAATAAAGAACGCATTGGCATAGCACAATATGGACTACTTTTGAAACTTATTTACTTAAAATCTTTTTGACTTCATCTTTCAACGAGTCAACATCTTGCGACTTCACCCAATAGCCATCAGCTGACCATGTAAGGAAGTCATCTTGATAAGCAGAATAGGCTGTCGCCATGAGCGTTTTCACGCCTTTGTGGTCTTTGATGACATTTTGTAAAATGTCGATACCACTTTCACCTTTTAACTTGATATCTAGAACGCACAAGTCAATACTGTTGTTTTCAAGAATTTCATAGCACTCTTTAGAGTTTGAAGCCTCGAATACATTATACCCTTCATCTTTAAGCTCTGATGAGAACAAAAAACGAATTTCTGGCTCGTCATCAACAAGTAAAATTGAGTATGCCATAGTAGTTCTCCTGTGTTAAATAACATTTACTACTTTAGATGTATTGTAACAGTTTTTCTGTATAATTCAAGCAGAATTATACATTTTCTTTAATATCTTTATATGCTAACAAAATTATGTGCAAAATATGGCTTTAAAGCGATTTCAACACTTTAATCGGCTCTGCATAATCTTCAGCTGCAAAAATATAGCTACCAGCGACAGCAGATGTCATGCCGCAATCAGCCAATTTTTTTACAGTTTTGTCATTTACGCCACCGTCAACTTGTATGATAATATCTTTACCAGCGCTATCAATCATGTTTTTCAGCTTCTTGATTTTATCAAATGAATTTTCAATCAACTTCTGCGCAGGGAAGCCAGGGTTAACAGACATGATAAGCACCATATCTAAATCGTCCAGCAAATTTTCAACCGCATTTATAGGTGTAGCTGGGTTAAGTGAAACACCTGCTTTCAACCCTAATGATTTTATATAGCTGATAGTGCGGTGCAAGTGGATGTCTGACTCAGCATGCACTGTGATAATATCAGCACCAGCATCGGCAAAATCGGCAATATATTGTGATGGATTTTCAATCATCAAATGAACATCGAAAGGTATCGAAGTGTGCTTTCTAATAGCTTTCACAATAGGTGCACCAAAAGTGATGTTTGGCACAAAGTGGCCATCCATGATGTCAAGGTGTAGCCAGTCGCTACCAGCAGCTGTGACAGCTTTAATGTCACGTTCTAGGTTAGAAAAATCAGCGCTTAAAATCGACGCAGAAACAATCATAAATAATACTTCCTTTAACTCAAATTATATCTCTACACAATTGTTATAAACTATTTTATTTCTTTCTACAAGCAAAATGAATGCATTTTTTAATTATTTAACGCAAACTTCATAACTATTTTATAACACTGGAAAACATACACAATCTATCCGATATTTCTTTACATTTAGATTATGACATGTTATTGATTATCCATGATTAATTACAGACGATTACTATTAATACTTGTGTTCATATTGACTTTCAGCATGAACGCCTATGCACAAAATAAATATTTTAACAACAAAGATGTTGACGCATATATAAAATCAGTTTCAAAAGAGTATAAGATACCAGAAAAAAAGCTACGCGCATATTTTGATGATGCAAAATATATCAAAAACTCTATAACACTGATGGACAAACCTGCTGAAACTTTCTCATGGAAGCAATATCTTGAGCGTGTTTTATCGCAAGCACGTATTGATGCTGGTGCGCTATATTACCGCAAATACAACAGGGATATGCAAAACGCATCTAAAAAGTATGGTGTGCCACCACATATCATCGCTGGTGTTATAGGTATCGAGACAACCTATGGAAAAGCGCCGCTAAGGTACCGCGCATTTGATGTGCTGGCAACGCTTGCGTTCCACTACCCTAGGCGTGCGAAATATTTTAAAAGCGAGCTTACAGCGTTGATAGTTTATGCTGAAAAAACTAAAACTAATCCGTTTTCATATAAATCATCATATGCTGGTGCGATAGGTATACCTCAGTTTATGCCTAGCAACGTGAAAGCATACGCTGTTACGGCCACTAACAAAAAACCTGATATTGTATCATCGCATGCTGATGCTATCCATAGCGTTGCAAATTATTTGAAAAGGCACGGATGGAAAACTGGCGAGCCTGTACTTGTGAAAGTTAGAGTAAAAGGCAATACATACAAAAAGATATTCTCTGAAAAACCATGTAGCACTACGCATCGCACAGTTACAGAGCTTAAAAAAATGGGCATAGTGTTCCCAACGTCTATAAAAGTGCCACCAAAAGCAAAAGGCGCATTAACAGAACTTGATGGTGATTTCTACATCACGTTTACAAACTTTTGCTCAATCATGCGCTATAACCCTAGCCCGAAGTACGCTATGTCTGTTACAAAGCTTGGGTTATACTTAATTAGTGCTGAACAAAAGCTTAAAAAATCTCGTGGCTAATCTATAAACATCTTTATGCCAGCAATACCTGCATAGTTAAGTTTAGCCACATCTTCCACCACATCAAAAGTCATTCCGCCAAGCGCATAAACATTTTTGCACGGCGCTTCTATCAACCCTAGTGGAGTTGGGGTGTAGCCAACCTTTTCAGTCGGAAGCAATGGGCTAAGCGTAATATAGTCAGCCGTTGACTGCTTGCACTCCTCGACACTATGGGCAGAGTAGCCAATTTGCAAATGAGGATATGCCTTTTTAACAACATCGCAAGGCATTGAATTGCTCGATAAATGCACACCATCATAACATAACGCTGTGGCTATATCTGCACGTTCTGACAGCATTAATGGCTTAGCAATATTTTTTTTCAAGTCACTAGCCAATTGATAAATCATTGAAGCATCAACGTTTTTAATCCTAAACCATATCATGTCGCATTTTGTAATGCTCCGCTTAGCGATGTTGATATAGTCGCTTTTAAACGTATCATAATCGAGTATAAACATTGTTTTCATAGTGTTAGTATATCGCAATATGTTTGATTGAACAAGTTTTAAGTATTTTATGCATTTATATTTTATATTGAAATCTATAAAAATAATATTTATAGTGTGCGAATGAACATAAACAACAAACAATTAACATACATTGTGATACTCGCAGGCATGGGCTCACTCATCACTTTTATGGGCGTCGGCAGGTTCACATATACGGCATTAGTTGAACCTATGATATCGAACGGGCTTAGTAAAAATAGCTCAGGCATAATTGCAAGCGCAAACTATTTAGGCTATTTAATTGGCTCGCTACTTACACTCTTTATGAAAGGCTCACGCATAAGGTATATAGGGTTTACAACAGCACTCATCACAAGCATCTTAACAACTGCATTAATGGGTGCGACAAACTCAGAACAAGCATGGATATTCATTCGCCTCATCTCTGGCATATCATCAGGTGTAGGGTTTGTGTTTTGCTCTGCAATGGTGTTCGATATACTCAAATCTATCAACAGCATACAATATGCTACATTATTATATAGTGGTGTAGGCATTGGCATAGTCATTAGCGGCTCGCTTACGCCAGCTGTATATATGCACTCAAACATTAGTTATGCATGGTTTGCAATAGCGATTGTCTGCGTCCCGCTTGCAATATTTGCTATTAAAACATTTAGCATACAAAATAAAATCGGCACACAAAAAACTAGCGACCAACAACCATCAGCAAGCAACAAGCGTGAATATATTAAGGTAATTACAGTTTATTTCTTAGAGGGGCTAGGCTATATCATCTATGCTACATATATCATAGCGCTTGTGAAACAAGAAACAGCATCAGCATTTGCAGCAAATATTGCGTGGGTGATATGCGGGTTAACTGGCATGTTTTCGGTGCCTATTATCAGAAATGTAGTAACTAGGATAGGTATTAAACGTGCGATATTTAGTGCATTCATAGTTCAATCAATAGGTGTATTATTGCCCGCTATTTCAACAAACCTAACGATAATTGCAATTAGTGGTGTGATGTTCGGTATGACATTTATGAGCCTCTCAATACTATGCATGCAACACGGCTCAGAAGTAAGTGGACGCACAACTGCTGTGACATTTGGAACAATGACAACAATCTACAGTATCGGCCAAATCATAGGCCCAATCATCGCAAGCATATTGGCAGACAAAACAGATAGTTTCAACATATCATTTATCTTGTCTGCGACAGTACTATTCATCGCTGGCATGTTATACTTAACAGATATAAAAACGTCGCAAAATCACGGTTGACCGTCATAATCACGCATTTTTGGCATATGTACAGGGTTATCACTCTCGTGGTATTTCAACGGCCTTTCACGCTTTGGATAACCGCCATCTGCCCCTTCAATATCCTTTAAAAACGAGGACTTTAAACCAATAAGCAACGCTGCACCAATAGAACCTATTGCACCCACTAACTCTTCCATAAAAGCACCTCTCTTAATAAACCATACACTATACATATTATAATAAATATATTATTTTTCAATAGATTTATTCAAATAAATATTTTATTATTTACTAATAGTAATTTATGAAGTTATCAACATATACCGAAAATCCTCCCTTAAATATTAGTAACTTTTAATGAAAAATAGTTCACTATAAATTTCAACATTGATAAATAAACACAAATTGAACCAAGATACACTTCAGTCAAAATGCCTAAATTTTAAGCACATCTCCTAAAGACATTGATACTAATAGAAAATCGTTGTTGATAACATGTTGGAAAGTTTTTAATAAGTTGTAAAAGAAAGTGCAACCCGTTTTGGATTGCACTGTTGCTTACTTTGTTTTGTTTAATGAGTTTATATTTTCAAGGATATTTGTGATGGAACTTGGCACAACAATCATCCCACCATTATTTTTAACACTATCACATATCATGCTTAGTGAGCGAAGCTGTAATGCAATGTTGTTATCGCCATATATTTCTGATACTTTGACGAACATTTCAGATATGTCGTTCTCTGCTTCAGCAAGCGTAATTCTAGCATTGCGTTCGCGTTCTGCTTGTGCTTCTCGGCTCATTGCATCTTGCAGTTCTTGTGGGATAATTATGTCACGTATTTCTACAGATACTACAGTAATGCCCCAGCTTTCAGTTTTGTGGTCGATTATTTCTTGCAGTTCTTTATCTAGTTTTTCACGCTGTGTAAGTATTTCTGCAAGTGTTGTTCGCCCTATCACATCACGCATAGTTGTTTGTGCTGCCCAAGAAACAGCAAGCGGATAATCTGCCACTTCAATCGTTGCTTTTTTCGGATCCCACACCATCCAAAACAGAACTGCATCAACATTAATAGGCACGGCATCTGCAGTAAGTGTTTGCTCTGCCATGAATGGAGTAGTCATAACACGCTGGTCAATGCGAGCAGTAACAGACTCAATAATCGGCATTGTAAAATATAACCCTGGTCCTGAAACATGGTGAAATTTCCCTAGCCTAAGTATTACAACTTTTTCCCACTCAAGCGCTATATGGCAAGATGTAGAAACAAGAAAACCAACAATAACCGCCAATATGATATGCAATATGCTTAAGTTATTTATAAATGGCAATAATGTCGCGCCTGCTGATAATACAAATAGTGTTACTGCAAATATATAAGCACCCTTTCTTGAAGCGCTGTGGTCTGCGCCTGTGAAACTAATATTAGCCATAGTTACCCCTTTAAACGTTGTTTAACAACGCTTTCTATATCTTTTATAGTAAAGCCTGCTTCAAACGCTTTATTAACAAATTCATCTGTGAGTGATTTTAGCATATTGATAGAGTCATTATGTGGAGTTTTTCGCTCAGCGACGAATGTGCCTCTGCCACGTAGGCTAGTGATATAGCTTTCACGTTCAAGTTCAGCATACACTTTACTAACGGTATTATAATTGATAGATAAAATAACGGCAAGCTCACGCACAGTAGGAAGCTGGCTGCCTACTTGAAACTTGCCAGACATGATCATATGTATAAGTCCGTTTTTTACTTGCAACCATATTGGTATGCCTGAGCTTTCATCAATCTTAAAAAATTCCACGCTACCATCCTTCAAAGGTAATAACGTAACTATACTATCACGCTCATCTTTTTGCAAGTTATTATATTGAAATAGAGGGCCACCAAAACGGCAACCCTCTATTTGCTTTATACTTTCCGAACTTGGCATAAGCCTTCTTTATATGGAGGGAATGCGCTTATAGGGTCAAAATCACGTGGTATGAGCTCATTTATATCTGCACTTGCCCAACCATGCACCATATCTATTGTATCTGGCCTAACCATATTAGTTATTGATGCTTTCGCTTTCAGTTCTCCAAACTGTGTTGATAATATAATATCATCACCATCTTTTATTCCTCGTTCATCTGCGGCTATTTTGCTAATACCGCAAATTGGATCTGGCATAAGTTCGCGCAACCAAGGAATGTCTCTTTGCTTACTATGCGTGTACATAGGAACGCGACTACCAGCATTCATAATCAAAGGATATTCTTTAGCAATTTCTGGTGTTGACACAGGGCTTTGCGCAGGCTCTACATATATTGGCAATGGGTTAAAACCGTATTTACGTAATATTTCTGATGTAAATTCAACTTTTGTTGTAGGCGATGAAAAGCCTTTTTTACCGTCGACTCTACACAATCCTAGTTCATACTTTTTAAATTTAGGTTTATCTTTCATAGGCACTTTCACAGGGTTAGGACTTGCTGCTCTCAAGTCTTCTAATGTAACACCTATATCTAAGTTTTTAAGTATATCACGCATACATTCTTCTTCCGATTTTGGTCCACCACCCCAAAACTTATCGCCCATCCCAAGTGCTGTTCCAAGATCGCAACAAATACGATAATCTGAACGAGACTCACCCATAGACTCAACAATAGGCTCACGCAAGAAAAACGATCTGCCAAAAATAGTCAGCGGAGCCATACGCTCAAACATCGTATTTACAGGCAATAATATATCGCAATGATCATGCGTCCATGGACGGTATGATATATCACACGCAACTGATAGCTCAGCATCTGCAAACGCTTTTTGATATAAGTGTGTTTGTGGCCACATCATAGCGTTACCGCCGAACATCACAATTGCTTTAATTGCACCAGTTTCAACATACTCTGGCATCATATTCAGTTGTACGCTTCCTTGCTGGTCTGTATCTGCCCACACTGGAAAGTATTTACGGTCAACACGCAAGTGGTCAAGCTTAGGCAACAAATCTTTAGCGCCAGAAAACGTCATTGAGCCCCACCACTCATCTTTATCCATAAATGGTTCATCTGTTATCCCAAAACCTCCAGGAACATCTAAGCTACCAGTTAATGGTATCAGTAATTGCATTGCTCTATAGGTATTCACTCCGTTTTTATGGTGTGGAAATGCTGCAGCAGAGCTAAAAGTAATCGGTGCACCCTGCTCTACTAATATATCACATGCTTTTTGAATTACAGATACATCAACGCCACAAATTTCTGCTGTGCGCTCAATTGTAAACTCTTTCACGTACTCTTTATATTCATCAAACCCATGTGCCCAATCTCTGATAAAGTCTTTATCGTAAGCATTATTTTGTATCAAGTGGTTACCGAAACATAAAGCTAATGCGCCATCTGTCCCTGGTCTAAGCTGGATGTGTAAATCTGCAAGCGCTGTAACTGTTGGCGTAACACGTGGATCGATTACAATATATTTACAGTTCCCATTTGATGCTTGCTTAGCTTTTATAAGCCTATCCATTATGAAGGCGCCACTCCATGCTTTGTTTGTGCCCCAAAAGATTGCAACTTTTGTATGCTTTGGGTTTGGCATCCCTCCAGTTGCGTTACTAGTTGCCACAAACCACTCTGGGCCATAAATAAGTTTACGTGATAGTTCTGTTGCTTTAAAACATGTTGAGCTTTCTGTGCCCATATTAGGCGAACCAAAATTAAACGCTAAACGCTGAACTGCTGAGCGTGGCTCTTTTGGGTCACCAGTAAAAAACATAACTTTTTCAGCACCTTCACGTGCTTTAATTTCGTTAAGCTTATCTGCTATTGTTTTTAGTGCTTCATCCCATGAAATACGCTCCCACTTTGGATCAGGCGAACCTTTTGGCGTAGTTCTTTTTTGAGGGTATAACAATCTGTGTGGGTCATACATCTCTTGGATAGATGCAACACCTTTTGAACATAAATTACTATTTGGATAGCCGTCGCGATATTCAATCGACATTATTTTGCCCTCTTTCACAACAGCTTTTATACCACAATGAGGGCCGTGGTTACACATCATGCAATGTGAGTATTTTATTTCTGATGGTGTATCACTTGCGGCAAGCGCTTCCCATTCTGGATTTATATATATTGCACTACTAGCGCCAATGCCAGCGGCAGTTGCTTTTAAAAAGTTTCTTCTTGATATTTTCATATTATTTCTCCTGTCTATTATGAATAAACTCGTTATGTTCAACCTCTTTCAGCCATAACGGGTGGTGGTTTTTCGCATACTTTCTGCTAACAACTCCGAAAATTATACCTCGCATACTTTCCCTAGAATCAGGATGTATCAAACCTAAAAATGCATGACCAAGCACAATTGCACCAAGTAACAAAGCACAGCCACCATGGATAGCCTTAGCCATTAAGAACGTATCATGCGAAAAACTATCAGCAAAAAACATAATCCAACCAGTTGCAACTAAAGTTAAAAAGCCAACTATTTGCAACCAAGAATTTATCTTTTCACCACCATTAAAGCGCCCTTGCGGGATATCATGTCGATATCTGCCATTAAAAAGCGATTTAGGAAAACTCGCAACAAAGCGCTTGTCGTCATTTGTGAACGTTGATATATCTTTTATCCAACGTGCAAAATTATTAAACGAAAATAACACTAATATTGTAACAGGAACAACAGTCAAAAACGCTCCACATATGATATGTATCTTGCCAAAAGCCTTTAATCCTTCATTACCAACCAATACGGAAAAACTATGAAACACTAGCGCTGAACCAGTTATCAAGAGAATAACAAAAGGAATAACATAAAGCCAATGCGCAAGACGAGATGCTAAGCTAAACCTAACAATCATATCCTTATCCTTATCATTTTTCATCGTCATGGCTATCTCCTTTTTTTGCACCAATATTAGCAGATACACCTGCAACAACTAATGTTGCAGCGGCGACACCAAGCACAGCTTTACCTGTATCTTTAATAACTTTATCAGCAACAATTAATGACGGCTCTTTATATGCAGGCGGGAGGGTATCTGTCGGCATTCCTTCAGGTATAACATAGTACATGTTCGTTCCTTCGATTTTTTTTGCATTATGTTTTTTGATATAACCAGAAATTTCACTATTTGGATCATTTACATCGCCAAAAATACGCGCCTTTCCTGGGCAATGCATTGAGCACATTGGTTGCATTCCATTTGAGGTACGCGGAGCACAAAAAGTACATTTTTCAACAATATCACAACGTCCCTCATCCTCTTCCTCATATGGTGCAACATATCCATCAAAGTATTGCGTGTACTCTTTTACCAAATGGCGCTCCGCGTAAGGGCATGCCGAAACACAATATCCACAACCAATACATAAATCATAGTTGACTAACACTTCACCTGTTACAGCTTTATAAGTAGCGCCAGCAGGACAGACTTTAACACATGCTGGGCTTTCACAATGGTTACACATCGTTAACATATACCGACGTTTTGCATTTGGATACTCATCCCACTCAACAGCTTTAACAGCATTATAGTTTACGCCTGGACGTGTTACATTAGCAAGCTTACATGACACAATACAGGCATAGCAGCCGATACAGCGACTCAAATCAAGAACCATAGCATTCTTTTTCATACTCTCCTCCTTTATCTTGTCATATTAAACTAGTGAACTATGACAATAAGCTATATAATCATACTACACTATGATTGTCAATATATTTTTCATAAAAAAATTACATTGTTATAAAAATAACAAATACTAACTCTCTAAAACTATTAATTTTAAACGGAAAAATATTGCATAAAAGCTAGCTTAGCTCTACAAAAATTGCATATTGTATTTTAAATAATGATGATTGGTGTTATGAATATTTATTTTTTAGGCGTTCAAGCACTTCAATATCAGCAGCACAGAACTCATAATCGTCTATTTCTG
>CAYJDR010000013.1:0-49164 GCA_964368965.1 uncultured Deferribacteraceae bacterium
ATTTCACAAAAACTTATAATTTTTTTATAGATTATTTCATGTAAACAGTTTATAATCAGAGGTTAAATTCTACGGGGGTGAAGTTATGGAAAGAAACACACTTAATATTAAAATTGAGAATGTAAAAAAACTTATCCGTAGAAATGCAAAGCACTCACTAGAAAAATTCCTTGATAAACTCCACCCAGCTGATATCGCACTCATTGTGCGTGGCTTGCCAGATATCGACCGTAAAAAAATATGGGCATATTTCACAGATAAACATAAAATAGCAGAAGTCATCTTAGAAATGGAAGATGCAGCAATGCTAAAAATATTCTCAGAGCTAGAGCAAGAAGTTGTTGCTTCGCTTTTCGCTGAAATGGAGAGTGATGACGCCTCATATATCTTGCGTCTGTTGCCACTCGAAGAGCGCCTCAAATGTATGGACTACATACCAAAAGACGTGCTAGAAGACGTTGAAGAACTGCTCTACTATCCAGAAGGCTCTGCTGGTGCTATCATGGATACTTCATACTTCGCACTACACGAAGATATGACCGTGAAAGAAGCCACTAAACAACTACACAAAGCTGAAGACTTAGAAATGGTTTTCTACCTATATGTTATAGATGATGATGGCAGGCTTGCTGGCGTACTATCGTTGCGCCAACTTATCTTGAACCCACCAGAGCGCAAACTATCGGAAGTGATGGTATCAGACGTTATCACAGTCAGCGTTATGGATACAGAAAACACAGCTGCAGATTTAGTTGATAAATACTCACTACTTGCATTACCTGTAATAGATGAAAACCGTAAACTTGCTGGTATTATCACAGTTGAAGATGTTATCGACGTTATCCGTGAAAAAGCGTCTGATGATATCTATAGCATGGTCGGTGTATCGCAAGATGAAAGGATGTATAACAACCCTATCAAAATCGCACGTGCTAGGCTTCCATGGCTTGTTATCACGTTTATTGGCGAGCTTATTGCTGGTGGTGTTATATCATATTTCCAAGGCAATATTGAAGATTTCCTCTTGCTTGCCGCATTTATGCCTATCGTGATGGCGATGGGTGGTAACATCGGTAGCCAAGCTGCAACAGTCATCATACGTGGTGCTGCAATGGGTACTGTTGATATGAGCCATATAGGGCGCATTGTATCAAGGGAGATGACTGTCGGTGTAATTATGGGCGTAATTATTGGTGTTATGCTAGGTGTTGTTGCTCCGTTCTGGGGTGGTGATGCTCAACTTGGTGTTATCGTAGGTGTTGCAATCTTCTTTGCTATGATATTTGCATCGTTTACTGGTGCTGCTGTTCCTATGGTTTTATTAAAGCTTAAGCAAGACCCTGCAGTTGCATCAACTCCGTTTATCACAGCGCTGAACGATATTACTGGGTTAGCAATCTATTTTAGTGTTGCTATGTTCTTGATGTACCATCTATAATGAGAGATTACGCAGAAGGCATCATTTATAAAATTATCAAATATTCAGACAACTCTGCCATTGCTAACGCATACACGCTTGAGCATGGCAAAGTGAAGCTGTTTATCCCTAAGGCATATAGTAAGTCAGGTGGTATTTCATTATTTACACCTGGCGAACTTGATATGCAGAAAAAGGAAAAGTCTGAGCTTAATAAACTTTATCACTTCAAGCCGTATTATAACTATACATACTTCGCAGAAACACCTGCAATATCAATAAGATTAAGCCTGTTGTTCGACATATACGACTCACTTTATGAAGTATCTCAAGAAGAGCCAGTTTTATGGACAATACTTTCAAAAATCACTACAGATAATATCTCAAAAGTGCTAATGTTTGCAATATTTGCAATGCTCAAAAACAATGGGCATATGTTCAACATACATGAGTGTGCAACTTGCGGTAAAGAGCTTACAACAAGTGCAAAGCTTCATGAAGGTATGCTATTGTGCGATGAATGTGCAGAAGAGGGCGGATTGCAGCTTTCCGAGTTTACGCTAATGATATTCAAAGCGTTCCAAAAACCAAGCCTATATAACTCGCTAAAGATAAGCAGAGCTGAAGAAATCAAAGCATTAAGTGTGCTTGTAAATCAGGTTGAAACGGCAATAGATAGAAAGCTTGTAAGCTATAAAACATTTAAGGAACTAATCGTATGCGTATAATCATTGCACCAGCTAAAAAGATGAACGTGGATACTGATAGTTTCTCTGCACTAAGTGTACCGCACTTTATCGCAGAAGCCGAACAGTTGAAAACTCAACTGCAATCTATGAGTGTTACAGAACTTCAAGCGTTATGGAAATGTAACGACAACATCGCAAACTTAAACATAGCAAGGCTACGTGATATGGAGCTACAAACAAACCTAACACCAGCAATATTTAGCTATGAGGGCATACAATATAAATGTATGGCGCCAAACGTGTTTGAGCGTAGCCACTTCGATTATATCACAAAGCATTTACGTATTTTATCAGGCTTCTATGGTGTGTTGCGTCCGTTTGATGGCGTTACACCTTACAGATTAGAGATGCAAGCAAAACTAGCCGTAAATGAGCATAAAGGGCTGTATGCTTATTGGGGTGATAAACTTGCAAAACACCTAGAGAGCGAGTGTAGCACGGTGCTAAATTTAGCGTCTAAAGAGTATAGCGAGGCTATCCGCCCACATTTGTTACCGACTACAAAGTTTATCACGTGTGTTTTTGGTGAGCGTATAAATGGCAAAGTTGTAGAGAAAGGCACGATGTGTAAAATGGCTCGTGGATATATGGTGCGTTATATGGCTGAAAATAATATCCAAGATATTAATGATATAAAGCAATTCAATGAACAAGGCTATACATATTCTGAAAGCGACTCAACTGACATAAACTATGTGTTTATAAGATAGCTAGCCTGCTAGTTGGCTCATTGATAGTAACGGTTGCATGATTGATATAACGATGAAGCCGACAAGCACACCGATAAATACAATAAATAACGGCTCAATAACTGACACAAACGCAGTCAAAAACTTATCAACTTGTTTTGAGTAGAATTCATTTACGCGCTCTAACAGCTCAGGCATATTGCCAGATGATTCACCTGTTGAAACAGCTGCTGGGAACAGCTCAGGGAAAATGTTCGCATTCTTAACAGCAACAGATAATTTCATACCAGCTTGCACAGAAGTTCTAATGTCTAACAACGCATTACGCATATACATGTTATCAATCGTCATGCTTGCGTGGTGTAGGGCGTCAGTCAATGGTAAACCCTCTTTTAGCTGAAACGCTAACACATGCGAGAATTTAGCAACTGATGATGTTGAAACTAAATCTAACTTAAATAAGCGCTTATCTACATCTAACCTAAACTTAGCATTGTTGTGATATAAATATCTAATTAAAAATATAACGAATAAGAAGAATGCAAGTATAACAAACCCAAAATTTGTAACAAAGTCTGAAACGCTTAAAAGTAGTTGTGTAGTAGCTGGGATGTCTTGCCCCATGCTCTCAAAAATTGATTCCATCTTAGGCACAACGAACGCAAGCAAGAAGCCAAGCACACCAAGCCCCATAACCAATATTGTCATTGGGTATACCATGGCAGATTTTAGCTTATCTGAATTTTTACGTTTATCATCTTCATAAGTTGCGATATCTGCAAGCACTTCTGCAAGCTTGCCCACTTGTTCAGATGCTTTTATGAGGTTTACATACATAGGCTCAAAAATAGTAGGATATTTCGATAACGCTTCAGAAAAGCGCATACCTTCAGTAACTTTTGATGCACTTTCAAGCAACGCACTTTTCAGCTTTTGGTTACCTGTAGTTTTTGCAACAGTTTTAACAGACTCAACTAACGTGATACCACTTTTAAGCAATAGCGATAGCTGGAAGAATGTGTCAGATAAGTTTTGTTTTTTAGAAAACAGGTCAGCATATTTGCCTAAGCTGCTTTTTTTGCTTGCAGCGTCAGCGATATCAGTAACATATATCCCCTCAGCTAATAGTTCAGCCGTGAGCGCTTGTTTAGATACAGCTTCTTTTGTGCCTTTGACATCGCGTCCGTTTTTCGAAACACCTTTGTATGAAAACATCGCCATGGTATTACTCTACACGTGTGACAGAGAGCACTTCTTCAGGCGTCGTTACACCTTTTAGCACAAGCTCTGCGCCATATTCTAGCATAGTTTTAAAGCCTTGTTTGCGTGCTTCTGCCCTTATTTCAAAAGCTGATGAACGTTTATTGATCAAATGCCTTATGCTATCAGTAATTTCAAGCATTTCAAACACACCAATACGCCCACGGTAGCCAGTGTTGAAGCAATGCTCGCAACCCATGCCTTTTGTATGGCTATTTAGCGTAATGCCTGCTGTTTTAAATATATCTTTGATGAAATCATCAGTAGGTATACTAGTTGCGCAATGTGGGCAAACTTTTCTAACAAGCCTTTGCCCAACAACAATCAATAATGATGAAGATATTAAGAACGGCTCAACGTCCATCTCAATAAGCCTTGCAATAGCTGTTGGTGAGTCATTTGTATGCAATGTAGAAAGCACCAAGTGACCTGTGAGCGATGCTTGAACGGCCGACTCCGCAGTTTCATTATCACGCACCTCACCGACAAGGATAATATCAGGGTCTTGGCGTAAAAATGTTTTTATAGCGTTCGCAAATGTTAGCCCAACGCTAGGGTTCATTTGCACTTGTGTTACGTTATCTATATGGTACTCGACTGGGTCTTCAATTGTTACCACATTTTTATTAGTTCTGTTCATTGCAAGCAATGATGCATAAAGAGTAGTCGTTTTACCACTACCAGTAGGCCCTGTAACTAATATAATACCGTTAGGCCTATCGAGATATGGGCGAAACTTTTCATATAATTCGCCGTCTAGCCCGATTTGTTGCAATGATACAAACTCAGATGAGCGCTCAAGGATACGTAACACAGCTTTTTCGCCGTTTACTGATGGCATTGTCGAAACACGTATATCTATAGTACGGTTACCGATTTTTAAGTTTATCCTGCCATCTTGTGAGCGCCTAGACTCTGCAACATCAAGCATACCCACAACTTTTATACGTGCTAAAACAGGTTCTTGCACGTTTTTAGGGTATGTTTTGATAGTGTTTAGTGAACCATCAACACGCATACGTATTAAGAATGCGCCTTCACGGCCTTCAAAGTGGATATCACTAGCACCGCTTTTAACAGCATGGATAATGATTTGGTTAACGAGTTTTATAACTGGAGCATCGTCGTAAGATGATGTTAAAATATTTGCTTCATCGTCAGATAGTTCGTCTTCGTTGGCGTCGCTTGATATGTCGTCCATATCGCCACCGTGGCTTTCTAGCAGTTCTAAAACTTTGCGTTTGTCGACTTGTTCAAAATGTGCTTGTATGCCTGTTTTGAAGCAAAGTAGTTGCGCTTTTTTAAAGCCTTCGTCGTCGCTATAGAAGAATATTGGGTCGCCATCATCGGTATGCGATAAAACGAAATCGCTTTTATCAGGAAAGCGCATGTAGTGTTGTTTTAGCGTTTCAAAGTTGCTCATGTTATTGTGCAAGCCTGTTCTTAGTGCCGTCAGTTGTGCCACGTTCAAAGTCTTCGTTTATTTTGATAGTTGTGTTGTCGATAACCATCGGATTTACGATAACTTTACCTTCTACACGTGATTTTAATAAGCTATTTGAATCACGAGTTGCGAAGTCAGTGCCAAGTTGGTAGTCTGCTTCATCATTGAATTGAGACATAGAATCTTGCCTAACTTGCATGAGCGCTCTTGCATCATCAACTGTGTCAATGATTTGCGCTGTGATGAAAACCATTAAGTTTGTTTTCTCACTAGTTTCGCTAGACGACTTAAATAAGTTGCCTAAAATAGGAATGCTAGATAGGAACGGAACACCTGTATTTGTGAGCGTTGTATCATCTTTAATCATACCAGATATCATCATGATAGATTTATTTTGTAGCTTTGCAACAGTTTTAGTGGTACGTGTTAGCGTGATTGGCGCTGTTGCGTTAAATTGTGCTGCTGCAAGTTTATTTACTTCTGTATCAATAGTTAATGTAACCATATCGCTGCTAGAAATAAGTGGTGTAACTTTCAAGCTAACACCTACGTTTCTATAGTCGAATGTTTGTATAGCGTTATTGTTTGAGTCATATTTTTCACTTGTTACGAACGGCCTGTTTTCACCAACGAAAACTTCTGCCTCTGCGTTATCAAGTGTTAATATTTGCGGGTTAGATACAATGTTTACACCCGATGTACTCTCAATAGCTGTTAAAAATGCGCCAATAGATGGAAATGTTGCACCATTAAAGTTAATCAAATCACCGATGATACCAAGTGAAAACCCTGTAGGTAAGCTAATGTCTGATGATCCACTAGCAACTGAGCCTGCAAGTCCACCTAATGCACCGCTACCTGTTAAGCCACCAACTACTGAGCCAGTGCCACTTTCAGAGCCAGCACCAAACCACTCAACACCAAATTGGAAGCCAGTATCAATGCTTGTTTCCAATATGAGTGCCTCAACAAACACTTGGCGACGAGGTACGTCTAGTTTTTCAATAAGTGCGCCAACTTGGTTATATAGCCCTTGGTCACCAACAGCAATAATAGCGTTTGTAGCTTCATCAGCCGAGACGTTTGCTTTTATGTTTGTTTTTTGTGCTGTGTTTTGAGTAGGCGCTATCGAGCTTAAAAGCTTTGTTAACACTTTTTCTACATCGACTGCTTTAGCATTTTTAAGGTAGAAAACCTTTGGTGATGTAGATACGATGCTTACACTTGAGTCGAACGAGTCGATCAGATGTTTAATTTTTTCAAATTCCTCTGCAGGTGCTGCTATAACAAGTGAGTTTGAGTTGTCGTCTGATACAACAACTGGGGCGTTTGTGTTTAGCGCGCTTTTGCCTAGTTCACCGTATAGTTTTATGATTTGCTGTTCAACTCTGCTTGCTGTTGCGAACTCGAGCTGGATAGTGTGGAACGTATATGCGTTTGCTTCGGTATCTATAGTGGATATGATTGACATCATCTTTTCAATGCGTGATGTAAAGTCTTTTACAACAAGTATATTTAACCCACGTACAACTTCAACATAAGCAGTACGGGATTTTAACCTATTTAATACAGGGAGCAATGTTTGCGCGTTGTAGTTATCAACTGGTATAACAGTTGTGATGAACGCTTCGCCAACGTTGTTAGAGTTTATTGCGAGGTCTTCATCATATAGTGGGACGTCACGCTCTGCGATTATTTGAATGTTATCGCCATCCATAATAGGTAGCAGTGCGTTCATTTTTAACACTGAGAAAAAAACTTCTAACAATTCGTTTGACGTCATCTCTTTTTGCGACTCTACTGTTACGTTGCCACGGACGTTTGCTTCCGTATAAATCATGTTTTTACCAGTAAATTCGCCAACAAACGTGATGAAATCTTTCATTGGTACGTTCTTGAAGTTGACATTGTAGTCATCTGCAAAGGCGTTTATTGAAAAGAGTAATGTGAAAAGTAGTGTTAGTAAAATAGTTGTTTTTTTCATTAGTTTATATCCACAAATATTGATTTTTTTTCATTGTTTCTGATGATATCTATACTCACAGCAGATATGTCATCTATCTGCCCTAGCATTGCAAAGAGAGGTTCAGGGCTTTTCAGCTCAGAGCCGTTTATACGTGTGATAATGTCGCCTTGCGTGAGCCCAAGTTTCGCAAGTGGTGATTCTTGTTTCATTTTAGTAACTCGGTAGCCTAAGTATTCGCCGTTACTGTAGAATGGTGATACTAGTGCACTCTGTAACACTTTATTTAAGTCTTGCAGTTCAGATTTTACATCGTTCCTTTGGAGCGATAAGTTTATATTTGAGCCTGTAGTAGTTGCAGGTGTAGAAGGTGTAGTTGGTTTAGCTGTGCTAGTGTTGTTTGTCGCAACTTTATTGCCAGCATCTTCAAGCATAAGTGAATATTTTTTGCCATCACGTTCAACAAGTGCAGAGTATGGTTGTAGAGATATCAATTTTAGGTTGTTTTTTTCTTCGCCAGTTTTTAAAACAACTGTGCCGTTATCAAGTGATATGATTGCAAAACCACTTTCCTCATTTTGTAGTTGAAATATACCTACGAGTTTAGCTGTAAATGGTGGTGGAGGTGCAACTGTAGTGCTATCTTCTGTAGATGTGTTGTCTGTAGGGGTAGAAGGCGCAACTTGATTAGCAGCTAAATCAAGCGAAAAGATATTGCTATCAATGACGCTTTTAGCCACTTGATCAATAGGGGTTTTTTGCACATTTGTTGCGCGCTTAACTGTAGGTAGTGCTTTAGGCTCAACAATCATCGCACTAGCAATGGTTGAAGCTAACCAGCCAACAGATAGCCCTATCACAACAGCATAAATTAGATAATGGATTTTAAAGTTGCTCATAGTAATACGAAAATAACACATTCCTTATATAAAAATCAAATACAATATAATATACTTATAAAATTTCTTTCAATCTATAGATATCATATAAAATAAAAACGTTCACATTGAATATTGCATGCGTGAAAATAGATGGGATAATGCTCCCACTTTTATCACGCAAATAGCCTAAAAATATTGAAGGTATAAACATTAGCACAGATATTGCAACACTTGCAGTAAATAGGTGCATAAGCGAAAATATCATAGAAGCAACAATATTGCCAACGCTAATGCCTAGCAGATATTTACTCAGTTTGCTATTAATAAACGGCTGTATAATTCCACGAAAAATGCACTCTTCAATGATAGGCACAAGTAACATGAAATAAAGCACACTACGCATGTCGAATGCAGTGAAACGCCCAAGCCCAAATGCAAGCACGCTACCAAAGTAAATTAACGTAACGAAAACGCCTATTAAACAGTATTTTATTACTAATAATATCATAATATTTATACTACACTATTTGATATAAACTAATCAAGCATAATGATAAAGCCAAGTGATAGCAGAAAGCTTTTTTAGCGTGATTAAGTTAAATGCTTGATTTATTTGCGTGTAATGTTATAACATATAGTAAGCATTAGATTATATGTTATGGAGTAACATTTCTATGGATATTTTCCCTATAACGCCTACGCAAGAGTTGTTTGGCGTTACAGATATTATAAAACCTGAAAAACCGATACCAACGATTGTAAAAGTTGAGAGTGCGCCACAAAATGACGCACCTATAGCCGAATATGCTGATAAAGCTGGCGCTATGAAAGAGTTGCAATCTACAGTATCAAGCTGTGAAAAGTGCAATTTATCTAAATGCCGAAAGAATGTTGTGTTTGGTGAAGGTAACATAAATGCTAAGCTTATGTTCGTTGGTGAAGGCCCTGGCGCAGAAGAGGACGAAACGGGTAGGCCGTTCGTTGGCGATAGTGGGCAGTTGCTTGATAAAATGATTATCGCAATGAAATTGACGCGTGAAGAAGTATATATCGCAAACATTGTGAAATGTAGGCCACCTAGCAACCGTAACCCTTTTGCAGATGAGGCTAGCAGCTGCATAGGCTATCTACAAACACAAATTGACATTGTAAAACCAGACTATATAGTATGTTTAGGCTCTGTAGCTACAAAGTCGTTAATACAAAACGACACAGCCATATCGAAGTTAAGGGGCAACTGGCAAAATTGGCGTGGATATAAGGTTATGCCTACGTATCACCCGTCGTATCTATTGCGTGAGCCGTCACGTAAAAAAGAAACATGGCAAGATTTGCAAGCAGTTATGGCAGAACTTGGTATAAAAACAAAGTAGGTGAGTTATGTATAAATTTTTTGTTGTAGCCTCATTGCTTATCGCTACGGGGTGTGCATCTACAACTATTGATTTAGCTAAATTTCAACAAACAGGTGACGATAGTGGCGCTGTTTCTGTCCCTGATGAATGCATGCATTTATACCGCCCTGATACATGGGAAATAGCTGTTGTTGAGTTTGCTAATAATACAGGCTATAGAAACGATATTGACATAAATAACACATCAACCTCTGGCGCAGCGCTTGCCGCAACAACTAGCCGCACAACAGGCGTGGCAGTAGGCAATAGCAATATTGCAATAGGGGCATCTAGAACAAACTCACTTACAGGTATGGTATATTCAGAAGATAGCACAACATTTATGACGCAATTTGCGCCGTCGCTTGGCACATTTGCACAAAGCACGGTGGAAGAAGCTATTTCGCAAATAGGTGGCATAAAATTGTATAGCCGTGCAGCGCTCGAGCAGATACTAGCAGAGCAGCAATTCCAGATGTCTATCGCAGACCCTGACACAGTTATGGAGTTTGGTAAACTATCGGGTGTTAAATATATATTGACAGGCTCAGTCGACAATATTGCTGCAAGCTATATACAACCAACAAATATGCGTAGTAGCGAGAGCGAACTTGCTACGGCATTAAGTTTTATTTCAATCATTAAAGATGTTGCTACTAGTGGTTGGTATGTTGCTGTATCTATCACGCTTACACTTGTTGATGCAGAAACAGGCGAAGTTATATTCTCGCAAAGTTTTGAAAAAGAAGAAAGAGCAACCCAAAGCACAAACTTTCAGCCAGATATCATAATAAACTCAGCAAAAGCTATGATTATAGAATCACTTGAAGAATCAAACAACTACATTGCAGATCATTTTGCAATTGCTGGCTATATCAACTCCACAAAAGGTGGCAGAAAGATTGCACAGCTGAACTTAGGCGATGATGCTGGCGTTAAAGAGGGTGATGAATTTACAGTATACCGCTTAAGCGTTGTGACAGATTTCTTAACACGAGCAAACCATTGTTCGCTTGAGGAAACAGGCGCAACAGTTACAATATCTAACCAAATAGATGAAAAGTTTTCATGGGGAGTTGTTGAAGCAGACGACCATGAAGTTGAATTGATTAAAGCAGGCGCTTATGTTAAGCGCACAAATATAGCACCACGAGATTAGGGAACGATGAAAAAACTATTATCAATATTATTTATATTAACTATATCGCAAACAGCTGCGTTTGCAAAAACATATGAAGCATTCGGCGAAGCAACAATCACGCACAATGATACCGCAAGCGCAAAAAATGTTGCAATATCTCGTGCAAAGTGGGCAGCTATCGAACAAGCATCTGGTGTGAAAGTGAAAATTGACACAATTATGCTAAATGCTGAACTTGCTGACGAGGCTGTGAAGTCTGAACTATCTGCAACAGTGAAATCATACAAAATACTTGATGAAGGCAAAGATGGCGACATATATTGGGTAGCAATATCTGCCGATGTTATCCCTGAAAATGCTGAAAAAACTATCAGCCAGTTCGCTAAAAATACTAATATTGTTGTATTTATCCCAGCGACACTAACAGACGGCAATGTTGAAGTTAACCAAGCATTCACAAACGAAGTTATCAAACAACTGCAAGGAAAAGGTTTTGAAGTAATTTCGATTGATAACACAATGCAAAAAGAGCTTGAAAATGCAGTAGAGTCAAATAACTTAACACTTATTGATGATATTATATCTAAGACTATGGCGTCGAGTTTCTTGATAGGCTCACTTAAAATAGTAGAGCAAAGTGGCAACATTGGCTATGGGAATGTAAATTTTGCACTAGTTAATGGGCAACTTGCATGGCAACTAATATCACATGTTGAGGGTAAAAATGTTGTTGTTACGACAGGTTCAAAAACTGCACGTGGGCAAGGCAATTCAGCACTTGATGCAAGCTACTATACATACCGCACAATGGGTAGAACTGAAGCACCAAAGATAGCCTCAGATGTTGCTAGTGCAATATTTGGCACAAATGCAAAGTCTGTACGTGTGGCATTAAAGGGCAACACCAGCATGAGCTTATTGAGAGAGCTTGAAGAAGATGTCAGGAATGTGCCATTTGCACTAGATATTAAAACGCAGGGCATAAGCTCGCTACTTGTAAACTACCCTGAGAAAACATACTATTTAGCAAGTTTCCTTGAGCGTAATTTTAAGTATAAAGTTTTAAAGATTTCTGACGATGAAATAATAGTTGAAAGACGATAAAAGAAAATGTATTATGAATATATTTTTAGATGTAATTTAATTAACGGAGGATAATATGAAAAAATTATTATTATTGGCGGTTGCGTCAATGTTCGTATTTGCTGGTTGTTCTAGCAAAACGGAAATTGCTGAAGAGCAACTACAAAACGCTTGTTTAACAGGCGCACCTGATTGGGTTATCAACGGTGGTGCAGAAGGTGGCTTAAACGCTGTTGGCGCTGCTAAAATTGGTCAAGCTGGCCTTAACTTTGCTCGCACAGAAGCACTTGCTAACGGCAGAGATGAAATGGCTAGAATTATTGGCGTTAAAGTGAACAACATGTTCAAAAGCTTCACTCAAACAACAGGCATCGGCGAAGATGAAACTGTTGACAAGCTTGCAGCTAACGTATCTAAACAAGTTGCTTCTCAAACTTTAACAGGTTCTAGGCAAGCTAACTCTTGGATCTCTAGCTGTAACGAACTATATGTTTTAGTTGGTATCGATGCATCAGTTGCTGCGCCAGTTGTTGAGCAAAACGCTATAAACAGCTTCCGCAACGATAACGCTCTATGGCAACAGTTCCAAGCTCAAAAAGCACAAGACGAACTTGACATGGCTATCGACAAAGAATTTGGTGCAAACTCACAACCAGTTCCACCACTTTCAGCACAATAATTAGCTAAAGTTTTAAAATAATATTAGGGCGGTTTTATACCGCCTTTTTTAAGTTGTAACAAATGAAAAAACTGACTATAATCATAATGCTACTATTCACTTGCGCATGTGCATCTACTACGCAAAGCAACAACAAAGTACAATACCCTGATTGGTTTTATACGCCGTCAGGCAGTGGGTATATTGGCGGTGTTGGTATTAGTGGCACACACTTTAATGGCAAAACGGCTCAACGCGAGCTTGCAATATCACGTGCACTTGACGACATAGCAAGGCAACTTGGCGTCAGCGTTGCTACAACATCAATCATTACTACAAGTGGTAGTGAATTAGGTGTTAGCAGCAATATATCATTGTATTCCGTTCAATCGGTAGATGGTAAAAACTTCCAAGCAACTATAAAGGAAGTTTGGGAGCACCCAACAACAAAAGAGCTCTATATTTACATGACTACTAAAAACTAAGGGGCAGATATGAAACTAAAACTAATCACACTATCACTAATGCTATCAATATTCGTAACTGGCTGTGCAAGCTCTTACGACTCATACAAAAGTGACTCTAACTACAACCGCACTCATAATAATGCAAACAAAGCGTTTAAAGACTTAGACGATAATAGCAAATAAACGGTAGAATTATGCATAAAATACTAATAGTTTTAATAGTTTTATTAACAATGTCAGCTTGTGCAAAATCAGCCGATGTGAAAACAACTGACAACTCAAGAACGATAGCACTTGCAGAGGAAGCATTTAACGAACTTGATAACTCACCTGATACCATTGTTGACAATGTTACGCTACCAAGTAGTAACAATGCTATCGACGAAGTAGAACCAGTTGATGAAATTGCAGAAAAGCAAAAGCCATCAGCGCTAAATGTCGCAGATAAAAAGCGCCCAAGTGTGATAGGTGAAACAAAATACCCGATAGAGAACGGCTATCCTATATGGGTGCTAAATCCTAACAGGATTACAGGCTATAATTATGTGGCTGTTGGCAGTGCAAAAGATAATGGGCAAGGCGAAATAGCACAAAAGCAAGCTGCAAAAGCTGGGGCATATGCCGAATTATCGCGCATGATTAGCGTGCAAGTTGAGAACGAAATAAAATCAGAACGCACGATACATTCAATAAATGGAAACTCTGAAATGCTCACAAAGCTTGATACATACTCTCGCCAGCGCTCTAACGGCATATTAGAAGGCACAGAGGAAGTTGATATCTGGCTTGACGACAACACAGGTGAGCTGTATATTATATTAGGAATAAAAAAATAGTAGGATAAAAAATGAGCAATACTGAAACTCCAAAAGTTATCGAAATATTAAAAGAACTTACAGGTGCAGAAACACTAAAGGAAACACATATATCATATGCCCTTTTAGGTGATGAATATGTTTATAAAGTTAAGAAAGGCGTCGATTTTGGCTTTCTGGATTATAAACTTCCGAAAAGCCGCCGTGCATTTTGCATACTCGAGCAAGAGCTAAACAATAGGTTCTCAAAAGATATTTATCTTGAAGTTATGAAGATCGTTAACAGGGGGCAAAACAAGTTTGAACTTGTAAGTGTTGAAAACTCTGTGCCAGCTATTGAATACGTTTTGAAAATGAAACGCATTGATGATAAAGACTTTTTGCAATATAGAGTGTTGAATAAGCAAATTGATAGCGAGCAAATGAAGGCGATAGGCTCACAAGTTGCATCACTTCTAACTAGTTTAGATGTTGCGCCTATTGAAGACAACTTTAATTCGCTTGCAGATATCGTTAAATTCAACGCTATTGAAAACTTTAACCAAACAGAAAAATATACTAACATATTTATAGATAAAACTTTATTCAACTATATCCAAAACGCTACACTATCATTTTTAAAAGATAATGTAGATGTTATCAATAGCCGATTTGAACAAGGGCTATACAAAAATGGTCATGGTGATTTACGTCTAGAGCATATATACTTTGGTGCTGATGGCAACATTGGCTTGATAGATTGCATAGAGTTTAACAAGCGCTTTAGATATAATGACGTGATTGCAGAAGCGGCGTTTTTATCAATGGAGATGGATTTCTTAGGTTATCTTGAATTATCTGATGCTTTTGTAACAGGCTTTTTAGAAAAGTTTGATGATAAAGATAGCGTAAAACTTCTTAACTACTATCGCTCATATTACGCTTATGTTAGGGCGAAAGTTACGTGTTTTTTACTTGATGAGAAATCGCCAACTTGGGAAATGTTCGACGAAAAGCAAGCTGAAGTACGCCGCTTGATTGATATGTCTGCATGCTATGCTTATGCAATGAATGGTGGTGATAATTTATTGTTTTATGGACTTATGGGGACGGGTAAATCAAAAAATGCGCGCGCGTTTTCAAAGCGTTTTCCTATTCACTATACGTCGTCTGACTATACTAGAAAAGTGATGCTTGGCATCAACCCAACTGATAGAAAATATGTTGAATGGGATAGCGATATTTACTCAAAAGAAAATACATTAGCACTATATAAAACAATGGGTGAGATGGCGCAAGATAAAAACAAAATCGGCAGATTATGCGTAACAGATGGCTCATTTTCTAACGAATTATATCATGAGCAATACGCCGTAGCTAGTGGCATGGCAACATATAACGTGCTGTTTACAGCGCCAGAGCGTGAGATATTGAGGAGGCTAGATGCAAGGCTATCTAAGCAAGATAGCGTGATAGCAGACGGCCGTACAGAAATATATTACGAGCAAAAAACTAGGGCAAACTTCCCAAAAGAAAACATAACTATTGATACTATGGGTGACGTTGGAACAAATATTGATAAAATTTTTAAACAGATGGTGCTATGAATTTAAACTATTCAATTAAACAACTTAACAGTGGGTTTAGTGATAACGCTTTTTTTATACGAAACATTAGGCGCAATGGTGCTTTTCTGCTTGATTGTGGCAAACTTGGTGGGCTTGATAACTCGTCACTTTTAGATGTTACAGATATATTTGTATCGCATACGCATATAGACCACTTTAACGGGTTTGATAGAGTGTTGCGCTCGTCAATAAATTCTGACAATACTATCAGGTTTTTTGGCCCAGAGGGTTTCACAAGGAATGTAGCAGGCAAACTCGCTGGGTATACATGGAACTTGATCACTGACTACGACGTAGTGATTGAAGCGATTGAAATTGCAGGCGGGCGACACAAGCGCACAGTATTTTCAGCTAAGAATAGCTTTGAACCTGTTGAAATGCCAGATTTACCTAGTACTATTGACCTTGGTAACGATTTTACGTTAAAATATTGCGAGTTCGACCATGGCATAACATCTATGGGGTATAGGATTTGTGAGCCAACCTTTATATCTGTTAAGAAAAACATGTTCGAGTTTTTAGAGTTTATTGGCGGTGGCTGGGTTAAAGCATTGAAGCAACTATTGAAAGAAAATGCACCGTCAAACACAAAACTTGTGACGCTAACTAAAGATGGCGAAAAGATATATACAATCGGCGCATTGCAAGATATGTTTATAGAGTACCAAACTCCGCAAGATATCACCTATATTACAGATATCGCACCGACAGTTGAGAACATTGAGAAAGCTGTTGAGTTCGCAGAGAATTCTAAGGTGCTTATCATTGAGTCGGTATTCAATAACAATGATATTGAACATGCAATGAACAAAAAGCACCTAGCTATACCACATGCGAAAGATATTTTTGTTCGCTCAGGTTCTGAAAGTGTGAGGTTTATGCACTTTGCGCCTAGGTATGAAATTATGAAACAAGAATTTATGGCTGAGCTATACGAAGATGTATCAGATCGTGTGCTACATATATAATTGGGTGAACAATGGTTGATATTAGTAAATTTTCAGATGATTTAGCAGACCTCACTAGCGAAGAAATATTTGAACTAGATAAACAAATAGCTATTGATGATGGTGTTGTAAGGGATGGCAACATGCCACTTTATCATAGAGGTAGCGAGCATGGTGTGTTGCTTATCCACGGTTTTACGGCTTCCCCTCATGAGATGTCGGCTTTAGCTAATAAGTTGATAGCTTGCGGATTTTCAGTGTATAATGCCCGTGTAGCTGGGCATGGTGTTACGCTTAAACACATGGCGACTAAAAGCTGTGGTGATTGGTACAATAGCATTAAATATGGCTACTATGCACTTAAAAATAGTTGTGAAACTATCACAGTTATTGGGCAGTCAAACGGTGGCGTGCTTGCAACGGCAGTGGCGTTGAATAATGAAACAAATGCGCTTGGGTTACTTGCACCTGCGTTTAAAGTTAAAAGCCCGCTGTTTAAGTATATGGGGCGTATCAAAGGTGTAATATCGGGCATACCGCGCTTTTTACCTAAAGAGATGAGGAAGCATAACTATAACTATTTTCCAACTCATGGTATGCATGAGATGTTGAGGCTTCAAGAGTGTGTAAACCCTCGCGTGAGTGAAATCACTGAGCCTGTATATTTAGCGATATCTAAGATTGATATACTAGTGTCTACTAGCTTTGCATTGAAAATGCAAGACCAAATGCCATCGCTTGATAAAACTAGGCATGTATATAATAATGCAGAGCATAAGGTTCTGCACGTTTTAACGGAAAAGAGAATGGTGAAACAGCTAGAAGATACTGCAAGCTGGGTAAAAAAGGTGAACAATGTTGAGTAATAAAAAAATCGGATTTATTGGCTGTGGCAACATGGCGAAATCTATCATCGGTGGGTTGATTGCATCAGGTAAGGTTGAAGCTGGCAATATCTATGCAAGTGATACAAACTATGATAAAAGTGTAGAAGATGCAAAATCATACGGATATACAGTTTTAAACAATAACGAAAGTGTTGTAAAATCGAGCGACGTTATCGTGCTTGCTGTAAAACCTTATGGTATAGCTGATGTGTTAAACGAGGTTAAATGTGTTATTGATAATGATAAGATTATCGTATCTATTGCAGCTGGTGTAACAATTAGCGCGATGGAAAGCATTATAGGCTGTAACAGTCGTATTGTTAGGGTTATGCCAAATACTCCAGCGCTTGTTGGTGAGGGTATGTCTTCTATCACGGGTGGCTGTGGCGTACAAGAGGGCGATGTCGAACTTGTGCAAAGCTTGTTTGATTGCGTTGGCAAAACTGTTGTTGTTAAAGAAGATTATATACACGCTATCGTTGGTGTTGCTGGCTCTTCGCCTGCATTTATCTTCCAAATTATTGAGGCAATGAGCGATGCTGGCGTTAAAGCTGGGCTCACTCGTGATGATGCTATTAAAATATCTGCGCAAGCTGTGCTTGGCTCTGCAAAGATGGTGCTAGAGTCTGGCAAGCACCCAGCGCAACTTAAAGACATGGTGACATCTCCAGCAGGCACAACTATCGAAGGTGTGATAGCTATGGATAACGCAGGTGTACGTGCTGGTATTATCTCAGCAGTGACTGCAAGTGTTGAAAAATCAATAAAAATGAGCAAATAGAGGTATAATTTTATGAAAAACATGTTAAAGATGTTAGTAACATCAGTTGTATTTATAGTAGTGTTGGTGGTGGCTTTACTGAACGGTGATTTTTTATCGTTTGACCCACAAAAAGCCGAACAAGCTATGAAGATATTAAAAGAAAATTTAGATAACGCCACAAGCAATATAGCAGAAGAACTCGGTGTTGATGGTATCACTATTGACCCGAATAAATCTATCACTGAAAATATCAATGATGTTGTTGATAATATTACGGAAACAGTTAAAACTGAAATTGTTGATAAAACAATAGAAGCTGCTAAAGATAACGTAACAGCAGCAGTCGAAGCAGTGCAAGACAATGTAACACAAGCTATCGAAGCAGTTGAAGATAATGTTACGCAAACTATAGAGTCAGCTCAAGAAGAAGTTGAAAAAGAGATTGAGAAAGCGAAAGAAGCTGAACAAAACTCAACATCAGGTAAAATCGTAATGTAATAACTATCAGGGTAGGCGATATGTTTACCCTATTTTTTTGTATGTTTTTTCATACCGTAGTCTAGCCATTTTTTGCGTTTATATTCGATAACTAGCATTGTGCTTGAAAATATACTAGATGTTAGCATCGCTGTATAAATGCCATATACTTTATAATCGAGCACATAGGCTAAAACATATGCCATTGGTAGCTGAATAAGTAGAGACGTTATAACACTTATACGTGATGTGATAGCTGTTGCACCAGCGCCAGAAAGTATGCCAACTTGTACAGCAGCATAACTCCTAAGCGGTAATATGAAGCAAGCAACCATAACAAAAAACGAAGCGTAAATTATAACTTGCTCATCAACTGTGAATATCCCAATAACATAATCACGAAACACGAATAGTGTAACAGCAGTTACAAGTGACATTGATGCAACAATGAGTGATATTTTTATGCCTAGTTTATATAGTTCATCATATTTGCCTGCACCCATCATATGCCCACTAACCATAGCAAGCGATATCGCAAGTGCACCCAATGGAAAAAGTATCAACGACTCAACACGCATGCCGATAACGACACCAGCAGTTGCAGCAATCTGGCCATCAGGTAAGTTTGTAAGCATAGCAAGGATAGTAAAGCTCGAGATTGTGCCAGCTAGTTGACCTATGGTTGACGGTATACTCACCTTTAATAAGTATGGCAAAGCTGCTTTGATCCAGCGCATAGGCGGCGGAAGCAGTGTGTCGACAATCTTAAACTTGAATAACATAAACACATTGAATATAACGCCAATCAAAGCGCCAGCTGCTGTAGAGTATGCAATGCCATGATAGCCATATTTTGGAAAACCTAAGTAGCCTAGCCCAAATAATAAATCACCCGCAACATTCACAACAGCAATAATAGACATCGTAGCAAATGGCATAAGCACAAAAGTATGCGCACGGAAAACCGTGTTGATAGCTATGCATGTGTAGAAAAAAGGTAGGTATAAAATGTATGCAGTCGCAAATGTCTGGAATGGTTTTACAATACTTGCA
This sequence comes from uncultured Deferribacteraceae bacterium, assembly GCA_964368965.1. Taxonomy (GTDB): domain Bacteria; phylum Chrysiogenota; class Deferribacteres; order Deferribacterales; family Mucispirillaceae; genus CAYJDR01. The sequence continues at coordinate 19,696 of CAYJDR010000013.1, forward strand.
TCGGTGGCAAATATTGCAGTCCATAATGGCATAAGTAAGTAAGATATTAAAGACGTGATAAGCCCAACACCAAAAACCAACACTATAACTAAGTTTGCATATCTTTTAGCTTTTAGTTTATTTCCAGCCCCAAGCGATTGCGAAATAGTTGCCATTGTGCCACCACTAACGATAGATACAACTAACACCATCATCGCAAGTATTTGCGCTACAACACCGATGCTTGCCTGCACTGTTGTGTCGAGCTGCCCAGCTGCCCATAGGTCAGTCATGGATATTATAATATGCGTGCTCATAACCGCAAGTTGCGATAGAGTTACAAATAAAATTTTTTTGCCAGAAAAATTGCCGTTTTTGATATTTAGCTTCATCTAACAAGATTAAGACTTCACGTAAACTATTGCAAGTAAAAAGTGAAAGTTATTGCGAATATGTTGCACAATTTGTTTAGAAAAATTTACACAAATGCTTGAAAAATTTAATTAATGATGTATATTATAATAAGAAATGTTGATTATACAACTGTATGTATAAATGTGATAAGAGGGTAATATTTATGAGGTTCACAATCAAGTTTAAGTTGTATGCTGCAGCAGTAGCATTTGTTGTTGTTTGCGCTATTAGTGTGGCTAGCTCGATGTATTTTTCATCTGTGTTTAGGGTAGGTGCGGTTGATTTACAGACAATATTTGCACCAACACAAACTTTGTTTATGGAAGCATCATCGGATATTTACGAAATTGAAATAGCTTACCGTAAATATTTAGCAGACCATAACGAAGCAAACTATAAAGAGCTTATTAGAGAAATTGACGATTCTGCAGTAAGTAGAGATGATTTAAGAAACTTATTTAGAACAGTCGACATGACAAAAATACCAGAAGTTGCAAAAGAAGCAAAAACTTACATGGTACTTGTTGATGAATATTATAACACCGTCAGAACAGGTGCTGAAATATCGAAACAAATTAATGAATATGATGTAGCTATTGATGAAAATTTACAAGTGATGTTTAAAGACGCTAGAGAAATAACTCAGATAGAAAATACATCTGGACATCTAAACCAAAGCGCTGTTGATTTTGCTACAGGAGTTACAGACTTAGCACGCCAGCTAGATACTGTGCTTGTTGAAGCACTATTTTATTCAAATTCAAAAATATTGACAGACCTTACCCAACATTCAGATGCAGCTGTTCTCGCACTTATTGATGCAGGTAAAAAAGCTACAACAGGTAAAGAGTTAGAGCTTGTGCTTGAGATTGAAGAAAAAGTTATTAATATCATAGGGCTTCTTGGTCCGCTAGCAGAAAGTCTTGATGCACTTAATGTAGAGATATCTGAATTTGATAAAATTAGCGTAGAGCTTGATATAAACCGTGGCAAACTAGCAGATAATGTAAATAATGACACAGGTAAAAGTGCCGAGAATATGCTTGCAATGGCAGATAACAGCCAAATGTTTGCTATCATTATACTTGTTTTGATTTTAGTTGTTGTTGCAATAGCTACTGCAATTATAAGTTTAGGTGTTGTTAATCCATTGCGTAAAACTGTTGACCTTACAGCAGATTTATCAAGTGGCGATGGTGGGGACTTAACTCAACAATTAGTTGTTAAAACGAACGATGAGTTCCGCGATTTAGCAGGCAACGTAAATGATTTCATTGAAAGTGTCAGGAATATTATTACAGAAGTGAAAGAGTCCGCAGATGAAGTAGCATCTGGTAATAATGAACTTGCAGCAACAATGGAAGAGCTTGTTACAACATTTGACTCACAAAATGAACAAATTGCGCATGTACTAGGAAGCATTGATGAAGTTTCAAACATAGCAAGGACTACAGTTGACGAACTAACAATTACAAAGCTAGTGCTTGAAGAGACAAACAATGCAACGCATACGGGCTCAAGCCAGCTAGATTTTGTTAAAACTAGCATAATGAATATTAATGAGCAAACTGAAAGGTTGCATATAACAATTGGTAACTTAGGCGACAGCTCAAACCAAATTGGCGATATTTTAAGTGTTATCAACGATATCGCAGACCAAACAAACTTGCTAGCATTAAACGCAGCTATCGAGGCAGCACGTGCTGGCGAAGCTGGTAGAGGGTTTGCTGTAGTTGCTGATGAGGTTAGAAAGCTTGCAGAACGCACAACTAAAGCGACTGGCGAAATTGAAGGTATCATCACTACGCTACAACGTGATTCTGCAACAGCTTCAAGCGAAATGACTCAAGCGAGTGAAACAGTTGTCGAAGGTGTGAACAATATTGAGCAAACAGCTGCAGGCTTCCAAACGGTTGTTACAAGTGTTGATAAAATCAATAATACGGTTTCAACAGTTACAGAGTCGGTTGAAAGCCAGGCAGTTGCGATATCTAGCATCGTAGACACTACGCAAATATTCGCAGCAGGGCTTGCACAAAGCTCCACAGCTGTTAGCGAAGTAAACATAACTATTGCACACTTGCAAGAGCGTGTTGAACTCCTAAAAGCATTGGTTAGTAGGTTTAAAATCTAAAAGAATAAGAAAAATGTAAATGACGCAAAAGCTCACTTTTATTTAGTATAGAAGTGGGCTTTTTTATTGGGGAAAATAGATATTAGTTGCATTTGCAATATGTAATGTGTATAAGTGTTATTTAGAGTGGTTTAGCTATATGTTAAGAAAAGTACACATGTAGTATGTAAATGAGGTGGTTTAATTATGAGGCTTACAGTAAGGTTAAAGATGTATTTAGCTGCATTATCTTTAGTTGCAGTATGTTTGCTTGGTATTGTTGGTTTAATCCATTACTCTGGCACTTTTAGAGATAGTGCGTTAGAGATGAATACTGTTTTTACGCCTGTTCAAGGGCTATTTTTTGAGGCGTCGTCAGATGTTGCAGAGATTGAAACGGCAATGAATATGTATCTCTCAGATGCAAGTAATAGTAACCTTAACGTCCTTACAAGTGAACGCGATGACGCCGCAAAAAGTGTTGAGGCGCTTGTTACGTTATTTAAAAAGATAGATGTTACAGAATTTCCAGAGATAGCAAAAGGTGTTGATGAATACTCGGCGAGTGCTGATAGATATTTCAAAACTATAGATAATAAAATCGTTATAACAGATGAGATAACTACGCTTACTTTAGCTGTTAAAGAAAGAATTGCAATTATTGTTAAATCGGCAGAGGAACTGCGAGTTAGCCAAATGGCGCAAGAAAATCCTAGCCTTGAATTATTAGAGTTTTCACGCACTATGACAGATTTAGCACGCCTGCTTGAAATAAGGCTGCTTGAAACGCTATACTACGGCGACCCTGAGATTTTAGTTTCACTTGCTGGCCCTACTGATAAGGTCGTATCTGGGCTATTAGCAAAAGCGAAAGCCGCAGCGAACGGCAACAGCTTAAAAATGGTTGAGAAGGTCGAAACAGGTACAAAAGATATGCTTGTAGTTGTTCAAGAGCTGATTGCTAGTTTAATTGAATTACAAGAAAATACAGCAACATTTAATATGTTACTTGCAGACTTAGGGAGCAGAAGTTCTAAACTTGTTACACAAACTTTTGAACTAGCAGATGAAAACTCAGGCTCTATGCTTCAGCTTGCTGAAACGGCAAAAGGCTATTCTACAATCATTACTATTATTATGATAATCGTTACGCTTACATGTGTTATTGTGTTGCGTTTAGGTGTTGTAAACCCACTTAGAAGGGCAATAGACCTCACAGCAGACCTTGCCCATAGTGAAGGTGGCGATTTAACGCAAAAGCTCAACATTACTACAAATGATGAGTTTGGCGATTTAGCTGAGAATGTAAACAGCTTTATTGACCACATGAAAGAACTTATTGAAGAAGTAAAGAAATCCGCAGATGAAGTAGCCTCTGGCAACCATGAACTTGCAGCGACGATTGAAGAATTAGTTGTTACCTTTGATAACCAAAATGACCAAGTGACAACAGTGCTTGAAAGCATTGATGAAGTGTCTGGCATTGCAAAATCTACTGTAGATGAGCTAAGTGTTACAATGCTTGCACTAGATGAAACGAACAACGCCACGCATAATGGTTCTAGCCAGCTAGATGTTGTTAAAAGCAGTATATTGAATATTAATGAACAAGCTGAAAAACTACAAGTAACCATTGGTAACCTAAGCGAAAGCTCAAACCAAATTGGTGACATCTTAGGCGTTATTAACGACATAGCAGACCAAACAAACCTACTTGCGCTAAACGCTGCTATCGAGGCGGCACGTGCTGGCGAAGCTGGCAGAGGGTTTGCCGTAGTAGCTGATGAAGTACGCAAACTAGCCGAGCGCACAACGAAAGCTACAAGTGAAATTGAGGGCATTATAACAATGCTCCAACGTGACTCAATTGCAGCATCTAATGAAATGTCACAAGCTAGTGACTCTGTTAGTGAAGGGGTAAATAATATTGAACGCACATCAACAGGTTTCCAAGATGTTGTTGATAGTGTTGAGAAGATTAATAATACTGTGTCAACAGTTACTCATTCGGTTGAAAACCAGTCTGTAGCTATCGGAAACATTGTTGATACAACACAGGTGTTCGCATCTGGGCTGTCGCAAAGCGTGAGCGCTGTTAACGAAGTGAGCACGATTATTGAACACCTACAGCGACGAGCAGAAGATTTAAAAACATTAGTTAGCAGATTTAAACTGTAATTCTATAGGCCACCTTTTCAGGTGGTCTTTTTTTTGTGCTGTTGCTAGAAAAAAAGTGAACACATATATTAATAAAGTTGTCTATCTGAAATAATAATTCTTGTATTTATTGAAATGTGCAACTATAATGTCAAGATAAATTTGTATGTATATTAAGGAGATGTTATGAAAGTAAAAACTAATCTGAAGCAAGGGTTTACCTTGATAGAACTTATTGTTGTGCTTGTTATATTAGGTTTGCTTGCAACGTTCGTTGGGCCTAGCCTATTAAGCTACCCAGACCAAGCACGCGCATCTAAAGCACAAAATGACATGTTAGCAATCGAAGGCGCTATTAAGCGTTATAAAATAGACACAGGTGTCTACCCAACTACTGAACAAGGACTTCTTGCACTCATTGAAGAGCCAGAAGTTGAGCCTATCCCTAAAGGATGGCGTGTTGGTGGCTACCTAGACCTTCAAGAAGCACCAAAAGACCCTTGGGGTGGGGACTACATCTATCGCTCACCAGCAGAAAATGAAGAACTAGACTTTGAACTTATTTCACTAGGTGCAGATGGTGAAGAAGGTGGCGAAGATATAGACGCTGATATCCGCCTTGAAGATTTGAAACAATAAAAATTGTATGTAATTTTACAGGCACGATAATTTTTCGTGCCTTTTTTAATAACAATGCAGGGATATAGATGAAGTCAAAAGCCTTTACTTTGCTTGAACTTATGGTTGTGTTGATGATACTTGGTGTCGGGCTTATGACATTAACGCCACGTATCGCCAATGAAGCTATCGGTGTTGATGAACGGTTACTTTTTTTTGATGAGCTTTTAAAAGAACATCACACTAGAGCTGTTGAGCTTGGTATGCCTGTGACGTTTACAGGTTTTAAAGGATCTGGCAATATACTCACGCACGACGGCGAACGCGTTACAATACCTGATGTAGACTCAGTACAAGTCGCTATTGTAAACGGGCAAGAAACTTCCAGCGAGGAATACTTGATTAGGATATATCCTGACGGACTTGTAGACTACTTCATGCTAGTGTTTAAAGATGATGACGTTGTTGAATCAGTGCCGATATTATTTCAAACTAGGTATGGTGAGTATGAAGAAGACTAAAAAAGGCTTTACACTACTTGAAGTGCTTATAACACTTGCTGTGCTAAGTATTAGTATGCTTGGAGTGTATTCATTGTTGAATTTGTCACTCGATACGACTATCTATTCAAAAGACAAACTGTTTGTGATAGAGCGAGGGTATGATAGGTTATCAATGATGATGAATTATCCCTCAAAAGTGTATTCTGATAAAGAAGAATATGAAGGCATAGAAGTGCGCTATGAGTTTGAATATAGCTCAACACCTATACCAGGCGTGCAAGAGGTGCGCATGACTGTTGCAATAGACGGTGCTGAGGCATCGTTCGTATATTACGAAGAGACAGGGCAACTATAAGATGAACAAGCAAGCATTTACGATAATTGAATTACTTATTGCTATGTCAATTTCATCTATAATTGCGTTAGGGTTGTTTTCGATGTTTGATGCAATCGTAGGCACAAGCCAGCAAAGCGACACTAGTAGCGAAAGCATTGAGATTATACAAGCTATCACAAATTTGATAAATAAAGATGTTAGAATGAGCAACAATTCAGCATTCTCTGTAGATAATAGGGAAGATATCGGCAGGCTAAAATTCAGCACACAAAATAGTTTACGTTTTAACAAAGCTATCCCTGTTGATGTTGAATATTATGTTGATGATGAAGGCTGGTTCGTTAGGCGTGAAAGTAATACTAATATGTTGTATGATATGGATATGAGGCTTATCCCAAATGTTACCGAGCTAGATTATTTGTTTTATGATGGTATAGAATATGTTGAAGAGACAAAAGCTAGCGCGAGGCTTATTAAAGTAAATATGGTAGTTGAAGACAACAATATATCAGTGCTTGCAGCAAGGACGTTTTAGCATGAGGCATAAAAAAGGCTCAATACTACTAACGGCTTTGATTATTATTGCACTTTGCACAACTGCTGCATTATACTTGCATGAAAATGCTACAAGCTCATACTCAGCAGTGGTTAAATTGCAAACAGAATACCAAGGTGCAATCTATGCTATGACAGTTGCAGATGCTGTTGATATGTTGTTTAAATATGACGACCCAGATTATGATAGCGAGAATGATATTTGGAACACTGCGATACCTATAGCTGTTGAAAAGGGCTTTTTAACTGTATATGTGAAACCATTGAATGCTAAGTTTCCTATAAACGCACTTGCTAATGATAATGAAACAGAGCGAGAACGGTATGAATTAGCGTTCGATACGTACATGCGCTCACTAGAGATTGATAATTATGACCTAGATGAACTCTTGAGCTGGCTAGGAAGTGGCACGCCATCGGTAGAGCGCTATGATGAAAATAACGCACCATACAGCATGAAAGGTGCACCACTTGAAACACTTGCAGAACTTGCGTATGTACCATCGTTCGCTGATAATTATAGAGAATTAGCAGAGTATGTATCTATCGGTGGTGACGGATATAAGATAAATATGAACCTAGCATCAGAGGAGTTGATACTTGCGATAATGCCTGAGCTAGAGCCATATATTTCAAGCATTATGTCTGCTAGGGAAGAAGAAGACTTTACAAACGTGTCAGATATTTATAATATCATGGGTGATGCAGCACAAGATGTTTATAACTCCGTGTTGCCATTTATTGATGTGAAGTCAACTTTCTACTATGCAAAAATAGAGATTAATGTTAATGATGAGAACACGTATTTCCATGTGCTGTTCAAGCGCTCAGGTAGTGCTGGCAGTTCAGTAAAATATATAGAGGGCGGTAGCATAGACTACTTCTAACAATCCAATTAGGCGGGCGATAATTTAGCATGAGTGAACAACTATATTACCTTAAAGACGATGTGCTATATAAAGTTATATCAGGTGGGCTACACGAAATCCCTATGGGCGGTGTTGACTCCATAGACGATAAATGTAGCTTAATTATTGATGATACATACTTTTTTTACCAATCGATGGATAACGTGTCTGCAACTGGTAAAAAATTACATGCAGTGGCACGTGGTTTTCTTTCTACACAGTTCCCACAAGAGCTTATCGAAAACTATGGCGTACTTCATACAAATAACACTACACTAATTTATATGATGTCAGAGCAACTTATAAGCATGATTGCAGAATATCCTGTGTTGTTTTCAAGGCCTAAAAGGGTGTCTACTCCGTTTATCGAAATGGTTAGTATGCATGGCGACTTTAACTATAGCGATGGCTCAAAAGTTTATAAGAAAGTTGGTGGCGAAATATCGCTACAAATAAGTGAAAACGATTATGTAACATCAAAAGATTTCTTTGCTGATTATGTCGTTATACGCAATAATATTGCACTGCAAGGTGTTAAAAAGGCGACCATATTTAATAAGTCAAAGTTCATCGTGCCAGCTGTTGCTATTGCTTTAGTTTATATAATATTTGTTGCAGGGCAAATAGTTAGCATGTCATCAGTTGCAAAAATAGATGAACATTACTCAACTATCCTAAGCCAACTATATAAGGCAAACGACGTTGCTAACACTAGCGACCCTTACGGCGTGTTGTTATATCGTGCAGGTGGTAGTGGCGCAAACGAAGATAGGGTGCAAGTGTTAGAAGTTTTGCAAACTCTTGATACAATTAAAGATATATCTGATATGCGTGTGATAAATATACGTGATAACGATATACGCATCGAGGGCATCGCAGTCGATTTCGCACAGATAGATAACATAAAGCAACAAATGGCTGAAAAAATGAATAAAGAAGTATCCATCAGCGATACAAAAGTTGTAGATAATGGCGTGTCATTCGTGATGCGCTATGAATATTAGGGTTTAGCTATGAGTATAAACGATTTAAGAGCATCGCTCAACAATATAAGCATAACATCAATACGCAACTGGTATGATAAAAATAGGCAAAGTGTACTGATTGGTTTTATCGTCGTTGGATGTATTTTCTTCGCATTTTATTGGACAGAGAAGCTGATATCCGCAAAAGAGCAATCGTATGTGAAGGCGTCTGAGCGCACATATGAAAGGCTAGAAGACGTGCTTGCACTCGTAGTTAAAATCCAAGATAACTCGAACACAGCTAGCTCAATGACTACTGGTTTATTGTCGTTCCTACAAACTACAAGTACGGATAGTGGCATGGGCGATAGGCTTGCAAATATTCGCTCAATACCGTCATCAGAGGGACTAGAGCATGCTTCATTAAGGGTTGAAAATTTGTATTATGATGAGTTAATAAACTTCATTACAAAAATTGAACGCTATGATAATTTGTACATAAAAGTACTTAACTTTAACAGGCGCTACGATAACGATAAAAAAATTGATGTAACAATAGAAGTTGTTAAGTCATAAGGGTAAATTAGATGATAAAGAAAACAATTTTATTTACACTAGTATTTTTAGCTAGCGTAATTGTTGGTTGTTTATATTTCTTCCCACTAAATGCAGTGGTATCAAAGGTTATAACTGATGTAACAACACAAAATAGGCTAGAGTTAAAGTACGACTATCTTGACGTTACTTTTTTTGGCGCAACTATGCGCGAGATCACGTCAAAAGATTTAGTGATAGACGAAGTCGTGTTAGATTATAACCCGCTTAGCTTATTACTTCGTAAAGTTAGCTTTACAGCTGATTCCCCACTATTTATTGCAGAAGGTGCTTTATCTGGCACAGAGCTAGCTGCAGAAGTTACTGCATCTGTAGGCAGCATCGCAAAGATTGTCAACTTTGAGGCAAGCGGCAGCGTAAAGGCTGATATTATATATGATATAATTAGTGGTAACGGTAGTGTCGTTGTTGAAAGTGGTGGTGTTTCATTCGCCCACCCGATGATGAATGTTGAAGTCGATTCTATTGACGCAAATGCCGTTATCGAAGAGAACTTGTTGACGATTGAAAAAGCAGAAGCAAAAGGTCAAACTGAGCTCAATGCAACGGGCACTGTTAATATCAATCCAACAAAACCTGATATGTCTGCGTTGAATATTAGTGGCACAGCATCTCTCTCAGGTTTAAATATCCCATTCAGCATAAAAGGGCCAGCAAGGCGCGCTAAGTTTAATATCAATTAATTAAATTTGTGTTACTGAAAAGTAACACAAATTTAATGCTCATAAATTCACTTTCAACCCTAACTCATTGGTAGTTAACAATTTTCAATATAGAGTACAAAAAAAGTCACATTTTAATAATATTTAGTGCTAAACATATAATTATCAAAGATAAGTTTGATTAATTATGCACGCTTTAAGTGGCGTGGATTAGATGAGTTGTTTTATTGTACTAGGGGATATGATTATATTCCCTATATTACCCCCTCATCCTCTCCTCTTACTTTTAGTGGCCGCTTCTTCCCTAAGGGAGCGGTCACGCTAGTTAATTTATCGAAATATAAATAATCATCATTAATTATGTAGAAAAAAAAATAAAATGTGATATAATAGCAAATTACTTGTTGAATTTAGTAATTTATATTGAAAAGAGGTTGTTTTTGAAATGACTAATCCGTTTTTATTAGATTTTCATACCCTAATCGCGAAAGCTGACGAAATTAAACGCAGTTTATGGGGCGATAAAGTATTTTTTGTTAGAAATATTCACCTTAACTATACAAATATTTGCGTTAGCCATTGTAAATTTTGTGCATTTGCTAAAAATGTAGGCGATGATGGCGCATATTGCATGACCCCTGAAAGCGCTGTTGAATACATAGCAGGTAAAGGCATGGATGCAAATGAAATACATATAGTCGGTGGTTTGCACCCAACACATCCTTTTAGCTACTACACAGATATGATAAGCGCTTTGAAAAGTAACTACCCTAATAAAGTTATCAAAGCATTCTCAGCAGTTGAGATAGATTATTTTGCAAACCTCGCAAATATACCTGTTCAGCAAGTTTTTGCAGAGCTTCGTAAAGCTGGGCTTGAGATGTTGCCTGGCGGTGGCGCAGAAATGTTCGACCAAAAGGTGCGTAACGAAATCTGTCCTGAAAAAATACCTGCTTCAAGGTGGCTAGAAATCCACGAAATTGCACATAAAGAAGGCATAGCAACTAACGCTACAATGCTTTATGGGCATGTTGAAACAATGGAAGATAAATACAAACACCTGCTTGCATTGCGTGAGCTTCAAGAGAAAACTAAAGGCTTCTCTGCATTTATTCCATTATCGTTCCAAACTGAAAACACATTTTTAGAAGGGCGCCCAAAAGTTACAGGTTATGAAGACCTTACAACTATTGCGGCTTCACGTATCATGTTAGATAATATCCCACACATAAAAGCATACTGGGTTATGCTTGGTGAAAAAACTGCTCAACTAGCTTTACGCATGGGTGCTGATGATTTAGATGGCACTATTGAAGAAGAACATATCGCAAATGCAGCCGGTGGGCATACAACGCAAGGCATGACTGCTGAATCGCTTATATATATGGTGAAATCAGCAGGGCTCACTCCAGTTGAGCGTGATTCATTCTATAAGGAAATTAAAAATTATGGCTGAGATAGTTATTGTAAACCCTAGCTCAAACTTATTGTCAATAGGCAAGGAACTTAAATACCGTGGCAAAAGTGTTGAATTTGTCACTACAAAAGATGTGCCTATCATAAACCCTAGCAAAGTTTTCTACTTTTACGATGGCATGGTGAAGTGCTATGCTGATGAGGGTGGGCAAAGTTCTGAAAAGATTGATTTTATCATGTCATTAAAGTCGTCTATATTTGCTAAATGGGGCATGTTAAAGTTTAATAAACACCTCATTAGCCAAAACCCTGAGCTTGCTTGTGGTAGCTTGAAAGATTTAGCTATAATAAAAGCTGGTGCAGTTAGGCCTGTTAATGTCAAGGAATATCAAGAGTTTACAGATATAAAAGCTGTCGCAAAGCAATTTAGTGAGGCGAAGATTTACACAAGCGTTGTGCATGAATCATCAAGCCATAAAATTTGCCATTGGGAAACAGAGCTTGAACTAGATGTTACGTTTGCAAAGGATTATTTTGTTGTCGCGACAAGCAAATCATATGTAGAGGCTTTTGTGCAAGACGGTAAACTTGTCACTATATCGAAAGGCGATGACCATATCGAGAAGTTATCAACCAACATACCATTGCTGAAAAAATATAGTTTTAAGAAAGCGCATGAAGCATCTATAAAGCGCAACTATAATCCATGGATTATTAAATCAGGAATATCAAATGTATATTTGATGAACGATTATAGCTATGGGTGCGCATCTGTAGCTATGCCTATGGCGTGGTATGATAAAGTAGCACAAAGGATAGAGTCCGAAAAAAAATAAGGCATAGTATCGTAATTTTCTAACCCACAATCACATGAGGGGGCACGTTATCATTAGAGAAAAAGCAGTTGCAGGCTATTTCTATCCAGAAGATAGCCAAGCACTTACACAATTTATTGAACGATATGCAGATCACACATCAAAAGAACATTATAAAGCAGTTTTTGTTCCACATGCTGGGTATATATATTCAGGCAAAACGGCTGTCAAAACATTATCAAAAGTAGCGCTTACTGATACTGTCATTATATTAGGCACAAATCACACAGGCTTTGGTGAGCAGATTTCAGTATGGAGCGCAGGCTCATGGGACACTCCGTTAGGTCAAGTCGAAATAGATAGCCAACTTGCTGAAACAATAATCGATACAACTTTTGCGAAACCTGATGTCGTTGCGCACGTTAGGGAACACTCAATAGAAGTGATTGTGCCGATATTGAAACACTTGAAGCCAGATATTAAGATTGTTCCCATCTGCATCATGGGTATGAATACGGCAAGGTTAGCGTCATTCGCTAGTGACTTATGTAAAGTGGTGGGCGACGCAACAATAATCGTTAGTACAGATTTTAATCACTATGAAGATAAACAAACAACTGATGAAAAAGATAATTTAGCAATAGATGCAATATTATCAGTTGACGCTTATGAACTTTATGACACAGTAATGGATAAGGGGATAAGCATGTGCGGAATTTACCCATCGTTTGTGGCACTAAATGTTGCAAAAGAGAAGGGCGCAACGAAAGGGATATTGGTGGAGCATACAACTAGTGCAGAGGCATCGGGTGATGAAGACTCTGTCGTAGGGTATGCGGGCATTTTAGTAGTATAATATTGAGGGGTATAAAATGAGGGTTAAGAAGGCTGTTTTTCCAGTTGCAGGGTTTGGTACACGTATGTTGCCAGCTACAAAGGCAATACCTAAAGAGATGGTTACACTAGTTGATAAACCTCTTATTCAATATGCTGTTGAAGAAGTAGTAGCATCGGGTATTGAAGAAATTATTTTTGTTACAGGTAGAACTAAAAAAGCTCTTGAAGATCACTTTGATATTAGTGTGGAATTAAACGAGCTATTAAAAAATAGTGGCAAAACAGAACTGCTTGAACACGTTAATGAAATCAGCAACTTGATAGATGTTATATATGTTAGGCAAAAGCAAATGCTTGGGCTAGGCAATGCAATACTTCAAGCTAGAGATATTGTGCGTGGCGAGCCGTTTGCAGTTATCTTGCCAGATGATATATTGATGTATGATAAACCTGTTACAAAGCAACTTATCGAACAATATGAAGAGCATAAAAAACCTGTAGTATCGCTTATGACAGTGCCAGAGAACGATGTTAGCAAATACGGCATTGTAGATATAAAGGAACAAATTACAGATAGATTAAGCGTGCTAAAAACTATGGTAGAAAAACCTAAGCAACAAGATGCACCGTCCAACCAAGCTATTATTGGTAGATATATTTTAACACCTGAAGTTATGGAGGCGCTTTCAAGTATCGAGCCGTCTATTGGTGGTGAGGTTCAATTAACTGATGCTTTAAGATTAGTTGCTTATTCGTCAGGTGTTTATGGTTACGAGTTTGAAGGTAAGCGTTTTGATTGTGGTACAAAAGCAGGGTTGTTAGAGGCGACTCTACATTTTGCAAACGCAGATAAGGAGCTTTCACAAGTGTTGAAAGCAACAGTGGAGAAGTTAGGGGTATAGTTACTTTATAAGGAGTAAAGTTATATGTCTAAGTATATTGCAGTAGCTAGTGCTGTGCAGGTTATCCAATGTGATAGCGCTATGCCTATGTATCTTGTTGATAATACACCAAGAAAAGATACTGATTTCCCTTTAGCTGATATATATATTAGGGGGAGCGAAGCGCATATTTATGCAGATGTGCCTGGCATTGATGCTGAGGATTTATCGGTGTGCGTATATGAACACTATGTTTCAATAGAGGGATCAAGGCTACATAAAAAGTGTAGAAGCCACAAATATTTGTGCATTGAACGCCAATATACAGATTTCCACCGTGTTATAAAAATTCCGTTTACCCCAACTGGGTATAATATAGACTTAACTGATGGAGTGTTACATATTACACTCATCTCATCATTATAGATTTAGGAGAAAAGCCAATGGCTGATAAAGAATTAGAATTACCTACAACGTTACCGTTGTTAGCTGTTAGAGATATTGTTATTTTTCCATACATGGTTATCCCATTAATTGTTGGCAGGGTGTCGAGCATGTCTGCGGTTGAAGCAGCGCTTGATGACGACCACTTGCTAATGCTTGCTTGCCAAAAAAATGCGGATGTTGAAGAGCCAGGCAAAGAAGATATTAGTGAAGTCGGCACAATTGCAAGCATCTTGCGTATGATAAAGTTGCCTGACGGTAAGATGAAAATACTCATACAAGGCTTAAAGCGTGCAACAATAGAAGGCTATGAACAAGAAGCGCCACATTGCATGGTGAAAGTGCAAGAGGATAGCGAAGTTACAAGCGATAGCGATTTTGTGCTTGAGGCACGTGTTAGGCATGTCAAGCAACAACTTGCGCATGCTGTTGGGCTTGGTAAACCAATGTTGCCAGACTTACTAGCAGTGCTTGAAACTATCTCTGATGCTGCAAAACTAGCAGATATTATAGCAGCAAACTTAGGTTTAAATGTTGCTGAGGCGCAAAGCGTGCTAGACCTTGACTCTGCAGAAAAAAGACTCGATAAAGTATCAGAGTTTTTGAATAGAGAAATATCTATACTAGAAGTACAGCAAAAGATTTTCACTGATGCTAAAGGCGAGATAGATAAAGGGCAACGCGAGTATTTCCTTCGTGAGCAGATGAAAGCTATCAGGCGTGAACTTGGCGAAGACGATATGAACAGCAAAGAGCTTCAAGAGTTTACAAAGAAAATTAAAAAAGCAAAAATGCCTAAAGAAGTTAAAAACGAGGCAGATAAACAGCTTAGCAAGCTTGGTAAAATGCACCAAGATAGTGCTGAAGCGAATGTTGTGCGCTCATATCTTGATTGGTTGACTGATTTACCATGGGGCAAATCGACAGTAGATAACCTAGATATAGCAAATGCAAGCAAAGTGCTTGAGGAAGACCATTACGGCTTAGAGGAAGTGAAAGATAGGATTCTTGACTACCTAGCACTTCGCTCGCTTAGCAAAAATATGAACAGCCCGATTATTTGTTTGGTTGGGCCTCCTGGCGTTGGTAAAACGTCGCTAGGTAAGTCTGTAGCACGTGCGATGGGCAGAGAGTTTGTGCGCATGAGCATGGGTGGTGTGCGTGATGAAGCAGAAATTAGAGGACATAGAAGAACATATATAGGGGCACTACCTGGTAAAATCATTCAAGGGCTAAAAACGGCTGGCACTAACAATCCAGTATTCATGCTTGATGAAATTGATAAATTGGGTAGCGACTTTAGAGGCGACCCATCATCAGCATTGTTAGAAGTACTTGACCCTGTACAAAATTTTTCATTTACAGACCACTACCTAGCATTGCCTTTTGATTTAAGCAAGGTTTTATTCATTACAACGGCAAACTTTTTAGACCCTATCCCAGCTGCACTGAAAGATAGGATGGAGATAATACGCATACCTGGCTATACAGAGGAAGAAAAGCTGATAATCTCTGAGCGCTATATAATACCAAAGCAAATCGAAGAGCATGGCTTGAAAGACTATAGCGTAAAGTTTGATAAATCTGCAGTGTTTGAGATAATCTCAGGCTATACAAGAGAGAGTGGGCTCAGGAAGCTTGAACAACTTATCGGTAAGGTGTGCCGTAAAATTGGTAGACAAATAGTTGAGAAAAAAGGCGAAAAGTTTCAAGTTACAAAACGATCAGTCGATAAGTATCTTGGTGTGCCAGATTATAGCGGCGAAGACGAGTTGAAGAAAAACGACGTTGGTATAGTCACAGGGCTTGCTTGGACGCCAGTAGGTGGCGAAGTGTTGTTTGTGGAGTGCACTCGCTTCGTAGGCAAAGGCGCTATGATTGTCACAGGAAAACTTGGCGACGTTATGAAAGAGTCATCTCAAGCAGCGTTAACTTACATCAAAACAATCGCAGAGCAATATGGCATATCAGCAGAAGAATTTTCTAAATATGACTATCATATACACGTGCCAGCAGGTGCAATACCTAAAGATGGTCCATCAGCAGGTGTCACTATTGCGACAGCAATTTTATCAATGGTGCTGAATAAGCCTGTGAAAAAAAGTGTTGCAATGACTGGCGAAATAACTATAACTGGTAAAGTGCTCCCAATCGGTGGCTTGAAAGAGAAATTGCTCGCAGCAAAACGTATTGGTGTGAAAACTGTTATAATACCAAAGAAAAACGAAAAAGATATAATCAAACTTCCTAAATATGTAAAATCTGCATTGGAGATCATCCCTGTAGAAACATATGAAGAAGTTGCAAAGGTTGCGATAATAGATTTTAATTAGGGATAATATTTAGTGTCGATAATTGATAAGCTTCGCTCTAAATTGAGCGTGATGATGAACATTGATAGACCAGCAAAGGTTATTGCAGCCTCTGCTGGTATTGGTACGTTTATTGGTTTGTCACCTTATATTGGGTTGCATACTTACATGACGTTCTTCATATCTGGCGCGTGGAATTTACCTGTAGCACCTATGCTCGTTGGCGCATATATCACTAATCCACTCACAATCCCGATTGTTTATGGGTTATCCACAAAGCTAGGTATGATCATCTTGAACCAAGGCGACCATATGCATTTTGACTGGGATAACGTCACAATATCTAGCTTGCTAGAAGCGGGCAAGCATTTAATATGGCCGTTTATAGTGGGTACTCACGTTGCAGCTATAGTGCTAAGTTTGCTGATGTATGTAATTGTTTTCGGAATTGTTAAAATATATCGCGACTAGTTTTTTAGTTAAATTGTAATATAAATATAAAAAACTGCATTATCTACTTGCAATTATTTACTTAATTAGTTAAATTATAATAAGATACGTATGTTACAGATGTATCAGTTTTCACAAAATTAAAGGTGATGATATAAAATGGCGAAATTAGTTGCGATAGCAAGTGGTAAAGGTGGCGTTGGTAAGAGCTTCTGTTCTTCTAGCTTGTCACTATCACTAAACTCTGCTGGCTACAAAACATTGCTTGTAGATGCAGACCTTGGTGGCGCAAACTTGCACAACTTTGTTGGTTTAAAAGTTCCTGGAGTGGGGCTTTACAACTTTATTAGGGAACGCTCTAGCATTACCGATGTCATAGTTCAATCGCCAGTTGGTGTCGATTTTATCGGCGGTTCAGGCGATGTATTGGGCATGGCACATATTACAAAGTTTGAAAAAATTAAAATTTTAACAAACTTGCAAAACTTAGATTATGACTACGTATTACTTGACCTTGGCGCAGGCACAAGCTTCAACATGGTTGATATGTTTAATGTGGCTGATATCAAGATAGTTGTGATGTCAGGCGAGCCTACATCAATCGAGAATGCTTATGGTTTCCTAAAAGTTGCAATTTATCGCCATATAGAAAGGTTCCTTTCAAAAAGATGGGACTTTGAAGAAGTTAATAAAAAACTACGCAGCAAAAGTATGAACTTCCCTAACGTGCAATCAATCGTAGATGTAGCATATGGGATAGATAGTAAGGTTGCTGTCGCTATAGAGTCGTTCGTTAAATCGTTTACACCGTACATGATACTAAATCAGGTTAAGTATAAACGAGAACTTAACGTATTTTATGGATTTGAAAAAGTTACACAGAAGTATTTGAATATAGATATAGATAAGCTAGGGTTTCTCCCTTATGATGAAAAAGTAAGCGATTGTATCAAGTTGCTAACTCCGTTTTATGTTACGTATCCTGATAGTGAAACGGTTGGTTGCGTTGATGACATTAGAGCCCAATTAGTATCTATATCGTAGAGGTAAATTGATATGAAAGACGATATTCTACACAAAGATTTTATTGAAGAGTATTCCGAAGAAGCTGATGTTGTTCAGCTCGTTGGTACAAAACTTGGTGATGAAGAATATGCAATTGATGTACTGAAAATTCAAGAAATCATACGCACTGTTGAAATAACAATAGTTCCTAGAATGGATCACTACATCCTTGGCGTGATGAACCTTCGTGGAAAGGTTATACCTGTTATTGATTTGCGTATTAGATTTGGACTTGGTAGGTACGATTTTGACAAAGAAACTCGCATCATTGTTGTTCGTTTTGAAAAGCAAAATATTGGTTTTGTCGTTGATGAAGTTACCGAAGTTATCAGGATAGAACGTAGCATGGTTGAGCCTTCACCACCATTAGTTGGCGCTGTTGGGCAAGAGTATGTTTTAGGTATATGTAAGTTCAATTCACGCCTTATTATGTTGCTTGATATTGATAGAGTTGTTGGCGAAGCTAGTGATTTTGCAGAAAGTGACCTCCGTAAAAAAATGCTTGGCATTCCAAAAAACGGCACTCAAGCACTAGCTGCTGCTGAAGAGCCAGCTCCTGTTGTTAAAGCTCCAGAAGCTATTGCTCCAGCTGCAAACGACATAGATGCTGAAATCGCTAAAGAACTGGCTATGCGTGAAGCAGAAACGGAAGAATTAAATAAACGCAAGGCTGATGAAAAAAAGTCTGACGCGCAAGCAGATCTAGATGCAGAAATTGCTAAAGAACTAGCTATGCGCGAAGCTGAAACAGCAGAACTAAACAAACGCAAAGCAGAAGAAAAAGCCTCTGCTAATGAGTTAGATATAGATGCGGAAATAGCTAGGGAACTAGCTATGCGTGAAGCAGAAACAGAAGAATTAAACAAGCGCAAAGCTGAAGAAAAAGCTGTTGAAGATGCACTCGATATAGATGCTCAAATTGCTAAAGAACTTGCTATGCGTGAAGCAGAAACAGAAGCTCTTAACAAAAAAAAAAGCGAGGCCCAGAAAACTACTGGCGCTAGCGAGCACACTGGTGTAAATGATGATGACGCTATGGCTGAAGTATTGCGTGATGCAATGTCACAAAGCGAAGCGTTGTTTAAAGATAACGAGAAACACATCGAGCAAGATGAACTTGATGCATTAATTGCTAAAGAACTTGCTAAACGTGAAGCAGAAACAGAGGAACTTAACCAACGTAATCGTCAAGAAGATACGGTTAAAAAACAACTAGTTATTGACGTTGAATCTAAAGGTGAAGATGGTACGGTATATTCTGTTGCTGGTAGCGAAGAGAAGAGTGGCGACCGTGCCTCTATACAAGAGCTTAAAGATATGGCTAGCAAAATCATATCTGGTGAAGAAGCTAGCGACTTAAGTGTCAATATCAAAGGCGAAATAGGTGAACTATTAAAGCTTATCGTTGATACAAAGTCTAGAGTGGACGATTTACCACCAACTATTGAAAACTCTCAAAGCGAGATACCTGTTGTTACAACATATCTCACAGAAATAAATAATGAAACAGAGCACGCAACAGATAGCTTACGTGCTTCTACTAACGAGCTTATGGCGTTTTATGATAATTTCGTGAGTGACGTTAAAAGCTTGAAAGGGTTATTAACCCTTGAGAAAAAAGACGAATTTATTACACTATATGATAAGCTGTTAACAGTTGACTTGCCAAAAGCACAAAAAATAGGCTTACACTTACTTGAAGCTTTAGAATTCCAAGATATTACAGAGCAAAAGCTTCGTAAGGTTATCAAGTCTATAGAAGATATTGGCTTACGTATTGGTACAATAGTTGGCTTTTTATATGTACAAAACCCAAATGATGAGCGCAGAGATAAACTGCTTGCTGACTATGGGTTATCGTAAGATTTTCTGTTAAATAAACCATTCATATCCCGTGAGTTCGCTTGCGGGATATTTTTTTCATGGAGGACTATGTGTCGGTACTACATTTTTTCATAGCTTGTTCTGCTATACTTGCAGTTGCATCTGTTTTTTTACTTGTTAAGTACCTTGGTGCTAAGGCTAGCCAATCATCAGAACTTACTCTACTTTATGAGAAATTAAGCAATGAAGAAGAGCGCTACCAACGACAAGAACATGCACATAAAGAACTTATAAAAACTAAAGATGAACAAATAAATGATCTTAGAAACAGCATAAGTGCAGATGCAGAAACAAAAAAACGCCAAATAGAAGAACTAAAAAATGCATTCCAATCACTAAGTGAAGAGGTGCTTGAAGATAAATCTAAAAAGTTTAACACAATGCAATCAGAAACGTTAACTGGCTTAAAAGAAGATATCGAAAAATTTAGGAAAGCGTTTACTGAGTCAGCACGCGATGAGCATACTCAACGTGGGCTACTGATGCGAGAGATTGACACGCTCAAAGATTTAAACTTGAAGATATCAGAAGATGCTCTCAATCTCACAAAAGCGTTGAAAAACGACTCAAAAGTACGTGGCAACTGGGGCGAGATGATACTCGAACAACTGTTGCAAAGTAGTGGACTTGTTGAAGATGAAACATACTTTTTGCAACATTCGATAGCAAACGAAGAGGGCAAGCAACTGCGCCCTGACGCGTTGATAAAGTTACCACATGATAAGTATATCGTTGTCGACTCAAAGGTAAACCTTGTCGACTATGAAAAATATATTAGCGCAGAAGATGACACTGAACGCAACAAACATCTAGCAGCACATATCAACTCAATCAAGCGCCACATTTCATCATTAAGTGGCAAAGATTACGAAAAGCTAAAAGATTTTGAAGGGCTTGATTTTGTGATAATGTTTGTGCCGATTGAGGGTGCTATTACGGAACTTTTCAGGGGCGACTTAGGCAGTGAACTTTACTTTGAAGCATACAAAAATAATGTAATGATTGTTACGCCGACAACGCTTATGCCTGTTTTACGTGTTATTGGGCAACTATGGCGCAACGAATTACGCGATAAAAACGTGCGTGAAATTATGTCGCAAACTGAAAAGCTTCTTGATAAATTCCAAGTGTTTGTTGGACATATGGAAAAAGTTAAACGAAGCATATCAACTGCATCAGATGCCTATGATAGCGCAATCGCTAGTATGCAAACAGGGCGTGGCTCTCTTATTTCAAGGGTGCAAAAACTATCAGCATTATCTGGTAAAAAATTAGATATATCGTCAAACTATCTAAACGCATTAGATAGTGGTGATGATGAATAATTGACTTAATACATTAAGTTGTGGTAGTATACAAAGCTTTTACGCAAAAGGTTAAATTTACATGTCAAATCGCATAAAAACTGTTTTAAAAATAGTTGTTACTGTTGCATTATTAGTTCTGATGTTCTACTTTGCTGGTATCGGGAACGTTCTTGACACAATTGCAAATGCAGATCCAGTATATATTATACTTGCTTTCACTCTTATCTTTATTGGCTCACTCGTGGCCGCTTACAGGTGGTATACAGTTATGCATACGCTTGATTTTGAAGGCAGTGTATCATTTTACACCAGGAGCTATCTTAGAGGTATATTCTTAAACCAACTGTTGCCATCATCTATTGGTGGTGATACTATCAGGGTTTTAGATGTTGCAGAGTTGGGGTATAAAAAACGCCACGCATTAATAGGTGTTATACTCGATAGAGGATTAGGTATATATGGTATCTTACTTGTAAATATAATATTTTTGAACTTTACAACTCCATTATTGCCATATTCGTTATGGCTTGTTTTAAATGCGATATGTGTGGTTGGTATTGTTGGCTTTTTTGTGTTTGCTTATATCCATAAACTAAAATTTTTAGAAAAGATAAAATATGCTGAGCTACTAATACAGCCATCAAGCTCAATGCTTCGTGTGATAGGCAACTGGAATAAATTAAGCGTTCAAACGATATTGACAGTAAGTGTTCATATCTTAACTTTCGCTGGTGTATTTTTTATTGCGCATGCGTTAGGGGTTGAACTACCTGTTTCAACATTTATGATTATTATGCCACCTGTGATATTGTTGACAATTATTCCTATATCGCTTGCAGGTTGGGGCATACGTGAGGGCGCAATGGTTGGGCTTCTAGCGTTTGCAAATGTTAGCAGTAGTGATGCAATAGCGATATCAATATTGTTTGGTTTTTCATATATTTTACAAGGCATCATTGGTGCTTATTTTTGGTTTAAATCTAATAAGAAAGGGAAATAGATTATGAATGTAGATACAATGAGGTTTATAGATAGATACGTAGGTACGCCATTATGTTTTATAGGTACTGCGATACATAAACTATTCTTTAAGAAAGGAAAAATACGTCCGAAAAATATATTGTTTGTAGAGTTATCTGAAATGGGCAGCGCAATCATCGTTGACCCAGCCATGAGGAAAGCGAAAGCAGTGCACAACGCTGAACTATTTTTCTTAATATTTAAGAAAAATAAACCATCACTAGAGTTGTTGCAAACGATTGATGATGAAAATATTTTCGTGATTGATGCTGACGGTATGGTAGGTATTGTGCGTGATACGTTCAGGTTTCTCATGTGGGCAAGGAAGAGAAAGATTGATACTGTTATCGACCTTGAACTTTTCTCTCGCTATACTGCATTACTTTCAGGTTTTGCAGGTGCTAACAATGTCGTGGGCTTCCACCGTTTTCATTCTGAGGGGCTTTATCGTGGAAATATGATGACGCATAAAATGCAGTACAACCCTCAGCAACATATCGGGAAGAACTTTATTGCTATGGTGAACGCTCTATCAGAAAATAGCGACGGCACACCATACTCTAAAACATTTGTACACGATAGCGAACTAGAACTAGCAAAAGCAAATATTTTGCCAGAAAAAAAAGAAAGCGTTATCAATGTTTTAAAGAAATTAACACCTGAATACTCAGAAGGCAAGGGGATTATATTAATCAATCCAAACGCAAGCGAGTTGTTACCGCAACGTCGTTGGCAGAAAGATAAATATGCTGAAGTTATAAGCATGTTGTCAGAAAAATATCCTGAAAAATTAATCATGATTACAGGTGCAAAAGGTGAAATGGCAGAAGCTCAGAAGCTTGTAAAAATGAGTGGCGCAGGCAACTGTTATTCAACGGCTGGATTATTTCATTTATCTGAGCTGACAGCGCTTTATACATTGTCAGAAATAATGGTTACAAATGACTCTGGTCCAGCTCACTTCGCATCAGTTACAAATATGCCGACAGTCGTAATATTCGGGCCGGAAACACCAGCACTCTATCGTTCACTTGGCGACACTACGCCGATATTTGCAGGGCTTTCTTGCTCACCATGTGTATCTGCAGCAAACCACAGAAAAACACCTTGTCATGATAACGTGTGTTTGCAAGTTATTACTGCTGAACAAGTTTTTAATACTGTGGTAGAGAGGTTAGGCTAATGAAAGCGTGGTTTAATAGCTTATCAGATAACAACCAAGCGTTAGCCGTGATTATGCTAGCAAGCATATTTCACGCTATTTACAATATATTTATCCCGATGAACGGTGACGAAGCATACTATTGGTTTTGGGCGTTAAAACCATCGCTTAGCTATTATGACCACCCAGCAATGATTGCATGGGTTATTTATCCGTTTACACTTCTTCCTGACCATGTATTCTTTGTTAGGCTTTCAACAGTTATTTGCATGTCAGTCACGCTATATTATTTATTTCGCTTAACGTACGATATTGCTGGCAAACGTGCTGGTTGGTATGTTTTGATAATGTTTTCAGTGTTGCCAGCTGTGTGGCTTGGCTACATGATTGTCACAATTGATTCGCCGTTAATGGCATTTTGGGCTGCTGCTCAATATTATACTTATAAAGCTATTGAAACTGATAAAACAAAATATTTCATAATTGCAGGCATTTTGACAGGTTGCACAATGCTTAGCAAATATACGGGGATATTGTTCCCTGTTGGTGTGTTTATATTTATTTTAATCAGGCGCAGGGATCTGTTGAAAGATGTAAGGCTATGGTTGACTGTGTTAATTGCCGCAATCGTTGTTATGCCGATATTTATCTGGAACTACTACCATGAGTGGATAAGCATCACATTTCAATATAAGCACGGCACAACGTCAAGTTTTGAGATAGACTTCAATGATTTTGCAGAGTTAGTGCTCGGTTCATTGCTAATTTTAATGCCGATTTTATCATATATCTTGATTAGATATATTTTCGATAAAAAGCGCTGGTGGCGTGATGATGCAAAACTATACTTAATGGCGCTTACGTTATTCCCGTTATTATTCTTTTTTTATAAAGGATTGTTTGCTAGGATGGAGCTAAACTGGATAATCGTTGCATTTATGGCTGGCGGTGTGCTGACAGCTATCGCTGCCGTTGAGTACGACATGAAGCGCACGTTCAAGTACGGGTGCATTTTAGCGCTCGTGATATCTGTTTTGTTTCGCTTAATGCCGTTTCTGCCGTTACCAGAGAACTTAAGCTACTCATATCGCTTATATGGCTACAAAGAGGCTGTTGAGTATGTAAATAAATTGCTAGGTCCTGATGACGTGATATTTAGCGACCACTTGACAACAGCGTCGTTATTGCACTTTTACTCTGACAGACGTGACGTTTATATCCCAGTTGATAGCCGTTTTAGCCAGTTTGATATATGGCATAAGCAAGAGCTTGATGAACCATACCTCGCAAAAAGTGGCTACTATGTAGGCAAAAGTGATAGAGGGGCAGAGCTTGCTACAAAATATGACAATGTGACATTGATAGAACACCTAGATATACAGCTTGAAAACGGAGCAAACCAACAGTTCTATGTCTATAAGGTGGAAGCTAGAAAAAACTAAAGTTTTCTGAATAAGTGCCGATGTAATATTATATGCAACATGGACGTTGCGATAAACAAATCAAGGATGGTTTAATATGGCACTATTTATACCCAACATCATAACTGTTGAGCCAGTGCATCAAATCGCGCAAGAGCAAGCACGTGTAAACATGCTTAATAAGGCGGTTGTGCCACAGGGAACAGAGTTTCAGAAAATATATTTTGAAGAGCTAACAAAAAAACGATATATGGAAGATGGCAACCTTGAAGGACTTTCCGAGATTGCGCGTATCCATCAAGAAGAATACTACGGCTTCGGTGGCACACATGTAAAGCGCTTCAAGATAGTATTCACAGAGTTCAATATCACTATTAACATGGAAGAAAACTTCGGCAGATTAGTTGTAAAAGCTGCATAAATAAAAACTTGCATAAAATACCAAAACACCCTACACTATAAAAAAGATGAGGGTGTTTTTTTGTGAGTAGTTTTCTATTAGTGCTTATAAGTGCATTTTTCCATGCTGGCTGGAACTTAGCGTTAAAGTTGTCAAAAGATAAGCTAGTCTATAGTGTACATATTCAAGCGATTGCACCAATCATTTTTACACCTATCATGTTCATCTTTTTTCCTGAAAGTTTAACATTTCACAAAAGTACATTCATCTACGCTACCTCAGCAGCATTGTTTTTCGCAATGTATCAGTTGCTTACAGCTGTTGCATATAAACATGCTGATGTGTCAGTAGCATATCCTATTACGACGTCATCGCCGTTGTTTATTGTTGTGCTTGGTTATTTTATTTTGGGCGAAAGGATAACATTCGGTGGCTTTCTAGGCATTTTATTAGTTATCAGTGGCGGATATATCATTAATATGACGCGGGGCAATAGTAAAAGTGCAACACTTGGTATCATTGCAGCGATAATGTCGGCGGTGGTTTATTCGTTTGGTGCATTGCTAGATAAAAAAGGTGTCACAAGCGTTGACACAATGCTTTATATATACCTGATGTTGATATTTATGGCGATATTCTCTTTCGTTATCACTGTGGCTATAGAAAGCAGAGGTAAGAAAAACTTTTCGTTAAAAGTAACCGACTGGAAGCTAACAATGATAGGCGGACTTGCAATCACGCTCTCAACTATCACTTATCGACTAGGGTTAGAAGGTATGTTGGTGAGCTATGCGACGTCGTTAAGGCAGATAAGTGCATTGATTGGCGTATCACTAGGAATAATTTTCTTTCACGAACTAGCAGGGGGGAAAAGAATTCTTGGAGCCGTGGTAATTTTTGCCGGAATTTTATTAATTAGACTTGGCATGTGATTTGCTATACTATAGTTAGGTAGGGGAAGAACCTCGCCTGAGAGATGGAGCTCTCGTGTCAAGTCGGTAGGGATAGTATCTTTGCCGACTTCTTTTTTTATGTTTTTTATGTGCCTTTTACTTTTATGCGTTGTTGTATAAAAAATATCTCAGTCATTTACGTTCCTTTATCGATTTTTTTTTAAGCGCCTAGCCTAATTATGAACCTCTCTAAAATTCTCTAATATTGTCGAACCATTTTTGGTAAACATTTACAGGGATCTCCAATAATGATGCAGAAATTAGCCTCTCTACAGCGTCATAAATATCCTCTCTTTCACTTGTATCTATAGGCTCCAACGTGTTAAAAATGCCTACAAAACTAATGATTGAATTATGGACTTCATTTTCTGTTTTTGCCTTCTTTATTTCTTTAAGAGAAGCTTTGTATGCTTTGATTGCTGTTTTCTCAAGTTTTCCATTCCAAGTTGAAAAGGGCAGGTTGTATTCCGTGGTAAACCAGACTTGTTTTCTCAGTTGTGATATTCTTGAATGTTGTAAATCTTTTTCTTTTGTCAATGCTGCAAGTTCGGCTCTCAATTTTTTGCCAACATTTTCTTCAATATTCCAACCAATAAATCCTTTTAGGTTACTCCATGTTTTTAAATGAGGGAACCCTGTTAAGTCTGGTGAATATCTTATGCCAATTGTTTCAAGAAAACGAAGTTGTGATAATGCTTCTAGGTTAGTAAGTTTGCCTGTTAGATTTAAATTTCTGACGTCATTAAACAGTAGCAAATTTGCACAATCAAAAGCAGGGCCAGCAACGCTATTAGTAATTTCAACACTTGTTGCATTCGATAGTTTTTCTAAGTGTGATATATTGCATGGAGTTATATTATCTGTTGATATAGGGTGTAAACCAAGTTGTGGTATGTTATCACACTTCTGTATATGGAAGCTCTCTAGATAACCACAAAGAAAAAGGTTAGAAATTTTTTCGCCTATATTTTTTATAGATACTTTGTAACTATCAGTATGTATAAATAATCTGCCTATATTCGCGTTGCTCAGATCTATGCATACATCTTCTTTCACAAACCAATGAAATTCTTCAATATGTCGTTTGTGTGACCACTCAATAAAACCGGTGTCATTGCCAGAGAAATAAAATGATCTCGGCCAATCGCCATATGGGTATAGTTTGCTATTTTTCGCACCATACGGAGTGAAGTAAGCATTGAAACAGTCCCAAGTGATTGTATCGTTAGGCTCTATCATAACATCATATTTGCCGCCAGAAACTCCATTTGTCCCTATGGCAAAACTACCTTGCCCTTCAGGTATTTGTATTGAATGGCTACTTTCACCAGTAAGTGAAATAAATTCTGTTTTCATAAACTATCCTTCGTGTAAAATACAAACACAGCGTAACATAAATAATTATGGAAATCAAAATGATATTTTTGGTATGGGTAATGTGTTAAAAGAAAATGAGGGGTGTGATGTACACAAGTTTCACTAGCTTGTGAAAAAGGGGCGGAATCGCTTTTTCTGCGCGAACGTAGTGTTCGCTACTCCTCCCTGTTCGGTCGGCGACTCATGGCTTCGATTCCACTGAGTGTAAATTATAAAAGCACGCTCTTTGAGCGTGCTTTTATAATTTATGCCCAAGGGCGGAATCGAACCACCGACACGTGGATTTTCAGTCCACTGCTCCCTTAAAGAGCAGCTCCCTTGGGTGCAATTTTTGTCTAATTTATTAACAATTAACGATAATTGTTGGAAAGCCATTTGTTATGTCCTTTTATTTGTTTTTTCGCTAATTAATTAAACATTAATACACTCGTACTGTCAAGATATTTCTCTTTGTCCAATCCTAAGTATATTTCAGTCATACGTATTGTAGAATGCCCTAACAGCTTTGAAATTGTATGAATATCGATGTTCTTATACTTCAATAACGTCGCAAACGTCCTGCGTAAATCATGGAACCTCACTTCTTTGCTTATACCTGCCCTTTCTTTAGCATAGTTAAACGACCTACGAATATATTTTGACGAAAATAGTGCGCCACTTGCATTTATATCGTTGACTACTTCATGTGTTGCATTATTCATTGGTATCTCACGTGATTTGCCCGATTTTGTCCGCTCTGCATGTAGTTTAATAGTGCTGTGATATATATTATTTGCCTCAAGCGTCAATATTTCATTCTTACGCATACCACAGTTCAATGCTAAGGTTACTATCGAATATAATTCCTTATTTTTACTACGTTTACATTCCTCCAGCAACCGCTTGCATTCATCAAGTGTTAAAAACACATCTCTAGGCTCTTCACGGTATTTGCGCACCCTAAATGTCGGATTTTCAGTTAGTAGCTCATAGTCGATTGCAAGTGCAAATATTGCCGATATTCTTGAGCGATAGCGATTAATGCTAGCATTTGTAATTGAGCGGTCTTGCTTAATTTGCAGAAGTAAATTTTCTATGTCAATTTTTCTGATTGTTTCAATTTCTTTCGATACAAAATCATCATATGTTAGCATAACTTTCATGCGGCTATTTTCTTTTTGAAAGTTTAAGTCTTTAGTAGTATTGCGGTAATATGGTATATAATAATCTATTATGAATTGTCTAAATTTCATCGTTAGCTCCCCTTTAAAGAAAATGAGTTTAATATTGGATTCTTGATGTCAACTCCATCGTTCTTTAAATCATTAAAATCGGTAAATCCAAGCATTTTTTGCTTTTTTGAAAAAATGGGAAAAAGTGGTTTTCCAACAATCGCTTTTGCAGCATTTATTGCGGATATTTTTCCGCTATTGTATTTGAGTGCATGGTCATCATCACCTGCGATTATAATTTCAAGTTTAATGCCATATTTTTTTCTGACGTCAACTGCCACAGGCTCAAGATTACTTGAATCCATAGCTGAAATAGTTGCAATGCCTGTGCTCTCATAAATACTTGCTCCTGTAGCAAACCCCTCACAGATAACGACTTTATCGTTAATAAAGCCAAACTGGTGAAAACATCCACGTTTTTGAGCATTTGCCATGTACGCTTTAGTGCCATCAGCAAATACTTTTGCAAACGTGCGTATATTCTTATCGATATTTGTAAGCGGAATTATTAAATCATTATGCTTATCAATCAATGTATCATGTGCATCAATTTTCTTTTTTATAAGATATTGATGATTAATAGCTTTTTTAAATACATTTTTGCATAAGTATTCCGCTTTTTTAGCGTTTGTATTATGTAGATTAGTTTTTATCCTATCTGTATTTTCTTTTTTGTTTACAAACAATT
>CAYJDR010000014.1:0-21281 GCA_964368965.1 uncultured Deferribacteraceae bacterium
CTCTTGTGAGTTTTGCATTACTTACAATGTACATGTCTTGCTAAATTACAGATAAACATAAAAAAGGACATACCACACGGCATGTCCCTTTAAAATATAACATTTAAGTATATTATCCTCTAAAACACCACTTTGAATGATGTTCCTTTGTTAACTTCGCTTTCTACAACGATTTTCCACCCGTGAGCATCAGCGATTTTTTTTGCAATAGCAAGCCCTAAGCCAGCACCGCCTGTTTCTCTGTTGCCTGATTGCTCCACGCGGTAGAAACGCTCAAAAATACGCTCTAATTCAGCCTGAGGAATGCCAACACCACTATCGATACACTCGAATATTGTGCGATTATTTTGCGTGTAGGTTTTTATTAAAACTGTTCCGTCATGTGTGAATTTATTCGCATTAGATATAATGTTTATCAATAACTGAGTTAGCTTATCTTTGTCAGCTGATATCGTTAAATTGTCAGTAAGTTCAAGTTTTAGTTCGATATCTTTTCTGTGGAAGCTTCCTTCAAAACCTGATACAATCTGATTTACAAAGTTTGATAGTTCGATGTTTTCCATAGCTGGTATGAAGTCATCAGATTCAATCTCTGTAATCTTTTCTAGCTCTCCAACAAGTGAAGTTAGACGATTTATCTCGCTTAAAACACCCTCAAGTCGTGCGTTATCAGTTGGTAAAACGCCATCGATCATGCCTTCTAGTTGGTTTTGCATAATGTTTAATGGTGTACGCAATTCATGTGATACACTTTTTGTAAGTATTTTACGTACATTTTCTTGATTATATAGCGATTGACTTAAATGATTGATAGAGTTGGTTAAGCTTTGTATCTCTGTTATAGATGTTTCGTTTTCAATCTTAAAGCCATGGTTGCCTTTGCTCATTTTATCGGCAGCTACACGAAGTTTACGAATAGGCGCTGAGAGCCTAGAGGCAAGCATCATTGCAAGCGATAAAGATGTGAAAAGCGCAATCGTAAGTGAGATTGCTATGCCGTATGATAAACTTTTTTGAAACGTGATGGTTTCTGGTGATGTTAAGTGGTCGGAGTATTGCCCGATGCTGACTTTTGCCACCATTGTGCCTTGGTAGATAACAGGGTGTACATCGCGGTAATATTTATGGCTTGGGTCGTCACAGCATGGCTCAAGGTCAATTTCGCTGCTCCAGATAACTCTGCCAACAGGGTCGTATAATGTGTAGTATGTCAGCGATTTTTGTGCGGAACTGCTTAAGTATTCACCGTCAAATCCAGTCCATGTGCCAAATGATGAGTAATAAGTTTCTAAGTACCTGATAATGTTCGCATGTGCAGACTCTTGGTTGCTAAGTGCATAATCTGAAAAGACTTTACCAACAGCAGTGCGTAGCATAAATGTCAGAAATATCAATGATATAGACATTATAAGCAAAAATAGGATAATAAACTGCTTTTTGATACTTAGGTTAAATTTCACTACTTGCCACCATCAAACTTATAACCATAGCCGTATTGGGTGATGATATATTTCGGCGCTTTAGGGTTATCCTCAATTTTCTGCCTTAAGTTTTTAATATGCGAGTCGATAGCTCTGTCATAAGTGTCAGACGATGCATTCAAAGCGCCTTCCATCAACTGTTCGCGTGAGTAATATCTGCCAGCATTTTTGCTCAAAAACGTCAGTATTTTGAACTCGTTAGGCGTAAGCATAACTTCAGACTTGCCTTTAAACACTTTGAAATCAGTGTAATCAATCATAAGTTTGCCGTACTCAACAACCTGATTTTGCTCAGTATTGACCCCATAGCGCCTAAAAATAGCTTTTATCCTAGCCATAAGCTCACGTGGTGAAAACGGTTTTACAAGGTAGTCGTCAGCACCAAGGTTAAGCCCTTTGACGCGGTCCTCTTCCGACTTTTTCGCAGTCAACATGATGATAGGCACGTCAGATGACTTGCGAATAGTTGTGCAAATATCTTCGCCAGACATGTCAGGCAGCATTAAATCGAGTATGATTAAATCGATTTGTTTTTCTTTGAATGCAGTTAACGCTACCGAACCAAACAACGCATGGGTTGCTTCATAGCCGTCATTCTCTAAGTACGCCTTAATTGTTTCAGCCACTTTAGGCTCATCTTCTACTATTAAAATATGTAATTTTCTACTCATAGATTGAATATAAATTAATTTTAACCTCTTGACAAGTGGATAATTTTATAATATCATATCATTAAATGATGATATGATAATTTGATGATAGGAGAAATCATGATACATGAGAATAATTGTTGCAATGATGAGATAAGGCAGCTTGTTTTATCTAAACAGCCAACAGATAGTGAGGCTGAAAAGTTAGAGCTGTTTTTTAAAGTGTTTGGCGATAAGACTAGGTTGAAGATATTGCTAGCATTGAGTGTTAGCGAGCTTTGCGTTGGCCATATTTGTGAGATGTTCAACTTGAAGCAATCGACAGTATCACAGCATATGAAGCAGCTCAGGCTTGCGAGGCTTGTGAAAACCAGGCAAGCTGGAAAGTTTATTTATTATAGTCTTGATGATAGCCATATTAATGGCATATTACAAATGGGGTTTGACCATATGAGAGAGCAGAGGTAGATATGAAAAAATATAAGTTGAAAAACCTAGATTGTGCCAACTGTGCACAAGCAGCAGAAGATAAATTGAATGCGTTGGCGTGTGTTACGTCTGCGAAGGTCTTGTTTGCGTCAAGCAGTTTGATTATTGAAACAAGTGATTTGGACGCTGTAAAAAAGGAAATGTGGGACTTTGAGCAAATTGAAGTCATTGAGCCAGAAAATTTTGTTGAAAGCAATGAATTGTTAGATAATTTAAAGACAGAGCTTGTGAAAATTATTACTTACATATTATTTTTTGGTATTGCTACATATTTTTATCATTTTGGAACGTCTGACGTTGTTAAAAATTTATCTATAGGCGTGCTTGTTATTGTATATTTACTTGCTGGTAAAGGTGTTTTAATAACCGCGTTCAAAAACATCATGAAAGGTGAGTTCTTTGATGAAAACTTTTTGATGACGTTTGCATCACTTGCAGCGTTTGCGATTGGGGCTCACACGGAAGCTGTTGCAGTTATGTTGTTTTATAATGTTGGTGAATACTTTCAAGATGTTGCTGTTAATAAATCAAGAAAATCTATTAAAAGCCTATTAGAGATTAGGCCAGATTATGCGAACTTATTAGTTGATAGGAATGAAATTAAAGTAGCACCAGACACTATCAATGTTGGTGAAATAGTTGTTGTAAAACCTGGTGAAAAAATTCCTCTTGATGGCATAATTATAGAGGGCAGAACAAGTATCGATAAGCGTACATTAACTGGCGAATCTGTTCCTGTATCTGCTGATGTAGATTCAGAAGTGCTCGCAGGCACATTGAATATCAATGGGTTGATAAAAGTTAGGGTTACAAAAACTTTTGGTGAGTCATCAGTATCAAAGATATTAGATTTAGTAGAGAACGCAACTGCAAATAAAGCAAAAACAGAAAGTTTTATCACGACTTTCGCAAGGTATTACACCCCAGTTGTGTTTGCTATAGCTGCTGCTATTACGATTTTGCCACCGTTGCTTGGTTTTGGCACTTTTAGTGAATGGCTATATAGAGCGTTGGTTGTGTTGGTTGTTTCTTGCCCGTGTGCGCTGGTTGTTAGCGTTCCACTTGGTTATTTCGGTGGTATTGGTGCGGCATCTAGGGCTGGCGTGCTTGTGAAGGGTGCTAACTATCTTGAAGCATTATCAAACGTAAAAGGTGTTGTACTTGATAAAACAGGAACAATAACAGAAGGCGTGTTTGACGTTGCAGAAATAGTAGCGACAGAGGGTTTTACAAAGAGTGATGTGTTGATGTATGCGGCATATGCGGAAAGCCGTTCAAGTCACCCGATTGCTCAATCAATCAACAACGCATACAGGGATAGGATTGACATTAACAAGCTTAGCGACTATGAAGAAATAAGCGGGCATGGTATCCGTGCAATTTATGATGGTAAAGAATTGCTTGTTGGTAGTGATAAAATATTGCACAAGTTTGATATCACACATGCAGACAAGTATTGTAATGTGGAGGGCGGAAGCGTAGCACATATAGTTGTTGATGGTGTATATGCTGGTTATATAATCGTTAGTGATAGAATTAAAAACGATAGTAAACAAGCAATAGCAGACATGCGTAAATACGGTGTTGAAACTATCGCTGTACTAACTGGCGATAACGAACAAGCGTCACAAATGATATTAAAGGGTATCAGTATTGATGAAGTGCACTCAAACCTTTTACCAGAAGATAAAGCAACAGTATTTGCCACAATCAAGCAGAAGTTTGTGAATGCTGGTAAGGTTATATTTGTGGGTGATGGCATAAACGATGCACCAGTTCTTGCAGCTGCAGATGTTGGCATCTCAATGGGTGGCATAGGGACAGATGTCGCAATCGAAACAGCAGATGTTGTGATAATGAACGACTCACTATCAAAGATAAATGATGTTATTAACGTTGCAAAACGCACAAAAAACATCATCTGGCAAAATATCATATTTGCATTAACTGTCAAAGGGTTGTTTATCATATTAGGTTTTTTCGGTATTGCAGGTATGTGGGAGGCAGTATTCGGTGATGTTGGTGTAGCTTTACTAGCGTTGCTAAATGCTAGCAGATTAATTAAAGATATAAAGTAGAAGTGGACCCAAACGCCCATAAGCAATGCTTCTGGGCGTTTGGGAGATTGATGCGGGGTGGATTATAACCGCATCATTTTGATATTATAAACAATATATTCATATATCATGCGATTAATATAATCATTTTCTTTTTTCTTGTCAACTAAAAAAATTGTTTGATTTTTAATATCTTTTTCTTTAACCTTATTTATTGATGTAAATTTAAGCAAAATTATATATTACTAATTATTTTGTAACTAAATTATTTAAGTTGCGTCATAAGAAGATGAAGAGATGATATAATATAATTGGAGAATGTGATGTATTTTAAAAAAATCTTAACAATATTAGTGGTTTGCGGCTTAAACACAAGTGTTGCTTATGCTCAAGAAAAAACTGCAACAGCGGAGAGCAAGCCAGTAAATGCAACTACGCAACAAAAAACTGCTCAAAATCAAACAGGTGCTAAAAGGCAGAGGCCAGCAATTGTTGTTACAGTAGAAGCAGTTAAAGAAATAACGAGTATGCCTACTACGGATATTACAGGCGCATTATACTTTACGAATAAAGCTGATGTTGCATCAGAGCGTGCAAGTAAGGTTGCGAAAGTGTATGTTGATGAAGGTGACATTGTTAAAAAAGGCGATCCACTAGTTCAGTTGGATGATGATACAATCAGTTTAGAGCTAGAAGTCGCTATAGCAAAAGCTGACACAGCTAAGCATGACCGCGATTTCGCAAAGAATACACTTGACCGTAATGAGTTGTTATACAAGAATAAGTCTATATCTGAACAAGTTTATGATAACTATAAAACAACATATAATAAAGCTGTTGCTAGCTATTCATCAGCTATCAATGAAGTGAATATTTTACAACGTGCTAAAGATAAAATGCTTATACGCTCTCCACTTGATGGTGTAGTTACATCTACAAGTGTTTATGAGGGCGAATGGGTTACGGCTGGTGGTACAGTTGCGAATGTTTCAGCGCTTGAGTTTGAAGTGCGTGTTAATTTGCCAGAGCGTTTGCTCGAGTTTGTTGGCGAAGGTGACGGGCTTTATGTCGTAACATCTGTTGGCACAATTAAACCTGAAATTGTTGCTATCAATCACAAGGGTGATATTACTACAAACACATTTCCTGCAACGCTTGTTGTAGGTGCGAATGATGAGTTCCGTGAAGGTATGAAAGCTACTGTTAAAGTGCCATCTGGTAAGGCTGTTAAGGCATTATATGTGCCACTAGATTCAGTTGTTGATAAAAATGGAGCTAAAGGCGTGTATGTTGTTGGGCAGAACAATATGACGATGTTAGTGCCAGTTGAAGTCATTGGCTACCAAGGCGACGGCATGATGATATCATCAAAAGGCCTAAAAGCTGGGCAAAAAGTTGTCGTTTCAGGTACTAACCTAATTGGCAATGGTTCAGTTGTTAAAATATCAGGTAACTAGTTATGAATATAATTAAATTTGCTCTTGAAAATCCAGTAAAAGTTTTTGTTGCGATTTTCTTTGTACTTGTGTTTGGTGTGCAGGCTGTGTACAACATGCCGTATCGCTTGATACCTAGCATTGAAAGTCCACAAATTTCTGTTAGAACATCGTGGGCTGGTGCATCTCCATACGAGATGGAAAAAGAAATCATTGATAAACAAGAACGAGTATTAAAGACTATCCCAGGTGTTGTCGACTATGAGGGTATGGCATCTAACGGGTTTTCATATGTTTCGTTATTGTTTGATATTGATGTAGATGTTAACGATGCAATGTTGCTTGTTTTAAACAAGCTGAACGAAGTTAGAAGCTATCCAGATAATGTCGATAACCCAACTATCCGTTCTGCAAATAGTGATAGTACATCAGTTATTGACTTAGTTCTTAAAACTACAGAAGGCAATGAACGCAGTATTGAAGAATATGGTACATATTTCGATGAAACGCTTCGCTCATATATTGATAGGGTTATTGGCGTTGCCGATTTAAGTGTTTGGGGTGGTACGGCTGCCGAAATCCAGATAACTATTGACCCTGCATTATTAAGTGTGCATAACATCTCTGTTACAGATATTTCAACTGCGTTAACACGTGAGAATGTCGATGTATCTGGTGGTGATGTATCTTTTGGGCAAAAAGACTTCCGCTTTAGAACGCTTGGCGAAGTTGAAAGTGTGCAAGATATTAAAGATATCGTTATACGTTCTGGTGATAACTCACGTGTGACAATTGGCGATATTGCAACAGTTGAGCAAGGGTATGCAAAGGCTAGCTTTATCAATAGCTATGGCAATCAGAAAGCTATGATGGTTGGCGTAATTGCTGAAGCTGGTGCAAACGTACTTCAACTATCAAACGACTTAGAAACAGTTATTCTTGAACTAAATGATACATTATTGAAAGAACAAGGTTTAGAGTTCGTATGGATATATGACCAACGTAACTATATATTAAGTGCTATTGACCTTGTTAAATCAAATATCATTGTTGGTGGTATCCTTGCTGTGTTGATATTGTTGCTCTTTTTAAGGAGTGTGCGCTCAACATTGGTTATTGCTGTTACTATCCCTATATGTATCGTTGGTACATTCTTTATTATGAACGCTACTGGCAGGTCGTTAAACGTATTAAGCCTTGCAGGTATTGCGTTTTCTGTCGGTATGCTTATTGATAACTCGATTGTTGTGTTGGAAAATATCTCAACAAAAATCTCTCAAGGTAAAAAAGCGTTCCAAGCGGCATATGAGGGAGCATCAGAAGTGTGGGGTGCTATCTTAGCATCTACTATGACGACTATCGCCGTGTTCCTACCTATCGCATTTGTTAAGGAAGAAATGGGGCAAATGTTTGGCGATATCGCTATTGCTATTAGCTCTGCAGTTGGTTTAAGCATGATATCTGCTATGGTTGTTATACCTGTGCTTATGAACATGTTTTATAAGAACAAAGAAACAAGAGTTACTGAAGTTGGTGAGAATATTGGTGCTTTTGGTAATAAGTTAGTTGATATGATTGTATCATTATCTGTGAAGATAAATAGCCGCTTTACAATTAGGCTTGCAGTTATTGTTGGTTTAACTATTGCATCTGTTTCGACAGCTTATCTATTAATGCCTAAGATGAATTTTTTACCAACAGGTAATAAAAATATGATTTACTCATTCATTCAAACTGCGCCAGGCTTGTCAGCTGATGAGCGCAAAGAAATGAATGACTTTTTATATGAGCAGCTTGAACCATATATAGGCGAAGCAAAAGATGGCTACCCTGCTATTAAAGACTTCGTATTTATCAGTGGTAATAGTATGGTTAGGTTGATGGCAACGGCAGAAGATGGCTCAGTTGTTAGAGATATTATACCTCTTATCCAAAAGTATGTTTCAATGATACCTGGTATCACTGGCTCAACATCACAATCGACATTGTTTAATATTGGGCGTGGTTCAGGTAACATGCTTTCTCTAAACGTTAGTGGTTCAATGCCTTACGAAGAACTTACTGCAAAGGTAAATGCGTTCCAAAATGGTATTACAGCGCAAATTCCTGGTGCACAGGTGCGTATTTCACCTTCACCAACGCCAGTTTATCCAGAGGTGCAAATTATACCTAACCGTGAAGCATTAAGCGCTGTTGGGCTTACAACTGCTGAGTTGGGTAGCATTATCGACGTTGTTGTCGATGGTGCAAAAATTGCTGAATTTAAAGATGATACACTAGGCACTATAGATGTTGTTATGAAAAGCATAAATGATGAGCCTAAAAACCCAGATGAAGTATCAAACATTATGATACCTACAAACACAGGTACACCTGTGCCTATATACGCTGTTGCAGATGTTTATGAAACAATGGGTGTTGACAGGATCCGTAGGTTTGATGGCGTACGTGCGTTTTCGGTTTCTGTATCTGTGCCAGGCAGTAGCATGGTGCTAGAAGAACTTACTTCAAAAGTTATTGATGATGTATTCGGCGGTATGAAAGAAAACGGCGAGATGGACGGCGTAATTGTTCAATCAAGTGGTTCACAAAGTAAACTTGAAAGCGCTCAAAAAATGCTTATAAACAACTTTGGGTTAGCTATCGTTATTACATACTTATTGTTGTCTGCGTTGTTTAATAACTTCTTGTATCCGTTTATTATCCTGTTTTCGATACCTCTTGCGGCATCGGGTGGGTTTATTGGTCTATGGGCTGTAAATACTTTTATTGCGGAACAAGCACTTGACGTTATCACAATGCTAGGCTTCATCATGTTGATTGGTACGGTTGTAAACAACCCTATCTTGATTGTGTATGAAACACTTATGAACTTACGAGGTGGTATGCCTAAGATTGAAGCGATTACAAATGGTTTACGCTCGAGGATACGTCCTATCTTTATGAGTACGTTGACGTCATTGTTTGGTATGCTTCCGCTAGTTGTGTTCCCTGGTGAGGGTTCTGAGCTCTACAGAGGCTTAGGAAGCGTTATTTTAGGTGGTTTAGGTATCGCAACGATATTCACGCTGTTTGTTATACCAGCATTACTAGCAACGCTTTTACCAGAGCGAAAAATAGTTGTAGAAGATAATAAGTAAAAATATATCGGATATACAGAAATGTGTATCCGATTTTTTTATAATTGTATGCAATAAAAAAAGCTACTCCGTAGAGTAGCTTTTAATATTATGAATTACTTTGCAAGTAACTTTTTAAGTGCTTTATAGTAGATTTCGGCGCCGATACCAAGCGCTTTTTCATCAAAAGTCATACCTGGCATGTGTAGCCCTGGAGTTAAGTCTGCACCGATACCAACAAACCCAACTTTTAGGTTAGGTAGTGCCTGTTTGTAATAGTGGAAGTCATCTCCACCAGGTGTGATGATTGGAGGAACTAAACCTTCACTTCCAAGTACTTCAGTGATGCACTCTTCATTGATTTTTGTAACCTCGTCATCATAGTCAGCTGCTGGTACAACCAATAAGCTTGTGATTTCACCAGTAGCACCGATAGCTTTCGGAGCATTTTCAACGATATCTTTTACTTTAGCTTTTAAGCTTTCGCCGATTTCATTGTTTTCTGCCCTGAAGTCGAATGCAAGTGAAACTTGATCAGGTATTGCGTTTGTAACAACTGTGTTAGAGTTAAACATAGTTGTTTTAGCCGACCAACTCTTTGAAGGGATTTCCTTTATAGTGTTGATAGCGTTCACAACTAAGCACGCTGCATCAATTGCGTTGATACCTAAGTGAGGCCTTGCGCCGTGAGATGCTTTACCTTTTACTTCTGCCTTAATGATCATAGATGCGCCATGAACAAGTGCAGCAGTCGCTTGGCCAAGTCCAATCTCAGCAATAGGGCGTAAGTGACCACCGATGAAGTAATCAAAATCTTTAGCAACACCAGCTTCAATAAGAGCTAATGCGCCAGATAAGTTTTCTTCAGCAGGTTGGAAAACTATTTTTAACGTACCTTTATCAATACCTTCGCTTGCAAGTTTTTCAGCCGCAGCTAGTACCATTGCACAGTTTGCATCATGCCCACATGTGTGCATAGGTGTTTCAACACCGTCAATAACGTGTAGTAGGGCGTCCATATCAGCACGGATAGCTATAGTTTTGCCAGCTTCCTTGCCTTTAAGTGTGCCTATTACTCCGTATGTGCCACCTATGTTTGTTTCAACTTCATAGCCAGCTTTTTTTAGTTGCTCTGCGATCCAAGCTGAAGTTTTCTCTTCCTTGCAGCTAGGTTCAGGGATCGTGTGTAAGTAATTTCTTATCTCTATTGCTCTATTGTGCATAATCTACCTTCTTGTAACTAGAATATAGCTACTAAAATTCTCATAACGTATAAGCTTATTAAAGCGTTTACAACTGATATAGCAATCATAATACCGTAGTATTTACCTTTTACGCCACCTGTACCAAGTACACGGCCTAAGTATTGAACTTGTGAGCCCATGATGTACATAGCAGGGAATACGATAGCTAGGTGAGTAACAGTAACTGTGCCAGCCTCATATAAACCAGCAGCAACACCAGCGCCACCACCCATAGATAACCATGAAGCAGCTAAGATAGCGAACGCTTCGCCTGGTAGGCCGAAGATAGCCATAACTGGCTCAAATGCTTTACCAATCATTTTTAATAAACCAGTGATGTTTAAAAACTGTATGATAACAAACGCCATTAATACGTTTGGTACTGTGCTTGTTGTTGCAATAACCCAACCTTTTTTCGCACCGTCGACGAATATATCAAAAGGGGTCTTTTTAATTTCTACTTTAGAATCGCTCATTATTAACCTTCCTCGCCGAATTTTTTAACATAAATACGCATCATGTTAGCTGCAAGAATTTTGAAACCGAAAATAACTACAAATGCTAATAAAATAATTAGTGGTATCTCTTCTTGAGTAAGTGCGATGATAGCAGCACCAGAAGATAATACGTTTGTAATAGTAGCACCCGCAGAGAACTGGAACATACCGAAAATAGTACGCTCGTTTTCTGTAAGCTCGCCAGCCTCTTTTAGCTCTTTCATCATACCCGCACCAGCGTCAGTAGACTGTAAGCTTGCAATTAAAGAAAGACCAGAAACACCTGGGATACCCATTAATGGTTTCAATAATGGAGTTAATAATTTTTGAGCTGCTTTTAAACCGCCGTAATGGTCGATTAACTCAATAATACCTAGTGCGAACATAACAACAGGGATAAGAGTGATAGCAAACATGAAACCATCTCTAGCGCCTGAACCGCCACCACCTCTAAAATATTGGCCAGTATCACCAATTTTACCAAAACCGCCTGCCAACTTACCAAAGTCGAAAGCGTTTAACCAGTTTGCATTCAATGCTTGCGCAATTACTGGAATTAAGCCTGAAAAGAATAAAATTGCAAATACAAGTGCAACATATCCACTAACAGGAACTTTAATGTCTGAACTGAATTTATTATCCACTTCACACCTCCTTTAAAAAATCATATGATAATAGCCTAATAAACTATAAAAATCAATGGTTATGTTAGGTGAGAAAATGTTAATTTTGCGTAAACTACTGATAAATAAAGGATAAAAAATATAAATATGTTGTAAATAATATGATTGGTGTATAAAAGTATTGGTAGATAAAATGAAAAAGGATAAATAACGCTATTAACATCATTTATCCATATAGTTTATGGTGTGTCTAAAATCCTAAATATGCCGACTTAACTTCCTCGTTATCGAGTAAGTTTTTTGCATCGTCTTCTAAGATTATGTTGCCTGTTTCCATAACATATCCACGAGTAGCCACAGAGAGCGCCATGTGTGCATTTTGCTCAACAAGCAGAACAGTTGTGCCGTTTTTGTTAATTTCTTCGATTACGTTGAAAATGTTTTTAACAAATATCGGTGACAACCCAAGCGATGGCTCATCTAATAATAATAGGTTAGGGCGGGTCATCAATGCACGTGCGATAGCAAGCATCTGTTGCTCACCACCAGAAAGTGTACCGCCAGCTTGACTAAAGCGCTCTTTCAATCGTGGGAAAAGTGTAGTTACATACTCTAAGTCGTTGTTGATACGTGCTTTATCGCTGTAGAGATATGCACCAAGCATTATATTTTCAAGCACTGTTAAGTTAGGGAAAATTTGCCTACCTTCAGGAACTTGTACAAGGCCTTGCTTCACAATCTGTTCAGTAGGTAGTTTTGTGATATCCTTTCCTTCATATTCGACTGTGCCTGTTGTGGCATTTATCAAGCCAGATATAGTGTTTAATGTAGTAGTTTTGCCAGCGCCATTCGCACCAATGATTGCAATGATTTCGCCTTGTTTAACCTCAAGGTCGATACCTTTTAGT
Organism: uncultured Deferribacteraceae bacterium; assembly: GCA_964368965.1. Taxonomy (GTDB): domain Bacteria; phylum Chrysiogenota; class Deferribacteres; order Deferribacterales; family Mucispirillaceae; genus CAYJDR01. The sequence goes on from CAYJDR010000014.1 coordinate 12,505, forward strand.
GCATATATGTTGCCGTATCTTGTTCTTATATCAGTAAGTTTTAACATATTATTCGTCCTCGCTACCAGTGCCAAGGTATGCATCAATCACACGTTGGTTGTTGCGTATTTCTTCTGGTTTACCTTCTGCAATCTTTTTACCATAGTCTAGCACTACGATACGGTCAGAAATGCCCATAACCATTTTCATATCGTGTTCGATCATAAATACACTTATGCCAAGCTCGCTATTAATACGCTTGATAGTGTGCATCATATAGTCTGTTTCAGATGGGTTTAAGCCAGCTGCTGGTTCGTCGAGTAGCAATAGTTTTGCACCAGTTGCAAGCGCTCTACATATCTCAAGTTCACGTTGCTTGCCATAAGGCAGGTTTTCTGCACGCATATCTTTAAACTTAGCTAGTTCAAAGTGGTTTAGAAACTCTGTTGCTTTTGCTTCAAGTTCTTTTTGGGTACGTTTATATTTAGGTGTAGAGAATATTGCGTGGAAAAAGTTTTCACGCCTAGCATTGTGCATAGCTAATATAATATTTTCTAACACTGTCAACTGTTTAAATAATCTAATATTTTGAAATGTTCTAGCGATACCAAGTTTAGTAACTTCATGAGGTGTAAAAGTGTTTAAGTTTTTACCCATGAAAACCATATCGCCACTTGTTGGAGTATATACGCCTGTGATTAAGTTAAACGTTGAAGTTTTACCAGCACCGTTAGGGCCGATCAAGCTTAAAATCTCGCCTTCGTTCACATGGAACTCAACACCGTTTACAGCAGTAAGGCCCCCGAAAGTGAGTGAAACGTTTTTTAGTTCAAGTAATTTGTTTGACATTTGCATCACCACTCTACACGTTTACTTTAATCTTGCCGAACAATCCTTGCGGACGGAACGCCATCATAAATATTAAAACAGTACCGTAAGTCAACATGCGGTATTCTGATGCAAACCTTAAAAACTCAGGCACAGCAGTAAGTGTGATAGTGCCAGCGACAACGCCAACAAGGCTACCCATGCCACCTAAAACTAGCATACATAGCATCTCAACAGACTTCATAAAGCCGAAGTCGTTAGGGCTGATGAAAGTAATTTGGTGAGCATATAACGCGCCGCCAAGCCCAGCAAAAGCTGAACCGATTGCGAATGCAATCACTTTATATTTTGAAATGTTGATACCCATCATCTCAGATGCGATTTCATCTTCCCTGATACTTCTAAGCGCTAAGCCATATTTAGAGCGTTCAAAGTTGCGCATAAATATCAAGCCAACAATAGCAAGCACAACAGCAAGCCAAGTAGTTGTTTCGTATGGTATTGAGCCTATGCCTAATGCTCTGCCAGCTGGTGCGAAGTTTAGCCAGAATACACGTACGATTTCGCAAAAGCCTAGTGTTGCAATCGCAAGGTAGTCACCCCTTAGCCTAAGGATAGGTATACCTAGCAAAGCGCCCATAATGCCAGACATAATCGTAGCAACGATTAATGCAACTGGGAATGGTAGCCCAAGTTTCATCATAGCCATTGCTGATACGTATGCACCAATGCTCACAAACCCAGCATGACCAAGTGATAGTTGGCCTGTAACACCAGTAATCAAGTTTAAACCGCTAACGATGATTATGTTTATGCACGTGATTGTAACAATTTGTAGTATATAGTCGTTAAGTAAAAAGTTTGTAATAATGTCCATGTTATATCTTTTCCTTTGTTTTTTTGCCGAATAGGCCAGTAGGTTTGACGATTAATATAAATATCAATATGCCGAACGCTATAGCATCTCTAAACGAAGGTGATATAAAAGCAACACCCATAACCTCTGCAATGCCTAACACAATGCCACCTACAACAGCACCAGGTATAGAGCCTATACCACCAAGCACAGCTGCAACGAATGCTTTTAAACCATACACCATGCCGATGTTAGGGTCTGCCATGTTGTAGTATGTGCCAACTAAAACGCCAGCGATACCAGCAAGGCTTGAGCCTAGTAAGAATGTGTATGATATAACTTTATCTGGATTTACGCCCATCAAGCGAGCTGTTTCAGCGTTGTGTGATACTGCCCTGATAGATAGCCCAAATTTTGTTTTATTGATTATGTAGAATAATATACCCATCAATATGAACGATATCACAATGATAAATATTTGCGATAAAGACACTTGCAAGCCGATAACATCAAACCTAGTTTCGCTAATGAGTTTAGGGTAAACTTCCCTAGCTGGCCCTTTGATAAGCATTACCATGTTAGTGATAATGATAGACATACCAATAGCGCTAATGAGGGCGTTAATCCTCGAGTTGCCTGAAGAATTAACGCTGTGTATCTTGCTTCTAATGAGTAGCGTAAGAATAGATAGAATAACACCTGCACCTATCCAGAAAGATGGCGATGTAAGTGTTTCTACCGCTTCGCCTTGTATGAAGATAGCAGATAGTATAATAAGCAAAAGTCCAAACGCAGATACAGTAGCCGCTTTAGCAGATGGATCTCTAAGCGGCCTATATGCAATACGTTCAACAACTAAGCCAAGTATTGAACAAACAATCATTGCGACAATTATCGCAACAAGGAAGTTATCTACAAAATATACTGCTGCCAACAAACCTGCAAACGAGCCAATCATAAAGATTTCGCCGTGTGCAAAGTTTATAAGTTTTAAAATGCCATACACCATTGTATAGCCTAGCGCAATCAGTGCATAAATACCGCCCACTGTAAGCCCATTTAGTAGCTGTTGAATTATCGTATCTAGCACCTATTTCTCCGTATCTATATCATTTTTTAAATCTTCACCAGTGAAGTATCTAACGCCTGCTTCAAAGATTTTGCTATCCATATTCGCATATGCGCTGTTCATGTGAACACCATAGCCATAACGCTCAGAGTGGCCCATTCTGCCGAGTACTCTACCATCAGGCGAACAGATAGCCTCGATAGCTAAGTCTGAGCCGTTAGGGTTGAATGGTGACTCCATAGTGATGTTGCCTTTAATGTCACAATATTGCATAGCTACTTGCCCGTTATCGAACAGTTGCTTTAATACATGTTCAGGTGCTGTAAATCTACCTTCACCGTGTGATACAGGTACGATGTCAATATCGCCAACATTGCGAAGCGAAAGCCAAGGAGACTTTGTAGAAGCTACACGTGTGCGCACCATTTGCGATACGTGGCGACCAATTTTGTTAAATGTTAGTGTCGCGTCGTCCTCTGTTAAATCTGCAATGTGGCCATGAGTTAGTAAACCTGTTTTCAATAACGCTTGGAAGCCGTTACAAATACCTATAATTAAACCGTCACGGTTAACTAATAAATCTTCAATAGCGTTTCTGATATGTTTATTCTTAAACACAGACACATAGAACTTACCAGAACCCTCAGGCTCATCACCAGCACTAAAGCCACCAGGGATTGCAAGGATTTGCGAGTTTCTGATAACCTTTGCGAAGTATTCACAAGACTCTTCAGCCATTCTTGCGTTCATATTTCTGAATATGAATGGTTCATATTCGTTAGCGCCTGCTTGTCTGAATATTCTGCGTGTATCATATTCACAGTTAGTGCCAGGTAGTGCGAGTATCGCAACGTTAGGTTTAACTGTGTGCTGTGATTTTGTGATAATTTTTGCACCAGTATAATCGTTTGCCTCAATTATGCCAGTATCGCCAGTAGACGTTGGGAACACTTTTTCAAGTGGAGTTTGCCAAGCCTCAAGCAGTTCCTCAAGTGCAATGCGCTCGTTTTTATAAACAAACATTGGCGCTGCGATGATAGAGCCGATTTTTGGGTAAGAGATAGTAATGTCTTTCTTAACCTGTATAACGAAGCTACCATAGTGTTGGCGAGTGAGTTCGTCTAATGTTAATTCTTCATCAAGTTCAAAGCCAACCATGTTACCGAACGCCATTTTTGAAATAGCTTCAACAATACCACCGTTTTTAACAGTGTATATAGCTGCGATTTTATCAAGTGCAAATAAGCCACGGATATAAGTGATATTTTTAATGTATTGTTCAAAATCTAGTATGCCGTGTTCATCAATGCGTGTTTTAACAAAGTATAAGTCGCCTTCGCCTTTCTTAAACTCTGGCGAGCGAGAGAACACAAGGTCAGACGGAGCAACAGCAAACGATATCAAAGTAGGTGGAACATTAATCTCTTCGCCACTTGTGCTATCTTTAAATGTGCCAGACATACTATCTTTACCGCCGATTGCACCTAAACCTAGCTTAACTTGAGCATCTATTGAACCTAAAAGCGATGCGAAAGGTTTGCCCCAACGCTTTTCATCTGTGCTTAAACGCTCAAAGTATTCTTGGAATGATAACCTAACATCATCAATCTTACCGCCAGCAGCGATAACTTTTGATACAGATTCAACAACAGCATACATTGCGCCGTGGTACATACTTTTTGAGCTTAAGTGTGGATTATAGCCTGATGCCATGATTGATACAGTAGTAGTATCTTTATCAACAACAGGTATTTTGCACGTCATAGACTCAGTAGGAGTGTTAGCCGTGATACCACCAAAAGGAGTTAAAACGCTAGATGCACCAATAGTAGAGTCAAATAGTTCAACCATACCTTTTTGAGAACATACGTTTAAGTCTGATAAAATATTTATAGCAGTTTCTTTTAATGTCGCTTCAGTTTTATTGCTAAAGAAGTCATCGTTTTCAATATTGTTTACTGTGATAGCTTGCGAGCGCTTTGCACCAGCTGAGTCTAAAAACTCACGAGATAAATCGACGATGAGTCTGCCATCGTGTTCCATTTGTAATCTGTCTGAATCTGTAACTTCTGCAACGACAGTAGCCTCTAAGTTTTCAAAACTACAATGGTTTAGGAACTCAACAACATGTTCAGGCGCAAGCACTGCTGCCATACGCTCTTGTGACTCAGATATAGCAATCTCAGTACCTGTTAAGCCACTATATTTTTTTGGAACTTTGTCTAGTTTAACATATAGACCGTCAGCAAGTTCACCAATAGCGACGCCAACACCACCAGCACCGAAGTCATTACACTTTTTGATAAGTTTAGCAACTTTAGGTTTCCTGAATAGGCGTTGAATTTTATGTTCTTCAGGTGCGTTACCTTTTTGAACCTCTGCACCGCAAAGCTCGATAGATGCAACATCATGCTCTTTAGAAGAGCCAGTAGCACCGCCAACGCCATCACGGCCAGTTTTGCCACCGATTAATATAATTTTGTCGCCTTTCGCTGGTGATAGGCGAGTAACATTTTCTTTAGGTACAGCAGCGATAACAGCGCCTGCTTCCATACGTTTTGCTAAAAAGCCTTCATGGTAGTATTCCTGAACGTAGCCTGTTGCAAGCCCGATTTGGTTACCATACGATGAGAAACCTTTTGCAGCTTCCTTAGTGATTTTATGCTGGCTAAGTTTGCCACGCATAGTTTCAGAGAGTGGTCTTCTAGGGTCGCTACCGCCAGTTATACGCATTGATTGGTAAACGTATGCTCTGCCTGATAGTGGGTCACGTATAGCGCCACCTAAACAAGTAGCTGCGCCGCCGAATGGCTCAATTTCAGTAGGGTGGTTATGCGTTTCGTTTTTGAATTGAAGCAACCACTTTTCATATTCACCGTCTTTTGTGTTGACTATGATATCTATAGAGCAAGCGTTGTTTTCCTCGCTAACTTCCTCGTTAGTTAATAGTCCGTTATGCTTAGCATATCTAGCGCCGATAGTTGCCATTTCCATAAGTGTTAGTGGTTTATGGTTGCGCTCTAATGTTGTGCGGATATTCTTAACGTTTTCGATAGATTCGTTAAATAAGTCTTTATATTTACCATCTTCAACTTCTATGCCAGTTATTTCTGTGTGGAACGTAGTGTGCCTACAGTGGTCAGACCAGTAAGTATCAAGAAGGCGTAGTTCCGTTTCAGTAGGGTTTCTATCTTCGTTTTTGAAGTAGTCTTGTGAAAATTTTATATCTTCGATACTCATAGCAAGTCCCATTTTACCAATGAGTTCTACAAGTTCGTTGTCGTTCATTTTAATAAAGCCTTCGATATTAGGTACAGGCAACACTTCAGGCACAGCCATAGCAAGTGTAGCTGGTTTTTCCATGCTTGCACTTCTGCTATCAATAGTGTTGATTAAGTAAGACTTGATAGCCTCAATATCGGCATCAGTAACATTGCCTGAAAATACATAAACTTTTGCAGAGCGCACGATAACATCGTCGCTACCTGTCATAACTTTAACGCATTGTTCGGCACTGTCTGAGCGTTGGTCAAACTGACCAGGAAGATACTCAACAGCAAAAAACTTGTCAGTAGCTTCAAAAGGGTAGTCTTCAATATATAAGTCATCCACCATGCGTTCAGCAAAAACAGTGTCTAATGTTGGTTTTAATATATCAAGGTTATTACACTCAATGTCATACCTGTTGAGTACTTTTAACGAGTCAATATTTTCGATATTTAGTTCTTGTTTTAGCGACCTAATTAAACCGCTTGCTTCTACATCATGAGGTGCACGTTTAACAACGTATATTCTTTGTACTGGCATAAAATTCATTCTCCAAACACTTTATCAACCTATAATATATACTAAAAAAATTATTCTTACAAGTATGCTTGACCATTTTTTTAAAATAATGTATGATATTATGTTATCAGGAGGCGTAAATGATTGATAAAATTAAAAATATTATTGATAAAAAGTTTGACAACCAACTCCAAGATATGCAAAATGTTTTGCGTATACCAACAATTTTTAATGCTAGCCAAGCAAATGAACAACATCCATTTGGTGAAAACCTTACAAAATGCCTTGATGAGTTCTTGAAAATTTCTGATGAACACGGCTTCACATCGAAAAATATCGACAACATGATTGGCTATGCAGATATGGGCGAGGGTGAAAAACTAGTAGGTGTGTTAGGACACCTTGACGTTGTGCCAGAAGGCAATTTAGAAAAATGGATAGCGCCACCATTTGGTGCGGAAATTATCGACGGCAAACTATATGCACGTGGCGTACTTGATGATAAAGGACCTATGGTCGCATGTATGTATGCACTATCAGCTATGAAAGAGGCTGGTATTAAGTTTAATAAGCGTTTTCGTTTAATATTGGGGCTTGATGAGGAAACATCGTTCAAATGCGTTAAGAGATATTTAGAAACTGAGGAAGTTCCTTACTTTTCATTCTCGCCTGATGCTACTTTTGGTGTTGTGCATGCTGAAAAGGGGATTTTGCAGTTCTCAATAAAAAGAACATTCAAACCACAAGGGCTAGAACCAATCAAAATATTGGGCATGACTGGTGGCGAAAAAGCAAATGTTGTGCCTGATATAGCAAAAGTTTACTTCAGTGGGAATATTGCAAAGATTAAAGTTGCTATTGATGATTTAAACTTTGATAAAATCACTACAAATTATGTTGATGACTATTTAGAAGTAGTTGCAGAAGGCGTTGCAGCCCATGCGAAAGAGCCTAGCCTTGGTGAAAATGCGATATTAAAGCTAGTGCATCTACTCACTAAGCTAGAATATGCGCCATCTGATTTGAAATTATGGTTAACAAACTTCCATGAAGCACTAAAGTACGAGTCTAACGGTAAATCTTTAGGTGTAGCAACTAGCGATGAAATATCAGGTGAGTTAACTATCAACCCTGCTGTTATATGGTATAAGGGTGAAGAACTTATTATGAAATTTGATATGCGTTACCCTGTGTCACTAAGCATGGATGAGGGCGAAGAGATAGCTAAAAAGATTGCTCAACGACTAGGCGCAATGTATAGGGGCGATAAACATAAAGCTCCACTAAACATGCCGAAAGATATGCCTGAAATTAAGTTGCTATTAGACGCTTATGAAAATGTAACGGGCGAAAAGGGCGATGTGTTTGCGATAGGTGGCGGTACTTATTGCCGTGCTTTCCCTAATGCTGTATCGTTTGGGCCAGCGTTCCCAGATGAAGAGGAAACTATACACCAAGTGAACGAGAATGCAACTATCGACAATATAAGAAAGTTTACACATATTTATGCAGAAGCATTATATAAGCTAAATCAAGATTAATTAAATAAAAAACCAGTCAGCAAAACTGACTGGTTTTTTTATCTGCTTATTAGAATTTCTTTTTACTTACATCATCTAAGATTTGTTCAGCAATGTCTTTTACGCTGTTAACAACATTGTTAGCGTTTGTTGTTGCTTGTACGTTTTCTTGAGTTGATACGTTTATTTCAGATATAGCGGTGTTAATGTTTTTAATGCTTTCTGTCTGTTGGCGTACACCTTCAGAAACTTCAGAAATGATTGCCATTAACTCGTTACTGCTTTGCCTGATAGACTCTAAACTTTTCTGAGTATTTTCAGCAAGTTTTCTTACTTCATCAGCTACAACTGCGAAACCTCTACCTTGCTCACCTGCACGTGCAGCCTCGATAGCAGCGTTTAATGCAAGCAGGTTAGTTTGGCCAGCAATCTCGTTAATTACCTCTGTTAAAGATGTAATAGAAGCGCTTGCCTCTAATGCTGATGTTGTACGCTCGTTTACAAGCTCCATAGATTCTGCAATAGTGTTAATATCTACTGTAGTGTGGTTAAGCGCATTTGCTTGTTGTACAGATGTTTCACCGAATTCACCAATAACATCTTGTAATATTTGCGCTTGTTGGTTTAGTTCGTTAGCAAACTGTTTGCTTGTTGAGAGCATGTCACCAATAGTTTGACCTAGTGTGTTAATATCGTTTTCTATACCTTGTGGGTAGTCGATTGATGCTGTAAAGTCGTG
>CAYJDR010000014.1:21381-46913 GCA_964368965.1 uncultured Deferribacteraceae bacterium
CCTGATTTGAAGTTGATAGCTTCAACATTGTTTGTTTCATGGTTTAAGAAGCTGAAGAACTTCGATAAACCTTCTTGTATAACAGTGATACCTCTAGTGAGCCTTTTAGTCATAAAGAATATTACTAATATAACAACGATTAATGAAATAAGTGCTGTTATCATAATAAGTTGTATTATTGCATTTGAGCCGCTATAAACATATTCAGTAGGTGTGATGCTGCCAACCGCCCATGCTGTTGGGCTGTTACCAAACCTGATAGGTGCAACTGCTACTAAAACACTTTCGCCATCAATACTTGTTTCTGTAACGTAGCTAACGCCGTCTTCAACTGCTTTAATTATTTCTTCTGAATGGTCAAAGTTTAGCGCTGTGATTGGTCTGCCAAGCATGCTTGCATCTGGGTGAACGATAAGTTTGCCCGTGTGCGAAGCCATGAAGTATGTTTCACCATGAGTTGTAACAGCATTTCTGTTTAACTCAACAGCCATTGTTGATACGTCGAAGTCGATATCAACTACACCAGCAAACCTATTGCCATTTACAATAACAGGTGTTGTGAAACGAGCTGTTTCTTTTTGCTCGCCGTTGATGTCAGTTGTGAAGATATCACTTACAACATCTTTTAACGTGCGTTTTGCTATATCGTAGTTGCCCACGCTTTCACGTTCAGATATTGGCGCATCACGAAAATCAGAGCCATCCCTTTTTGTAAATATGTGTAGTGAACCTTTTGAATCATAATATTCTTTAGGCATAGCCTCGTATGAATCAGGTTTATAGTAATTGTTTTCGATAATGTGGCTCATGTTACCTATGATGTTATCGTCAGAGATGATAGCAACATCCATGAGTAGTCGCGTAACAGGCATCCTTGATGGTTTGCCAATTGATATAGATCTTGCAGTAAGATCCCTAATGCCATAAGTAGATGCGGTACTGTTGGCAACGATTTCTGACATATCGCCAGCTAGGCCTTCAGTGTAGACCTTAATATAGTCTGAGCGCTCCTTAACGGCACTCGCCTTCATACTTGTGCTTGCAACTGTGATAACAATAGCAAGTGTTGTAAACACTAATAGTGAAGACATTAATGCGATTTTAGTTGCAAAGTTTAATTTCATTTTGCCCATAAATTTATCCTCTCTTCTTACATATATGGAATTATATGATTAACTTATTTTTGATATGTAATAGTGGCCCAAGCATTGTGGTTATGGATAGATTCCATATTCTCACAGGATACCTCAAACCACGATATCCTATCATCAGCTTTCAGTTTAGCTGTGATGTTGCGCACGATATCTTCAACAAAAGCTGGATTGTTATATGCCTGCTCAGTAACAAACTTTTCATCCTCACGTTTAAGCAGGGCATAAATAGGAGCGCTACCTGAACTCTCAGCGACTTCAATTAGGTCTTCTATCCATATTAATTTTTTATCGTATTTTACAGAGATTGTTGCGATACTGCGTTGGTTGTGTGCACCATATTCACTGATTTCTTTCGAGCAAGGGCAGAGCGATTGTATTGGTACACGCACAGTTAGTATATATTCAGCACCGTCTTCGTTGCATGTGCCTGCAACAGTGCAGTTATAATCTATTAATGCTGTTTTACCTGATACTGGTGCAGCTTTTTGCATAAAGTAAGGGAATGTAAATTCGCAGTGAGCTTCGCTAGAATCAAGTGTTTTGCGCATGTGTTCTAAGAGTTCGCCTATGTTATTAAGGCTAATGTCATCTTTATAAATATTTAATACTTCAATAAATCTTGACATGTGAGTGCCTTTAAACTCTTGTGGCAACATAACGGACAAAGACACACTAGCAACTGTGTGCTGCGTGCCTTTCGAGCGCTCCCTAAGTGTGATAGGGTAAGTTATGTTTTTAATCCCTACCTTATCGATAGAGATTTGGCGGTCATCGTGCTTATTTTGTACATCTTTTAACATAATAATCTAATTTAGCGTCTTTTTAGTTTTTGTCTAGGGATAAATGTTTGATACATTTTCCCACCCTCAGGCATTTTGCTAAGGTGGAGTTGTGCCCATTGCATTCCATAGTTTTGGATTTTGATTTTCTTGTTGTTTTTCAAAGCATCAAGAGCGTTTTCAATACGTTCATCGTTAGGTAGCTTTTTGCTTGCAGCAACAAGGGCTTCAATAGCTTTATCTTTTTTGCCAAACTCTGATAAGAAGTAAGCATTTAAAACTTGAGTAAAGCCGTCTTTTGGTGCGCCTTTAACAGCGTTTGCCATAACTCGTTCAACTTCGTCAAAGTTTTTTTGTTTATAGTGGTAGCCAGCTAACATAGACATAGCCATGTAGTTTGCTTTAGGGGTGCTTTTTAAGTATGGAAGTGCTTCGTCAAAGCGTTTGTGCGCGTAGAGGAGTATTCCTATTTGTGAGTCAATTTGCTTAGTAACCATAAATTGCCATTTAGCATAGATATAGCCTTTTTTAAGCTTTTCTATAGCAACGTCAACTTTGCCTGCTTGGATATCTTTTTCGCAAGAGCTGAATATGTTTGTAAGTTGTTTAAGAAAATGACGGCTCATAAAGAAGTTAAAAGCAATCATTGATAAAATAAACATAATACTAGCAAGAATATAGCTAGGATAAATAACGTATCCAACATAAGCGCCGATAGAACCAACAACAAAGGCCAATAGTAACGTAAGCATGTAAGTCTCCTAAAGATTATAATAACATTAAAGTAAGTTTTATACATAATACTGCACGAATTATCAAGTAAAATAAATATAAAATCAATAAAAAAATAAATTTTTATCAATACTTGACAAATGTTGCCGAATATATTATATTTTTAATTCAATTTTGCCCCTGTAGCTCAGGTGGATAGAGCGACGGATTCCTAATCCGCAGGCCACGTGTTCGAATCGCGTCAGGGGCATAAGCTGAAAGCCTATAACTAACAACTAGTTGTAGGCTTTTTGTTTGTCTAAATATGTCATCAAACTGATTTTAGCTCAATTTTTAAATAAGTATGGATAAAATAATTGTTTTAGTATAATATGATTATGTTTAGTCTAAGATAAGCAGTATGTTGATACGGAGCTTTTTATGTCAGTAGATAATAATATGATCACAGTTGAGCATTTAAAAGAGACGCTTTCTATTACAAAAGTTGGCGTTTTTATCTGGAATTTAGAAACAAACCACGTTATTTATAGCAAAGAATGGGCTGAGATTGTCGGATATGAACAAGATGAACTTGAACCACATGTTTCTACGTGGGAGCGGATGGTTTACCCAGGTGATTTAGCATTAGCTGAGAAAAAAGTTAACATGTATCTTGAAGGTGAAGCACCGTTATATGAAGCAGAGTTTAGGATAGTTAAAAAAGATGGCTCTATTATTTGGGCACATGATAAAGGCAAAGTAACTAAGTATACAGATGATGGCAAACCCCTTATCTTATGTGGTGTTTTACAAGATATCACTAGTATCAAACTGACAGAAGAATTGTTAAGAGAAAGTACCAATATATTAAACCTAGCTATCGAAGTTGCCGAATTTGGCACTTGGGACTGGGATATTGAAAACGATATAATATCGTATAATGATGAGTATTTGAAGATGCTAGGATATACTCAAGATGAAATAAATGGCTCACTCGCTGAGTGGGAATCTATGAACCACCCCGAAGACCTTGTTCTCGTTACAGAAATGTTGGACGAATTTGTTGCTGGCAAAATAGATAAATACGAATGTGAAATACGCATGCTCCACAAAGATGGCCACTACATCTGGACAAAAGATGTGGGGAAAATTGTCACAAAAGATGAAAATGGCATAGCTACTCGCGTAATTGGCGGGCACCTCAATATTGACAGTTTAAAAAACTCGCAATATCAACTAGAAAAAACTCTAAGTGAGCTTGAAAATCACCAAACACACCTTGAAAATGAAATCGAATCAAGAACAAAAACATTAATAGAGCAAGATCAATTACTTGTAGCTGTCAATACTGTATCGCAAAAATTATTAGCAGTGAATGAAACCGATAATTTCGATATGGTTCTAGTGGATTGTTTAAAAATTCTTACAACAGCGTTCAATACATCTGAATTTACTTTATGGCGCCTTTTAGAATTTGAAAATCGCGAATTTTTCTATATTACACATCTATATAGAAAAGACGGTGATGAAAAAATTATTTTTAACGTCAAAGATATCGAGAAATATATCGCTAACCTATTAAGTGAGGATAGCGCTTTTCTAATCCACACTAGAGATGATGGCAATGTTATTGCAAACTATAGTAATGCTCCAATAGAATTGCGTATAGCATTTGAAACTAAAAAATCTACAAGCGACTTTATGCAAGGCATGAATGAATTGATGAAAGAAGACGTTATGGCTAATTTAGAGAATAGTGAAAGCAGTATTGGCGCTCCTATATTTTTATACAATAATCTTTATGGTATTATTGCGACAGGCTGTGTGGAAAAAGATGTTGTATATACTGAAACACAAGAGAATATGTTGGATATTAGTGGAAAACTTTTTGCAAATGCTCAATATAAACATGAAATGGATGGACAGCTTCGCTATGCTCACGAGGAAGCATTGCTTAGCTCAAAGGCTAAAAGTAATTTCTTAGCGAACATGAGCCATGAGATAAGGACACCACTAAATGCTATCTTAGGTATGTCTGAAATTGTGCTTAGGGAAAGTAAAGGTAGAACGACTGAACAGTATGCTATTGAGATAAAGAAAGCGAGTGAAAGCTTGCTGCTTATAATCAATGACATACTTGATATCTCTAAGATTGAGTCAGGCAAGCTTGAAATAATTAATACGGAGTATAGTATAGCTTCGCTGATAAATGATATTATTGAAATAGCAAAAATGCGACTTGAGGAAAAGTCAATTATACTAACGACATTTGTTCAATCTGATATTGCTAACACTCTTTATGGTGATGAAATCAGAATAAAGCAAATACTTATAAACCTAATTAGTAATGCAATTAAGTTTACAAAAGCGGGCAACATCGACTTGAGCGTTACGAGTGAACAGCGAGAGGGTACTACGGAGCTAGTTTTTAAAGTTTCTGATACAGGCATGGGCATCAAAGAAGCTGATATGAACCGCCTCTTTTTACAATTTGAACGCATGGATACAAAAAAGAATAGAAACATAGAGGGAACAGGGCTAGGGCTTGCAATCACTAAACAGCTATGCGAAATGATGAACGGCACAATTAGTGTCGAGAGTAAAGAGGGCGTTGGCTCTGTTTTTACTGTGAGGATACCTCAACAACACAAAGAAAAGAAGCCTATTGCAACCAAAGCAAGTAATGTTAAAATGCTTATTTATGAAGCTAGAGAGGTTTGTGCTAACTCATTTAAACAAACATTAGATGATCTGCACATAACTAGCACTATTTGCCCAAACCGAACGGAGCTTTCCCAACACCTAACTGATGAGGAATATAATTATTTTGTTGTGCCTGCTGCTTGTGTTGATAAAGCAAATAGTTTTATTGAAAATAATAACCTTGATATTGAGTTGATTATCATGACAGATCCAGGGGATTTAACTATCTATTCAGATGAGAAAGTTATCAATCTGCCTATGAATTGCATACAAGTAGCCCAGGTGCTTGGGAATACTGATTTAGATATGAAACCAGAAGAAAATATATACAATTTTGTTGCACCGTCTGCTAAAATTCTTGCAGTAGATGATAACCGAATAAATTTAGAAGTTGTAAAGGGGTTGCTAAAGCCGTTTGATATTGAGTTGGAAATGGCGATGAATGGTGCGATAGCTGTTGACATGGTTCGAGATAATGTATATGACCTTGTTTTTATGGACCATATGATGCCAGAGATGGACGGCATTGATGCAACTGCTGCCATAAGAAAAATGGAAGGCGACTATTTTGCAAAACTACCAATCGTGGCCCTCACAGCTAATGCGCTTGTTGGTGCAAAAGAGCTTTTTGTTAAAGAAGGTATGAACGATTTTCTAGCAAAACCAATCGAGGTAAAAAAGCTTAAAGAAATTCTACAAAACTGGTTACCAAAAGAGAAACAGCAACAAATATAATCTGAATACGATTATGCAATGATAACAAATTGCGAGTAATTAAAAACCCCATAGCGTTTAAACTATGGGGTTGTGTTTTATAAGCCTAATTTTTGTTTAAGTAGTTGGTTTATGATTGCAGGGTTAGCTTTACCGCCAGTTGCCTTCATTGCTTGGCCAACGAAAAAGCCGAACAATTTATCTTTACCAGCTTTTAAGCCCTCAACTTCTTTAGGGTTATCAGCGATGATTTTATCAACAACAGCTTCGATAGCACCAGTATCAGATACTTGTTTCATGCCACGCTCTTCAACGATTACACTTGGTTCTTTATCTTCATCTTCAACGATTTCAACAAGTTCTTTCGCCATACGTAGTGAAATAGTTCCATCTTCAACCATTGCAACGATGTTACCTAAACGCTCAGGAGTGAGTTTAAGCTTGTCGATAGTTAGTTTACGTTCAGACATCATTGCTGTAATTTCAATGATGATTAACGTTGCAGTTTTCTTCGCATCTGCACCTTTTACAGCAACAGCTTTTTCGAAGTAGTTTGCAACAGCGATATCAAAAACTAAACGAGCAGCGTCGTCTTTTACAAGTCCGTATTGGCTCATGAAGCGTTGTTCTTTTGCATCTGGTAATTCAGGCATTTCGTTTTTTACACGCTCAAGTAGCTCATCAGATACATATAATGGGAACGCTAAGTCAGGATCTGGGAAGTATCTGTAATCGTTAGCATTTTCCTTGCCACGCATAGACCTAGTTTCTTTCGCTACGTTGTTGAACAGTCTTGTTTCTTGCTGAATAGTGCCACCGTTTTCATAAATTTCAACGTGTCTGTTTGCTTCAAACTCGATAGCTTGCATTAAGAACCTGATAGAGTTTACATTTTTAATTTCGCAACGAGTACGTAGGCCAGTTTCACCAACAGGGCGAACAGATACGTTAGCATCGCAACGCATAGAGCCTTCGTCCATGTTGCCGTCGCATGTGCCTAGTGTTCTAACGATTGCACGTAGTTTTGTTAGGTATGCACCTGCTTCTTGTGGTGATGTCATATCTGGCATAGATACGATTTCCATAAGTGCAACGCCAGAGCGGTTTAAGTCAATAACTGATTTGCGTGAGAGCATATCGTGTATAGATTTACCAGCATCTTGCTCTAAGTGTAAACGTTCGATACCGACACGTTTTTCTGTGCCGTCTTCAAGCGTAATGTCTAAATGACCGTTACCAACGATAGGTTTATCGTATTGGCTAATTTGGTAGCCTTGTGGTAAATCTGCATAGAAGTAGTTTTTTCTAGCAAATTCAGAGTATTTATTGATTTGTGCGTTTAAGCCTAAACCTGTTTTAACTGCTTGTTCAATACAGAACTCGTTTACAACAGGTAACATACCAGGGAAGCCAGCATCTACAAATGATACTGTATCGTTAGGAGTGCTACCACTTGCAGCTGATGCACCTGAAAATAGTTTCGAGTTTGAAACAACTTGGCAGTGTACCTCTAAGCCTATCACTAATTCCCAATCACATTTATTGCCTTTAATTGTGTATCTCATTATTTATTCTCCAATACGAATGCTGTTTTTAATAGCGTTGCTTCATCAAAGTCACGTCCGATGAACTGTAAGCCTATTGGTAACCCGTTTTCAGCTGTCTTGAATGGAACAGATATCGCAGGTAGCTTTGCCAAGTTGATAGGTACCGTGAATATATCTTGCAGATACATTGTTACAGGGTCGAATAGTTTACCTTCTTCGATAGTGAATGCAGTTGTCGGTGCTGTTGGTGTCATTACAACGTCAACATTTTTAAACGCTTCTAGATAATCGTGGCGTATAAGCTTTTGCACTTCTAGTGCTTTTAAGTAGTAAGCATCATAATAACCCGCAGATAAAACGTATGTGCCAATCATGATACGGCGTTTAACTTCTTCACCGAAGCCTTTAGAGCGAGTGTTTTCATACATTTCATCAAGTGAGTCGCCATCAACACGCAAGCCAAATCTAACGCCGTCGTAACGTGCTAAGTTAGATGAAGCTTCAGCAGGGGCGATGATGTAGTATGTTGATAATGCATACTTCATGTTAGGTAGTTCGATGTCAACTATTGTTGCACCAGCATCTTCCATAACTTTTATGCCTTCGTGCCATGCGTTAGTCATTTCCTCATTTAAGCCTTCAAAAAACTCAGTCGGGATACCAATTCTTAAACCTTTAACGCCGTCTGTTAGGCCTTTAGTGAAATCAGGTACTTCAACGTTTGCTGATGTAGAGTCGAACTTATCAAACCCAGAGATTGTGTTTAACATGATTGCAGAGTCTTCAACAGTTTTTGTCATTGGGCCGGCTTGGTCTAGCGATGATGCGTATGCGATGATGCCATAACGTGAGCATCTGCCATAAGTAGGTTTGATGCCGACGATACCACAAAATGACGCTGGTTGGCGAATAGAGCCGCCTGTATCTGTACCGATTGCCGCCGCACATAAGTCGCCAGCAACAGCTGCAGCAGAGCCACCTGATGAACCACCTGTAACAACGCTTGCACCATCAGTTGTGCGTTTGTGTGGGTTTACTGTAGCGCCGAAGTAGCTAGTTAAGTTTGCGCCACCCATTGCAAATTCGTCAAGGTTTGTTTTGCCAAGTGTAACAGCACCAGCCGCTAACAACTTAGATGTAACAGTTGACTCATATGGTGGAACAAAGTTTTCTAAGATGTGCGATGCCGCAGTTGTTCTGATATCTTTCGTACATAGTAAATCTTTGATACCCATAGGGATACCATCAAGTACAGATAGCTTCTCACCTTTAGCGATACGTGCATCAGTTTCTTTTGCTTGAGAGATTGCAACATCAGGAGTTTCTGTGATGTATGCGTTATACTCTTTGCCTTTTTGCATGTTTTCGATATATGCGTTAGTTAATTCAACGGCTGAGAACTCTTTGTTGTCTAGTCCGTCAGATAGTTGTTTTATAGTAAGTTTTGTTAAGTTTGACATATTATTCTACCACCTTTGGTACTGTGAAGAAATGCTCGTGTGGCTCAGTTGAGTTTTTAACGAGCGACTCAGACAAGTTGCCGATTGTAACTTCATCTTCGCGTGTGCGAAGTGGTGTAATGTCCTTGTCAAGTTTTGTAACTTCTGATGTGTCTGCTTCTTGCAGTGATGCTACCATACCAAGGATATTCGTCATATCTCCTGCTATTTTATCAAGTTGATTGTCATCAAACTTGAGGCGTGCAAGTTTTGCAATATGCATGGTTTCTTTCTTGTCCATGTGTACCTGCCTTATATGTTTATTGATTTTTACATAAAATTAAAAAAGCATTATACATAAGTTCTATCCTAATTGGAATAGAAAATTTGATAAACAGCCATAAATATATGTGCGAAAGTTTTTTGATATTATGTAAAATAAAATAGTCTTTATAATCAATAGGTTATAAGATTAATTCAATAAAATCTTAATTTTTTTTAAATTTATAGTAAATTTCTGTGGTAATTTTCTAAAAATCTGCTAATGTATATGAGTTGTGTATATAACACCACAATTTAGTGGGAACCATGTTAATGTTACGTAGGCTTATTTTTGGAGAATGTTCTGTTTTGTGCTTCTGCTGATTAGTTTTACCTGTTGTTTCTGTGGTATACCCCAAATATTTTTTATTTAGGACTTACTACAGTTCTATAGTTAAAAGGAGTTTCTATTATGAAGAGAATTTTCGTAGGTAATTTAAGCTACAATGCAAGCGAAGGCGAAGTACAAGATCTATTTTCACAGTTCGGTGAAGTTAACTCAGTTAAATTCATCAGCGATCGTGAAACTGGCAGATTCCGTGGTTTCGGTTTCGTAGAAATGGAAGACGCAGCTGCTAACGAAGCAATTGAAAAACTAAACGACACTACTTTCGGTGGCCGTATGATTCGTGTTAACGAAGCTAACGAGCGCGAGCGTAGAGAGAGAAGATAGTTTTAAACTACTAACATCTACATGGGTTGCATTTTGCAACCCTTTTTTTATATGTAATTTCGGTCTATTATTTCATCTACTGATTGCTTTATTGCTTTGCATGCTTTTTTAACGTCCCATGCTTGGTTGTCTTTAGCGCCACAAAAGTTCGACACACCACGCAGTTGATAGCCTTTCACATCAAAACCTAATAACGATACACCAAATGCTGCACCTTCCATATTTTCAACACATGCACCTGTTTTTGCTTGGTATAGGTTACTAATGTCATCAACACAAGGGATGAACGAAACAGTATTACTGGCACATGTTTTAAAGCCTTCGATTGCATGAAATTCAGCTCTATTATCTTTTGCGATAGCAAACCCTTTCTCAGTGATGGTTGTAAGTGTTGAATAGTTATCGAGGCTAGCTTCATCTACAAAGTAGTCGTGTGTAATAGAGTAAACATCACCAACGTTTGCAAAGCCATGATATGCACCGCATATGCCTATCATTAGTGCGTGTTGCTTTGCATGTTGCATGAAGTATTTTGTTGTTGCGATGGCTGTATTAGTTTTGCCAATGCCAGAGATGACGATATCAATGCCACGATATTTCGCAGTTAAATCATCAGTTGCAACACCTAAGATAGACTTTAGCTCTAACTTAGTAGGCACAAAGATAACTAAATTAGATGTAAGATTTTTTTGCATGTAAGTACTCTTGATAGATGCTGTTTGCTTTCAATTCTAGGTCTTCAGCGTTTGAGCCTGCTAATATGATGTTTGCAAGTGCTTCATCTATAGTGTTTCCGCTGTCTACCATGTTTTTAATTAGATAAGCAGCAGCATAGATTTGAGCTGTAGCGCAGAACGGGTTTAGATAGCTATTGTCAACTTGCTCGGTAGCATAGGGCGTTGAGTTGAATTGCTCGACAGTTAGCCCAAGTATGCCTAGTCCTCCGTTTCTGTTTATTCTATATTCATTGTCGAGTTTAAGTAGTGTGGTAATACTAAGCTTGTCAATGCCATATAATGCACTTGCTTTATCAATAGTTGCATAAATATTTTCAGTTGGGGTTTTTTCGAGTGTGATACCTGTTTCAAATATTACTGCTTTTGCAAATTCTTTAGTAGCTAGTGCTCGCTCACCGAGAAAATATGGATTAGTAAGCTGTTTAGTGTCAAAATTAGGCACAAAACAGACTAAATTAACAACAGATAGCACAAGAAAAAATGTAAAAAATATGGCAGCATAGAACTTTATCACTTGACAACCCTCAATAAACAATTAATTATCTACAATTACACAAAACATATGACAACGTCAAGCGTGTTATTATATAAAATGAGGCAAATATGAAAATATCAGAAATTTTAAAAAATAAAAAGACAACAGTATCATTTGAATTCTTCCCCCCAAAGAATGAAGAGTCTGAAACTGTATTGTTTGATACAATCGAAAGTTTAAAGCACATCAATGTTGATTTTGCATCGGTTACTTTTGGTGCTGGCGGTCAGTTTGCAGACAAAACTCTTGATTGGATTAAGAAAATAACAGAAGTGGCGAACTACGAAACAATGATGCACCTAACTTGCATAGGGTTTTCAGAAGCAAAGCTTACTGAGATTTTATCACAACTGAAAGAAAGTAATGTTGAAAACGTGTTAGCGCTTCGTGGTGATATTCCTCAAAATACCGAAAACTTTCCAAATAGCAGAGATTTTGCATATGCATCAGACATGACAAAATTTATCAACGAGTTTGGTGGTTTTTGCATCGGTGGCGCTGGATATCCCGAAAAACATCCAGAGGCTACATCACTTGATAAAGATATCGAACATTTGAAAATAAAAGTTGACAACGGAGCAGAGTTTATCGTCACTCAACTATTTTTTGATAACGAAAAATTCTATCGCTTCCGTGACTTATGCGATAAAGCAAAAATCAATGTGCCGATAGTTGCAGGTATCATGCCTGTTGTGAACGCATCGCAAGTTATAAAGTTTACTGATATGTGCGGTGCGACGCTTCCAAAAGGGCTTTTAAATGCGATTGAAGGCAAAGATAACGACTATGTGCAAAACGTTGGCATAGAGTTTGCATCTGACCAATGCCAAGACTTACGCAAAAATGACGTTGCTGGGCTACACTTTTATACACTTAACCGCTCTAGTGCTACAAAATCAGTGCTTGCAAACTTAAATATAAGGTAAAATATGAACTACATAAAAACACAGCTAGATAATTGGGATAGGTTAGAAGTTGCATGGCTAATTGTTGCAACAGGGGTTATTTTGTCGCTTTCATTATGGTGGGGTGATAATGCAACTGGGATTATCATGGCATTATCTGGTGTGCTTTGCGTAGTGTTGACAGGTAAAGGTAAATCATCAGCGTTTATTTTCGGGCTTGTCCAAGTCGTATTGTACGCTATCGTTTCATACGAGCAAAAATTTTACGGCGAAGTTATGCTGAATGTTTTTTACTATGTTCCTATGAGCTTAATCGGGTTTCTACTATGGCAAAAGAATATAGATAAAGCAACATCTGAGGTTATCAAAAAACGATTACCAATTAAACATACTGCATTTGTGTTTTTACTTACATTGATAGGTATTGTTGCATATGGGTTTTTTCTAAAAAGTTTAGAAGGCGGACAGCCATTTGTTGATAGTGCTAGCACTGTGGTTGCTATTGTAGCACAATATCTATCTGTAAAAAGGTACATGGAGCAATGGTTTATGTGGATAGCTGTGAATGTGCTAAATATATCTATGTGGGGTGTAAACTTCTTCACAACGGGTGAGAGTATTTCTGTTTTACTTATGTGGAGTATATTCCTTATTAACGCTATCATAATGATGATAAAGTGGAATAAAGAGGCAAAAAGTGTATAACATAGGCTTATACGGCGGTTCATTTAATCCGCTACATATGGGACATGTTCAGATGATTTTGCAAAATGCTGCAAAGTGTAGAGAGTTTTTTATTGTGCTGAGTGTTGGTGTAAACCGCGATGAAATAGACTACAAAATTCGCTATCGCTGGCTATATCAAGTAACGAAACATCTTGATAATGTTAAGATAATCGTCATAAAAGATGATGCAAAATCAAAAGAAGAATATGATGATAACCATTGGAAACAAGGTGCAGAGTATGTCAAACTAAAAGTCGGAAAGCATATTGATGTTGTATTTATTGGTAGCGATTACAATAATGATAGCGCATGGCACAAATGTTATGCAGATAGCAAGATAGTTATACTTGATAGAACAAACATATCGTCTAGTGAAATCCGTTTAAACCCTTATAAACAATGGGATAATATACCTAGTGTAGTTAAGCCATATTATGTTAAACGTGTTATGATAACAGGTAGCGAAAGTGTTGGTAAATCAACCCTTACAATCAACCTAGCAAAGCATTTCAATACAAATTATATTGATGAAGTAGGGCGTGATATATCTGCACGCTCTGGCACAGATATGCTTATGATATCAGAAGATTTTACTGAAATATTGTTGCGCCATAAGTTGAATGAGATTGAAGCTGTAGAGCATAGCAATAAAGTGTTGTTTGTTGATACTGATACGCTAGTTACAAAGTTTTATATGTCATTTATTGGCGATTATAATATTGATAAAAACAAAGCGTTAGCTGATGCAATAAGCGATATAAACGATTATGATTTAATACTATTTTTAGAGCCAGATGTTGCATTTATACAAGATGGTGATAGAAGCGAAGTTATTGAAAGTGATAGAGAGTTTTACAGCAGTCAAATAAAAATATTGCTTGATAAAAGTGGTAAAAAGTATGAGTGCGTTTCAGGCAGCTATGCTGAAAGGACTGCTAAAGCGATAGAACTTGTTGAGGCGTTGCTTCAAAGCTCGTGATAAGAGGTGTTTTAATGGCTGATGATATAAAACTAATATGGAATAACTTAAGCGATGAGCTACTTAGGTATATCAATAGTAAGGTATCTAACATCCATGACGCAGAAGATATTCTTCAAGTCGTTTTTGTTAAGGTATATAACAAACTTAACACTCTAACTGATGAAATTAAACTCCGTTCTTGGATTTATTCAATAACTAATAATTCTATTATTGACTATTATAGGCAAAAAAAAACACCTACTGTCGATATCTCAGAGTACGAAAATAATATTATTGATGAAAGCTCAGATGAAAGCCTGAATGATGAAGTCTCAAACTGTATTAACAAACTTGTACTTTCTATGATTGATGAACAAAAAGAAATATTAGATTTATACTATAATGACAATATCAATCATAAGGAAATTTCAGATAAGCTTGGCATATCTATTTCTGCTTCAAAGATGAGGCTATCAAGAGCAAAAGAAAAGCTTAAATCGACAATGTTTGAGTGTTGCGATTTCATAACAGACGGTAAAGGCAATATTTTAGATTATGAAATATTGAATAAAGAATGCTGCAAAGATAGTGATTGCAAATAGATGTGACCTTTTTTAAAACACTCCGTCTTAATAAGTAGATGGGCATAATAAATGCACATACTATAAAAAGTGGAGAACTTTAAAATGAAGATTATATTTGATGGTAAGGAAATGAACGTAGAGAATGCTGAGGATAACATAGTAGAAGTTGCACATAAAAATGGCGTAACTATGATCGCCCCATGTTTTAGAAACAAACAAAAGCATGGTGGTTGTGGGGCTTGTGTTATTGAGGTGGAAGGCAAACAAGCTTTTGCATGTGGTACAAAACCTTATGAAGGTATGAATATCGTTTATAACAAACCAGAACTTGATGCTCTTAGAAAAGAGCGACTAAAAATTTATGGTGACAATATCAAAAATAACACAATTGAAAATAACAAATGTTCCAATTATGACACCAACTGTTGTGAGAGTAATAGCAACAGTAGTTGTTGTAGTGGTAGCGCTAATAGCTGTTGTGGATAGTTTACATATAGCTCAATCAAAAAACTCCCACCTCGTAAAAAGTGGGAGTGTATATACTAGATAATATGTTTACCATCTTTATAGATTAGTTTGCCATCTGCAAGCACTTGCCCGCCATCACGCATGTCTTTGATTAAATCCCAATGTAGTGCAGATTTATTTTTACCGCCAGTTTCTTCATAGCTTGAGCCTATCGCCATGTGGATAGAGCGTCCGATTTTTTCATCGAATAATATGTTTTTAGTAGGTTTTGTAATATGTTCGTTTAGGCCGAATGCAATTTCGCCAACGAGGCTTGCACCATCGTCAATTTCCAACATTCTGTGTAAGAATTCTTCGCCTTTTTCAGCTTTTGCTTCAACAACTCTACCTTTTTCTAAGCGTAGGAATACATTTTTCGCTTCAACACCGTTAAAAGTTGTTGGTATATCGAAGAAAATTGTACCTTCAGCAGAATCTTCAACAGGGCTTGTGAAAACTTCGCCGTCTGGCATATTGCGGTATCCACAACAGTTTATCCACTCTCTACCTTCTACATTGAATGTGATATCTGTATCTTTGCCAGTGATATGTATTTGTTTTGTGCCGTTCATTAGGTTGACAATTTTTTCTTGGTCTGCTTCTAACTTTTTCCAAGCTTCGATAGGATCTGGCTCGTTTAATTTACATGCGTTATATACAAACTCAGTGTATTCTTCAAGCGACATTTCAGCTTCTTGCGCCATAGATTGGTTTGGGTATGGGCAAAGTGACCAGCGGAATATTCCATCTGCTTCACGTCTGTTCATGATTTCTCTAAGTGGCATAGCTGATTTTTGTATCATTGCTAGTTTAGATGCGTCAACATTCGTGAGCGCTTTTGCGTTGATGTATGAGTCGATGTATACATATGCCGTGATAGCTTCTGCTTGAGCTAGCTCAAAATCTGGCATGAATTGTAGTTGTTCATCAGCGCCATATTTTGCCATGAACTCCTTTGTTTCAGGGATAAACATACGTTGCACAGGGTGTGCTCCAAGCGCGATAACTTCTTTATATAGTTCTTTGTATAGTGGTAGCGCAGATGTTTCAGCTTTAAGCATAACGATGTCGCCTTGCTTTAAGCCAAGCGAGTGCTGTGTGATTAGTTTCGCTAAGCGTGATTCATATGATGTATAGTTAGTCATATCATACTCCTTTGTGGTTATGAACAGGAGTGTAGCATATTTTTACGTATTTTCAAATAATAATTGACATTTATGTATCTCAAGCATATATATTTATAGTAAGTAGTAAAAAGAGTGCAGGATTTGTTATGTTTACAAGATTTATATCATTTTTAGTTGCAATGTGTTTTGTATTACCAACGACAGTTTATGCAAACAGAGATATGTTCAAAATTAGCGTATCAGATGACACACCTGCAACATTCTTTAACTCAGGCATAGAAAGCTACTACGTTTCATCAAAGTCAATCATATCAATCAAATATCGCAGAGGCAGTTCAGCACCTTTGTTAACAATCACACCTAGAACGGGTAATAAAATCAACAATATCAATGGCGATACAGAAGCACTATTATATAACGTTGTCGACGCAAGTTTTGTGTTCAATGACGATGGCACAGTGTTGATTAAGCGTATCGTTGATGACCATAGTTGCTATAACAACTCGTCATCTAACTGCATCTACTCAGACATACTGATCAAAGATGTTGTGGTTGAAAACTTGCGTGGCAAAGCGATTGATTATGATTTCGTTTCATCATCATTTGACGATGAAGAAAAATTCAATATCGGCTCTAAAGTATATACATTCTTAATATCTCTAGAAAAGGTTGATTTCAATAGCTTTGACGAGTTTGACAGCCTTGTATGTACAAAAAACGCAGAAAGTGTATGTAAAATTTTTGCAACTACTCAATCAAGTGATTTGATTGAGCTATTAGAACTTAGATCTTTAAATAATATTGATGTTCCAATGATTTTTGCTGAAGGCGATGAAGATACCCTTTATGCCTATTCGCAAAAGGGGAATACCTTAACTCCTTATTCTAGAGCATGTCTTAAAACTGTTGAAGAAGCTGCTGATGTAAATAACTGTATAGATAGCACGCTTCCAGCAGGCTCAATCAAAGCACAAACTCACCCAATGGGCATGAACTATTGGTATGTAGACTTCAATAACGTTAGCATAAACAATAAAATCTATTGGACTAACAAAGAAGGCGTTGCATTCAAAGCGAATACTAATAGTGCTGGTTCATCATCTCTTAAAACTCTTAACAGGATAGCAGTTGATATTTTCGTAGAGCTTAATTAATAAGCGTTTTGTCAAGATTTAAATATATCTATAGTTGTTAATGTGATAAAAATTGTCTTTTTTTACTTGCAAAAATAATTAAATACATTTATACTATAATAATACCAAATAGGTATAAATAAATGTATCAGGAGAAGCTGATGAAAAAGGTTTTAATTTTATCTTTAGTAGCGTTGATGACGGTATTTATGTCAACTTTAGCATTTGCAGATGGTCACATGAAGTCAAAAACAATTGATATTTACGAGCTTGTAGCTGACAAGGCAGACGGTATGGGTAAAAAACTCGGCACAATTACGATTGTTGAAACACCTTATGGGTTAGTTTTTGATCCAAACGTTAAAGGCTTATCTTCAGGCGAACACGGTTTTCATATCCATGCTAACCCAGCTATTGGACCTGTAGAAAAAGATGGTAAAATGGTTGCTGGCTTGCAAGCTGGTGGTCACTATGATCCAGGCAAAACTGGCAAACACTTAGGGCCTACAAACCCAGAAGGTCACCTTGGCGATTTACCAAAATTATATGTTGATAAAGATGGCAATACTCCTTTCGCAGTTTTAGCTCCACGTTTAAAAACTTTAAGTGATGTTATGAACCGTTCTATCATGATTCACGTTCATGGTGACAACTATTCAGACAATCCAGCAGCACTTGGTGGTGGCGGTCCTAGGATGGCAGCAGGTGTTATTAAGTAGTAGATTTTTTTTATAAATAGTATTAGTATATTGTCCAGCATACTTAGTGTGCTGGATTTTTTTTGATGTGGGGTATTTGATTTATGAAAACTATTGGTTTGATCGGTGGTATGAGTTGGGAGAGTACAACACTATACTACAAAGCAATTAATGAAACTGTGAGAGAGCGACTAGGTGGCTTAAACTCAGGGCAAATTTTACTCTATAGCGTACAATTTGGCGAGATGAAGGCTTTATACAATCGTGATCAAGAAGCTTTTACAAAAGAGCTTATAGGTATCGCTAAAAATTTAGAAAATGCAGGTGCTGAAATGGTGCTTATTTGCACAAACACAATGCATAAGTTTGCTGATATTGTTCAAGAGAATTTAAGTATCCCGTTAGTGCATATATGTGATGCCGTAGCAGAGCGCTTGAAAACAAATGGTTACACTAAGGCTTTATTACTAGGCACAAAATCTACAATGACTGATGGCTTTTATACAAAACGTATGGCAGAAAACGGTGTTGAAGTTATTGGTGCAAGTGATGAAGACGCAAATTTGATGGATAAGATTGTTTTTGAAGAGTTGTGTCAAGGTAGGGTTCTTGAGGACTCGAAAAAAGAGATGTTGCGCATAATTGATGAATATATGGCAAATGGCGGCGAAGCAGTTATACTTGGTTGCACTGAGCTTAGCATGATTGTAACACCTGATGACACTTCTGCAAAATTGTTCGACTCAGCAGAAATACACGCAACAATGGCAACAGATTTAGCACTAAAGGATTAATACAACATTATGACACTAACATTAAATATGATACAAAGACTTTGGCTACTAGGCGCACTTACTTTTACGATATTGTTGCCTAACCCTGTGATAGCGCTTGTTGTAGGTGGTGCTATATCGTTAATTTTTGGCAATAAGGCAAGGGCGTATACATCTAAGCTATCAAAACAAGCTTTGCAACTAGCGGTTATACTATTAGGTTTTGGTATTCAGTTTTCTGTTATTATGAAAGTAGGCTACTCATCTATATGGATCACTTTTATTGGCATCATGTTGACATTTATATTTGGTTTTGCGCTAAGTAAGGTGTTTGGCATAGAGAAGAATTTAAGTATATTGTTGAGTAGTGGCACAGGTATATGCGGTGGTAGCGCTATTGCCGCAGTCGCACCTGCTATAAATGCAAAAGAGGGCGAAACAGCTGTTGCAATGGCTGTGGTGTTCTTGCTGAATGCTGTTGGGCTTGTGTTGTTCCCTATCGTTGGGCATATGTTAAACATGAGTGAAGTAGATTTTGGTTTATGGGCGGCGCTAGCGATACATGATACATCGAGTGTTGTCGGAGCAGCAGCTGCATATGGAACTGTAGCACTTGCTGTTGGTGCGACGGTTAAACTGACTCGTGCACTGTGGATATTGCCTGTTGCATTTATTATGGGTAAAATTGCTCAAAACGAAGCAAAGCCAAAGTTCCAATGGTTCTTGATTGGCTTTTTGTTAGCGGGCTTGATAAATTCACTTTTACCTAGTTTTGCAGATATATGGCAGTTTTTATCAGTTGTTGGCAAGCAGTTGATGGCTGGTACTTTGTTTTTAGTAGGCGCAGGACTAACAAGGCAAGAACTGAAAAATGTTGGTGCAAAAGCGTTAATTATGGCTGTTATCTTATGGGCGATTATGTCTATAATTAGTTTATCTGCAATTATGACAGGGGTTTGGAGTATACCTGTAGAATTGTTTATTTAAATATTTAAAAACATGGTGACATTGACCCTTGCTTAGTATATAGTAATATATATGTTAAGTAATGAGGTGTTATCATGGAGTCGTTAGTTGAGTTAGCAAGTGGTGTTGATCCGATACTGCTTGCACTAATCGCAGGCATATTTACATGGAGTATGACTGTTCTTGGTTCTTCTGTAGTGCTTTTTATGAAAGAGATAAAAAAATCTACTCTCAATCTAATGCTGGCTTTTGCAGCAGGCGTTATGATAGCCGCTTCATTTTGGAGCTTACTATTGCCTGCTACGGAGCTTACTGTCGGCCATGCTTTACCATGGTTTCCAATTATTTCTGGTTTTGCTTTCGGTGGCTTGTTTTTACTTGCTGTCGATAGGTTTCTGCCACACATGCATTCAAATTTCGAAAAAGAGGGCGTTGATACTACATGGCGTAAAAGTACGCTATTGATGCTAGCAATTACGCTTCACAATATTCCAGAGGGTTTAGCTTTTGGCGTAGCGTTTGCTGCAGCTGCACAAGCAGACGACCCGGCTATGATTGCTGGTGCAATTTCACTTGCTATCGGTATCGGTATTCAAAATATCCCTGAGGGTGCAGCAGTTTCGCTCCCGTTTAGAAGAGCAGGTTTATCGAAATCAAAAAGTTTTATATATGGACAATTTTCAGGTTTAGTAGAGCCAGTTGCTGCTGTGTTTGGTGCGTTGTTAGCACTGAGTATTGATTCATTTCTGCCTTATATGTTATCTTTTGCGGCAGGTGCAATGTTATTTGTATCTGTGGAAGATTTAATCCCCGAAGCCCAATGTGGGCAAGGCGATCATGAGCATACAGGGACGTATGGAATTATGGCTGGCTTTCTGCTTATGACGTTTGTAGATATGATAATTTAAGTTAAAATGACAAAAGTTTAGATGACTTCACTAATAGAACATATTTTTAAAACAATATAATTGACAGCGTTTATAACGAGGTTTATTTTTTAAGTCTTCCAGTTTTACAAACAATGTTTGTTTGACTGCAATAAAAGTATTGACAAATAAATAAGGTTTGTATACCCTTTTAAGTGAAGGGAAAAAGGGAGAAACTTAATGCGGGGTATTTATAGACCATCGTTATGATAAATATACATGGTTTCCGCATGCTGACAATTTATGTTTTATGAAAGTATATATTATACTAGCATATTGAGTATTAGTTAATAAATTAATACAGGAGGAGCATATGAATGTAAGCAGAAGAGGGTTTCTCAAGTCTACGTCTGTTGGGTTAATTACGCTTGCTGGAGTGGGTGGTGCCATATCTAGTGAAGCTCATGCCTACACAACTGATGTTGATTATGGAGTCGAAAAAATCGTACCATTAGCATGTAGAATGTGTGCGCAATTTTGCCCAATCGAAGGTAACGTACGTGATGGAAGATTAATCAGAGTACGTGCAAACCAAAACACACCATACCCATCAATTTGTGGTAGAGGTCGTTCTTGTATAGGTGCACTTTATAGCCCAGACAGGATTAAATATCCATTAATTAGAACTGGCGAAAGAGGTAGCAACCAATTCCGTCAAGCTTCATGGGAAGAGGCACTTAATTTAGTTGCATCAAAACTAAACGCACTGCGTGATGCTGGCTTAGCTCACACTATGGCATATTTTCCACGTTTTAATAGCGCACCTGGTATTGATGATGCAATTGTCAAACAATATGGCTGTAACAACTTTTTCGGTTATGCAGATAGTTGCTTTGCGGGCGCAACTGATATCAGCTTAGGTGCTGTATTAGGTGGCGGTCCAATTCCTAAACAAGGTAGTTCTGCTGTTATGGGTGACTATGAGCATGCTGAACTTGCTGTTCTTATGGGGCGTAACCCAGCTGGTGCTATTGTTGCTTTCCCTTGGGGTAGCATGTATGGTCGTGGCAGAAAAAATGGTATGAAAACTATCGTTGTTGACCCTAGAAAAACCCTTGGTACAGGCGA
The DNA here is from genome assembly GCA_964368965.1 of uncultured Deferribacteraceae bacterium. Lineage (GTDB taxonomy): Bacteria > Chrysiogenota > Deferribacteres > Deferribacterales > Mucispirillaceae > CAYJDR01. Next base: position 43,069 of record CAYJDR010000014.1, read on the forward strand.
AAGTGAAGGCCAATGGATTCCATTAACTCCTGGTACTGACTTAGCTTTATTGAACGGCCTTATGTATGAAATGTTCAAAAACAAATTCTACGATGAAGATTACTTAAAGAAATATACAAATGCAGACATGTTAATCAATGCTGATGATATGCAACCTGCTGACTTGATTGCTCCTTTCTCAAAAGATACTGATTACTTAGTTTTTGATTTAGATGCAAATAAAGCTGTAATGAAGTCAAAAAGCACAAACCCTGCAATATATGGCGAATATACTGTTAATGGTAAAGTGTTAAAAACTGGCTTACAAATGATGATTGATTCTACTAAGGATTATTCACCAGAAGAAATGACTAAAATGACTACTGTCTCTCAAGAAACTGTAGCAGATTTAGCAAGACAGTTAAACGAAGCTAGACCAAAAGCTTTTATCGAGCGTGGATACAGAGCAACAAGATACCACAACTCATTAAAAGAAAAACAAATGATTGCAGCTGTTAACCTGCTGTTAGGTAACTATGGCGTTGAAGGTGGACTTATATATAGCAGAGGTGTTAAGTTAGCTAGCCCAATCAAACCTGTTACAAATAAAGAAACAACTGTACAAGGCTACTACAAAGATAACGTTCCTGGTTTTGAGATGATCCACACTTCTCAAACAAGAAGACTTTTTGCAAGAGCTGTACAAGACCAAAAACCTTATAAAATGACAGTTGCATTTATGAACGGCCAAAATCCAGCAGGTGGTTCTGTTGGTGGCGATGAAATGATTGCTGGCTTTAAAGAGATGGATTTCATATTCTCTATTTCTCCATTCTGGAACGAATCTGTTATATACAGCGATGTAATTCTTCCTGACTGTACTTTCATGGAGCGTACTGAACCATACTACACTGGTCTTAAAGCTGATTTCCCTGTAATCGTTGCTAACACCCAAGCTGTTGAGCCTTTATTCAACTCTAAAACTGGTTACTGGATTATGAACGAGTTAGCAAAAAGAATTTTAACTGCTGATGAATATAATAACCTGTTAGGTGCATATTTAGCTAATGGTGAAGTTGAATACATCAAAGAAAGCCAATTGAAAGCAATTTCAGGCATTACAGACGCTGAAAAAGCAACTATCACTAAAGGTGTTGTTGATGCTGATGGCGTTTGGTATGGCGAAAGAAGTGCTAGAACTCCAAAAGCTAAGAATTCTAAATCAGGCAAAATTGAAATCTACTCAACATTCATGGCTGAATGGTATAAAAAATTAAGTGACCAAGGTAGAGCAGATGATGCTACTTACTTCACTCCACTTGCACATTGGTCTGAAACTCGTTGGAGAAAGGTAAAAGCAGATTTAGGCAGCGATGAGTTTGTGCCTATTACAGCTTTCCATCCATTAAGTTCGTTTACTGGTTCGCAAACTAGAAACAACCCAATATTAACAACTATTGGTAACCAAATGGATTACTCTGCGGTATTCATCAATACTGATAAAGGTACTGCAATGGGCTTAAAGACAGGCGATTTAGTTGAAATCTTCAACATCGAAAAACCTGATTTAATCTCTGTAGCTAAGGTTGTGTTAACTGAAACAGTTGAGCCAAGCTCGTTGTTCTCATTCTATGGCGTAGGTGCTGGTTACTTTAATCAACAAAGCCCTAACTTGAGATATGCAACACCGATTGGTTTTAACCCTAACCACGTTGGTCATATGGATTTCCCACCATGTTTTGGTTCGGCGTCATCACAAGACTTTGTCGTAAAAGTTAGACTAGCACAGATACCTTAGGAGGAGATTAAATGAGTACACATAAAAAAATGGTATGCTTCGACTCACAATCATGCTTAAAATGTTTCGCATGTGTTGCTGCTTGTGGCATAGAGAATAGAATTAGACTTCAACGTGATAAAAATGTTGATATGTTTGATACAATTAACGAAACTGACACTGAATACTTAAACTTTTTAAAAGTTAAACAAAGTGAATCAGGCAAGTTTCCTAATGTTAAATATATCTCTACATACAACCACTGTAGACATTGTGAAAAGCCTGCTTGTACTGTCGTTTGTCCTACAAACGCACTTAAAAAAGAAGAAGAAGGCATGGTTACACTAAACAGAGATGTATGTGTTGGTTGTGAGGCTTGCGTTAACGTTTGCCCATACAATGTTCCAAAATTTAACGATAACACTGGTAAAACATACAAATGTTTCATGTGCACAGACCGCTTAAATGCTGGCTTGAAAACAGCTTGTGCTGATGCTTGTGTATCGGTTGCTATTTTCTCAGGCGACGCAGATGAAGTTATGGCAGAAGCTCAAAAACGCGCAAAAAACTATACTGAAAAGCATGGTATCGAATATTTCGTATATGGTGATGGCAGTGAAGACTTACCTGTTGGTAAACTGGGCTATATCACTATCGCACCAAAGCAAGATAGGGAAGCATATGACTTACCTGTGAACCCAACAAACACAACTTTCTTCAAAGCAAGGCAAGCTGTGAAATATGGTACAGCAGCTGTTGCTGGTGCTATGGTTGTAGGTATAGCTGGACACGTTATGCACTATAAGAAAAATAAAGCTAACGAAAGTAAGGAGGATTAATAACATGGCTGCAAATCCTAATAGAGTTGAATTATTTTCACCTGACCAAACGTGGTACCATGGACACACTATCCATTTTATCATGATTTTAATAATTACAGGTATGCCATTATTGTTTGAATCTTCTTACTGGATGGCTTACTTAATCGGTGTTCCTTTTGCATATGTACAAGGTATGACAAACGATGAACAAGTATTATACATCGGTATCCAAGCTTGTAGAATTATTCACCGTTCTGCAGCATTGTTGTGGATTTTAGTATCTGTTCCTTTTATGTTTAGAATTTTACCGAAGATACATAGATGGCACATTGTTCCAAGAAGAGCTAAAGGTGAAACTTGGGGCGAATATATTAAAAATGGTGTTACTGATTTAAAATTGGTTTATATCGACTGGAAATATCCAAAACACACTGGTAAATATAACATCGCACAAATGGCATCTGCATGGGCAGTTATCACAGCTTGTCTTATGATGGTTATATCTGGTGGTTTATTGATTATCAAAAGCCGTATATCATTAGAGACGATGGAATTAGCAAGGTTAATGCACGATATAGGTTTCTGTATCATTGCGTTATTCTTAATAGTGCATATCTACTTTGCGGTTCACCCAATCAACCGTGCTGCATACAGAGCAATGTTTGGTGACGGTTCTGCTGACAAAGATGATGTTAAGAAAAAACATCCTAGATTTACTAAGAACTAAATAAAACTAAAGGTGGCTTTTTAAAGGCCACCTTTTTTTGTTAATTATTTTCTAATATAAAAAATACATTTTCGACACCTGCAACATTTGTTCTGCCAACTTCGACAGCACCAAAGTTTCTATAGAATGCATGGTCATTTTTCGTTTGAGAGCTTTCCCAATAGAGTTTAGTGCCTTTATATGTGTCAATGCCTTGTTGAAATAGCTGTTTGCCAACACCTTTTTCAACTGCGGATAGTAAGAATAAATAACAGTATGGTTTTTCAACTTTAAAATTGTTAAGCTTTGCTTGGATAGATATAATCCTTGCAATAGATGCTGGCCCAATATATACAAGTGCTTCTCTTAGTTCATTAAATTTGATCGAGCTTAGTGAGTTTGATAGCTGGTTAGGCTCTAGCCATATAGATACCCCTGCAACCTTTCCAGCTTCATTATAGCAAGAATAAATTGTTCCATAAGTAGAATAATGGATAACGCATATGTGCATAAAGTGCCATAACTGCTCATAATTGTTTTCAAAAACATAGTCAAACATCAT
>CAYJDR010000015.1:0-44836 GCA_964368965.1 uncultured Deferribacteraceae bacterium
ATAAGAGCATATAAACCCATATGCTTCCTCCTCCAGCTCCCATGTTAATAGTGTGGGAGCTTTTTGCGTGCTTTTTCTCCTGTAAATTATTCGCAAAACTTTTTTGAAAATAATTTATTTTTTCTCTAAAGTTTTTCTCCACCCCTGACGATAAAGTATCTAAGGCAAGAAGCCTACATTGTATTTATTTGGGTTAAGTCACCGGTAAAAGGATTTACTGGTTACCTCTATTGAACAAGTCAAGGAGGACGGAAAATGTCACTACTAAGCACATCAAACATGTACAGCATGATGCCACAGCTTTCATTAAGCAGGGCGCAAACAGGCATGAGCAATTCTATAGAAAGGCTATCATCAGGATTAGCTATCAATTCATCATTTGATAATCCATCAGGTTTTTCAATTTCTGAAAAAATGCGTGGCTATATTGAAGGGCTAAAAACAGCTACTCAAAACACACAAAACGGTACATCTATGCTACAAACTGCAGAAGGCGCAGCTAACGAGATAACTAATATACTTGGCCGTATGCGTGAGCTTGCAGTTCAAGGTGCTAATGGTACATACACAACTAACGACTTAACTGAAATACAAAAAGAAATGGACCAGCTAAAGGAAGAAATCGACCGCATTTCTGAAGCAGCTGAATACAATACAATCAACCTATTAAACGGCGACACTGCTGGCGAGTTAAATAGCTCAACTGAAAAAGTTGAAGCCGTTATCACTGGCACTATCGAAACTGGCAACTATGATATCTCTATCAAGTCTGAACCAGGCGTTAACGAAATACAAAAATCACAAATCTTAAGCATAAAAGAAGGTTCTATAGCTGCTGCGATCAAGTCTGCTACAGGCACTAATATCACATCTGTAAGCAAGCCAGAAGGGTTTGACCCACAAGCTGACTTAACAGTTACAGTTGCAGATTCTACTGACACTAACGACTATGCAACAATCAACTCACAATACACACAAGATGGTTCTGCATTCAACGTTGCTACAACTACATCAGTTTCAACTAACGAAAGCGGATACTACATCGTTGAGTTTACTGAAACAACGGGCGACGAAGGCTTAACTGCAACTACTACAGCACGCGTTAAATTCATCTCTGCTGAAACTGGCGAAGAAGGCGCATGGAAAGAAACTACAGTTGGCGAGTTAGTATCAACAGCTGGCTTCACTTACCAAAGTGGCGACTTTGATATGACTCTATCTTTAGATATCACAACTGGCTCAAGCTTTATCGCAAATAAAGGCGACAAAGTTATGCTAAACGTGACTGATAACAAAGGCGTTACAGCTGCAGCTACATTAGCTATATCTGGTGGCGGTACTATCCAGCTAGATAATGGCCCAGTTGTATACTATAAAGAAGTGAACGAACTAACTGAGCCAGATAACGATAACGGCGTAGTTGAGAGCAAGCCTGTAGTTATCTATAACGTAACATTGAACGGAGATAACGGTGGAATTGATCGCTCAAACCTTACAGTATCACTAAAAGAAAACACTCCTGATGGTTCAACATCTCCACAAGGTGTTACGCTGACAGGTACTATCACAGTTGATATCAGAGGCTCTGGCGAAGCAGCTACAGAGACTACAGAACTTGCAGACATCGCAGCATTTTACGATGAAAACGATGTGTTCATGTTCCAAAACACTCAAGAGTTACGCATATATGGCAACTATTCGTACACTGACATATTTATCGAAGGGCATGACACAATCACAGACCTACAAGGTAAATTTAACAACGCAATCGTTAAAGACCTAGGTTTAGGTAGTGGTAACACAGCAGTAGATAATGAGTTAGTACAATTTATCGAGCACAGCAGCGAAGATTTAAGCATAAAAGCTACAGCAGGTGCATTTATAGTTCAGTCAGCTGTTCCTGGTGAGTCTGGTGAGATATCGTTCATCGGTAGCCAAGAAGTTTTAAACGCATTAGGTTTTTCAGCAGTTCAAGACTCTGTAAACAGCATCACTAACGTAGTAGTTAAAGATAGCGAAACTGGCGTAGTTATAAGCGATAGCTTAACAGCATCAGAAAGAGTGTCAGGCGTAATCGAAGGCTTAGATTTAATCATTGACCAACGTTTAGGCGTAGTATCAACATTCAACGACTTCACAGGCAAGTTAGAGTTTGATGCACAAGAAACTATCGAGAGCCAAAATATTCGCTTACACGTGATTGATGACCGCACTGAAATCCAAGTAGGCACAGAAGAAGGCGAAAAAATTGATATCACAATACCACAGATTGATACAAAATCACTAGGTATTGAAAACACAATCATCGCAACACAAGAAGATGCACAAAATGCAATTTCTGAGATAGATAATGCAATCTCAATAGTTATTGGTATCCGTGGCGATATCGGTGCAAATGTAAACCGTATGGACGTAGCTTATTCAATCTTGCAAGAGTCAAGCATAAACGTAACAGCAGCAGAGTCAAGAATACGTGATATTGACATCGCAGAAGAAACAACACTCTACACTGCGGAGCAAGTTAAGTATGAAGCTAGCATGGCGATTTTAGCACAAGCGAACCAAATACCACAGAAATTATTGCAATTATTGCAAGCATAGTAAATTAGTTTAGTAGTACCCAAATACATAAATGGATGTATGTACGGCGATTATCCGAACATAACAAATGAGGAGGACAACATGTCGGCAGTCAGAACGGAATCTGCAAGCGTGACAGATGTAAGACACGCAGAACAAGGCAAATCACAACTTACTAAGTTGTATGAGATTATGCGACAAACTATGGATAGTGGATTTTACGGCGCAGTGGAAATTAAGTTTGAAGCTGGTAAAGTAACGATTATCCGTAAAACTGAATCAATAAAGATTTAGGACAAATATGCAATAATAGAAAACATTTTTTAAAACCCAAATACACAAAACAAGGCGACTATACTACATAGTCGCTATTGTTTTTTATAGCATTCGGTGCTATCCTTTCTTTATGGAAACAATACAACTAACAATAGCAGAAAACACTAGATATGAAATACAACTTGTTGCCGTAAAATGTGGCAAAGATTACAGCGTTACAATATGCGGTGGCGACAAACACCACGTCGGCGCAGTAGCTCATGCAAGCCCGCATAAAAACATTAGTGGCAACGGTGAAAACTCAGCAACTGTTAGCTCTATCTCCGCACTTGCACACAGAGATGATGAGCTTGCACGCATGGCTGCAAAGAAATTATCGGCAGAACTTGAGTGCTATGTGTCTGTTTCAGCTGGTGTGCATATTGATAGCGCTACACCTGAGGAGCTGAAGATGTTAGTCAGCAACACAATCGAGTTATGTGCAAAATTTGTTGCAACTCAAGGCGATAAAACTCTTTAATTAATCCACTAAAAATGGTATGCTTAACTATTACAATTAAGTGGAGCGTACATGTCAAAAAAAGTATTATTAATAGAGCCTGAAGAAGATGTTATGATAGGCGCAATAGAAGTTTTTAAGATTAATAATATATCATGCGATGGTTATGCAAAAATCGAAGACCTTCCGCAAAATGTGTCAATTGCTGACATATATGACGTTATAATAACAAGTGAAATATCGCACATTGGCAGGTATAGGCAACTTAGGTATGTCAAAAAGCCATACACTGCTAGCGACCTACTAAACACTTTGGAGCAATTATAATGTTATCAGGAAAATTCGTTCACTTGCATTTGCATACCTCATATTCACCACTCGATGGCGCTATCAAAATCAAGCCGCTAATGTCTAAGCTGAAAGAACTAGGCATGGATGCTTGCGCCATTACTGACCACGGAACAATGTACGGCGTTATTGATTTTTATAAAGCGTGCAAAGATGCAGAAATACGCCCAATTATTGGTTGCGAAGTATATGTCGCTACAGGAAGCAGAAACACAAAAGCCAGAAACGAAGAAGGCGATGTATACTACCACTTAGTGCTGCTTGCTGAAAACGATGAAGGCTTACGAAATCTATATAAACTATCATCACTAGGTTTTGAAGAAGATGCATTCTACTATAAACCACGTATAGATAAAGAATTATTAGCACAATATTCAAAAGGGCTTATTGCACTATCAGCATGTTTAGGTGGCGAAGTTCCTAAGATATTTGAACACCATGGCTATGAAGCTGCAAAAGAGCGTGCGCTTGAGTATGAGCGCATCATGGGTAAAGGTAACTTCTTTTTAGAGATACAAGAAAACGGGTTGCCCGAGCAAACAATATTAAATAACCAACTAGTAAACATCTCGAAAGAAACAGGTATCGAACTTGTCGCAACTTGTGATAGCCACTACTTGACAAAGAAAGACCATAAATCACACTCGATTTTAATGGATATCCAGTACTCTCAAGGCGCGCCTAAAAAATCTCGCACAAGCAAGCAAGACGACGATATAGATATGCTAGGTGAAGAGACTAACACTAGGGTAAATAAAGGGCATGAATACTCTGACCAGCTATATGTAAAATCTCCAGAGGAGATGATGCAAGTATTTTCATATGCTCCAGAAGCTGTTGAAAATACAGTAAAAATTGCAGAGCGTTGCAATGTTGAGATAAAGTTTGGCGATTTGCGTCTACCTAAATATGACGTACCTGATGGATATACGCTCGCTTCGTTCTTCATTGAATTATCACGCAATATGCTTGAAGATCGCTTGAAGATTGTTGATGAGTCGCTACATGATATATATCGCAAAAGGCTAGAAACAGAACTTGATGTCATCGTTGGCAAAGGCTTTGATGGCTACTTCCTAATCGTATGGGATTTTATAAACCATGCTAGAAAAATTGGTGTGCCTGTTGGCCCTGGGCGTGGCTCTGGTGCTGGCTCACTTGTTGCATACTCGCTTACGATTACAGACATTGACCCTATAAAATTCAACTTACTTTTTGAGCGTTTCTTAAACCCTGAGCGTAATAGCATGCCTGACTTTGATATCGACTTCTGCACAGATAGGCGTGGCGAAGTTATCGATTATGTTGTCGATAAATACGGCGTTGAGCGCGTTACGCAAATTGCTACTTTCGGTACGTTAAAACCTAAGATGGCTGTGCGTGATGTTTGTAGGGTGTATGATATCGGGATGGTTGATGTGAACAAAGTCGCAAAAGCGATACCTGATGGCCCACACATTAAATCATTCGATGTAGCATTTAGAGAAAATCCGACATTGAAAGACGAGTTTGAAACATTGCCATATGGCGAGGAAATTCTTGAACACTCAGTTAATATAGAAGGCTTGATCAGGAACGTAGGTGTACATGCTGCTGGTGTTATAATTGCCGATGCTCCAATAGTTGAGTATGCACCATACTTTGTGAACCAGAAAGATAAATCTCGTGTTGTACAGTTTGCAAAGAAGCCAGCTGAAAGCATAGGGCTAATCAAGTTTGACTTTTTAGGGCTTACGAACTTAACAATCATTGCCGATGCAGTTAAGCGTATTAATGCTACTGTTGACCCAAACTTTAATATAGATGCAATACCACTTGATGATGCAGGTGTTTACGAACTTCTACAAAACGGTGATACCGTAGGCGTGTTCCAATTAGAGAGCGAGGGCATGAGAGGCATGCTCAAGAAAATGCAACCGACAGTATTTGAAGATATCATTGCTGCAAATGCATTATATCGCCCAGGTCCACTTGATGGTGGCGTTGTTGATGACTTTATCGAGCGTAAGCACGGCAGGCAAGAAGTTGTCTACGATATACCTGTTATGGAAAACATATTGAATGAAACATATGGCGTAATCGTATATCAAGAGCAGGTTATGCAGCTTGCGGGCGTGCTAGCTGGCTATTCGCTAGGTAGTGCCGATATTTTACGTAGGGCCATTGGTGATAAAAACGCACAAGTCATGGCGGAACACAAAGTCATATTCGTAGAAGGTAGCGAAAAGCTAAACATCAAGGGCGCAAGAGCATTAGGGCATGACCCAGAAAAAGTTTTGCAAGTTTATGACATGATTGATAAATTTGGAGCATATGGCTTCAATAAAAGTCACTCAGCAGCATATGCTTACGTCGCGTATCAGACTGCATATTTGAAAAAATATTACAAACCAGAGTACCTTTGTGCACTTGCATCGGTTGATTATGCTAAACCTGAGGACAAAGTAAGATATATCAACGAAATGCTATTAGCAGGCATAACTGTTTTACCACCTGATGTAAACAAAGGTTATGTAGACTTCAAGGTTGAAGGTGACGCGATACGTTTTGGTTTAGGCTCAATAAAAGGGTTAGGCGAAGGCGTGATAGATCTTATTGTTAAAGAGCGTGAAGAAAGTGGCGAATTTAAAGGCTTGTTTGACTTCTGCAACCGAGTAGACGGCAAAGCGTTAAATAAAAAAGTGCTAGAAGCGCTTATAAATGTAGGTGCGTTTGACTTCACTGGTAAAACTCGCTCGCAACTCAGGGGCGCATATATGGAAGCGCTAGAGCGTGGGCAACATAGTGCAAGAATGCGTGACCAAGGCATGCTAACTATCGAAGATATGATGGGTGGCGAGGATAGAGAAGTTGAGGAAGAATACCCGAACATATCAGAGGAGATACCTCAGAAAGAAATATTGCGTGCTGAAAAAGAACATTTAGGGTTCTACTTTTCAAACCACCCATTAAGAGAGTTTGCGACATCTATCGAAGTTGCGGTTAGCTCTGATATTGCAAGCTTAGAGTCATTCATCGGTGGCGACAGGGTTACGATTGCAGGCATGATTAAAAGGGTCGATATACGCATAACAAAGGCTAAGCAAGAGAAAATGGCGATACTAGTGCTTGAAGATTTAACAGGCGAGATAGAGGTTACCATTTTCCCAAAAACATATACAAACTTTGCTCACTTGATGGTGGAAGATAATATCATCTTTGTTACAGGTAATGTCGACTACCACTTCATGAGCCAAGAAAAACTATCGTTTAGAGCGTTTGAAGTGCTAGATCTAGGCGATGGCTTGCAGAAGTTTACAGGTGGTGTCGTCATTAAGGTTGACGCTAATGAAACAACGCCAGATAGAGCGTTCCAGATAAAGACATCTGTCGCGAAACATGGTGGTAACTTACCTGTTAAGGTTGCAGTTGAGAAGGCCGGCGAATCACGTGTTGTTATCAGGTTGTCTGATGAGCTACAAGTGAACCCAACGCTAGATTTTTATGCTACATTAAACCAGTTGCCAGGCTTTAAAGGTGTGGAGATATTGCCAGCGTCGGAGCGTTGCTTTAAAGAGGTATATAATCCAAACAAAGTCACGAAGAAGACATATGCTCATAGCTTCGTTTCAGGTGATGCGCTAAACGATGCAGACTTAATGGACGACGTAAACGATTTATAAGAGGGATATATGAAAAGAGTTTTATCAATAGCAGGTTCAGACTCTGGCGGTTGCGCAGGTATCCAAGCAGATATAAAAGCTATCTCTGCTTGCGGCGCGTTTGCAATGACGGCGATAGTTGCTGTAACTTCTCAAAACACTTTAGGTGTAACACATATAGAAAAACTTAGCTTGCAATCAGTAGCAACCCAAATTGATGCAGTGCTTAGCGATATCGGCGCAGATGCTGTTAAATCAGGCATGCTTTTTTCAAGCGATATCATAGAAGTTGTTGCAGAAAAACTAAAATATTACAATATTAGTAGATATATACTTGACCCTGTGATAATATCAGCTAGTGGGGCAAAATTGTTGGAAGATAGTGCGATCAATAGCGTTATTGAAAAACTGATACCGCTAAGCATGGTCGTTATGCCTAATAAACATGAAGCAGAAGCTCTTACGGGCTTAACTATATCTAATGAAAATGACGTGAAAAAGGTATGTCAAGCGTTGTACAGTATGGGTGCACAAAATGTTATCATTAAGGGTGGCCACGTGAGCGAAGATAACGCAAACGATGTCCTTTTTGATGGTAGCGACTATAGGATATATGAAGCGCCAAGGGTTGACACAATCAATGTGCATGGCACTGGTTGCACATATGCATCAGCATTGTCGGCGTACATCGCACAAGATTATGGCATGTATGAAGCCGTAGCAAAAGCAAAAGCATACATAGCAGGCGCGATAGAAGCTGGCAGTAGGCTAAATATAGGTGGCGGTGGTGCTGGCCCTGTGCATCACTTTTATAAGATGAGTAATAATGACTAAGATATATAACGAGTATGATGCGTTTGCATCGTTTTACAACAAATATTGGACAGCTGGCACACCTGAAATAATGCTTGATGGCGTGCTTGCAATGGTTAAAGATAAAATTGGCGAACGTGCTGATATACTTGATGTGTGTTGTGGCACAGGCAACATTTGCGGCGAGCTTCACGCACTAGGCCATAATGTGATGGGACTTGACGGTTCTAGCAAAATGATTGAACATGCGAAAGAAAACGCACCGCAAGTTGAATTTTTAGTGGCTGATGCTCGCACGTTCACTATGGATAAACAATTTGATTTGATAACATGTTTGTTTGATAGCGTAAATCATATCCATAGCGAAAAAGATTTGGCAAATGTTTTTAAAAATTGTAACAAATATTTAAAAAGTGGTGGGTATCTTCTTTTTGATGTCAACTCGTTAAAAGCGGCAGAAGATGCTGTTGATTTTGAGTTTGCAGAGGCAGAGTCAGACCACGCAATTATCACAAAAACAAAGTTTAATAAACGTAAGCAAGAGATTACATACACAATAACTACCTTTTTAGAACAGCCAAGTGGACTGTGGGAACGCTCGGAAACAAAAATCGTTGAGAAGTACCACAAACCAGAAATGCTTGTAGACCTATTAAAACAAAGCGGATTTTGTGAAATAGAGCTAGCAGATGGTTTCCATACACTAGGCGTAGAGGAGCTAGAGGACAGGATATTTATTTGTGCTAAAAAACATAAATAACTTAATTTGCACATGTTTTATCGTTATGCTTATCGTTGTTGCACAAACAGCGCACGCAGATGTTTTAGTCGGGCAAGGGTTTGGCAAAACGAGGGAAGCAAGCAAGTCAGAAGCGCTAGCAGATCTAGCGTCAATAATAAAAGTGCGTGTATACTCAAAACACGAACAAACAACAACGTACAATTCTAATAACAAATCGACAAATATAAATAGGTTTACAAGAATATTAACTGATGTTAAGCTAATATCACCACAGGTAGAAATTACGCAAGTAGCTGATGGATTTACAGCAAAAGCGTATCTGGGTGATGTGGCGTTGTATGCTAAAAAACTTCAAGAGCTCACAGATAGCATAGACACTTTAGCTGATGAGGCGAACAAAGCAACTAAAGCTAGCGTAAAGTATAGCTTATTGATGAAGGCGATACCGATATATAGTGAGTATTTGTCTTATGCGAACACGGCAGTAGTTGCTGGTTATGATAACTTTGCTACACCTAAGCAAAGTTTAGAGCAAGTGCTTGCACTCGTAAGCAATATGCGCCAATCGCCAACATCGCTAGATATGGCAGCAACAGCGTTGACGTTTGGCATTGATAAACAAAAAGTTTATGTAGATATACCACACGAGGTTATGTCTAGTGAGGCAACTGAGTTCGGTATTTTTTTTAAAGCGTTGCTTGATACGAAGCTTGACTCTGTAACATTGCCACAGCAATCAAACTTTAAGTTTGCTTGCACATATGCTGATGTAGCAGACTATTTACAGCTAATTTGTTTGCTTAAATCAGGTGCCACTAATGTTGTTCGCTCAACAGTAGTGGAGATTGATAAATCGCTTTTAGCAAACCTTGATTATAAATCGAAAAATAATGACGTTATGGCCATACTAAACGACAAAAGCGTTAGCGCTGAAAGTTTGCGTGTAGGACTAAGGGTTGTTACAGATACTGGGTCGTTAGTTGTGAAGGGTGGCGAAAAGTTTTCTGTAGAAGTGAAAGTGAACGAGCCAGCATTTATCTACCTTGCGGGTTATGCGAACGAGAGCTCAAACATATTAGAACTTGGGTTAGACGGCTCATTTTGGAGATATATCCCAGCAAGCCAAAAGGGCGAATGGGTCAGCTTAGGTAGCTTTACAGCGGCAGAGCCATATGGTGCGATAACGTTGCAAGCATTTGCGATGGAATCTCAGCCGACTATCGGTGTGTTGCCTAAATATGCATGGGATAATTTTAACACAATGAGCGTTAGAGGTGATAAGCTAGCTAACGATTTAATTAGTTTATTCAACAAAATTAAGACACAAAAAGCGTATGCTCATACAACAGTTACGACTATAGGGGAGTAAGTTATGAACAATGCAGCAATAATAGCAGTAATCGATATCGGAAGTAACTCTATCAGGCTACAAGTAGCTAAAGTGCTAGACAGAACGTATAAAATTATAGAAGAGTATAAAGAGACTGTACGTATTGGCGACAATGTTTTCCGTACGGGAGAGTTCTCTCCAGAGGCGATAAGCACAATCACGCGCATCTTATCACGTATGAAAGTCATGATGGATAACAGCAAAGTCAGCAAATATAGGGCTGTTGCAACAGCATCATTTAGGGAAGCTACAAACGCTACAGAAGCCGTCACACAGATACAAAATGATACTGGCATTCAAATCGAAATCATTTCAGGCATTGAAGAAGCGCGCATCATGAGTTTAGCTGCTGCATATAGCTTCCAGCTGAGCGATGTAAATGCTTTGATTGTTGATATGGGTGGCGGTAGTACCGAGTTTTCGCTATATTCCCATGGCGAGTTGATAAAGTCGGAAACAACCATGCTTGGTGCATCTAAACTCACTTACGAATTCTTTAAAAGCGACCCTGTACAAATGAAAGAGCTAAAAGCAATCAAACAAGAGATTAACAAAACACTAGATTCAATACTCCCAAAAAGTGGCGTGGATATGATCATCTGCTCTGGTGGCACACTTAACAATATCTCGTTTGTATACAATAAGCGTAACAATATGTCAGACTCTAGCGTCAAGTTTGTTGATAGCATATTTTTGAAGCACTTCACTAGTGAGCTATTAGGTAAAAAAGTTGCTGAAAGGCTAAAGATTAGCGGTGTAGAGCCAGCACGTGCAGATATGATATTCTCAGCTGCGGTATTAGCTTCCCAACTAGTTAGGCGATATAAAACCAACGGATTTTATACACTCTCAGGTGGGCTAAGAAGTGGCTTAACAATAGACGTTATGAATAAAATGGGCGTCGAAATGTTCTTCCAACAAGAGCGCAATAGCGACGTTAGGTACTCAAGGTTATTAGAGCTAGGCAAAAAATACTACTTTGAAGAGTCACACGCGTTGCAAGTATGTAGGCTATCAGAGCGCATCTTCCATCAACTAAAAGAAGAGCTAGCGCTTGAGGATAGCCACTGGCTATTGCTAGAAGCTGCTGCATTATTGCATGATGTTGGGCAATATATATCATACTCAAAACACCATAAGCACTCATACTATCTGCTTATAAACTCTGAACTTACAGGTTATAACGACCGAGAACGCATGATGATTGCAAACATTGCAAGGTACCACAGGCGTAATTGCCCAAAAAGCTCACACATTGAATATATGATGCTGTCGAATGAAGAGCGTGGTCTTGTTACAAACTTATCGGCAATACTACGTGTGGCAGATGGGCTAGATAGGGCGCATGCAGGGTTCGTTAAAGATGTTGCAGTAACGGTTGAAAAAGATGAAATCATATTTGAAATATTTGCAGATGATGACGCAGGTATGGAAAAGCAAGGGTTCGATAAAAAGAAAGACTTATTAGAAAGCATAACAAATAAATCAGCGGTAGTAAAATGATAAAAACAGGTATATTTGGAATAATCAATGTTGGTGCAAGTGCATTTAGGATGGTAATTGTTGAGCTAAAGAACGGCAGAGTAAAAGAGCTTGAATATTTAGTGAAACCGCTCAGGCTGGGGCTTGATACGTTCTCGATGGGCTACATCACATTAGAGCGTGTGAAAAGGGCAACAGCGATATTGCAAGGGTTCAAGCAAAAACTAGATGAATACCAGATAGAGGACTATAGGGCAGTATGCACTAGCGGTGTGCGCGAGGCCAGCAATAAGGAGTTCTTCATTGATTATGCTCGTATCCACTCAGGTATAGAGCTTGAGATACTCGAGCCAGCAGACGAAGTCTACATAAAATACCTTGCAACAAAGGAGTATGTGAAAGGCTTTAACGAAATGGAGCGCAACGGTGTTGTTTTTGCTAATATTGCCAGCGGTAATGTTTCATTGAGTGTGTCTAAAGGCGCTAAGATATTATATTCAGGCACTTTGCCATATGGTAGCTTGCGCCTTCGCCAGATGTTTAAACATGTGCCATCTATCAAACGCTATAAGGCATTTAACCAGTATAGTGAAAATATGATTAAGACGGTTATGTCTGCTGTAGATAGTTCTATGAAAGTGCCTAACTTGGTTGCGGGTGGTAGCTCGATAACTATGCTTGTGCGACTTTTTAAGCCAGAAGAAAACTATCTTCTAAAAAAAGATATTGAAAATATGTATAGCCAATACCGAGGTTACAGTGATGATGAACTAATCTCAGCATTAAATATACGTACTGATGAGGCTGCTGTACTTATTCCAACACTTACAACATATATCCAGCTGTTGAAATACACAGGTGCAGATAGGGTCAGCTTTAATATGTTTGATTTTCCAACCATGCTGGCGACATACTATAGCGGCAACATGAAGGATACAAACTATACACGCAGGGTAACTGCAACATTGCTGCATACTGCTGAGCGCTACCATTGCAATCTTGAACATTTAAAAAAGATTACAAGGTTTGCATTGAAGTTGTTTGAGGGCTTGTCGGAGATACATTCGATGCCAAACGACGTCAGTAAGATATTAACCTATGCCGCGATATTGCATGAAACAGGCTACTTTATTGATACAAAATCATCGGCACAGAATTCATATTTTATTGTAAAATCGCTTTCAGTACCGGGTGTATCTAATAGGGATTTATTTTTAGTGGCTTGCACAGTTTACCAAATGATTAAGCGAACATCAGATGAAGACATCACACATTTACATGAGATTGCAGTAAAAGACTTGCTGTTGATAAATAAGCTTGCAAGTATATTGCGCATAGCAAACGTGCTAGATGCTAGCAAGTCGGAGCTTATAGACGATTTTGATATAGAACTAACAGATAATGAAATAGTAATAAATGCTAGAACATTCAGGGAACCATTTGTAGAGATAGTATCGTTTGATGCGCAAAAACAAATGTTCGTAGAAACTTTCGGCATTCCGATAGAACTTAATACAAAGGTGAGATATGAGTAACAATAAGAGTATATTTATCAATAGAGAGCTTAGCTGGCTATCATTTAACGAGCGAGTTCTGCGTGAAGCATTAGATGAAACTAATCCGCTTATGGAGCAGTTGAAGTTTGTTGCTATATTCTCATCTAACCTTGACGAGTTCTTTATGGTGCGTGTAGCAGGCTTGAAAGAGCAAGAGCTATCGAATGATGATATCGCAGATTTAACTGGGAAAAGTCCGTCAGAACAGCTGAATGAAATATCAGCTATCGTCCACTCGCAAACAGCGCTACAACTTGAGATATATAATGAACTTGCTAACAGCCTAAAGTCACGCAATATTATATTCAATCCAGAGTTGACAGGAGAGCTTGACGAACTTGCTGAAAGTGTGTTTATTGATGAAATTATGTCGGTGATAACACCTGTTACGTTAGATCCAGCGCATCCGTTTCCTTTCATCTATAATAAGCGCATTAGTATTATATCGTCGCTAGAGCGCAACGGTAAAGAGTGGTTATCGCTGATCATGTTGCCTGAAAACTTACGCCGATACTATAAAGTGAAGATAAAACAAAAAACTTATATCTTAACAATTGAGCATATTATTAAGCATAACTTATCGAAGCTATATAAAGGGTTCACAGTTAAAAACTCTTATGTGTTTAGAGTCACTCGCGATGCTGACCTTGAGGTAAAAGAAGAAGAAGCGCAAGATTTACTTATTGAGATTAAAACATTCTTAGATAGCCGTAATAAAGGCGCAGTTACCCGTATCGAGATAGAGCCAGATGTCCCTAAGCATATTATATCGTTTTTAAAAGAAGAAATGCGCTTCAAAGATGAAGATATCTATGTAATTGATGGTTTGATTGATTTAACATTCTTGATGGGGCTTAGTGACCTTGTGCCATCTAAGAAGTTCCCACCGTTGAAAAGCCGTATGTTGAAAAACTTACCAGATGATGCACGCATATTTGATAAGATAAAGAAAAATGATATTTACTTCTACAGGCCGTTCTATTCGTTCTCGGCAATATCTAAACTGATATCAATAGCTGCTGACGACCCAGACGTTCTAGCAATCAAGATGACGTTATATAGAACAAATAGCAATTCGTCTATATTGGCTTCACTCCAGCGTGCTGCAAAGAGCGGGAAACAAGTTAGCGTAGTTGTGGAACTGAAAGCTCGCTTTGATGAAGAACGCAATATTGGTTGGGCACAAAACTTAGAGAAATCGGGTTGTCTGGTCACCTATGGCATACCAGGCTTGAAGATACATGCAAAATGCTTGTTGATAGTGCGCCGTGAAAAAGATGAAATTGTGAGATATACGCATGTTGCAACTGGCAACTATAACGAAAGCACAGCAGGGCTATATACAGATGTAGACATGGTGACAGCAGATGATGCTATCGGCAGAGATGCTGTTCAGCTGTTTAATTACCTAATGGGCTATACTGATGAAAAAGTGTGGAAAAGCTTGTGCGTTGCGCCGTTTGGCATCCGCCCAAAATTAGTGGAAATGTTAGACCAAGCAATAGCAAGCGCAAAAGCTGGCAAAGGTGCAAGCGTCATCATGAAGATGAACTCCCTGATTGATAAACAACTAATGGAGAAAATGTATGAAGCATCAAGCGCTGGCGTTACGATATCGCTAATTGTTAGGGGTATTTGTGGGCTTCGCGCAAGGGTTCCAGGCTTAAGCGATAATATATCTGTGCGTAGTATTACAGGCAGGTTCTTAGAGCACCCTCGTATATTTTATTTCAATATTGGTGGCGAGGAGTCATATTTTGTATCATCTGCTGACTTAATGCCACGTAACTTGAGCTGGCGTGTTGAGCTAATGACGCCTATAAAAGACGAAGGTTTTAAAAAGTCGTTGAAGAAATATCTCGAAGTAAGCTTAGCTGACAATATGAAAGCTTGGGAGCTCAATGATGACGTTTATGAGAAACAACTTGACGCAGAGAACCCGCTAAGCTCTCAACAATATTTCTTGGAAAATGACATCATATTCTAGGAAATATGTGTAAAGTCAAAAAAATGGTTGATATTTAATGGCTTGAGGGATATAATATTAACTTAACAAGCACCAATGGGAGGCAATTGTGAAATTAACAATGAGGGATATGTTAAAGATTTTAGATTTAAGCAAAAATCTAATTATCGTAACTGATTATGAAAAAACCCTTTATGCCAATAAAACTTTTTTAGATTTTACGAAATGTTCAAGTTTAGATGAAATTGATGAACGTGGCGGCTTACATAGCTTCCTTATGCCTTTTGAAGATGCGTTTTATGCAGGTAAAGGCTTTAAAGAATGGATCGAGGTTATCAAAGACCATTATGACGTTCATGAGATAGACTCAAAAGCATATATGATGGACCAAAACCTTGATATTAAAATGTTTAACGTAAATATTTTACCTATCGAGAAGCCTGGAAAAGATAACGACCTTGTGTGCATATCATTCTTTGATATTACAGACTTAGAGCATGAACGCCAAATGTTTGAAGGCGCTAGCCAATACGATGAACTTACAAAAGTTTTCAACCGTAAAAAGTTTAACGAGGTTATCGAAAAAGAAATCCAAACATCTATCAATAAAAAGACTCCACTATCTGTAGTTATGATAGATATCGACCATTTTAAAAGCGTTAATGACACATATGGCCATTTAATTGGTGATGAAACATTAAAAGGCTTAGCAGAAGTTGTTATCGACAACGTACGTGGTGGCGATATTTTCTGTAGATATGGCGGTGAAGAGTTTGTTCTGCTTATGCCAAAAGCGCCGATTGCTGTTGCAGCTATGCGTATGGAACATATCCGTAAAGCTATCGAGAAGCACGAGTTCAAAGGTGTTAAACACATTACTTGTAGTTTTGGCGTTGCCGAGTATGAGAATGAGGAAACTAGCTCTTCGCTTATCGACCGTGCCGACCAAGCACTATATGAAGCAAAGAAAACTGGTAGAAACAAAGTAGTTAAAGCAAAATCAAGCGATAAATAAATTTTATGGGAGACTGAAACGTCTCCCTTTTTTGCGCCCAAACTTGAAGCAACCCCAGCCAATTGACACAAAAAAAGGAGGCTGTGAAAGCCCCCTTATCTATAGTCGTTATTAAAAATCTTAAATAGCTAACCTAACAATATAAATTACATAAAGTATTAAGAATGCAAGCCCTGTAGCACGCCCCATAACTCTGCCTGTTAGTGTGAATGCAGCAAGCAAGACTGATGCGCCAAGCATAATCCACACGTCTGATGATAGTATATCTTGCGGAATATTCATCGGAGTAACAATACCCGTAGCACCAAGGATAAACAACAAGTTATAGATGTTGCTACCGATGATGTTGCCTATTGCTAGCTCGTTATGTTTCTTGAGTGATGCAGAGATTGTTGCTGCAAGTTCAGGTAGCGATGTTCCTATAGCAACCACCGTTAAGCCAATAACTGTTTCAGAGATGCCTAAATTCTCAGCAACTGTGATACATCCTCTAACAATTAAATCAGCCGCGACAATAGTCATGCCGATACCAACAGCTGTAAGCGCTATATATGCGATCATAGGTTTTGTAGGAGCGTCTTCACTAGGCTCTTCTTCAACTGAGTGAGCTGCTCTTTCTGCTCTGTATGTATATACGATATATGCGAGTAGTGATAATATAAATATTGCACCAATAGGTCTGTTTACTTGCCCAAAGAACCCTGCGCCGATAAACATGCCAGATGCAACAAGCATAACAATAGAGTCACGAACGTATTTACGCTTTTCGCTATTTAGCTGGCTGATAAGTGCTGCTGCTCCAAGCACAAGTAGTATGTTTGCGACGTTACTACCAACTACGTTACCAGCTGCGATGCCTGGCGAGTCGAGTAGTGCCGCCCTGATAGATGTAACAAGCTCTGGCGTTGATGTACCAAAACCAAGAAGCGTAAGCCCAATCATGATAGGTGAAACCTTCAATTTTTGAGCAACGGCAACGGAACCTCTAACGAGGAAATCGCCACCAAGTACAAGCATAACTAAGCCTGCAATAATCATTAAGTACGTTGTCATGTATAATCCTTATAGTTTATAGAAGTGAGCAGTAGCTCCTAACAACCCAGCATCATTGCCGAGTGTCGCAACTTCTAAAGTTACTTCGTGTTTATATAGTGGAAACACGTATTTGTCAAACTGTTCTATCGTATTTTGCATAAAGCATGAAGAAAAGTTTGATAAACCGCCTCCAATTTTGATTTTGTCAGGGCAAAATAGGTTTGCGATATTAATAAGTGCTTCTGCTAGTACAGCTCCAAACTTCTCGAATGACTCAGTTGCATAAGTATCACCAGCCATCGCAAGTGCATAAACTTCTTTAGCAGATGAAAGCGTTTTACCAGATACTTCGTGATATGTTGTCAGTAGCCCGCCTATTGTTGTGTATTCATCAAGGCAACCATTTCTGCCACACTCACAAGGGCGACCGTTTGGCACGGCAACTGTATGCCCAACTTCAAATATGGAAAACCTTGTGTCAGGAATTTTGCCGTCAATAATCATACCGCCACCGCAACCAGTGCCAAGCGTAAGGAATATCATGTTTTTATATGATTTTTTATCAGCATAAACGTATTCACCAAGTGCTGCTAGGTTTGCATCGTTTTCGATAGCTATCTTTGTTGCAAGCATGCGTGATAAGTCATCCATAATATTATGGTTGTTGAGCGCTGCTAGGTTTGGTGCGAACACTCTATTTTTTTCAAAGTCGTATCCGCCAGGTATAGCTATTGATATACCCTCAACGCAGTCTTCAAATGTGCGATATAAGTCTGCTATTGCTTTGAGTAGTTGCTCATAGTTTTGCGGTGTCTTGATGGATTTTTTATATTCTATTTCGCCATCTTTGCTAATAACCGCGCTTTTAAGATTAGTGCCGCCAATGTCTAAGGCGAGTACAGTGTCCATTGTGTTTGTCCGTTTAATTTATATAACTGTTGCAATTAGTTTGTTATCTACTATTTTTTCAACCTTTGCATTAACAAAAGTGTTTGGTTCAAACTTTCCACCTTCAAGGTGTATAAGCAAATAGTTTTCAGCGTGTCCTTTATTGCCACGTTCAACTAATACGCGAAAAGTTTTGCCAACCGATTGCGCCATTAATGCACTATGCATTTTATTGCCATCTTCTCTAAGGGTATTTGCCCGTTCAGTTTTAACAGTGTTTTCAATATGGTTATCCATATCGCATGCGACAGTGCCTTCCCGTACAGAGTATGGAAATACATGATAGAACTCTGTGCCAGCATTTGCAAGTGTTTTTCTAGTATTTTCGAAATGTTCGTCACTTTCGCCAGGGAAGCCAACAATAATATCGCTACCAAAAGTTGTTTCAGGCGATAATGCACGTATTTTGTTAATTGTGTCTACATAATCAGCGCTTACATATTTTCTGTTCATAAGCTTAAGCGTATGGTCACAGCCACTTTGCAGAGGAATATGTAAATGATTGCAAATTTTACCATTATTGACTATTAGGTTAATAAGTTTGTCATCTAGCTCATTTACCTCGAGTGAGGAAAGCCTTACCCTGAAATCGCCTTCTGTTTTACATATCTTCTCAAGTAAGTCGTATAGGGTATAATCTTCCCCTTTGCCATAAAGCCCGATATGTATGCCAACGATAACAACTTCCTTATAGCCTTGCTCGATTAGTTTTAGAAAGTTATTGTAAGCAGAGTTTATCTCAACACTAGTAGGCGCACCACGAAGTGATGGTATAATGCAATATGAGCAGAAAGCATCGCAGCCATCTTGTATCTTTAAAAATGCACGAGTATGCAATTTTGCATCCTTTTTTTCATATTGTAGTGTGTCAATAGGGTATAATTTTGTAATGACGTCAACAAGTGTGTGCTTGTCAATGTTGCTTATAGCTTTATCAACAGGTAATTTTTCAGCATCAACTGTTTTATCGCTTATTAAACAGCCAGTTGTGACGATATGTATATTAGGGTGTTTTTTCTTTAGCTTAACTAAATGTGCAATACACTTTGATGCAGCAGCCGATGTAACAGCGCACGTGTTGACAACGGCGATATCTGCGTCTGCGGTAGTTTTAGTTATATTATATCCTAGTTGTGTAAGTTCGCTTGCGAAGGTGTCAAGCTCTGATATGTTTACCTTGCAACCGAAAGATGTAAAGTTTATGTTCAATATATATACTCCATATAATAGGGGTTTGACATTTGCTACTAGAAATAATATGATAAAAGAACAATAATAGTAAAGAAGGAATTTATAAAATGTCAAAAATTTTTAAATGGTTGCTTGCCGTGTTTATATTAATGCTGATTGGTTTCACAGTTTGGTATTTTCAAGGAGAGGGCTCAATAGCTTCTAAATTGCAATCATTAGGCAGCGGCGGTGGCCCAGTTGAGAGTGTTTATGACACTTCAAGTGGTAAGTCTACTAATCGCGAGGGTGAGTTATATTACATGGTTTCTAGCGTGGTTGTCGATGCGGCATCAACAAGCCCATTGAAGAAAAGCTACATCAAATCTGGATTTGCCATGAATGTTGATACAAAGAAAGATTTACGTATGCTAGAGAAGAACGAGGCAGAAGTTGTTAACGTCATAAGAAGTACTTTAACAGGTATGGATATCAGCGCTATCAACGACCCTGCAGTGCAAGAGCGCATCAAAGCACAGATAAAAGTCGGAATAAATAAGAAACTTGGGCAAAACGTAGTTCAAGCTGTATATCTTGACCAACTGTTAGGGCAGTAATATTTCACTTGACTAACACTAGAGATATATGGATAAATATAAGTAGAGCAGTAGCAAATTAGGGACTAATAATTACTATGACTAATATATTTGTGGATGGCACCATTAGCGAGTCCTTGCGAATGATGCTTACAGAGAGGTTAAAAGTTGTGAGTGTGGATACCGAGGCAGACATTGTCGTCACGGCAGATATCGCATACAGTGCTAGAAACAAACTAGTTGTATATATCACTAGCGAACCATTCGTGAAAGAAGCAGTCTATGTCGATTGCTCACTTGATGTACATACTCAAGCATCACTTATCGAAAACATTGTTAAAGCATCTGATATCAAAGATAAAATCTATGCAGATACCCAGCTGATTATTGATAGCAACTATCGTAGCCTATTTTCGAAATTTCATGCCATATTGAATTCAATGCCAGAGTGTATGGTTCAAGTTGATAGGGAAGGCACAATTTTATTCAGCAATACAAAGTTTTTAGAAACATATGGCGCAGAAATATATGATGAGCCTACAAATTTGTTTGAACTGTTCGACACAGGCACAGCAAAGCTGTTAATTAAGAAGCTGTCATCGTTTGTAAATGGTGAAGTTTTTGAGTTTAACGGTACGATGGTGCAAACAAACGGCGACCTAATAAATATATCAGGCAACGTTACCGACTTACCAGGCCACGAGAAAACATTTGAAGTAATGTTTGAAGATGTTACGGAAAAAATGGCAAACCTAGTAAAAATGCGTAAAGAAGAAAAACAAGCAATACTAGCAGGGTTCTCTAGGCATATTTCTCATAATGTTATTAATGCGTTAACTGCAGCTGGTGGTTTCATACGCCAAATAAAAGCGAAAACTGAAAACAACATGCTCACCCAAAACTTGTGGCAGATTATCGAGGGTAAGCTGGGGCTTATTGAGGAAATTGTTGCAGCCTATAACGACTATACTCACTCTTTAACGCTTAAAGCAGAGGAAACAACTGTCGTAGCAGACTATCTTGCTGATTTAATGGGGCAGATATCTAGCAAAGAAATAGATAGGCGTTTTTCCGCCCACTTATACAAGTATGTTGATAGCTACAACCTTGATTACGACGCATCTGATGTCGGTGAGCCATTTGCATGTGCAATTAATCCACTATTTTTAAAACTTGGCATATGCTATCTAATTAAAGATAATATAAGATACTTTGGCACAGGTAAACCGTTGCAATACAAAGTGAAATCGTATACAGAGAACGGTAAGTTTTACGTACGTATTGATCTCGATGACGTGCAGCTGACAGAGGCTGTTGCTGCCACAATGTATAAACCATGGGATCACCAAATCCAAAGCCAAAGCTACGATTATTGGGGCATTATGATAGCTAGCACTATCATGGAGCGACATAACGGAAGCTTAACAATAGTGCCGTATGAAGGCGGCGTTCGTTTTAACCTTGTATTTAACGGTTAATTAATCTATAACATATAATCTGAGGAAGTGATAATGAATAAGATCGTTGAAAAAGCGTCTATTTTAATAGAGGCTCTACCTTATATTAAGCAATTTGCAGGTAAGACATTTGTCATAAAATATGGTGGACACGCTATGGAGAGCGAGGAGCTACGCTATAGCTTTGCGCAAGATATAGTATTGATGAAATATGTTGGTATTAACCCTGTTATTGTGCATGGTGGTGGCCCTCAAATTGCTGAGTTTTTAAAACGCCAAGGTGTTGAGAGCCAATTCATATCAGGTATGCGTGTTACTGATGAAGCAACTATGGAAGTTGTTGAAATGACACTATCAGGCAAAATAAACCGCGAAATAGTAAGCCTCATAAATAAAGCTGGTGGCATGGCTGTTGGGTTATCTGGTAGAGATGCTGGGCTTATAAATGTTGAGAAAATGTATGTTGACTCAGTAGATAAAGAAACAGGAAGCATTGAAAAGATAGATGTAGGGCAAGTCGGCAAAGTTACACGTGTTGATACAACTATACTAGATGGCATTAGCAATGAAATTATCCCTGTGATATCGCCTATCGGTGTTAGCGCAGATTTTATGCCATATAACGTGAATGCTGATATCGCCGCAGGTGCAATCGCATCTGCATTGAAGGCAGAGAAATTATTTTTGTTAACAGATGTTGATGGCGTAAAAGATAAAGAAGGCAACCGCATGTCTACTGTGAAATGTAGCGATGTAGAGCGTTTAAAAAACGATGGCACATTAAAAGGTGGCATGATACCAAAAGTTGATTGCGCTGCAGACGCTGTTAAGGCAGGTGTATCGAAAGCCCATATCGTTGATGGTAGGGTTCGCCACTCGGTGCTTTTAGAGATTTTTACAGATTTAGGGGTAGGTACACAAGTTTTAGATGTTTAACAAACACGCAACACCAACGTATTTTATAGATGAAATAGTATCAAAGGCGTGCAACAACGATAAGCGCATTATGCAAGCGTTTGTTGATGTTCCACGCTCCATGTTTGTTGCAAGTGGTATGCAACATAAATCATACACAGATTTTGCTCTGCCTATAGGCCACGGGCAAACTATCTCGCAACCAACCACAGTTGCACACATGCTTGACTTACTTGAGCTTGAACCGACAGACAAAGTTTTAGAAATCGGCTTCGGCTCAGGGTTTGTTACGGCACTTTTATCAAAACTAGTTAGCGAAGTTTACGCAATTGAATATAACGATGGACTTTTTAAGCAAAGCAAGCAGTTGCTTCGTGAGCTTAGGCTTCGTAATATAATGTTAAGGCACGGCGACGGTGGTAACGGGTGGGAAAAATATGCACCTTATGATAAAATCATAGCATCAGCAGGCGCAAACCATGTGCCAGAAAAACTTGCAGAGCAAGTGAAAGAGGGTGGCATAATCGTTATACCTGTGAAAGGGAAGCTTCTCCGTTGTGTGAAAACCGACGGTAAACTATTGATAGAGAGCGGTAAAGAAGTATCTTTCGTAGACTTCGTAGGTAGCTAATTTAGTTTTGGCACGTAGTTTGCTTGTACACAAGTGTATAATACATATGGAGCAAAACTATGAGACGGCTATCTATATTAATTACAGTTATTTTCCTTACTACAGCGACTATGTGTGAAGCCGCTGTGAAACTACGTGACATGGCTGATGTCGACGGAATCAGGGACAACCAACTTTTCGGTTACGGACTTGTTGTTGGTTTAAATGGTACGGGCGATAAAAGCGGCACGGAGTTTACAATCCAATCATTAACTAACATGCTTGATAGAATGGGCATCACTGTCAACAAAGATGACGTGAACACTAAAAACGTTGCAGCTGTTATGGTTACAGCGAAACTGCCACCATTTGCGAAAGCTGGTAGCACTTTAGATGTTACAGTGTCATCTATTGGTGACTCAAAAAGCCTAGAGGGTGGCACATTGTTGTTGACTCCATTGGCTGGTGCAAACGGTGAAACTTATGCAGTAGCACAGGGTGCGTTATCTGTTGGTGGCTTGAGTGCATCAGGTGGTGGTGCAGAGGTTACTAAAAATCACCCAACTGTAGGCATGATTCCTAGTGGAGCTATTATAGAGAACGAGATAGCATACGCAATGAATCCAGAGTTTTTCGACCTATCGTTTAGAACATTGGGTTTATCGAACATAGTTCAAGCAAAGTCGGCAATTAATAGCTTCTTAGGCTATCCTATAGCTTCAATCACGTCGCCTGGTACAATCAGAGTTGATGTGCCAGAAGAGTTTAGAGCAAACTACTATGACTTTTTAAGCAGCCTATTATCAATAGAAATTCAACCAGAAACATTTGCGAAAATCGTTGTTGATGAACGTACAGGTACAATCGTTATGGGTTCAGACGTTAGGATAAGCACAGTTGCAGTTGCTCATGGTAACTTAACTATCACAATCACTAACAATGTTGAAGTTAGCCAGCCGGGCGCATTCTCAGGTGGCGAAACAGTGGTGACAGAGCAAACACAAATTGACGTAAACGAAGAGCAAAAACAATTAATGGTTGTTCCAGAAGGTGTAACTATATCAGACCTAGTAAAAGCACTAAACGCAATAGGTGTGACGCCTAGGGATCTAATATCAATCTTGCAAGCAATCAAGTCAGCAGGCGCGTTGCATGGCGAGTTGGAGTTAGTGTAATGCTTACAAATACATTAACAGCGGCTTCAAGGCCTTCTGAATTTGAAAAAACAAAACCTGTAGAAACAGCAGAAATGCGCGACCAGAAACTGAAAGAGGCGTGTGCAAAGTTTGAGGGTATGTTTTTAGAGATGATGATGAAGACTATGCGCCAAGCAACGCATGAGTCGTCGTTCATCAAGAAAGGGCAAGGCGAGAAAATATTTACAGAAATGCTAGACCAGCAATATGTAGATATCGCAGCGACTAACGGCTCAACTGGTTTAGGCGGCACATTGTATGAAAGCTTGAAGCAAACAATGCCAGAGTATAGAGATAGTGGAAATATTTTCCCTATGCAAAACGAACTAGTAGATCCAAACTCATTGATAGAGTTACGTTCATTAAAATAAATCACAAAACAATGCCACTTGTAATGAGTGGCATTTCTTTTTTACTCTTTTCATAAATGGCATACTTTTTGCTATATTAAAACTAGAAATAGAATTTATTGTCAACGAAAGCGAATGACAAGAGATTGGCGACTGTAGTTTACTTTTTAAAATTTCTTTTAAAAAATTTAAAAAAGTGCTAAAGTATTTACATGCTGCTGCCGATAAGCAAAGTGTGTATTTGGAGGCGAAAATGAAAATTTATGGCAAACTACAGTATGGTATTGATACCACAGAACAATCTGCACGCAAGCAGAACGTAGAAAACAACGCTAGCGATAAGTCAGCAAGCGTGAAAAATGCAGCAGCTGCCCCAAAGCAAGACGCTGTTGAAATCTCAGGCAAAGTTAAAGAGTCTGTTAGCATAGCTAAACAGTTGAAAGAACTTCCTGATGTTCGTTCTGAAAAAGTTGCAGATCTTAAAGCACAGATCGAAAACGGCACTTACAATGTTTCTGGCAAAGATATAGCTGGCAAAATTGTAGACTCGGCTGTTCGTGGGTTGTTTTAGTCGGTATTAGTATAAGTCAAATGTCTTGTTGTTCTCTGGAAGGGCTTTCTCTCTTGGAGGACATAGATGGAAAACTTATCTGTACGTAACTTAATCGAATTATTAAAATCACATCTTGAGCTACTCAGCGAGCTAGAGGTGTTGTTAGACAACGAGCGTCAAGCGATCGTTTCATGGAAAGTGAACGATACAAGAAAGCTGGCGCTCGAAAAGGAAAAACTTGTCCAAAAACAACAACTCCTCGATGAAGCACGCAAAACTTTATCTAATCGCATCATGGCTGACTTAGGCGCAGAAGATAATACAATATCTTCAATAATCGCAGTATGTTCTGACGAAAGCCAAGCGGCACAATTATCAGAGTTAAAACAAAATCTATCTACCCAAGCTGAAGTTATTAAACAATCAAACACTGCATTACGCATGTTATATACAACTAATATCCGTATGGTTAAAGACGTTTACGAGCGTTTAGGCTATGCGCCTGTTAACAACTATGGCACAGCGAAGCCAGCATATACTAAAGCTTCGTCTATAATGGCGTTAGGCTAAGGGGGCAATCATGAGCTTATTTGGAATGGCTTATAAAGGCCTTAGTGGCATGACAGCATCGCAAATTTCGTTAGATGTAGTTGGGCAAAACATTGCAAACATGAACAACCCAGATTACTCTAAACAAACTGCGAACGTTGTGACAAGCAAACCTATCTACACAACAGTTGGCTCAATTGGAACAGGTGTTACTGTTGAGAATATCACACGCTCATATAACGACACATTGCAAGTAACAGTTAGGAACGAAGCATCAGCTTACATGATGTTTGCAACTATGTCATATAACTTAGAAAGCGCAATGCTATATTTCAACGAGTTAGAGCAAGGCTCAGGCTTAGGCGACTCAATGAAAGACTATTTTGACGCATGGTCGTCTTTAGCGAACTCAGCAGCTGATGATACTGATGAAGCGTTAATCAAGCGCCAGCAACTACTTGAGTCTGCAGAGACTTTATCGTTAAAAATACGCGAAGGTTATGCATCTATCGAGCAGACAATAGCATCAATAGATGAGTCTATCGCACAAGATGTATCAGAGATAAATGAGCTTGTAAAAAATATCGCACAACTAAACGACGATATCGCCAAAGCAGAAGCTGCTGGCGGATTTGCAAATGACTTGCGTGATTTACGCGACTCATTAATTGATGATATATCAGAGAAAGCAAACGTAACCGTAACGCATGAAGATAACGGCCAAGTAACAGTTTTAGTAGGCTCTCAATTAGCAGTTGACGGTGGAAGCTACCATCAATTTGAAACACAAGTTGATGAAGAAAGTGGCGAGCTTGAAATATTCTGGACAAGCAGAGATTTTTTAGCAGACCCTATAAACCTCACTGAAACTATCAATGGTGGTTCGATCGCTGGCTCAGTAAATAGCCGTGAAGACCTTCAAGTTTATTTGAAACAATTAGATGAACTAGCGACAACAATGATTACAGAAACAAACAAAATCCATGCCTCTGGGCAAGGTTTAGAGCGTTTTTCAAGCGTTACAGGTACAAATGGGGTTGAAAACCCAACATATGCACTCGATAGCGAATATGGCAGCTTAGGCAGTGGCCAACTTGAAGAAGGTTCGTTCAGGATCACTATATATAATGAAGATGGTGGAATAGCTGCTGTACATGATATCCATATCGACCCATCTGTAGATAATATGCTGTCAATAGAGCAAAAGATTAACGCTAGCTTAGCTGAAGAAGGTAGCGGTGGTTTAAATGCTAACAACCAATCGCCTAAACTTACAGCAGATTTGACTACAAACAACTCACTTTCGCTAAACGTGACACCTGGCTACACTATAGCGTTTGGTGAAGATACTACTGGCTTTTTAGCAGCTACAGGTATAAATGGATTTTTCTCTGGCTCATCAGCTAAAGATATCGACGTATCATCGTTGATTAAAGATAACGTAGAATATATCGCAACAGGCACAACTGGCGCGATAGGTGATAATACAAATGCAAAAGCAATATCGGCACTACAGTTTGAAGATATCGAAAGCCTTGATGGCGTCGTTATAGGCGAGTTCTACGGTGTGTTTATTGGCCAGTTCGCTATAGATAAATCACAAGTAGATACTTATGCTGCAACAAGGAAGATGACGTTCGAGCAGCTATATGGCCAGCAACAGTCGATACGTGGTGTATCTG
Organism: uncultured Deferribacteraceae bacterium; assembly: GCA_964368965.1. Lineage (GTDB taxonomy): Bacteria > Chrysiogenota > Deferribacteres > Deferribacterales > Mucispirillaceae > CAYJDR01. The sequence continues at coordinate 27,367 of CAYJDR010000015.1, forward strand.
AGCAAGAGGAACTTTTAGACTTAAGCTTATATCAACGTATTTTCGAAGCAAACTCAAGGTTTATCAACGTGGTTGATGAAATGTTGAACACAATCATCAACTCATTAGGCGCTTAGTGAAAGCACTACTTAATATTGGAGATCAGTTATGCGTATAACATTTACTATGCAAGCAAACACATATTTTAATACAGTTTCATCATCATTGAATGGAATGATGGATGCGTCAAATAAAGTTACATCAGGCCGCGACTTAACATCGCCTGAACAAAATGCAACTGGCTACATTTCGGCGTATAATACTCAGCGCATGATTGATGAGATGAACCAATTCAGCGCGAATGCTGAAAACGCATTTAACTGGCTAACAAATGCTGATACAGAGCTTGCATCTGCATTAGAGTTGATCTCTGCTGCTAAAAACAGTTTTGCAATTGGTGGCGCATCGTCAGACCAAGACGCAGCAAGCCGCCTAGCTTTAGCTGGTGATGTTGCAGGTATTTATGATTCACTTTTTGATATTGCTAACGCTAGCTACAACGGTAGATATATTTTTGGTGGTTTTGAAACAGATACAAAACCGTTTGAGAACGAAGGCTCAGAAATTGATAACGTAGTATCACACACTCAAAATGGTGGCGAAGTTTCTACTAAGCACGTTTATGAAGATTTTCCTGAGTTAGAGTCTGGCCCATATACTATAAAAATGACTGTTAATAACAATATCGCAACACTACAAGTGTTAGATGAAAGTGGCAAGCCGATATTGATAGACTCAAACGGCTCAGATGAAGCTGGTGCAAATGGTAACAAGTCTGGAACTAGCATGACATTTGAATATAAAGCAGGCACGATCATTGACACTGGGCGTGGCATAACAGTAACAATGCCAGAAGACCCAAACACAGCTAATTTGACATTGTCATTTGACTATAAAGCAGGCTCTGAAATGGCGTACACTGGCGATGATAATATACTTTACTCACAAATAGGCTACAACGAGGAAGTGGCTATCAACATGCCAGGTAGCACTATTTTCTCACAAACATATAAAACTATACAAGGCACAAAGTTCAACACAACATTCGGCCTACCAGCTACTGAAAGTACATACTTTAGCCAACTTGATAAAACAAATACATCTTTTGGCGACTCTATCGACTTATCTGGTACTGATTATAACGGCATACCTGTTGGTTCAGCCCAACTTGCAGCGCCTGTTGATGCAGAGCTTGACTTATCAAAAGCAACGGAGCAAGAGCGTACACTTATGGTTACGTACTCTGACCAATTATACAAAATAGTTGTTCCACAAGCCGCATATAAAGACTCGGAAGCATTATCTGACGCTATCAACCAGCAGTTAAAATATGCTGAATACATGGGCTCACTAGATGAAATACCAGCAAACTTAGATAAGGATTTATACCCTAACTTTGTAGCAAACCAACTTACAGCAGGCGCTGGCTCTGTACCTAATGATAACCCTACAAATATGCTTGTAGATTTATCGACACAAATTAGCGCATCGCCAGATGGTGGCAGGCTAAACTTTGCATCATCTGCTACAGGTGATAATGTTCGCTTTACTATTACAGGCTTAAGTCAAAACGCTCTAGGTTTTGATGATTTAACATTAGGTGCAAACGGTAAGGATACAACTTTTGAACTAGGCAAAGAATATTCTAGCGAATATGTGCAAACTATAAAAACAACTCACGATGCAGTTGACTTCACTAACCCAGGCCATATCACAATTGATGGTACACTTGTTAGGTTGCCATCTGTAACGATAGACCCAGGCACAGGCGTGCAAACACCTAGCCAACGTGAACTTGAGCTACAAATCAATGAAGCGTTAAGAAGCGAAGGTTTTGGCTTCGGTGTTACGGCAAAAATCGTCCCTACAGTTGGTGGTGCAGCTGGTGAGTATGATTTATCACTAAGCAGAACTAACAATAACATGAGCGCAGAAGCAGAGCTATCAACAACTCACCTCGATACAGCAGGTGTTGTAGACTTACAGAAATCTCCATCTATGTGGGTAGATTCAGTAAGACCTGATGAAAAAACAATTGGCGACTTCATGTCGTTTATCGAGGACTTATACGGCGAAAGCGTTGACGCTTCTATAGTTGATGGTAAAATCACTCTAACTGATTTACGCAGTGGCGAAAGCAAAACATCTATAAGCATTAAACCTCAAAACGAAGGCTTTGAGTATGTAGCTTATGATGTAAACACTAATTTGACTGTAAAAGGTAGCTACACAGGCAACTTCCCTGATGAGTGGCAGATAGAAACAAACTATGACAATGTAACAGGGCAACTTGACGTATCTATAAGAAACCAAGAAAATAAAGTTATTTTTGAGTCAACAAAGCAACCATATTTTGGCGAAGATATTGAGCTTCCTTACGGATTATCAATCAGCCCAGATACAAGCGTGCCTAATTCGATGACTCGCATTAATGTTAGTGCTACACCAGGCTTAGAGTTTGGCAATATTAACGTGATCGAAGATGGCTCAAACATAAATATCTTCCGCTCGTTAACAAACTTAGAGCATGCGCTTAAATACAATATCGTAAACAATGGCTACTCTGAGCCAACAGCATGGGAGAACGAGTCGCTGAAATCTACTGCTACTCCATACCTCTCTGGCGACTTTACAGGCGCATATAACGATAACTGGCACTATGAAATCGCATCAGGTGGTAGTAATGAGTTTTACTTACAAAACGAATATAAAGCAACAACTGGCGAAGTAAGGTTCGACCCAGCAATGTTAGGCGATATCGCTTTTGAAATAGACTACTACGATAAAGAAACGAACACGCTACGCCAGATACCTATAAATATCGACTTAGCAGCAGCGACACCACCGCTTGCAAACTCTGAAGAAGTGCAAGAATATATCTTAAACGAGCTAAACAACAACCAAACGTTGCTAGACCTCGACTTAAGCTTTGAAGATAAAGATGGAACTATCCAGATAAACTCTGGCTCTGGTACAGCTATTGCTAACTTTACAACGACTGCAACTGGTGCAGATAGAGAAAGAACTCAGTTTATTTTAGGCCTAGATATCATGAAGAATGAAGCACTAGAACTACCTATAACGAACACACCAGCAATGAATAACACAACAATAAACATTGGTGGTACAGATGTTACTATCCCTATGCCAGTAGGTGGCTTCGCAGATGAAGAAGCACTTGAACTAGCCGTAAATAACGCAATAGCCGGTGCAGGTTTAACAGACGTGCAAGCAGGTTTAATTGATGGCGCAATGGTGTTCACACGTAACAATATTGAAGTTGAAGCTAGCTACAACGCTGCAGTAGGTGCAAATGATAACTGGTTAGGCTTAGCAGTTGTAACAGATTCACAAGTGTTTTCAGCGGGCATACAAGCGCCAATGACTGATTTATCAGAGTCGACACCTGACCAACGTACTCTAAACTTTAAGTACAACACAGCCGCAGGTGAGCAAAATGTTGCAATCATTTTACCGCAACAAGCATACGAAGATATCGCTGATATGGTAGATGAAATCAATGAGCAGCTAGCAACCTCATATGCACCAGCTACACCAGATTTAAGGGCAATCGTTGCTGAAGATGGCACAATAGCTTTTGCTAATGACGATAACTCTATAACTGAAGGTTTAGTTGTGCAAGGTGACCATGAGGGCACTTTAGGCTTCCCAGCTGCTGGTGATAAAGTTACAGTAAAAGTTACGGGTGAAAATGGCTCACCTATTCAAGAGTTAACATTAGACTCAGCAGGCGAAACAGAAGATGTAGGTGATGGCGTAAAGTTAGGCTTTGATGCTGGTTCGCTTTTCGCAACAGATAGTTTTTCAACAGCTGTAGGTTCTGGTATAGATAGAGAAATTAGCGTGTTAGATGCTGCTGAGCAACAAATTTTGCTAGCTGTAACAACAGTTGGTAACAGAGGTTCAAGGGTTGAAAGCACAATGTATTTCCAAGAAACTCTAGTAACAAATGCAGAGTCAGACAAAGCAGGCTACTTAGGCTCAACAGAAGCAGATATAGCACAAGCAACTACAGATTGGAACTTGTCGATAACTGCTTATGAGTCAGCTTTATCGGTAACAGGTAGATTGATGTCTATATCATTATTAGATTTCTTAAGATAAGTAGTGCAAAAATAATAAGTATATGCTATTAAGAATAGTGTGATAAAATATGACGAGGATAGAATGAGCTCTATGCAAACAATCAAGTCAAGCAAGTTAGGAGATATCGAGTATAACGAAAATGATGTTATAACACTTTCGTCGCCTATGCTTGGGTTTAATCATCTCAACGATTTTTTATTAATATCCAACAATGAGTCGTACCCATTTTTGTGGTTCCAGTCAATCGAGGACCCTGAGGTATGTTTCATTTTGGTTGAGGCGCTTACGTTTTTTAAGCAATATAAGCCGTCGATACCAAAGCGTGATTTAAAGGTATTGTCGATCGAAGATGAGAAAGATATGCAAGTTTTTTGCATAGTTGTCGTTATGTCAGAGTTGAAAAACTCTACAGCCAATCTACGTGCACCGCTCGTAATAAACTTTGAGAAGAAGCTTGCTAAGCAAGTTATCCTTGAGGATGATACGTACCAAATAAAAACACCGTTGTTTGAATAGGGGTGTTTAAATGTTAGTACTATCAAGGAAAGTTGGCGAGAGTATAATGATTGGTGAAGATATCGCTGTGTGCATAGTTGAAACTACAGGTCGCACTGTAAAGCTAGGCATCGACGCACCTCGTGGCGTAGCAGTGCACAGGAAAGAAGTGTACGAAGCTATCAAAAACGAAAATATGCGTGCAATACAGCAAGATAATGTCGTTTCACTAGTCGAGTTCTTGAACAAACTAAAAAAATAAAGTTGTAATTAATGAAACAAACCTTAAGCGAAAATGCTGATAAAAAAATTGTCGTGACTCGTGATATTATAAACGAGTTGCGGCCTATAGAATTCGACGGCCCAATATACGTCGTAAACAATGAAGAAACAGCAGAATATGCGTTCAATCGCTTAAAGGGTGCAAAGTGTGTTGGCTTCGATACGGAGTCAAGGCCAGCGTTCTTAAAAGGGCAAAAATTTCCCGTATCAATAGTGCAAATATCACTAGAAGATGAAGCCTTTATCTTTCAACTTAAAACATATAACCTAAGCAACGAGCTTGTATCTATACTTGCTGATGACTCTGTTACAAAAGTAGGCATCGGCGTAAAAGATGATATTAAGAAACTTCAAGATATTAAACAATTTGAGCCTTCAAATTTTGTAGACCTATCAGACGTTGCAAAATCACATAATATTAAGCAATCAGGCGCTAGGGCGCTAACAGCGTTGTTTATGGGCAGAAGGCTTATAAAAAGCTCGCAAAAAACAAACTGGGCAAAGGTTGACCTTACAGAACGCCAGCTACGCTATGCCGCAACAGATGCGTGGATATGTTTGCAAATTATGCCAAAACTAGAGCGTAGTGAATACGCAATCCCTTTAACATATAGCGAAGAGTAGCGCCATGCAGAAGCGAATACAGCTATTTGCATCATCATATTTTGGTTACGCTACACTTGCTCAATTAGATAAACTAGGCGCCTATCCAGACGTTGTAATACTTGCTAGCCATGTGTCAAGGCGCAAAAGCTTTGATGATATACTCACTCTTTCAAACAAGTTCAATATCACAGAAATCGACTCTCAAAGATACTCATATGCAAAGGAAAATTTAGCTAGCGCTGATTATATTGTGACACTTGATTGGCGCAAAGATTTTTTTCACGATTCACAAGTTGATTGTCCTGTGTATCATGCTCATTTATCACTATTGCCTAAGTATCGTGGCTATGGGGCAGTGAGCGAGCAATTTATGCGCGGTGTTGCCGTATCAGGCGTCAGCATCTATGAAGAAAATGGAAAAGTTGATGCGGGTGATATTGTCTTCCAACAGCAAGTAAACATATTGCACGAAGATTTACCTGCATCATTTATTGACAACTGTGCAGAACATACTGCAAACTTCATTAAAGATCTAGCAGATGGCAAAACATTCGTAAACACAAAACAAGATGAACAGCAAGCATTCTACCTAACTCGCAATAGAAGTAGCAACAGAGCTATAGATTTCAACATGACGGCATATAGCGTTTATAACTTCATTAGGGCCTACATGTACCCATATTCGGGAGCATTTATCTACCATAATTGCGAGCGAGTTGCGGTGAACATAGCATACATAGAAAATTGGCAAGGCAATTACGGCAAAGCTGGTGAAGTTATAAACGTCAACGACTACGGCGTAGAAGTCGCTTGTGGTGACGGGTCAATCATAATAGATAAGTTTTTACCAGAGATATCGTTAAAAGTTGGGGATATGATATAAAATTTGTATTGAAATAGTCAAAAATCATTATATATTAGTAATAAAATGTAAACTGGGGAGTTCACATGCAGAAGCTTATGCTAATATTTATAATGGTTTTCTCTATTTTGGTATTAAGTAGTTGTTCATCGCTTCCAGAAAATGAAAATCAACAGCCTAATGTACCTTATGTAATAGGGAGTGTTAATGATGTGTTTTTTCTTGAGGGCACAACTGATATTCCTATGTATTCCAGTCGCTATGGTTTGTTGAGTGTGTTCACTTATACGCCTACAAATGCTCAGGCGACATCTAATAAAGCTCTAGATGTTTTATCGCGTGGTAAGAGCCAATCTAGTGTTGTTCAGCAAAATAAATCGTTAGAAGATGCTAGCGATATACATGCAGCTGATTCCCATTCATTTTTACGTGATGAAGAAACAAGGGTACTAGATATGGTAGCTAGGGGTGAAGTTCCTCAAGCTAAATTAGCACCAAGTTATCGGAGCTATACAATAGGTGCTGAGTGGGATGGCGTAAAACTTGCACTTGATAATAACAATGTGAGCACGTTTGATGCTGAGCTGATTTATGAATCTACGCATGCATATTATTATGAGCAAATTGGCTATAGCAAAAAGATGAGCGCATCACAAGTGGCAGCATTTGCAGATGAGTTTGAAAAAGTTTACCCTCAACTTGTGTCGCGGTTTGCAACACCTAGCGATACTGATAATAATGGAAAAATCATCGTTATGTTTGCAGACTTTGGAACAACTAGGCAAAACACAATTGGCTACTTCTACTCTATAGATAAATTTTCACGCACTACATATGCAAACTCTAACGAGGCAGACATATTTTATATCAATCTTAACTTTTCCTCATATGATAGATATATGAGCACGACGGTAAGTACTCTTGCACATGAATTTCAACATATGATGCTGTTTGACCAACGTGCAAGAAACATACAAAGCGGAATAGCTACAAGCTATGCCAATGATACATGGCTAAACGAAGGATTATCCATGCTTGCAGAGGTTACACTAGGCTATGATATCGACTTATACATTACACGTTTTTATCAAGATATTCACGATACATCGCTCACCAACTGGAGTGGCTCAATAGCAGGTTATGGACTTAGTGCATTATTTCTAACATACTTGTATGATAGGTTTGGAAGCGACCAATTTATAAGGGACATATACAGCTCACCATATTCTGGAGCAACAGCTGTTGAACAAGTTGCAAAAAGTGCAGATAGTGGTGTCCAAACAGACTTTCCAACATTATTTAAGGACTTCGCTGTAACGTTGGCTATCGCAGGGCAGACATATCCGATAGATAGTAGATATAGTATATCAACACTAAATATCAATAGCGAAATGTATGGAATATTGGGCGATATATCCTTGCCAGCAGACGAAGATTTCTCAGTGTCACTAAGGCCCTATAGTTTATACCCTGTGCTATGGGACGGCTCAGTAGATGAGCTAAGCGTCAACGAAGGAATATTTGGTGTAGCAGTGCCATATAATTAATCTGACCATAATTAAATAGTTGCGAAAGTACAGCATATATAAGATAATGTTTGTATCAAATATGCTATTAGTATATACTAACTTTGCAATATAAATTTTGGGGTAGTTATGAGAAGATTAATTTTGATTATATTCTGTTCGATATTTGTGTTGAGTTGTGGGGGCGATAGCTCCATTAGTGGCGGTAAGGATGCGTCGTTCGTTGTAGAGATGTTAGGGGGTAGTGTCTCGTTGCCATCGTATAATGCTGATGCAGGGCTATTAACTTATACAACCCAATTAATGAGCGACCCTTCACTTAGTAGCACGCAAAGTATGCTAGCAGAGATTGCGCCTAATAATCTATCCATTAATGGCGTAATAGCTTCACTAGATCAAAATATAATAGATGAGCCAGACTTGACAGATTCCAGTAAATATCGTGAGCAAGAAACCCAAATACTTAATGAGATGATTGCTAACCCAGATTTTAAACACCAACTACAAAAGAAAACCTCTATATTGGGTAAAACTTATAACGTTGGCGATGTGTGGTCAGGTATAATAATTGATGGTGGATATGTTATTGATGCAACGCTAGAGTATGAATCAAATATTGCCTACTATTTCGTAGAACAGAATAGCTCATACTCGCTTAGTCAAGAAAAACTCATGCGTTTTGTAGGCGATTTTGAACAACATTACAATATGATGGTGACAACCTTTGGGCAACCTAACGATACCGATAATAATGGCAAAATTATTGTAATGATTGCTGATTTGAGGTCTACAGGCTTGCTAGGTTACTTCTATTTCATAGATAAATTTAGTAAATCAACATATGCAGAGTCGAATGAGGCCGATATTGTGTATGTCAACTTGACGTATATGAATGTAGAGCGATATCACGAATTAATGGTAGGAACATTGATACATGAATTACAGCACCTACTACTGTTTGACAACAGATATAATCAAGTTATGGCAGGCACAAGGTTTAGTTATGTTTTTCGTGATGCATGGCTAAATGAAGGCCTTTCCATGCTTGCAGAAGTTATTATAGATGTCGATATCTCCGCATACATAAACAGCTTCTTGAAAAATGCAGATACTCAATCGCTCATAAACTGGACATCTTCAAATTATGGCTATAGCACTGTTTTTATGACGTACTTATATGATAGGTTTGGCGAAGCTGAATTTATACGCAAAATATACCAATCAACAAACGAAGGCGTGCAAGCTATAGAGGACGCAACAGGTGAAGACTTCAACGCAATATTTAAAGACTTCATGATGATGCTTGCATATGCGCCATATGGTGAGCAAACTAACGCAAAATACAATATGAAATCTATAGACCTAAAGGCGAACGCTTACTACAGTTCATATAATTCTGCAAATGTTCAGTACAATGTATTTAACTTAGCGACGACTATCAGCCAGAATGCTAGTGCAAAGCTTATCAGTATGGAGCCTTATTCGATACATGGTATTTTGTGGTGGGGGCAAGGTATGAACTCAATAAGCTTCGATAAAGATTCAACACTCACAGGATATGACCCAAGTAAGGTACCATATGGTATCGCTATTCCAAATGTTATAAACTAGAATGCAATAAAAAAAGCGGACTTTACAGTCCGCTATATTTTTTATTTTTTCAACTTTGAAAATGGGCTAGGTTTCGAGAGGATTATACATGCGTTTGGATTATGATTCCATGTAATTTTTTCAGCCATAATGCTCACGTGATAGCCTAATGCGTCATAGTAGATATCTTTTTGTATACGATCTGATATGCTATTGTCAAAGTCATATATTGGGCAATCGCCACATTGCGATTCTCTATTTCTAAACACTTTATGGCACTTTGCACCAATACCAGCTTTTAGCTTAGCCTTTTCTACAAAGTTCGGGTCAACATAAAGTAGCTCTTTTGTTTCCCTATCGACTACGAAGTTTAAGTCATCTAATAGGCTAATAAGCTCATACAATGTTTTCTCTGTTGATTTTAAAACGTACTTATTGCGATATTTTTCATAGAACAAGCCAATTAGTTGAGCGATTGATGTCAGCTCAAAAGCTTCGTCACTTTCTAGTGTTTTATCGCTACGGCAGTTATCGAAGCCAATAAGTGCAACGATGTTGCCTTCTTCGATGATTGCAAATGCTGCGAACGATTTTATCGTAGCGACAAGTGGGTGGCCTTTGCCAAATATGCTTATCGCATCTTTTGATATGATTGCATAATTTTTTCTAATAAGCGTTTCAAGTGCGCCAAAGCTAGATACTCTTGAAGCGTCCATAAACGGTTTAATAGGAACCATGCCATCTTTTAGCCATTCAAATTCCATAGTAATGTTTTCACCAGCTACCTTGCAGATATATCCTCTATCAAAGTCAAACGCGTTTGTAGCAAGCTCAAGAGCTTTATATAGCCCAGCTTCCATTTGTGGCGCATCGTAGATGATTTTAAACACGTGCTCAATGCGATTAGTTTGGCTAGGTTTTTGCTTTGTTGTTTGCTCAATCTGAGTTCTGCTTGATTTATAACCAGTAAACTTTTGCCCACTATATATCGTGAATGAGTCCTTACCATGGTTTTTAGACTGGTAAAGAGCGATATCAGCATTGTGTGAAAGTTGCGAAAATGTTAACCCATGTTCAGGATATTTTGCGATACCAATACTAGCAGATATGTTGATAGGGTCAGAGTTATGGTTTTTGTATGATATTCTCAATAGCGAGCAAAGCTTGCTTGCAATACGCTTTAAGCCGTCGTCGCTATCAAGTCCTTTAACAAACACGATAAACTCATCACCACCAATACGCCCAATGATATCATTCTCACGGAAAACTTCACGCAATACTTCTGTAACTTCGCAAAGAACGTCATCGCCATATGTGTGCCCGAAAGTATCGTTGACATCTTTAAAGTTGTCGATATCTATGATAAATAGAGATCCTGTCGTTTTTTTGCCATCGTTTGCACCAGGTGCAATGTGTGACGAGATAAGCGATTGAGCAGTAATCTTATTGTATGCATGCGTAAGTAAGTCACGTTCAGCTTTAAATTTAAGTTCCATCTGGTAGATTTTTTCTTTATGTATGCTTAGCAAGAACGTAACAGCACTAACTTCTTTTGTTTTTTCGTCAGTAACTATTCTGGTTGTTGCGCGAACCCACTCATAAAAGCCGTTAGCAAAGTTCTTTTGGCGATAGTCTAATATAAGTTCTCTTTTGCCTTCTTCAGCTTCTTTCAGTATGTTTTCACACATTGCGAAGTTTAAGAATAGGTTGGCATCATCAGGGTATACAACATTTTCTGACATTAATTTCATAAGTTCATCATAGTTTAGCCCACTAATGCTGCCGTTGCCAAGGAAGTGAGATATGTTTTTGATAGATGAGTCTTGCATAGAGTTTCTAGTGCAGTTGACTTCATATGTCGCAATGTATGCGCTTTTTATAGTGCTTGTGAACATAGTGTTATCTTCAACAAGTTCAAGCATGTTGCTAAGTTGTATTTTTTTTCTATATAGTGCCGATACGAGTATTGTAAAAAACGTGATTAACGCAAACCCTAAAAGGAATATAATAGGCGTTAAGAATAGCGTTGTAAAAAGCGAAAGCTTGCGCGTGATTAACTGGTATGAAGATAAGTTAAACATAATAAACAAGTTAACACATAAACCCCACACAGATGTGTATATAACATGTGCTAAATCGCTAATGATTGGCGCAGGAATAAGTTGCTTAAGTTTATATTGATAGAAAAGTGTAAACAAACGAGCAGCAACAGCTGTTAATGTAAGCGTCATCAATGCCGTGATGATTGACTCATATTGAGCATAGCTACCTATAAGTGGCTTAACTGTGACAATGTATAAGAAAAGCGACACAGAGTAAAATGTTGTAAATAAAAGGCTTGTAATAACTGTATTTAATAAGAGTAGTTCAATCTTCGCAATGTAGAACACTAGGAAGTAGCCAAATATAAAAATAAAGAATAGTGTAAACATCAACATCAGGTTGTTAAGGCCTGTGATAGCGATGATGCTGACAATGACAATACCCATACAAAGTGAAATAGCAATGCAGTTTAACTTGTTGACAAGAATTGTCTTTTGGTATTCTTTAAATATATTGTTCAAAGATATTGAAAAAAGGGTAGCGACAATAAGACATGCAACCCACAATATCACAGCTGTTGTTGGCATGATAAGATCCTGTATATTATTTAATGTTATGATACATTATCAAAATTATACTGTAAAAAGATAGCATTTGCAATAAATAAAAAAATAAGTTTGTAAATTATTTGTGGATGTAAAAGAAGGTGAAAAATGGTGCGCCCATGAGGATTCGAACCTCAGACCCACGGCTTAGAAGGCCGTTGCTCTATCCTGCTGAGCTATGGGCGCGTCGGTATGCAATTTGCACATCGGATATACGTTGTACATAATTATTATGGGGTTTGTCAAGAAAAAAACAACATAAGATTGAAAAAATATTAAATTTTGCTTGCAATATAGCGTAAATTTGTACATCATCAGAGAAACATTACTAATATTAGGAAGAGATTGATAACTATGAATATTAACAATACACCAGTTTACGTCGGCACATCAGGCTACAATTATGAAGATTGGAAGGGCACATTTGCCCCATCAGACACAACAAGTTACGACTTGCTATCGCATTATGTTAATGCAGGAATGAACTTTTTGGAGCTTACATACACATTTTATCGTATGCCGATTGCTGAAAAGATACAAGGCATCTCAGACAGAATGCCAGAAGATGCAAAACTATCTGTAAGGCTAAACAAAGCACTTATGCGTAAAAAGCCAGACCAAGCACTTATTGACGAGTTTAAGGAAGGCTTAAAGCCGATTATTGAAAACGGCAAGCTTGTGGCATTGTTCGCAGACTTCCACCAACAGTTTACAGCAGGTAGGGAAAATTTTGATATCTTATGTGAATTGCGTGACAGCTTTAAGGATATTCCTCTGTTTGTAGAGTTAAACAACAGCACATGGCATAAAGAGCGCTTTTACGAAGAATTTAAATCAAACGATATCGGTTTATGCGTTGTAGATAGCCCAAATATTAGAGGGCTTGCACCATATTTTCCAATATGTTCAAACAAGGGTGTTTACTTCAGGCTATACGGCAGAAGTAAAAACTGGCTTACTGTTGGCGAACGTGTGCTAGATTATTCTTACAGCGAAGCAGAGCTACAAAAGTTTATCACTGATGCAAACAACAAATCTGTGTTAGCGAAAAATATATTTTTCTCGTTCTGCAACGTTGAAAAAGGTAACGCACCTAAAAACGCAGCGTCGTTGATAGATTTACTAAACAAATAGATGCGAAAAAAGGCCGCCTCACTTAAATATGACATAAAATCATCTAACGCGCCGCAAGTCACCGCAAAGGGTGAAGGCAAGATAGCTGAACGTATAGAGAAAATCGCCAGAGAACACGGCATTGAGATACGTGAAGATAAAGATTTAGTCGAAGTGTTGGTGGCTCTTGATTTATATGAAGAAATACCAGTGAAATTGTATGAAGCAGTTGCAAAGATATTGACAGAAGTCTATAAAATAAACGACAAACATAAAACAACTTAACACCTAATAAGGAGCATGTTAATGAGTAAGAAAACAATCAGGATAATACTTTTAGTTGTGCTAGCGATTGTATTTGCTAGGGCAATTATGAATGTATCCGCAGATAAAACAACTGAAATAGTAGGCAATAATATCGCCGTTATTAATTTTGAAGGCGCTATTATGGAAAGTGAAACTTTTATCGGCAAGCTTGAAAAGTTAGAGGATAATGCAAATATTGTTGGCGTTATAATAAGGGTGAACTCTCCAGGTGGAGCAGTTACGCCAAGTAATGAGATTTATGACTACATCTTAACAATGGAAAAGCCAGTCTACATAGCAATGGGTTCAGTTGCAGCATCAGGTGGCTATATGATGGCACTTGGTGGCGATAAAATATATGCAATGCCATCTACTATCACAGGTAGCATAGGCGTTATCATGAACATGGTAAATACGGAAGAGCTGTTTGATAAAGTTGGCGTAAAGTCAGTCGTTATCGCTAGTGGTAAGTTTAAAGACACAGGAAGCCCAACGAGACCTATGAGAGCAGACGAACGTGAGTTGCTTGATGGCATCGTTGATAGCATGTATCAACAGTTTGCAGATATCGTTGCAAAGCGACGCAACATGAAGATAGAAGATGTTTATAAAGTTGCAGATGGTAGAATAATGACAGGCCAACAAGCAATAGAAGCCGGGCTAGTGGACAACCTAGGCTCATGGCGTGATGCTTATGTTGATTTGTCAGCATCGCTAAACTTGCCAGATATACAAATGTATGAAGTAAAAGATAAAAAAGAATGGTGGGAAGAATATCTCGGCGCGTCAGTCAAAGACCTTTTCTCAAAATTTCAAGTGAAGTCAGGCGTCTACTATATGCTTGAGAACTGGTAGGCGTAGATGTTTGCGAAGATAAATTCAGCATATACAATAGGGATATCGGGTATCGGTGTAGATGTAGAGGTTGATGTATCTTCCGTAGGGTTGCCCTCATTTGCAGTTGTTGGGCTTGGCGAGGGTGCTATTAAAGAGAGCAAGGAACGTGTCCGTTCTGCTTTAAAGCACCTCGATTATAATTTATTTGCGAAGCCAATCACTGTAAACTTAGCACCAGCCGACTTCAAAAAAGACGGTTCGCACTTCGATTTTCCTATAGCGCTAGGCTTGCTTTGCGCATCAAACCATTTGGATTACCACACATTCGAAGATACTTTAATTCTAGGCGAATTGTCACTCGATGGCAGGCTGAAAGGCGTTTCAGGCGTGTTGAACATGGTTGAATATGCTAGAGAAGCGGGGCTAAAACGCGTGTTTGTACCTATGCAAAACGCTGAAGAGGCAAGCCTTATCCCTGATGTTGAGATATACGCATTTGAAACATTAGCAGAATCAATACAGCTTATCAAGGGCGAAATTGAGCGCTCACCATATATTAATTCATCACAAGTAAATAACACAGAAGATGACATCATGTCAGATTATGGCCTAGACTTTTCAGATGTGTCTGGCCAGTTCTTAGTTCGCCGTGCAGCAGAGATTGCTGCGGCTGGTATGCATAATATGATTATGGTTGGCTCACCAGGTAGTGGGAAAACTATGATCGCTAGGCGTATGCCTACAATCATGCCTATTATGTCTATTACGGAGTCACTAGAAACAACAAAAATATACTCAGCAGCAGGTTTACTTCGTGAGTCAGGCAAACTTGTGTCTACACGCCCATATGTTAGCCCACATCATACGGCAAGTTCTATTGCTATCATTGGTGGTGGCTCAAAAGCAAAACCAGGGCATGTTAGCATCGCTAGTGGTGGTATATTATTTTTAGATGAAATGTTAGAGTTTAATAGAAGCGTGCTAGAAGTGTTACGCCAACCGTTAGAAGATAGGTTTGTGACAATCGCACGCGCTGGCAGAACTGTAACGTATCCAGCTAAGTTTATGCTGGTGGGCGCGATGAATCCGTGTCCATGCGGATATTATGGTGACATACGCAAGGAGTGCACATGCACAATCCCTGCTATTGAGCGATATCGCAACCGTTTATCAGGCCCGCTGTTAGATAGGATTGATATACATGTGAACGTATCAAGCGTAGAGCAAAAGGACTTAATGAACGGCGCAAAAGGCGAGCCATCAAGTGCTATGCGTGAACGTGTCGAAAAAGCACGGGTGATGCAAAAAGAGCGCTTCAAAGATGATGGTGTTGAGTATAACTCTGCAATGACAGAGTCTATGGTGCGTAAATATTGCGTGCTGAATGAGGCGTGTACTAAACTATTAGCAAGCGCTATGGATAAATATAACTTATCTGCAAGGGCCTATTCTAAAATAATCAAAACATCACGCACAATAGCCGACTTAGCAGGCTCAGAAAATATTGAGCAACAACACGTTTTAGAAGCGTTGCAACTAAGGCAACCATCAAGCGTAATATAAAACGAAACCCCTTAGCGATTAACTAAGGGGGTTGAAATGTTCTATATCTAATATGTGATTAAGTTAATATTAGAAAAAATACTGAATTTGCCCACCGATATTAATTTGAGATGGCGAAGAAGTGCCATGGTCAGTTGTGTAGTAAGCAATCGATGGAATAAGTCTAAAGCCACCATAAATCTTATAAGGTAGTTGTGCTACTATTCCGAATGTAGTTTTAGTATCTTCAGATCCCCAAGCATCGTTAGTGTGATATTGGAAACCACCCATTAATATTGCTGACATAACAGGGCTAATTGTATAGCCAACCTCAGCTGCAACACCTATAGACATAGTATTTTTAACTTCACTGCCAACTAAAACAGGTTGTAGAGCAGTTGTGTTTAATGCTACGCCTGTTGTAGTTGAATTAAGGGTTCTAGAGCCGTTACCTTCTGTATCGTTCATGCCCCAGTAAGCGCCAGCTTTAACGATAACATCGCCGAATTTTATATCGCCATGTGTTCCAATATTCATAGAGTTGACGCTATATTTGCCAGCTGTATTGGTGCCTGTAGCATCAAATACTCTGTAAGAATAGCCACCAAATACACGGTAGTTGACTTTGCCAGCTTTACCTAGATATAATGCTTCTATACGAGGGATATCGTTGTAGTTAGCATCCATAGTTGCGCCAGTCATAGTTAATAATGCACTTGCAGAGCCTACATCTGAAAGAGATAAAGTAAACTTGTTATAAGTGATTTGTATTTGAGGGGCACGGTAACCACCATGAGTTCCATAGCCAGAAAGTCCGATACCATTGTTGTAAATATCCGAGAATAATTGGAAGTTCATGTTAATAGCAGGTTGTTGGCCAACTTTTACTGATAAAGCATCATTATGTTTGTATCCAACCCATAATTGACGAAAGCCAAATGTTCCAGTACCAGGGTTAGGCACATAGTTAGTTTCCATGTTGCCAAACATTTTATCGTATGAGAATTTAAAACCTATGCGAGAATTGCCTAGCATAGTGTTATTAAACTTGTTAACTTCTGCATGCTGTGAGCCAGGCAGGTCGTTGTCTTGCATGTCATAATACATATTGATACGCACTTGGCCATAAAGGTCAAGGTTTAGTCCATCCATTTTTACATTGAATGCCATTGCCGGCATTGAGCAAAGTAGCATAGCTACAGTTGCGATAATACGTTTTACACCAAATAATTTCATCTCTTCCTTCAAAGAAAATATAAATTGGCTAGGCAGTTCTCATCTACCTAGCTTTAATTAGTTAAGTTATGCTTGCACCTTCCTAAAAACAAATAGTCTTAAGAAAAGTGCAAACGCTAAAATGTGTGGAACTCCTAGAAAACCTATGAAGTACCAGCCAGCTTGTGACTCATACTCACCAGCTAGCGTGAAACCACCACCGATAACGAGTAAAAACGATGCGAACGTGCCATATAATATAGCCATTTGCCACGGCTTAACACTTTTGTTAGCCGATTTCA
>CAYJDR010000016.1:0-33132 GCA_964368965.1 uncultured Deferribacteraceae bacterium
GCAAAAACACCCCTAAACGAAAGCACTTCTAGCGCGTTGAAATGTTCAAGCTGTTTCCAATAAATTGAGACGAAGCCCCAAGCCGTGAATGATGCGATCGCAATGATTATCGACGTGATGTTTTTGTTTCCCATATATCACCTACAAAGATGTGTAAACTCGTTCTACTACTTTTACTTATGAACTGCAAGCAATATTTTTAAGAAGTCAATTTTTGTGATTTTTTATACGAAATTAACCCATCTATAGAGTAGATGATAAGACCAATCCATATGAATGAAAACGTAATGAAATGTGACATTGTGAACGGCTCATTATACATGAAAATGCCGATAAAAAGCGATACAGTCGGTGTTAAATATTGTAAAATTCCAACGGTGGCAAGTGATAACTTTTTAGCAACATATGCAAAGCCAGCAAGTGGCAGCGCAGTAACTAGCCCGCAAAATACTACAAGCGTAATCTCTAATGGTAGTGCATTTATGATAGTGATATTGTTGTTGAAAGATAGATAGAATAAATAGATTGAGGCAGGCACACAAAGATAAACTGACTCGATAAATAGCCCTGGTAGCGAGCCAATTTGAACAACTTTACGCAACAAACCGTATAAGCTAAACGTGATAGCGATAGATAGTGCTAAATAGGAGATAGTACCATATTCTACAAATAAATGTGCAACGCCGATACAAGCAAGGCTAATTGCAATTACTTGATATTTGTTCATGCGTACTTTAAATATTAGTGCAGAGAATGCAACATTAATTAATGGGCTGATGTAGTAGCCCATGCTAGTTTCAGAAATTTTGCCAGTTGTGACAGCATAGATATATAACGCCCAGTTTATGCCAATCATCAAGCCAGATGCTAAAAGTGTGAGCATAATTTTTTTGTTTTTTATAGCGCGCACAACTTGTATAGCATCTTTCATCAAAAATACGATTAGACCAACAAATATAGCTGATGAGAACGCACGCCATGCAGGAAGTTCAAACGAACTGATGTTCGTAATTACTGCCCAATAAATTGCAAACACCCCTCTAGCAAAGAAGGATGTTATGCCAATCATCACTGACGTTGTATCGTTCTGCTTCATCTACTTAATCTACTTTTTCAATCATAAACATAGGGTAATCTAATGCTTTTAGTACGCTATCCTTGCTCGTAGGCTTATAGTTTTCTATATCTATCAACATTATAGGTGAAACATTTATAGATATTGATTTTTTTTCGCCTGCAATAAACGTTACCACAAGTGCATAGTTATGCTCATATGTGAAAAGGTAAACTTCTGATGACTCAACACTTTTGTCAACTGTAGTTGTGTACACAGATAATACTGACGATGCTATGATATTATCCATACCATGATTACCATTAATTAGATAAGCTATTGAATTAACAGCACTTTTTTCTATAAATGGCTCGGTGTTCTTAGGTGTTTTAAATGTCTCCAATGTAAGCTTTACAATATTTTCGGTAGCAACACTATAAATTGCACTAGGTTTACTGAAATCTAGTTTGCTGATTTCGTTTACAATAATGTTTTCACCACTTACAGCTTGTTTAATATATTCATCACTTTTTGAGAGCGATTCCATTAGGTTAATCAATGATTGTACCGTTTCATATGTTTCTTTTGAAATCTCTGCATACGCAACATTAATTGTTAAAAGTGAAATGAATAGCGATAAAATTATCTTTTTCATTATATGTATGCAAACTCCTGTTTAATAAATGTATCTATAATAAAGTCGGCGATAGCTTCGGCATCATCTAGGTTAAATATGTCTTCAACATCAGTGATAGCTTCAGGTTCGTCAGTTGCAGCTGCGATTACAAATTTATCTCCAAGCCTTGCAACCTCTCTGCCATTATCTTTACGATGCACGATAATTTTTGGAATATCCTCTTCCTTAAAACCTTCGCCAACGATAATATCAAGCCCATTAGGCATAAGCGCCATAAGCTCTTTGAATGATAGCCTATAATCGCAATCGCTAATCATTGCATATTTGTTCCCAGAAGAAATGCCTATAGACATTGCACCAGCTTGCTTTAAGCGGTATGTGTCCTTGCCTTCTTTATCCATCTCAAACTTGTGCCCATCATGTTTGAGTGCTGCCACTTTGTAGCCTTTTTCGCTAAGTATAGCTATAACTTTGATAGCTAATGTAGTTTTTCCACTGCCAGAAAACCCAGCAAATGTAAAATATGGTGTCATACCAATCCCCCAATCCTTAATTTAAAAAATGTAACATGAATATATTGATTTTACAAGGGTTTAAAAACACATCAAAAAATTTTGATATTATCTCTTGACAAGTAGTAAGTGTGGGCGTATATTTCAAACATCAAATAATTTTGATGCGAGGTTTGTTATGGACTATAAACAACAAGCAAAGATATTTAAAGCTGTGTGTGACGAAAAGCGTTTGAAGATTTTAGAGCTACTTAGGGACGGCGAGAAGTGTGGCTGTGTGTTGATTGATATGACAGATAATTCGCAATCTGCTCTGTCGTACCATATGAAGATATTGTGTGAGTCGGGCATCGTTACAAGCAGGCAAGAGGGCAAGTTGACGCACTATAGAATATGTGAAAGTGGTAGCACGTTTGCAATGGAGCTATTAAAAACAATAACAACGTTGAATGAAGTGCAAACACCTAACTGTTGCTACTATGATAATTTGAATAAAAAAGAAGTGATCTAATGTCATTATTTGAGAGATATTTAACCGTTTGGGTTGCGTTATGTATGGTTGTAGGTGTGGCGATTGATGTATTTCTACCAATTATACCAGATACGCTTGATAAGGTAACTTATGCGAACGTGTCTATACCTATTGCAATACTTATCTGGGTGATGATTTACCCGATGATGTTGAAAGTAGATTTTGAAAGTGTTAAAAACGTCGGTAAAAATCCGAAAGGGCTTATTGTTACTTGGGTTGTAAACTGGTTGATAAAGCCGTTTACTATGTTTGGTATAGCTTGGTTTTTCTTCTACGTTGTGTTTAAAAGTTTTATACCTACTGATTTAGCAACTGATTACCTTGCTGGTGCTGTGTTGCTTGGTGCTGCCCCTTGTACTGCAATGGTGTTTGTGTGGAGCCACTTAACGAAAGGTAACGCCGCATACACAGTTGTGCAAGTTGCTACGAACGACTTGATAATACTTGTTGCATTTACTCCAATCGTTGCTTTTTTACTTGATGCAGTAGGTATCACAATCCCTTGGAATACGTTGATTTTATCAGTAGTATTGTTTGTAGTTGTTCCATTAACTGCTGGTGTTTTAACTCGCTCATACGTTGTGAAAACAAAAGGCTTAGACTATTTAAACAATAAGTTTATCCCAAAGTTTGGAAACAGCACAATTATCGGTTTATTGTTGACATTGGTGCTTATTTTCTCTGCACAAGGAGATGTTATCATCAATAACCCGTTGCATATCGTATTGATTGCCGTGCCATTGATTATACAAACAGTATTAATATTTGCGCTTGCATATTTTTCATCAAGAGCATTGTCACTTCCACATAATGTTGCAGCACCTGCTGGCATGATTGGCGCATCAAACTTTTTCGAGCTATCGGTTGCGGTTGCTATAGCGTTGTTCGGTACAGCGTCACCAGTTGCGCTTACGACAATCGTTGGTGTGCTAGTTGAAGTGCCTGTTATGCTTATGCTTGTTAAATATGCGAACAGCACAAAACATTTATTTAAAAGTTAGAGGTTAGGAAATGGAAAAGCCAAACATTGCTTTTATATGCGTGCATAACTCTTGCCGCAGCCAAATAGCAGAAGCGCTAGGCAAGCACCTTGCAAGCGACATGTTCAACTGTTATTCAGCTGGCACAGAAACAAAACCAAACATAAATCAAGATGCTGTTAGACTTATGAACGAATTGTATCAAATAGATATGGAGGCAACGCAGCACAGCAAAGTGATAGACGAACTGCCACCGATAGATGTTGTTATTACAATGGGTTGCAATGTTGAGTGCCCTTACTTGCCGTCAAAGCACCGTGAAGATTGGGGGCTTGATGACCCATCAGGTAAAAATGATATGGCGTTCATTGGAACTATCAACACAATCCATGCAAAAATGATTGACTTGAAAAAACGCATAAAAAACAATGAAATAAGTTTATAGATTTAATGGGCAGTGAAAACTGTCCATTTTTGCGTATAGTTTGATAATTTTAATGTTTTCTATTGCAAAAAAAATCACAATAGATACAATCAAATATGTTATTAGAAAATTACTTTAAAGACAAATCATATTTACAATCCGTTCTGCCTGAATATAGGTATAGAGAAACACAAGTTGAAGCTTCCAAAATGGTTATGAAATCGTTTGATAGCTATAAAAACGCCATCATCGAAGCACCTACAGGTTCAGGTAAAACGATCGCATATCTCGTGCCATCTTTGCTAAGCAAAAAGAAGATTATCATTGCTACAAAAACAATACAGCTTATGAACCAGCTATATTTTAAAGATCTGCCAGTTGTTCAGCAAATGCTTGGCGATAATGTGAACGTACGCATACTAAAAGGGCGCAAGAATTATTTTTGCCCTGCAAGGTTTTATAAATTTATAATGCCGAACTCGCTATATTATACTGATGCTATCGAATGGTATGACCAAAACTATAAAGATGGGATTGTTGAAGTTCCATGGAGCCAGCTAGACTCTAACACATGCAACATGATGTCTGCCGATCGCTACCAATGTAGTGGCTCAAAGTGTGGCTATTATGAAGATTGCCCATTTTATTTTGAGAAGCAACTTGCGAACGAGTCTGACATTATCATCACTAATCACCACTTGTTGCTATCTGATATCGCTTTAAAAACAAAAGGCTCGAAAACAGGCGTGTTTGACTTTAGAGACCATGCAATATTCGATGAAGCACACTCAATAGCAGACACATACTCACAATATGCAGGTACAGATTTGCACCTATTTAGCATGGTTATGTTTTTCCGTGAGAATAGGAGCTCGTTTTTAATGTCAGAGTTTGAAAAACTCAACGACATGTACTTCAAACTAAATGCAAGCATCGCAGAAAACAATAAGATAATGTATTCTGAAAAGAAAGCAGAGATCCAAGAAATAGTTGGCTTTGCTAGCGAACTTGTTGCCGTGTCTGAAAGTGAAGAACTCATTGAAGAATTTAATAGGTATAAAGAACCTATCCTAGCACTTGATAGCGACGATGAAGGCTTGAGATATATAGAGAAACAAAACCAACGCATTGATATAAAATTCATGCCGTTTGAGACAGGCGAAAGCTTTGCAGAGGGTATCGGGCGCACGGTGTTATCGTCTGTGTTTATTAGTGCAACTATTTCCACAAATGGTGGGTTTGGCTACTTCATGAAAGAAACAGGGCTGAGCGATAGCACTTGCGACCACAGGATATTGCCGCCCGTGTTCGACTTCAAAGCACAAGGCAAACTATATGTACCAACCTATAAAGAAGAGATGAATAAAGATAGCGTCTATGCTGAATTGGTTAAAAATATGAACGGCTCTTGCTTGATTATATGCAACAGTATCGACAGAATGCAGAAAGTGAAAGAATACTTACTAGCAGAGAAAACTAACAAGCGAATATACACGCAGAAAGATATCAATATTGGGCAATTAGACATGGGTGACGACCTTGTACTTATAGGTTGCGCTACCTTGCGAGAGGGGATAGATTTGTCGGGTGGTAGCTTCAAGTGTGTCATACTCGATAAGTTGCCATTTGAAAACTTTAAAGACTTCGTAATAGAAAAGAAAACTGATAAAATCAAAGCAGATGGAGGCAACCCATTTGCACAATTCTCACTGCCACGTGCCGTGCTTTATTTCAAGCAAGCAGTTGGCAGGCTTATCCGCCATGAAGATGATTTTGGGCTTTGGGCAGTGTTTGATGAAAGGATAGTGAATAAAAGCTATGGAAAAAATTTTATAGATGTATTAAAGTATGTTGATATAATAAGAACAAAAGAAGAAGCAATTAAATACTTAGGTGGAGGTTTTAATGAATAGTTTTACATTCGACTACAATTTTGCTGTAGAGAAACATTTAGCAAACGGCATCACCAAAGAAGCATTATCGAAGTACCAAGAAAAAGTGAAAGTTGGCATAGCACGCCTATCAGAAATGGTGACTGGTGGCAGTGTTGGGTTCCCTAACTTACCTTTAGTTGATGTGAGTGATATCACATCATACGCGAAAAGCGTGAACGGAAAATATGAAGATGTTATCATCGCAGGCATCGGTGGCTCTGCACTAGGTATTGAAGCTGTTGTTAATGCAATCCTACCTTATGGCTATAACACTCTAAGCGAGGCAGAAAGAGGCTATAAACCAAAAATTTGGGTTGCAGACAACGTTGACCCATCAAAAATCGTCACGATATTATCAATGTGCAAGCCTGAAAAGACTTTGTGCGTTGTTATATCAAAATCTGGTAACACTGTTGAAACTGCTCAAAACTTTTCATTAATTTTTGATTGGTTTGGCAAACTACTAGCTAAAAATATGCGTGAACATATCGTCGTCGTTACAGACCCTGCAAAAGGGCCATTACGTGAGTTCGCTGATAAAAATAACCTCGTAACATTCCCTATTGAAGCATCAGTTGGTGGCAGGTTTTCTGTTTTATCACCTGTTGGGCTTGTGCCTGCAGCTTTGATTGGCGTTGATATTGAAAAATTATTGCTAGGTGCAAAAGATATCGTTGATAACTATCAATATCAAATAGAAGTTGCTAGTGCAATTTATCTATATTATATGGATAATGGGAAAAGTATAAACGTGTTAATGCCTTATAGTTCAAGGCTTGATAAATATGCAGAATGGTTCTGCCAATTATGGGGCGAAAGCTTAGGCAAAAAACTCACATACTCTGGTAAAGAGATCACTTTCGGCTCTACACCTGTTAGGGCAGTTGGTGCAATCGACCAACACTCGCAAATCCAACTGTTTAGAGAAGGCCCACTTGACAAAGTTGTAACGTTTGTTGAAGTGAAACAACACGATAAAGATAAAAGCGTGAGCGGTAACTTTTATGATGCGTTCGGATATTTAAATGGCTTATACTTAGGCAAATTATTAAATACAGAGTTGCAAACTACGGAGGCAGCATTGCTGACATCTGGTGTGCCATCGTTGAAGATATCTATTGATACTTTAGATGAGTTTTCACTCGGGCAACTATTTATGTTTATGCAATACATTGTGCCAATTATTGGGCTTGCTGTTGATATTAATCCGTTCGATCAGCCAGGTGTGGAAGAGGCTAAAGAATACGCTTATGGATTGATGGATAGGGCAGGATTTGAGGCAAAAAAACAAGAGTTTCATGAGATATACAAAAAAGACGACGAATTTATCATTTAATGAAATCGTATATGAAAGCTTAAAGCAGATTAAAAATTCACGAGTTCTTGTCGCTTTTTCTGGCGGTAAGGACTCGCTTGCTTTACTACACTTCATTGTGCGACATAAAGACGAACTAGCACTCGATGTTCACGCATGCCACATAAACCATGGCGTACGTGATGAGGCTGATAGTGATGAAGCGTTTTGTAAACAGTTTTCTATTGAAAACGATGTGAAATTTACATCAATTAGTATAAAAGATGATATAAAAAGTGCAACAGGCGATAGTTTTGAAGCCGTTGCAAGAAAATATCGCTATAATGCATTACAAACTGTTGCACATACTCAAAAAATAGACTATATTCTAACAGCTCACACATATAGTGACCAACTAGAAAGTTTTGTTATAGATATGTTTACGGGTGCTTCTGTATATACAATGCAGGGGATAGCGTTGAAAAATAATAATATTTTTCGCGCAATGTTGGGCGTAACAACTGAGCAAGTGGAAGATTATATCGCACAACATAACCTTACACCAGCTTACGATAAAACAAACGATGATACAAAATACGTCCGCAATAATATACGCAAAAATGTTTTGCCGATATTAGCTGAGCATGGTGGCAGTGCGTTTGAAAATAGCGTTATGCGCATACAGGCAGAGTCTCAAAGGCTGCAAGAATATATGCTTGAGAAAATTGCAGGCGTGGTTGACGTTAACCATAGCGACTATGCATTAATTGACAGGCGCATTTTTTTAGCTATGCACGCACTAGAGCAAGAATTTTTGTTGGGCAATTTGTTTGCAGATAAGTTTAGGTTCACTAAACAAAATATATATGAAGCACTTGCGCTTGTTAATGATAGTACCTCTAAACGCATTGATATGCCTAGTGGTTTTTGTTTTGAGAATTCCTATAACAGCATACGTCTGTTTAAAAAATGCTTAGTTGAGCCGATTTTTGTTGAAAAACAGACAGGAATTGGTAGAATAGAAATTTGTGATGTGAAAATATCTTTTACAAATGATAAACTTTTAGCAAAACTAAATGTCAGATATAGAAAAACTGGCGATATGTTTATGGGTAAAAAGCTGAAAGATTTATTCATCAATAAGAAAATAGACTTGTTTCTACGAGATAGGGCGATAGTTGTGGAACAAGATGATAAAATCATATGGGTGGAGTATATCTCGACCGATAATGATATTATAATTAATAGGGAAGAGAGATGAGAGAAAAAGTTGATATTTTACTCAGCAGTGAACAGTTAATGACAAAGGTTTCTGAAATTGCTGAAGCTATTACAAAAGATTACGCTGGCAAGTCACCTCTTGTTGTGTCGGTCTTAAAAGGTGCATTTATGTTCACGGCAGATTTAGTGCGTGAAATTGACTTACCACTCGATATGACATTTATCACAGCTTCAAGCTATGGTAATAAGGCTATCACTAGTGGTAAAGTTACGATAGTACAAGATTGTGACGTCCCTGTTGAGGGCAGAGATGTTATCATAGTGGAAGATATTTTAGATACTGGCTTGACGCTTTCACACGTTAGGCAACACTTTTTAAACAAAGGTGCTACGTCAGTTTCTATTTGTACGATGATCAATAAGCCGTCAAGGCGCATAGCTGATATCAAGCCTGATTATTGCGGGTTCGATGTTGAAGATATGTTTATCGTTGGTTATGGTCTTGATTACGCTAATAGATATAGAAATCTTAAAGATATATGTGTTTTATCATTTTTGAATGACACGGAGGATAAATGAACAATAACTTATTCAGAGGCTTCGCATTATGGCTAGTTATAGCTTTAATGATGGTTCTTGTTTTCAACTTGTTTGAGACAAAAGAGCAGACTACAAAAGACGTTTCTTACACTCAGTTTATAGATAGCGTTATTACAGATAATGTTACATCTGTTGTAATAAAGCAAAATAAAATTACTGGCGAATACGCTAACGGCGAAAAGTTTTCAACTTATGGCCCTAGCCAAGACGATTCACTTATAGCCACGCTTTCAGAGCATAAAGTGAACATCGTAGCACAACCACCTGATAGCACACCATGGTATATGCAGTTCCTTATCTCTTGGATGCCTATACTATTTTTAATAGCTATTTGGATATTCTTCATGCGCCAAATGCAAGGCGGCGGCGGTAGCAAAGCTTTCTCGTTTGGTAAAAGCAAAGCGAAGATGCTTACTGAGGATAGCCTAAAAGTTACGTTTAAAGACGTTGCTGGCGTTGATGAAGCAAAAGAAGAGCTTGAAGAAATCATCGACTTCTTGAAAGATCCATCAAAGTTCCAAAAACTTGGTGGTAAAATCCCTAAAGGTGTGCTTTTAGTTGGCCCTCCAGGTACTGGTAAAACTTTACTTGCTAAGGCAGTTGCAGGTGAAGCTGGCGTTCCTTTCTTTAGTATCAGTGGTTCGGACTTCGTTGAGATGTTCGTTGGTGTTGGTGCAGCTAGGATACGTGATTTATTCGAGCAAGGTAAAAAGAACTCGCCATGTATCATATTTATGGATGAGATAGATGCAGTTGGTAGGCACAGGGGTGCTGGGCTTGGTGGCGGACACGATGAACGTGAACAAACACTAAACGCATTACTTGTTGAGATGGACGGTTTCGATTCTAATGAAGGCGTTATCTTAGTTGCAGCTACAAACAGGCCAGATGTTCTTGACCCAGCATTGCTACGTCCAGGGCGTTTTGATAGGCAAGTTGTTGTTGGTAAACCAGATTTAAAAGGTAGATTGCAAATCTTAAGCGTACATGCAAAGAAAGTGCAAATGGCTAAAGATATCAACTTAGAAGTTGTTGCAAAAGGTACTCCAGGGTTCTCTGGTGCAGACCTTGCAAACTTAATCAACGAGTCAGCACTACTTGCAGCACGTAAGAATAAAGATAAAGTTGAGATGTCTGACATCGAGGCTGCTAAAGATAAAGTAATGATGGGTACTGAGCGTAAAAGCATGGTTATCCCTGAGAAAGATAGACTTGTTACAGCTTACCATGAAGCAGGGCACGCTATTGTTGCAATCATGACAGAAGGCGCAGACCCTGTGCATAAAGTTTCTATTATCCCACGTGGTATGGCGCTTGGTATTACTATGCAGTTGCCACAAGATGATAGGCACAACTATACGAGAGAGTATATAATCGGCATGATTAAAGTTATGCTTGGTGGCAGGATTGCAGAAGAAGTTAAATATAACAGCATGTCTACTGGCGCAAGCAACGATATCGAACGATTGACTGGCTTAGCACGTAAGATGGTTATGAGCTGGGGCATGAGCGAAAAGCTTGGCACTATCTCTTTCGGTAAACGCGATGAAGCTATCTTCTTAGGTAAAGAGTTATCTACTCAAAAAGACTATAGCGAACGCACGGCTGAAGAGATTGATGATGAAGTTAAGCGCATTGTCACTGAGTGCTACAATGAAGCAAGAGCTATCATAGAGCAAAACATGTCGCTACTTGATAAAATGTCTGAACTACTAATGGAGCGTGAAACTATTGATACAGTTGAAATCCGTGAACTAGTAAAGCTATATGCACACACATATCCTGAATACTTTATGGAATCTACTGAAAAGTTGGAACATAAAGTTGAAGATAGCGAAAGCAAAACACAAGAAGACATTGTTGAAATCACAGTAGAAGCAAACGACGAAAGCGAAACAGCTAAGGAAAATAAAGAAGAAGAGAAAGACAAATAATGATTGATGTATGTTTAGTGACACCTGAACTAGCTAGGTTAAACGGCGAGCTAGAGCGCATTGGCGTTGATAGTTATGCTCGCAGAATGTCTGCAAAAGGGGTGCCACTAAATATATTAATCAGGGGTATAAAATCGCCAGCAGCTAATATACTCAAGCAAGAGTGCTTAGCTTCTGGCATGGATGCAGCCGTCGCACGTGGCGTTGTTGCATGCATTGTCGACACTTCAGACGTGTTAGTTATGGGCAGTCGCAATAGCTATACACGCCTTATTAAACGATTAAAATTTCAGCCTTTCGGGCTAAAAGAAATATCAGAAAGAATTGAAGGTGTGCTAAAGGTAGGCGCACCTTCTTCTTTTTTAACAAAAGGTAGAGAGATTAGCCTTGAAAGCCCATTATTAATGGGTATCCTAAACACTACGCCAGACTCATTTAGCGACGGCGGAAAGTTCCAACAAGAAGATGCGATAAAAAAACAAATCGACACCATGATCGAAGATGGTGCAGATATCATTGATATCGGTGGCATGTCAGCAAGGCCTCACTCAGAGCATGTTAGCTACACAGAGGAAATTTATCGCATTGAATATGCTCTGAAATATGCAACAGCTCAAAATATACTTGTGTCAGTTGATACTTGCAATGAACAAACTGTGAAATATGCTATAGATAATGGCGCTGATATTATAAATGATATTACTGGTCTTGAGTCTGATGTTATCGCAAACTATTGTGCAGAAGGCGATGTTGCCGTTTGTATAATGCATATGCGAGGCATGCCGCAAACTATGCACAGGCATACTGATTATAACCATGTGATATATGATGTTAAAGAATATTTCACGCAACGTGTACAAAAAGCGCTGGATATAGGCATTAAAAATGAGTCTATTATCATTGATGTAGGCTTTGGGTTTGCAAAAACGCTAGAACACAACTATATCTTGTTGAAATATTTACAAGAATTTGCTATACTAAATCTACCAATGCTTGTTGGTGTATCTCGTAAGTCAATGATTGGGCAAGTTGTTGATGCTACAGTTGAAAATAGGCTTACAGGTACAGTTGTCGCAAATTCGCATGCAATCATGAACGGTGCTAACATTATCCGTGTGCATGATGTTAAGGAAGGTGCTGACACCATCAAGATGTGCAACCAAATAATGAGGGCCCATATATAATGCTGGAGACTTTACAAGTTTTACTCTACACAATATCGTTGAAAGATGTGATTGACGTCGCTATTATAAGCTTCGTGATTTATCGTCTCCTTTTATTGTTAAGGGGTACACGTGCGTTTTATATGCTGTTTTCAGTGTTGTTGTTATTGTTGCTGCTTGGTGTCTCAGAAGTTGTGGGCCTTATGGTCACATCTTGGGTGTTGAATAACCTTTCTGGTTATTTGTTTCTTGCATTGATTATTCTTTTCCAGCCAGAGTTGCGCCAAGCGCTAGCATTTATTGGTAAGTCAAAACTGTTTGAAACAACTACCACTATGAATACTAAATTAGCTGACGAACTTGTTCGCTCAGTTACATCGCTTGCAAACAAACAACTTGGCGCATTAATCGTTATACAGCGTAATACAAACTTGCAACACTATGTTCAGCTAGGCACAGAGATTAGCTCTGTTGTTAGCAAAGACTTGTTGCTTAGCATATTTATACCATATTCGCCGCTACATGACGGTGCAATCATCATCGAGGGTGATACACTTACGCATGCAGGTTGTATCCTGCCGCTTACTAAGCGTGTTGATTTATTGCAAATGTACGGCACAAGGCATAGGGCTGCGATTGGTATCACAGAGGAAACTGACGCCGTGGCTATCGTGGTGTCGGAAGAGCGTGGCACAATAGCTGTTGCGCTTAACGGTAATATATCTTCAGAACTTGATGCAACAATGTTGCGCGAAGTGCTTGAAGGTGTATTCAAATTAAAAAAGACGGATTAGCATAATGTTTAAAAATAGTATGTTAAAAATATCAAGTGTACTCATAGCAATTTTGTTATGGGTTGTTGTTGCGACTGAGTCTATCATTTTGGTTGATGAGGAAATCCCTATCAAATTTAATGGGCTTGAAAGAGGCTATGCAGCTGTTGCTGATGTCGCAAATGTATATATAAAAGCAAAAATATCTAAAGACAACAACGACGCTATAATAAACCAAAATATAGCGCTTACTATTGATGTTGCTGATTTACCTATTGGCGAGTCGTCATACAAGCTTGATGCGAGCATGTTCACAGTGCCAAACGATTATGATATTATGGAGATTGTTCCTAAAAATATCGTTATAACTGTTGACCAAATTGTAGCAAGGCAAGTGAAGATAGAGCCAACATTTGAAAACGAAGTAGCGAACGGCTTCTTAATTGACAAATATGTGCTAGACCCTGCAAACGTTGTTATTGAGGGTGTTTCAGCAGTTGTGAATAATATTAAGAGTGTTAAAACTCACCCGATAAACTTATCACGTGTTAATGAAAACACTAGCTTTTCGATAGCATTAGTTAAGGAAGATGGGCTTGAAGAGCTTCAACCATCGAGCGTTGGTGTTAGGGTTACAGTGAAGCCAAATATTATTGAGCATAGTTTTAGTAATATTTATGTTTCATGTATGGGGTTGAACGATTCATTAGCTATGAAGACACTACCATTTATTGATACTGTCACATTAACTGGCCGTTCAGACTTAATTGAAACCTTTTTAAATGAAGCGTCGTTTTTTGTGAACTGTGGCGATATAAAAAACGCTGGTGTATATACAAAGGCAATCAACTATCGGGTTAAGTCTAAAGATGTTAAAGTGACAGGCATGAGCCCTACAAAAATACAAATTGAGATAATAAAGAAATGAGAAAATATTTTGGAACAGACGGCATTAGAAGCAAAGCTAATGTTGAACCAATGACGGCAGATTTTGCGCTTAAATTAGGCAGAGCAGCCGCTGGTTATTTTAAAAATAATGCAACAACAAATAGAAAAATTGTTATCGGCAAGGATACAAGACTTTCAGGCTACATGTTTGAAAATGCGCTTGTATCTGGCATATGTTCAGTAGGTATTGATGCTGTCATGGTTGGTGTTTTACCTACACCAGCGATAGCGTTTTTAACACGCTCGCTTAGGGCAGATGCTGGGATAGTTATATCTGCATCACACAACCCTTACTATGATAACGGCATAAAGTTTTTCGCACCAACTGGGTTTAAACTTCCAGATGCTGTTGAATTTGAAATCGAACGCATGATAGACAATAACGAGCCAGCAATATCGGCTGATACTGTAGGCAGAGCAACACGCATAGAAACGGCTATCGGCAGATATGTTGAGTTTGTAAAAGGTTGTTATCCGAAGCATATCGACTTGCACGGCTTGAAAATTGTTGTCGATTGTGCAAACGGTGCGGCATATAAGGTTGCCCCAATGGCATTAACTGAGCTTGGTGCAGAGGTTGTTGTATTAAACGCTAACCCAAATGGTATAAATATAAACGATAAATGTGGCGCAGTTTATCCTGGCGCAATGGCTAGGGCTGTTGTTGAGCATAGCGCTCATGTTGGTATTTCGTTTGACGGCGATGCTGATAGGGTTATCTTCGCTGATGAACTTGGCAATATCGTTGATGGCGATAAAATTCTTGGGATATGTGCTGTTGACATGCTTGAGGAAGGTATTTTGCATAACAATACATTAGTTGCTACAGTTATGAGTAATATCGGTTTTGAGCGTTCACTTAATAGCAAAGGTATCGAGCTTATCCGCTCACAAGTTGGCGATAGATACGTTATGGAAGATATGTTGAGGGGTGGCTATAACCTTGGTGGCGAGCAGTCTGGGCATTTGATTTTCTCAGACTATAACACTACTGGCGACGGACTAGTGAGTGCTATGAAGTTGCTAAGCATACTTGTTAAAACAGGTAGAAAACTATCTGAACTTGGCGACTTTATAGAAACGTACCCGCAAGTGTTGAAGAATATTTCAATACCTAAAAAAGTACCTCTATATGATTTACCAATAACTAGCAAGTTGATAAAAGATATCGAGGATAAACTTGGCGATTCTGGCAGGGTTTTAGTCAGATATTCTGGCACGGAAAACAAGCTTAGAGTTATGATCGAAGGTGTTGACCTAGGCGAAGTAAACGCATATGTTGATGAAGTATGCGAGTGTGTATTAAAAGAGATAAATAGTACGCTGTAAAAATAATATTAAGTAATATTAAAGCGGGTACATGCCCGCTTATTTCGTTATATTGGAAGGTTAGTTATGGTAAAACTTGGGGTAAATATAGACCACGTTGCAACACTTAGGAACGCTAGGGGAGGCATTGAGCCAAACCCAGTTGAAGCAGCACTTATATGCCAAAAAGCTGGTGCTGATGGCATCACTATACACTTACGTGAAGATAGAAGGCACATCAGGGATAAAGATGTGTATGATATAAAAGAGGCTATCAGCATACCATTAAATTTAGAAATGGCGCTTGACCCTGAAATAGTGGAAATTGCATGCGATGTTTTACCTAACATGTGCACACTAGTGCCTGAAAAACGTGAAGAACTCACTACAGAAGGCGGGCTTGATGTTATAACACATCTAGACGCTGTTAAAAACGTAACATCTGCACTGCAACAAAAAGGTATAAAAGTTAGCTTGTTTATTGAGCCAGACTTTGCCCAAATTGATGCGACAAAACAAACAGGTGCAGAATATATCGAGATACACACAGGGCGATATGCTGAATATGAAGTTGGTAGTGTTGAATTTAAAGCCGAGCTTGAGCGCGTTGTAAAAGCAACAGAATACGCAATAAGTTTAGGTATATGTGTGAATGCTGGGCATGGGCTAAACTACCACAACACGCAAGATATTATAGCTATCGAAGGTATTGATGAAGTAAATATCGGACATTCGATGATATCTAGATCCGTATTTACAGGCTTGAGTGAAGCAGTAACTACGATGAAAAGCATAGTCACAGGCAAATAAATGTTAGGTTGTGACATTGTTGATATAGATAGGATACAAAAGTCTTACGACCAATTTGGTGATAGCTTTGCTAAAAAGATATTATCTGTAAAAGAGATATCAATATTAGAAAAACGTAGCAACAAATGCGAATTTTTAGCTGGTAGGTTTTCAGCTAAAGAGGCTATCGTTAAAGCGATAGGAACAGGGTTTGATGGCAAGTTATGGTTTACAGATATCGAAGTGTTGCCGAACGAGCAAGGTAAACCAGTTGTATATATAAACGGCGCTGAGCAAGTTGGGATGGAGATATCAATATCACATTCACGCACGAGTGCTATGGCAGTTTGCATGATTAGGGGTTAAAATATGAGTGCAGTAATTATACCAGCAAGGCTTGGTTCTACAAGGTTTAAAGGCAAAGTGTTAGCAGATATTGGCGGAAAACCGATGGTTGTGCGTGTTGCTGAAAGTTGTTTAAAATCAATAGCAGATAAAGTTATTGTTGTGACAGATAGCGAAGATGTTTATAATGCTTGTAGCCAAGTTGATGGCGTGCATGTTATGATGAGCCCTAGTGATTTATCTACAGGTACAGATAGGGTTGCATTCGCTGCAAAAGATATCGACGATGATGTAATAATCAACGTGCAAGGCGATGAACCATTTATTCAACCAGAGTTGATTGATGCCTTGATTAACGGACTTGAAGCTGATAAAGCTATCAAAATGATTACAGCAGCGACAGAGTTTAAGAATATCGCATTGTCAGAAAACTCATCAGCTGTTAAAGTAGTTATTGATAAAAACGATTTCGCACTATATTTTTCAAGATGTGCAATCCCGTTTGATAGAGATAAAATGGACGGCTTAGTGCGCTATAAACACGTTGGTATATACGGTTTTAGGCGTGATTATTTATTCGAGTTTGCATCTAGTGAGCGTACTATGCTTGAGATTGCTGAAAACTTAGAACAACTTAGGGCGTTAGAAAATGGCGTTAAGATAAAGATTGTAAAAACAGACTACAACCCTATATCGGTTGATACGTTTGAAGATTTACAACTGGCTATAAAATATTTAGAGTTAAATGGATAGAGGTAAAGGGTACTATGAGTAAGTATATTTTCGTAACAGGTGGTGTGTTATCATCTTTAGGCAAGGGTATTACGGCAGCATCTATAGGTGCATTGCTAGAGGCTAGAGGTTATAAGGTCGCTATTAAAAAGTTTGACCCGTACCTCAACTATTCTACAGGTAAAATGAGCCCGTTACAACACGGTGAAGTGTTCGTTACGGAAGACGGCGAAGAAGGCGATTTAGACCTCGGACACTATGAGCGTTTCACAACGTCGAACACTAACAAATATTCTGACCTTACATCAGGTAAGATATTTTACAATGTTATCGAACGTGAAAGACGTGGCGAATATCTAGGTGAAACAGTTCAAGTTGTTCCACACATTACTGATGAAATCAAGCATACAATATCGCAAGGTATTGATGGCATTGATATAGTTATTGTTGAAATAGGTGGCACAACTGGCGATATAGAAGGGTTACCTTTCTTGGAAGCAATCAGGCAGATGAAGCTTGAGCGTGATGAAAGCGACGTTATATTTATACACGTTACACTTGTTCCATATATTAAAATGGCTGGCGAACTAAAGACAAAACCTACGCAGCATTCAGTTAAGAAGTTGCAAGAAATTGGCATTAGTCCTGACATCTTAGTTTGCAGAAGCGAATACCCAATCGAAGATGGTATCCGCAATAAACTAGCACTATTCTCTAACGTTGATAACGATGCCGTTATTAGCTGTGTTGATGCTAGCACGATTTATCAAGTGCCACTCGCACTACATGAACAAAGGCTTGATAGCGTTATATTAAAGAAACTTGAACTTGAAGATAAAGCACTTGACTTATCACAATGGAAAGAGATTGTTAGAAGAATAAAACAACCTGAAGGCGTTGTTAAAGTTGGCGTTATTGGCAAATATCTAGAAATGAAAGACGCTTATATTTCATTAACCGAAGCACTACTTCACGGCGCTGTTGCTAATAGATTGAAAGCTGAAATCGTTTGGATTGATGCTGAAGAGCTGATGATAAAATCAGCTAACGAACTGCTAGACGGCCTTGATTGTATATTAATCCCTGGTGGTTTTGGAGAGCGTGGTGTTGAAGGTAAGATTAAGGCTGTGAATTTTGCTAGAAGCAAAGATATCCCATTCTTAGGTGTAGGTATGGGTATGCATGTTGCTACTATCGAATTTGCACGCAACGTGTTGAAGCTTCCTAACGCTACATCTGCGGAGATACACAAAATTAAATCACCAGCAGAAAGCGACTTAGTGATAGACTACCAACGCGATGAAAAATACCACAACGCTATGGAAGAAACTATACGTTTAGGTGCATACACTACAACTTTAGTTGATAATAGCTTGATTAAGTCGATCTATGGGGCAGATTCAATAAAAGAGCGCCACAGGCACAGGCTAGAGCTAAATAGCGAATATAGACAAGCACTTGAAGATGAAGGACTTGTTGCAACAGGCATAAGCGTTGAAACAGGACTTGTAGACGTCGTAGAAATAAAAGAACACAGGTGGTTTATTGGCGTACAATTCCATGCAGAATTTAAGTCTAAACCATTTAATCCACACCCTTTATTTACAAGCTTTATAGAGGCTGGATATAAATTTGCACAAGATAAAGCAGAACTATAAAAGAGGATATTCATGAATAAACAAGATATTCTTAACCACGGTTTACGCACACTTGATATTGAGCTAGAGTCACTTAGGCGAACAAAAGAGCTGTTAAACGATAGCTTCATTGGCTCAGTAGAGATGATATTGGAATGTAAAGGTAGAGTAGTTGTCACAGGCATGGGTAAGTCAGGCTTGATTGGTAAAAAGATTGCCGCAACACTTGCTAGCACAGGCACTCCATCATTTTTTGTGCACCCTGCAGAAGGCGTACATGGCGATATCGGCATGATTGTTCGTGGCGATGTTGTACTTGCGCTATCTAATAGTGGCGAAACTGATGAAATTAAACAATTACTTCCAACTATCAAGCGTTTAGGCGTTGGGCTTATATCTATCGTTGGTAACCCTGCATCTACACTTGCAAAACGTAGCGACTATGTGCTTGATGCATCGATAGAAAAGGAAGCTTGCCCACTAAACCTAGCACCTACTGCTAGCACAACTGTATCACTAGCACTTGGCGATGCTTTAGCAGTTGCATTGGTTGAATGTAGAGGGTTTAAGGAAGAAGACTTTGCGTTGCTTCATCCATCTGGTGCGCTAGGTAAAAGGTTATTGTTGACTGTTATGGATGTAATGGTTAGCGGTAATGCGCTACCTATAGCAAAAGAGGATACATGCTTCCGCGATGCAGTGCAAATCATTACTGAGAAACGATTAGGTTGCGTAGCTATCACGAACAGCAACGACGAAATCATAGGTATAATTACTGACGGTGACGTTAGAAGGGCGACAACTAGCTTCGACAATATTTATGATAAACAAGCGAAAGATGTTATGACAAAATCACCTAAGATGATGAAAGACTCTGAGCTTGCAGCAAGTGCACTTAGGTTGATGGAAACTCATAAAATCTCATCTGTATTTATCGTTGATGATGCTAACAAGCTTGTTGGCTTAGTACACTTACAGGATATATTGCAGTCAGGAATTGTTTAATGTTTAGTAGCAAGGGGTTTTTAAAGAATAGGGCATTGTTATGGGCTGGGTTATGCTTAGGCGTAGTGTTTATAGCATTATTCATTTACATTGTTTTGAAACCTCACCAAGTTGTTGTGCCGTACAAGGCTGTGTTGCAACAAAACAAACTGAATGTTAAAGGACTAGAGTTTAAGTATATATTAAGTGGCGATGCTTATGCAAACCTGTTATCGACTACGGCTTATGTTGATATACTTGATAACTCAGTTGATTTAGATAACTTGTCGCTTGAGTATGTGTCTACTACTATGACGCTAAACGCAAACGCTGATAACGGCAGCTATAGCAATGAGCGATACCTCGAGGCAACAGGCAACATTAAGGGTACTGTTGATGGTATTGACTTTTATACTGATGTTGACGGCAAACTAGAATATGACTATATTGAAGGTGTCGGCGAGATTACAAACGGCATCTATCTACATTATGATAATAGCTCAATATTTTCGAAGTCGGCTTCGTTCGACTACACTAAAAACTATGTCTACTTTAAAGATAACGTAACAGTTATATATTCTGAGTAGGTTACACGGTGGATTATATGAAGTTTTTTAACTATAGATTAATACTTTTACCATTAATAGCGCTATTTTTGATAGCGGCTACTGATAATGTTTCTGCACCTGTTAAGATAACAGCTGATGCTATGAAATATTATGGAGCAGAGCGCCGCACAGAGTTTATTGGCAATGTTGTTGGCGTTAGCGATAATTACACTTTAACATCTGATAATGTTACAGTTTTTATGAATGAAACAAACTCTATTGAGCGCATTGTCGGCAACGGTAATGTAAACATCAAAACAGATACAATCGTAGCTATATCCCAAAACGGCGAAGTTGATGAAGTCGCAAAGATAGCAACACTATCTGGCGGTGTAAAAGTTTGGCAAGGTGAGAATTTTCTTGAAGGTGATAAAGTTATAATATACTATATTGATGATAGGATAGAAGTGGAAAAAGGCGAGGAAAAACGCGTCACAATCATCTTCAACCCTAACGAAGCAGGAGCATTGCCGTGAGTTTAGAAGCTAGGAATATAAGCAAATCGTTTGGCAAACGTAGAGTTGTTAACGATGTTTCTGTATCTGTTTCTAAAGGCGAAGTGGTTGGTCTACTTGGTCCTAACGGTGCTGGTAAGAGTACATCTTTCTACATGATAGTTGGTTTGCTTCGCCCAGAAAGTGGCAGTATTTTGCTAGGTGGCGAGGATATTACTAAAAAACCTATCCATGAGCGTTGCCGTGCTGGTATCGGCTATCTTCCACAAGAAGCTTCGATATTTCGTAAAATGACAGTGTATGATAACATCATGACAGCACTCGATTTTACTGACTATTCAAAAGCAGAAGCCAAGCAACGCTTAGAGCAGTTAGTTGATGAGTTCCACTTAAACCATGTTGTGAAAAGCTATGGTTATGCGCTTTCAGGTGGTGAACGTAGGCGTGTTGAGATAGCTAGATGCTTAGCGACAGAGCCTGATTTTATACTGCTAGATGAACCGTTTGCAGGTATCGACCCGATATCAGTTGCAGACATTCAAGTTATGGTGCAACAGTTGAAAAATAGAGGCATTGGCGTGTTAATCACAGACCATAACGTGCGTGACACATTGTCGATTACAGATAGAGGATATATCATCACGGAGGGGACTGTTTTAACACACGGCTCAACAGATGAGATACTCGCTAACGAAGCAGTAAAAGAAAGATATTTAGGTAAAGGATTTACTATATAGCATGAACAATCTGCGTCAGAATATTGATTTAAAAAACAGTATGCAACAGTCGGTGTTTATTACACCGCAAATGAAGCAATCTATTGCAATGCTTCAAATGCCAATACAAGAGCTAGTTAATGAAATAGCGACTATTTTAGAAGCTAACCCAGTATTAGAGCATATTGAATATGAAAACGATTTTGACGATTACAACACCGATGGCAGCGACGACAACAAAACCGATAGCGAACCAGATGGTGAAGTAAAACCAGATATAGCAGAAACAATATCAAGCGACGACTGGGACGAATATATAGGCTATGACAAACTTGACGACATAAGCTATAAGCCATTAGGTGGTAACGAAGGCGTCGATTTCGAGATGTTCACAAGCTCTGAGGAGTCGCTATACGATTTCCTACTAAACCAACTTAAAGTTGCAAGGCTGACCATACAAGAAAAAGAGATTGGCGAGTTCATTATCGGCAACTTGAGCGATGATGGCTATTTTAGGTTAGATATTAGCGAAAGCTGTAACGAACTTGATATTGAGCTAGAAGAGTTTGAACATGTGCTTGATGTTATTAAAACTTTTGAGCCAATAGGTATCGCTAGTGAAAATATTTGCGAGTGTGTAGTTACTCAGCTGAAGGAACTTGATATCGATCAAGTATATATCGACTTGGTTTGTGAATTGTTGACAGATTATTCTGCTGAGTTGGCTGCTTTCAAGTACGAAGAAATTTTACGCAAAATGAGCATTGAGCGTGATACTTTTAACTATTTACTAGAGATTATAAAAAAAACTGATCCTCGCCCAGGCTTGAATTATAAGGATTCTGACATAAAAGTTGTTGTACCTGATATATTTATAGTGCCAAATGGAGAAAAGTTTGATATACTATTAAATGAAGGCGGGATACCAACAGTTAGGTTGAACAGTTATTATACAAAAATGCTGAAAGATGCATCACTCGATAATGACTCGAAACAGTACATTAAAGAAAAAGTAAAAAACGCTGTATGGGTTATCGAAAGCCTTCAAAAAAGGCAAAAAGCTATTTATAAAGTTGCACAAGTGTTGATTGATACACAAGCAGACTTTATCAAAAATGGCGACGACATGCTTAAACCATTGAAGTTGAAAGAAGTTGCTGAAATTACAGAGCTTCATGAGTCCACAGTTAGCCGTGTTACAGCAGGTAAATATGCTATGAC
The DNA here is from genome assembly GCA_964368965.1 of uncultured Deferribacteraceae bacterium. Taxonomy (GTDB): domain Bacteria; phylum Chrysiogenota; class Deferribacteres; order Deferribacterales; family Mucispirillaceae; genus CAYJDR01. Next base: position 22,802 of record CAYJDR010000016.1, read on the forward strand.
ACCTAGAGGGATGATAGAGCTTAAATCGTTCTTCTCAAAAGGGCTAGACTCGTCTGAAGGTGACATGTCTATCGTGTTGATAAAGTCGAAGATTAAGTCGCTTATAGAGGCTGAAAAACCTACTGAACCACTTTCTGACCAAAAGATTGTAGACATTTTAGACTCGGAAGGCATAAAGATTGCGCGGCGTACCGTTGCAAAGTATAGGGATGAAATGAATATCCTTACAATGTCCCAAAGAAAAAGACTAAGGGGGTAATTCTTATGAGAGTTACAGTTAGTGGTAAAAACATGGTAGTAACAGATGCAATTCGTGAATATTCGGAGAAGAAAGCAGCACGAATCAAAAAATACTTCGACGATATCATGGATGTGCACGTAAACCTTGAAGTTCAAAAGAACCTTCATTCAGCAGAAATACTTGTTGATGTTAAAGGCATCTTTTTGAAAGGTCTTGAAAAGTCTGAAGATATGTACGCTTCAATAGATTTTGCAGTTGATAAAATCGAAAAACAACTCGTTAAATATAAAGAGCGTCTAAAAGAGCATAAAGGTGCAGACCGCAACGATGCAGAAACTCTTAAACTTAATGTTTATGAGCCAGACTCTCTATATAACACAGAGCCTGAAATTATCGTTACAAAGCTTATCCCTTCAAAACCTATGGATATTGAAGAGGCAGCTATGCAAATGGATCTGCTTAACAAAAACTTCTTTGTTTTCGTTAATGCCGACACTACACATGTAAATGTAGTATACAAGCGTGATGATGGAAACATTGGGTTAATTGAACCATAAAAACTTTATATGCGGTACTGTTTTAAAGATAGTACCGCATTTTTAATAACTAAACTTGAGTGGTATATGCTTAATAACAATGAAGTAAGCGTGCCTGAATTTATTGAACTAGTGAAAAACAAACTAGATGTAAACGTTGTGCTTGATGCAGGCATTGATGAACGCAGTATATCAGACTTTGTTATCATAAAACCAGGTCTTGCCTTGGCAGGATTTCAACAACATATCCATGCTGGTAGAGCTATGCTGTTTGGCAAAACAGAGATAGAATACCTAGCGACAATACCGCATGAACAAGCGTATAGCGTCCTTAAACAGCTATTCGAGAAAAACAGCACTTGTATCATCGTATCTAAATCGTTACCGATACTTGATGTCTTAAAGCAAGCAGCTATCGACACAAATCTCCCAATATTGACAACTAGCGAAAACAGCCGAAATACGATAACTTCTGCAACATCTGTGCTAGAAGCGAAACTATCAAAGAAAGCTTATATCCATGGCGTATTTATGGACGTTTATGGCATAGGTGTGTTAATAACAGGCAAAAGTGGCATAGGCAAAAGCGAATGTGCTATTGAGTTAATCAAGCGTGGGCATAGGCTAGTGGCAGATGATGTTGTTGTGGGCTTTATTGGCAACGGCCGCTTGCAAGGCACAGCAGATGATTTATTACGCTACCATATAGAACTTAGAGGGTTAGGGATTGTCAATGTACGTGATATGTTTGGTATCACATCTATACGTGTAAAGAAGCGTATAGAGTTTGCAATAAACTTCATAACCGATAGCCTAGATAACTCGGATAGGCTAGGTATGAAAGAGAGCTACAAAGATATATTAGGCATTAAAGTGCCAGAGGTAACGTGCGAGATATTACCGGGCAGAAACATGGCTGTTATCGTTGAGATAGCCGCAAGGAACTATTTACTGAAAGCAATGGGCTACGATTCATCTAAAGCGTTTATATTAAAGGCTGATGAACGTCTTAAAATAAAGTAGGAATGTATGAATAACTTATCAATATTAATAATCTCAGGACTATCAGGCGCAGGCAAAACTACAGTTGCAAACGTGCTTGAAGATATCGGCTATGATAAGATAGATAACATGCCACTACAAGTTATTGAAAAGATTATCGACTTGCTATATACGACTGAAGCGAAGATGTCGAAAGTAGCGTTCGTAATAGATTCTCGGGCAAAAGATAGGGCACTTGTTTCAAAAACTATTGCCCTTATTAAAGAGAAATATAATGCGACACTTCTGTTTGTTGAAGCATCAGAAGCAACGCTCGTAAAACGATATAAAGAAACACGCAGAAAGCACCCACGTGGTGATGATATAGTGGAAGCGATCAAAGATGAAATGGCACTTATGAGCGATGTAAAAGATATGGCTGATATAGTGTTCAACTCTGACCAGCGCTCAGTGCATGAGCTCACACGTGAAGTGCAAGACTATTTCAAAGATGTATCAACGCAAGGGCTGTTTATAACTGTGCAATCGTTTGGGTTTAAATATGGTGTGCCAGTTGACCCAGATATTATGTTTGATGTTAGGTTTTTGCGTAACCCGTTCTTTGTTGAAGGGTTGAAAGAAAAGACAGGGTTAGATAGCGAAGTAGATGCTTATGTGAAAGGTGATGAAAATTATGACATCTTTTTGCAACAATTATGTAACATTTTACTAACACTCATACCACTATATAAGAAAGAGAATAAAAAGTATTTGAACATCGCGATTGGTTGCACTGGTGGCAAGCATCGCTCAGTTAGCATGGTTGAGTCGATAGCACAGGTACTTGCAAGCAAATCACAAGCGTTTGTTCGCACAAAACATAGGGATATAGAAAAATAGGTTATACGAGGTATAAATGATAGGCATAATAATACTTACACACGGTTTATTTGGCGAAGAGCTACACTTAGCTGCAGAAATGATTGTAGGTAAACAAGATAAAGTAGACATCATATCAATTAAAACAGGCAACTCATTAAAAGATGCTACAGTACAGCTAGAAAACTTGCTTGACGGCTACATGAACTCAGGCGTGGTTGTCTATACTGACATGTTTGGTGGTAGCCCATCAAATATTTCAATGGCATACTTACAAAATGATGCTGTAGAGGTTATCTCAGGCGTAAACTTGCCGATGCTAATAAAAGCATACACATTGCGCATGGATAAGGGCAACTCTGTGGCAACTATCGCCCAAGAGTCAGCACAAGCAGGCATAGAAAATATCAAAGTTGCAAGCGCAATCCTTACGACTGCAAGGTGATATCGTGCCTACTAATAGAATAATTTATCGAATTGATGACCGCTTCATACATGGGCAGGTTATGGAAGGTTGGGTTAATTATTACAATATCCACAACATAGTTATTGTTAATGACGCTATAGCAAATGATGAATTTCAAACCATAATATACAAAAGTATATTATCATCTGATACGAAACTCACTGTTGCAACTGTTGAAGACTATAAGCATAGTGAATGTGCCACTAGTGGCAGTGTGTTAAATATTTTTGGCTCTGTCACTGATTTATATGAAGTGCTTGATAACATACCAGAGGGTGCATACATAAACATAGGGTGCTTAGCACATAAAGATTGTGCAACCAACGTGAGCGAAACAGTATGTATCGGCGATGCAGATATAGAAAAATTGCAAGAAATATTGGCACGTTTTGATGTGTTCGTACACAAAGTACCATGGGAAAAACCAATCAACATGCTAAAATTTTTTGAAAAGAAGGGCATCATAAAACGATGACAATAGTACAATCGACTTCCCTAATACTACTTTCTGGCGCAATATCAATAGATAGGCTTGCAGGCTTTAACATCATGATATCGCGTCCATTTATTGTTTCTGGGGTGGTTGGTTATTTGTTTGATAATATGCTGATTTGTTTATTTGTTGGCGTATTATTTGAGCTTATCGGCATGCTTGAAGTGCCTGTCGGCACGCTGATTGTGCATGATGATACATTTGGCGGTTATGCGATGTCTGTTATGGTTTGCATAATGCCATCTATCGCTAACACGCTTAGCTTGGTTGTGTGTGTTGCTGTTGTGTTGTTGTTTATGTACCCAGTGACGCAGACGGATAAATATTGCCGAGCCATCAATCAAAAACTCATAGCCACAACTATTAAGGCTGATAAACAAGACTTTGAAAGCATGTTAATAAATATTGGGCTTGCAACTGCGTTTGCAAGAGGCGTGCTTGTTTATAATACTGCGTTAGTTGGTATATATTTTATCATGCTATACGTTACTATACATGTTAAAGATGCAAGCACTCCAACAGCTTCGCTATTATTGTTGTATGCGTTTTTAGGTGGATATTTATTTAGGTTTTTATCTCGTGAGATATTTTTTAAACTTGCGTTGTTTTCATGCGGTTTAGTTGTTGGGTGGTTATTTATATGAAGCCACTAACAATACTGCCTACAATACTTAAGAGCATGGTCTATCAAGCCAACTGGAACACTCGCAACATGCAAGGCACAGGTTTTATATGGTTGCTTAAAGATTTATTTAAGCGTAACAATTTACCGATACCAAGCGACATAAAGGCAGATAAGCCAGATTATTTTAACACTAATCCATACTTCATAACATTCATATTAGGTATGGTGTTTAAAGAGTCGGAGCGAAATAATGAGGTTATGCCATTTGTGAAAGCTTACTCGTCTGCGCTTGCAGCAATGGGCGATACTTTTTTCTGGCATTCGTTGCGTCCGTTTGTGTTTTTTGTGTCGCTAATGGTGGCAGTAGTCAACCCGAGTATTGCGCTTGTTACATACATGGTGCTATACAACGTGTTCCACTTTTGGTCGAGGTTTTTTGGGTTTCATTTAGGCTACAAACAAGGCAAAGATTTGATACAGATATTTAAGCGCGTGTCGTTCAATAACTGGGCGCAAGTGCTTGATTATATATCGGTGTTTATGTCAGGTATATTGCTTTCAGCGTTCGTGCTTTATAGTGATGGGGGCATGTTGTTGAATATGAAAGCGTTTGTAGCATTTGGTTTAGGTTTTTTATTATCAAGGGTTTTATCAGCACCGGTAGGCGTAATAATATTCGCAGGTATTATCGGTGTATTGTTAAAGATAGGGGTATAATTATGGAAAAGTTTATCACAACAACAATAAGTAATGAACTAGGTATGCATGCAAGAGCAGCCGCAGCATTCGTAAAGACAGCCTCTGAATATAATGCAGATATCGTAGTGAAAAAAGATGAATATGAAGTAAACGGCAAAAGTATAATGGGCTTAATAATGCTATCTGCACCGAAAGGAAGCATCATAGAAATACACGCAAACGGACTAGATGCCCACGACTGTTTGCAATCATTACAAAGTTTAGTTGAAGGCAAATTTGGAGAAGATGCGTGATCATAAAAAACGGCTCATCAATATCTAGCGGTATCGTTATAGGTAAATGCTTAAAAGTTGATAGGAAAAACGTATTTGTTACAGGTTATAGAGTTAGCGACAAAACAGCAGAAGTTAAAAAACTGAAAGACGCTATCAACTATACTGCAAACGCTATCGACAACATCAACCTTAAAGGCGAAGCAGGGGAGATAAACGCGCAAGTATATGACGCATATAAACTCTTGCTAGAAGATGAACTGTTTGTTGGGCAAGCTGAAGCGCTTATCAATAAAGAAAGTGTAAATGCAGAGTATGCCCTAAAGTGTGTGCGAGATGAGATCATTAAAGCGCTATACAACTCTACAGATGAGTATATCCGAGATAGAAAGCATGACATTGACGGAATATACCAAAGGCTACAACGTCACATGATGAAGATAACATATGATAAGTTTGATAACGCAGCGAGCGATTCTATCATAGTTACATCGGATATCATAATATCAGATATTGAAGTTATGTTGGAGCAAGGCATTAAAGGGTTTGTAACTGATAGCGGAAGCCGTGTAACACATAACTCTATCATAGCGAAAAGTGCAGGTTTGATAGCCGTTGTTGGCACTAAAGATATATATGATAACGTATCAAACGGCGATGAATTAATAATAGATGGCTTTTTAGGGCAAGTTGTAATAAACCCAGATGAAGACACAAGGTTGCGCTATGAAAAGCGCATGAAAGACTATGAAAAGTTCCTGTCATCTTTCAAGCAAAAGAACGATACAGCATGCTATACAAAAGATAAACATGAAATATCACTCTTTGCAAACATAGAGGGCAACAGCGAACTAAGCCTAATAGATGTACACGGCCTCCAAGGTGTAGGGCTTTACCGTACAGAATTTATCTACATGAGTAAAACTGATATTAATGAAGATGAACAATATAACATATACTCTGATGCAATAAAAGGGCTAGCTAACAAGCGCTTAGTTCTAAGAAGCTATGACTTAGGTGGCGATAAAGTAGTTAGCGGCATGGATACCTATGACGAGCCTAACCCAGCAATGGGGTTACGTGCTATAAGGTATTGCATGGCAAACAAAGGCATGTTCGCAAAGCAGATTAAAGCAGTGCTTCGTGCTGCTTCTCATGGTGATGTGTGGTTGTTGTTGCCAATGATATCTTCTGTCGATGAACTATTAGATGTTAAAGCATTTATACAAGAGCAATCAAGGTTGCTGACTATTGATAATGTGTCTCATCAAAACGATATCAAAATAGGCATAATGATAGAGCTTCCATCAGTAGCATTTGCGATAGATAAGTTTATCCCACATGTAGACTTTTTCAATATTGGCACTAATGATTTAATTCAGTTTATGCTTGGTGTTGATAGGTGCAATAATTACGTAAACCATTTACATTCAAATATAAATCACTCTGTTTTGTATGCGCTACAATTCATTCACGATAAAATAACTGCTAGTGGCAAACCATTATGCTTATGCGGTGAGCTCGCAAGCGATTACAATTTCATACCTATACTTTTAGGCATGGGTTATAACTGTTTAAGCATGAACCCTCGTGCGACATATAGCATAAGGAACATTGTAGGTAAACTTGAGGTCGAGAAATGTAGGGAACTAGTTGCGCAAATAATGGATGCAAACTCAGAACATGAGGCTGAAAACATTTTACAATCCTTCAATAATAAACACATAAACTTAGGTAAGCTATATAATGCATAGTTGCATATTGCTATGAAATAGTATAGTATATTGATATGAATTAAAATATCAATACGAGGTATGCTATGAAAAAGCGTATAGTCCTTATAGTATTATTAATTATCGTCACTACAATATCATTTTTAGCATATAAACATTTCAAAATACAAGATGACAACATATTGAAATTCTCTGGCGAATTACAGATGGATGAAGTTGATGTGTCATTTCGCACGATGGGGCAGTTAGCTAGCGTATTGGTTGATGAAGGTGTGCGTGTTGAGAAAGGCGCTTTGCTTGCAACACTTGATAACACTGACTATAAACTAAAGCTAGATTTAGCAAATGCTGACAACACTACAGCAACATGGGCATTGCAAGAGCTTGAAACAGGCTACACAAAAGAAGAAATCGCACAAGCGAAGCAACAACTAGCGCAAGCAAGGGCAGAAGCTAATAATATCAAAAAAGAATATGAGCGTGCAAAAAAACTATATGCAGGCAACTCTATTTCACAATCAACTTACGATAACGCAGAAACAGCATATAACGTATCAAAACATAAAGTCAAAGAACTATCAGAAAGATTGAAACAACTAGAATTAGGCATAAGGCAAGAACGCATTGAACAAGCAAAAGCACAAACACTAGCAACTAGTGCTAATGTGCAACTAGCTAGCCAACAACTAGCATACACAAAGCTTGCATCACCGATTAATGGCGTTGTTATAAACAAGTATAGAGATACTGGCGAGTTTGTACAAGCTGGTAGCACAATATTCTCAATAGCTAATCCAGATGAACTGTGGCTACGTGCGTATTTGCCTGTCACACAAGCAACAATGGTAAAACTTGGCGACAAAATGGCAGTAACTGTTGATGCACTACCTAATGAAAAGTTTGAAGGTGTGGTCACCTATATTTCTGACGTAGCAGAGTTCACCCCAAAGCAGATACAAACAAGCATTGAGCGTGTAAAACTTGTGTATAGGGTCAAGATTGATATTGTAGATACTAAAGGGTTGTTAAAATCTGGTATACCAGCGGATGCGGTTATTTGGGAATAGTGCAAATGACTAATAATACAATTATCAATGCTAATAATTTATCTAAATCGTTTGATAATGTAAAAGCGTTGAAAGATGTTTCGATATCAGTGAAAGCTGGCGAAATATCTGGTGTTGTTGGTCCTGATGGTGCTGGTAAAACCACGCTGATGCGCATATTGTCAACAGTCAGCTTGCCTTGTGAAGGTACGCTTACCTTAGATGATATCGATGCCATTAAGCACTATCAAAAAGCACGTGCAAGCCTAGGTTATATGAGTCAAAAATTTGGGCTATATCAAGATATGTCGGTTAGTGAAAATATCGACTTCTACGCAACCCTACAAGGCGTTGCACAAAAAGATATTGAACCACGTAAAGAAAGGTTGTTAAAAGCTAGTGGTATGTATCAATTTCGTGATAGGTTTGCTGGCAACTTATCTGGCGGTATGAAGCAAAAACTTGCACTATGTTCAGCACTTATCCATGAACCTAAAGTATTGATATTAGATGAACCTACAAACGGTGTCGACCCTGTATCAAGGCGAGAGTTTTGGCAAATCTTAAACTCTTTTACATCTACTGGTACAGCAATCGTTTACGCAACATCATACCTAGATGAAGCAGAGCGTTGCAACACTATCAACTTAATGCATAGTGGCGAAATTTTAGCATATGGCACACCCGAACAACTCAAAAACTTACAAGATATCAATGTTGTATCTATCAAAGGCGAACGCATAAGAGATTTATTAGTTAAGCTACCTAAAGATATGGGCAATGTATGGGCATTCGGCTCAGAGATACATGTCCATGCACCTAAAAGCATAAATAACATCATAGAGCGTGTATCAAATATCGCTGGCGATCAATACACGTGCTCAATCATTACACCAACGCTAGAAGATGTGTTCACTCACTTAACATCAGAGGTGTATAATAATGAGTGAAAAAGCAATAGTTGTTGAAAACTTATATAAAATATTTGGCGATTTTAAAGCAGTCAACGATGTTAGCTTTACTGTTGGAAAGGGCGAGATATTTGGCTTTTTAGGCTCGAATGGTGCTGGGAAATCAACTACTATACGCATGCTTTGTGGGATACTTGAGCCAACAAACGGCACTGGTATTGTAGCTGGTTATAACATCGCCACACAAGCACGCACTGTAAGGCAAAATATTGGATATATGGGGCAAAAATTTTCGCTATACGAAGAACTTACAGTTATTGAGAATATTAAGTTTTTTGCTAAGCTATATAACGTGCCAAAAGATGTATTCAATGAACGCATATCAGAAACTATCGAGCTAGTAAAACTCCAAGGCTATGAACATAAAAAAACCATCAGCCTTTCAGCAGGCATAAAGCAACGCTTATCGCTTGCATGTGCAATACTTCACCGACCTAGCGTACTATTTTTAGACGAACCAACTGCTGGGGTTGACCCTATATCACGCAGAAACTTTTGGGATTTGATATATTCATTTTCAGCCAATGGGGTTACAATATTTGTCACAACGCACTATATGGACGAGGCAGAATACTGCGATAGGATAGCCATGATATCAGCTGGCAAATTGCAACAAATTGGAACACCCGAAGAACTTAAAACTAGCAAAATGCGCCTAGATGTATTTAGCCTAACAGGCAACGACTTGCACAAAATATCAAACACATTAAGCGGCATGAAAGGGGTGTATGATGTAGCTATTCTAGCAGACTCAATACGAGTGCTTACGAAAGGTATCGCACAAGCAGATATTGAGTCCATTTTGCAAAACTCACAAACTCACTTTGAGCAACTATCTGCCACACAAGCAACGCTAGAAGATGTTTTTGTTAGCTTATCAGGGGTGCTTGATGAATATTAGGCGCATAAAAGCTGTATCATATAAAGAGTTTATCCACTTGTTTCGTGATTTGCGTAGCTTGTTGGTTGTTTTGCTCGTTCCTGTATTTCTGCTTGTATTGTTTGGCTATGCATTGAAGTTAGATGTTGAAAATGTATCAATAGCTGTTATAGATAATGATAAATCACAACTATCGTCTGAATATCTTGCTAAAGTCAAAGCTACGCCTTCATTCGTTATCAATTATTACGTTGACACATACGACGAAGCAGAACAGTTGATGAATACAGGCAAGGTAAAAGCTTTTTTAATCATACCTAGCAACTTTAATAACAACATGGTTACAGACTTAACTGCAAATATCCAATTGATTGTAGATGCAAGTGATATCACTATCGCCTCAGCAGTTGTAAACTATATGGGCGGCGTAACGGCGCTTTTCAACGGTTTAGAGCTTGCAATAATGCAAGTGAAAAACGGGCTAGTATTGCCATATGGGCAAGCTGTTG